>CAINTJ010000001.1 GCA_903853385.1 uncultured Gammaproteobacteria bacterium
CCTGAGTAGTTGCCAGGCTGCGGGATCTCAGACATCAATTTGATGAGATGGCTCGATTCCTTTCGGCCTGTCCAGTGCTTGCAGCAGCGCCGGGCTTAACCAGCCCACACCTTGGGAATTCTGGGACTACGACAGCGGCCAGTACTTGATGCTGCTCGGCATCGAAATCAACGGCATTATCAAACCGTTCAGAACCCGCGCGGTCATATCGGGGTAAAACCCATCATGAACTGCGGGATTCCAGCTGCTCTTATCAGGTATTCTTGGCGTTCGCTACAGATAGGGGAGGCCACTATGAAAACGCTATCAGCACCCAAACTTTTGCTTGCTCTCGCCTTTGCCGGTACTGGCTTGCTCAGTGCCCAGGTATGGTCGCAAGCACGACCACCGGCCCCACCCAAGCGGCCGCCAGCAGTGCTCAAGCAGCTATCGGTGGTCGCCGAGCAGCAAGGACTGGCGCAACCGTTCAAGGGTATTACGGCCAAGGGCACTATCGAGCCGGGGCTGTTTCATATCCATGCCAGCGGGGTGTCGACACTGGCGGTGCGCGATGCCACTGACAGCTTTCTGGCCACGCTCACGCCGGAACAGCGCGCCCGCACTGTTTACTCGGCGGACAACGATGAATGGCGCAAGTGGATGAACCAGAGTTTCTATGTGCGGCAGGGAGTGAGTTTCGATCAAATGACCCAGCTCCAGCGTGATGCTGCACTGGGTGTGTTGCGGGCAGCGCTCAGTGCCAAGGGTCTGCGGCAGACGCGTGACATCATGAAACTCAACACGACACTGGCGGAGATGGCTGACGGCAATTTCGATGAATATGGTGAAGGCCAGTACTTCATGACCGTCATGGGCAAGCCCAGCACTACTGAGCCATGGGGTTTCCAGTTCGACGGCCATCATGCGGTGATCAACTATTTTGTGCTGGGCGATCAGGTGGTGATGACACCGTTTTTTGCCGGCTCGGAACCGGTAACTGCCACTACCGGCAAATACAAGGGCACCACGATTCTGCAGGACGAACAGAACCAGGCACTGAGCTTCGTCAATGCGCTGGATGCCGGTCAGCGCAAGCAGGCCATCCTGAAGTTTGACAAAACCGGCGACGAAAACCTGACCGAGGCCTGGCAAGACAATGTGGTGCTCGATTATGCCGGCATTCCCGCCAAATCGTTAAGCAAGACGCAGCAGGCGCAGTTGCTGGCATTGATCAGCCTCTACATCGGCAACATGGATGAGGGTCATGCCAAAGTGAAAATGGAGGAAGTAAAGGCGCAACTGGATCGCACGTATTTTGCGTGGATCGGCAAGACTGCCGCCGACAGCGTGTTTTACTATCGCATCCACAGCCCGGTGTTGTTGATTGAATTTGATCATCAGCGACCGGTGGGTTTGCGCCATTTGTTTGATCCCAATGCGCCTTACCATGAGCATGTCCACACTGTGGTACGCACGCCCAACGGCAATGACTATGGCAAGGATCTGCTACGCCAGCATTATGCGGCGCAGCATGCGGCTGTGTTGCCGTAATTATTTTTGTGCGGTGAGCAATGCTCGCCAGAACAATCGGTAAGAGTGCAGTGGCCTTGATGGTGGCTAGTGGCTGATGTAATAGACAATCGTAGCCGCAACTATTACCAGCAGGAACAACACTGCAAAAGCATCGGCATCACTGTCATCCTGTTTGCTGTCCAGATCGGGGGTTGGTCGTACGTTTGTCATGGTCGGACTCCGTTTGAAAATGAGTGCACAACAAGAGCGCTGGTGCACGCCTAAACGCGCATCACGAAGCGATACTGCTTAATCGGCAGCAGCTTTACAATGGTTTGCGCGACTTTTGCATGAGCTGCAAGACATTGCTGCTGAGAATCAGACTGACCAGCAGTACCGCAATGGCCATGGCAAACCATTGCAGCGCATAGGAAAAGTTGCGGCCGGAGTCTGCACTGACAGTTGGCCAGTGCCTGACCAATGCCCCGCTTTGTCCTTCAGCAAGCCGGATTACATAGGGAAACAGTGGCGCATCGAACTGCGGCGCGAGTTCTTCCGGGTTAAGGTAACGCAGCACCAGTGGCCATTTAATCTCGTAATGTCCGTTGGATTTGGCGGCCATGCTGGCGGTGGGCACAAAGATCTGGCCTTCAACGTCAAGCGTGCCGCTGATTGCCGGCAGATTGGCGGCCAGCTCCTCGTAAGCTTCAATTCCGCTCCAGCCGCGGCTGACCAGCGCAATCAGATTCTGGCCTTCCAGTCGGAACGGCGTAACGATCTCCCAGCCGATCTGGTTTTCGTAAGTCTGGTAAATCAGGAATATCGACTGATCGTTCAGGTATTCGCCGTGCAACGCAACATGACGATTCTGGTGCTGCAGAGTGTCGAATTTGATACCCGCGGTGGGAACTTCAGAAAGCGGGGTGGCATGCAGCTGGCCGGATTCCTTGTAGGAGTCCAGCTGCGCAATTTTTTCCTGCGCGCGGCCCAGCTGCCAGATGCCAAGCCGCACCAGGCCGCTCATGGTCAGCAGTACACATATCAATACCAGCAGGTTGATGCGAATGGTCAGTCGGCCGAAGCTTAGTTGTGTGCGGGTTTTCATCACAGGCTCTGGATTCAAGAGTAGAACAGTTTGTCAGCGATGATGGCGATGAACAGCAGCGGCAGATAGACAATGGAGTAATGAAACACGCGCTTCGCACCTTGTTTGCTTATGTTGAAAAAAAACTGCAAGGCAACTGCAAGAAACGCCAGGCCACTGGCCAGCGTGATCCCCAGATAGACCAGACCCGAGTGGCCAACCAGATATAGTCCGGTGCTGACCGGAAGCAGGATCACGGTATGAAGCAGAATGTTGGTGGCTGTGCGCTTGCCCGCTTCATCGTTCCAGGACAGCATGCGGAAGCCGCCGCGCAGATAGTCTTCCCGATAAACCCAGGAAATCGCAAAAAAATGCGGCATTTGCCACACATAAAGAATCAGGAACAGCGCAGTGGCGGCGTCATTGAGGGTTGCGGTAGCGGCGGTACAGCCGAGGATGGCCGGGATTGCGCCGGGCACTGCACCCACCCAGGTATTCACCGGCGAACGTATTTTCAGGGGAGTGTATATAAAGAGATAGCTGGACCACGATATAAAGCCCAGCAGCAAGGTCAGCAAGTTGACGCCGGCACCCATCACAACAAAGCCGGCCACCGAGATCGCAACACCAAACCACAGCGCGTTGGCGGGAGCCAGTCGCTGTGATGGCAGGGGGCGTGCCCGTGTGCGCACCATGAGTGCATCATTGCTGCGCTCTTTCCACTGGTTCAGCGTGTTGGCGCCGCCACCTACCAGCGTGATTCCGAGCAGGATGTAGAGCAAAGAAGAGAGCGGAGTGTTGGCATCTGCGCCAATGAAGAAACCCATGCAGGTTGAGACAAGTACCAGCGTCAGCAGTCGGAACTTGATCAGGGCCAGGTAGTCAGAGAAAGGCAGCATGCGGGAAGGATCGGCGTCTGTCGTGGCTTTCGTGAACGAACTCATCGCGTGAACCCTGTATGGAGTCTGGCCAGTCTGCAAGAGCCACGCCGTTAACACTAGCCTATCGTTTATGAGGGGGCAGGTCGATAGCGGCGGAGGCTTGAATGTGCGGTGCGGCCCTGTGTTAACCTCGCACCGGACATTTTATTGCTACAGGCCTGCAGTGGCGCGGGCCAGGATCACGATCATGATGGTCAAAATGCTGGGCTATCTGCTGATGGTACTGTCGGTGCTGCTTTATCTGGCTGGCGGGGCCGCCTTTGCTTCCATGCTGCGAGCCTTGACTGTCTCGACGACACTGGCAGCCATTGAGTCCGCCTTCGGTTCACTGGTAATTTGCATTTTGCTGGCAGTATTGGCCCGCTGGGCCTGGGATAACGGGAAAAAACGCACCAACTCAAATGGCTGAAGGCGGTGAGCAGGCCCGCAGAAAACTATAGCCAAAGCTGAGTGAACCCATTATATTCGAGCACATATGCACCCGGTTTAGAGCCAATTAAAAGATCAGACCGGGGCATGCAATCAGAAAACGAAAGAATCATTAAGTGAAAGAAACGCTTAATGATTAAAATAATAAAATTGTTTTTCTCTTTGTAGTACTTACCTGTTAGCACGCCCTTGCCAGCAATAATCAGTCTGTAAAGGCGTCTGAAGTCCAGTAAGAACAGAGAATCACAGTCTTCTTATCCAGTTGAAGTAAGTCAGTATCGTCTTTCACGAATGTACTGTCATAGCTGTCAAATGAGTTGAGGGGGGTCTGCGATGAAGTGTTATTACTATTTGTCTCCTACGCTTGCCGAAACGGAAAGCGTGTCTGATGACCTGCACAAGTCAGGCGTAAATGATTGGTTTATCCATATCATCAGCAAGAATGAAGAGGGCCTGAACCGCAGGCATCTGCATTCCAGCAATTACATTGAAACCATGGACTTGATCCGAGAAGGCCTGCTGGGCGCCATCATTGGCTTTATCGCAGGTCTGCTCTTCGCGGTCATCATTTCAGTCAGCCAGCCTTTCGGCCCCAATGTCCCGCCCATCGCCTATCTGGGCATGATTCTGCTGCTGACTTTTTTTGGCGCCTGGCAGGGCGGCCTCGTCGGCATCTCCACTGAAAACAAAAAGCTGCAGCATTTCCATAACGATATTGAGGCAGGCAAGTACTTGATCCTGGTGTACGCGCATCGCGACGAAGAGGAAAAAGTTCACGCGATGATGACGCGCCAGCATCCGGAAGCGCAGTTTGTGGGTGTGGATCCTCAGTTCTATAACCCTTTTTCAGAACCAAAACATGTCTAGTCGGCCTGTGCCAGCTCGACTAAAAATGGCAGGTGAGGACTCGCGTGCGTGTCTGGCCCGTTGTATTTCACAGTATCAAACAGCCCCACTAAGTAAGGATTAGAACGTCATGCCATTCATCATCGCGATCGTGTTCCTTGTCATCATTTCCGTGTTGTTGCATTTGCTGAGTCCATGGTGGCTAACACCGATCGCGTCGAACTGGAGCAGTATCGACAGCACTATCAACATAACCTTCTGGGTGACGGGCTTCGTGTTTGTGTCGGTCAATCTGTTCATGGCTTATGCCGTGTACAAATATCGTTACAACAAGGACCGTCGCGCCAAATACGAGCCCGAAAACAAGAAGCTGGAAATCTGGCTGACAGTGCTGACCAGCCTTGGTGTTGCCTCAATGCTGGCACCGGGCCTGTTTGTATGGGCTGATTTCGTGAAAGTACCGGCAGATGCACATGAAGTGGAGGCGATCGGCCAGCAGTGGCAGTGGAGCTTCCGCTATCCCGGCGCTGATGGTGTGCTGGGTGCAGCCGATGCGCGCCTGATCACCCCCAAAAACTCTTTTGGTATGGATGAAAAAGATCCTAATGGCCAAGATGACATCTTGGTATCCACCCAGGAAATGCACCTGCCGCTCAATCGTCCTGTGAAAATGCTGCTGCGCTCCAAGGACGTGCTGCATGACTTTGCCGTAGCCCAGTTTCGCGTCAAGATGGACTTCGTGCCCGGCTCGGTGACCTATTTGTGGCTGACCCCTACCGTGGCCGGCACCTACGATATTTTATGCGAAGAACTGTGTGGCATTGCCCACCATGCGATGCGCGGCAAGGTTGTGGTCGAAGATCAAGCCAGCTACAACGACTGGCTGGCCAAGCAGATGACCTATACGCAACAACTGGCGCAAGCCGATGGTGATCCGGCCCAGGGCCAGCCATTCTATGCAGTGTGTGCGGCCTGCCATGGTGTGAACGGTGAAGGCAACATCGCACTCAATGCGCCGAGGATCGCCGGTCAACAGGACTGGTATATCAGCCGCCAGATTGGCTATTTCAAACATGGGGTGCGGGGTACGCAGCCGGGTGATCTCTATGGCCCGCAGATGGCCCCAATGGCGCAGACGCTGGCCACCGATGCCATGGTCGCCAACGTGGCTGCCTATGTATCGTCTATTCCAGAGGCGCCGGTGCAGACAACAGTGACCGGTAATATTGACAACGGCCGCGCACTGTTCGAACCCACCTGCGGCGTCTGTCACAATGCCAGCGGTCAAGGCATCTGGGCAGTCAATGCGCCCCGACTGGCAGGTATGAGCGACTGGTATCTGGTCCGGCAGTTGCAATATTTCAAATCCGGCGTGCGCGGCGGGCATGCCGGTGATGAATACGGTTACCAGATGACATCGATGGTGCAGGCGCTGAAAGGTGACCAGGCCATCAATGATGTTGTGGCCTACATCAATACCTTGAAATAAAAATGCAGCGATTCCACACAGGCTGCTGAAACAGCAACCTGAAGGGCTGCCAGTGAGCAATAACCAGAATATGCAGTGTTGAGGAGAGCAAGATGACAACCTACTTACCCATAGCGGACCAGCCTTCGGAACTTCACGATCCGCACACCTTTATCTCGAAGTACGTCTGGAGCCAGGATCACAAGGTAATTGCGATCCAGTACGGCAGCACAGCCGTGTTCGTGGGTCTGATTGCACTGGTGTTGTCCGGGCTGATGCGCTTGCAACTGGGTTACCCCAACACTTTCGCATTCATCGATCCTTCCAACTATCTGCAGTTTGTGACGATGCACGGCATGATCATGGTGATTTACCTGCTCACCGCGCTGTTTCTGGGCGGTTTCGGCAATTACCTGATTCCGCTGCAGATCGGTGCCCGTGACATGGTGTTTCCCTACCTCAACATGTTGAGCTACTGGTTCTACCTGTTGTCGGTATTGATACTGCTGGCCAGTTTCTTTGTGCATGGCGGTCCCACCGGCGCGGGCTGGACACTATATCCACCGCAGGCCATCTTGCGTGGTACCCCCGGCGCTGACATGGGCATCATTTTGATGCTGGCTTCACTGGCTGTGTTCATCATCGCTTTCACAATGGGTGGCCTCAATTATGTGACTACAGTGCTGCAGGCGCGAACGCACGGGATGACGATGATGCGCATGCCGTTGTCCGTGTGGGGCATATTCGTAGCAACCATCCTCGGTCTGTTTGCGTTCCCTGCGTTGTTTGTCAGTGCGGTGATGATGACTTTCGACAACCTGATCGGTACCAGTTTCTTTATGCCGGCGGTGCAGTCGTTGGGCCAGAATGTCGCCCACACAGGCGGCAGCCCGGTGTTGTTCCAGCATTTATTCTGGTTCTTTGGTCATCCCGAGGTTTATATCGTGGCGCTGCCGGCCTTTGGTCTGGTGTCCGATGTACTCAGCACCCATGCTCGCAAAAACATCTTCGGTTACCGCATGATGGTGTGGGCGATAGTTGCCATCGGTGCGCTCAGTTTTGTGGTATGGGCTCATCACATGTACGTCAGTGGCATGAATCCCTACTTCGGTTTCTTCTTCGCCTTCACGACGCTGATCATCGCCGTACCAACCGCGATCAAGGTCTACAACTGGGTGCTTACGCTTTGGCAAGGCAACATCCGCATGACGGTGCCGATGATGTTTGCGATGGGTTTCATCTTTACTTTCATCCACGGCGGCCTGACCGGTATTTTTCTGGGCAATGTCACCATTGATTTGCCGCTATCGGATACCTATTTCGTAGTGGCGCATTTTCACATGGTGATGGGAGTATCGCCGATCATGGTGTTGTTTGCTTCCATCTATCACTGGTTCCCGAAGATGAGCGGCAAGATGTTCAACGTCACCCTCGGCAAGATCCATTTCTGGGCAACCTTCCTCGGCACTTACGCAATTTATTTGCCGATGCATTATCTGGGCATTCTTGGCGTTCCGCGTCGTTACTATGCAATTGGTACCACCAGTTTTATTCCTGATTCGGCCATGGCTCTCAATGCCAACATCACGCAGGCTGCATTGTTTGTCGGGGTGATGCAGCTGGTATTCATCATCAATATCATCTGGAGTCTGGTCAAGGGCAAGCCGGCTGGTCACAATCCATGGGAAGCTACTTCGCTGGAATGGCAGACTCCTGATACGCCGCCGCATCACGGCAATTGGGGTGAAAAGCTGCCGGTGGTTTACCGCTGGGCTTATGAATATGCCGTTCCCGGCGCAAAAGATGACTTTGTGCCCCAGAACATTCCGCCAGAAGAGGTGGTGATGTTGCCCGGTGCCGGCAAGTACGTGAATCGCAGTGAGGAACATTGATGAATTTGTTCCGCATTCTGTCCGAGAAGCCCTGGATTGGTACGCCGCTGACAGCCGAGGGTCTTGCGGTTGAAGTCAGTCAGGCCCCGGTCATGGTCCCAGAGAAAATCGCGCTGAGGTTTTTCCTGGGTGTGGTTGGCGTGTTGTTCGGGCTGTTCTCCATTGCCTATTTCATTCGCATGCGAGTGGGAGACTGGCGGCCAATGCCTGAGCCAGGCACCTTATGGTTCAACACCCTGCTGCTGTTTATGGCCAGCATTGTCTTGCAGTGGACACATCACCGGCTCAAGCATGGTCGCGAAGATGGTATCAAAGCGGCGCTGACGGCAGGCGCTGTGCTGACTCTGGCCTTTGTGTACGGCCAGTTTGCTGTATGGCAGCAACTGCGGACAGCGGGTTACTACATTGCCAGCAATCCGGCCAATTCGTTCTTTTATGTCCTGACCGGCATTCACGCGCTGCACATACTCGGCGGACTGTGGGTGTGGACGCGTGCCGGCATCAGGGTCTGGTCTGGCACCTCGCCGGATAAAATCAGTCTGAGCGTGGAATTGTGTGCAGTGTACTGGCACTTCCTGCTGTTGGTGTGGCTGGTGTTGTTTGCATTACTTTCTTATACCTGATGTTGACTTACTAGGATTAACCCATGAGTGAACAGGCGATAAAAACCGGCGGTCATCTCCAGAGCATCGTCCACGACTGGTCGGACCAGAAACAGGCCTTCCATGTGCCGTGGGGCAAGTTGATGATGTGGATATTCCTCATCAGCGATACCTTTATTTTCAGTTGCTTCCTGGTCGGCTACATGAGCGTCAGGATGACCACGACCGATCCGTGGCCCTATCCAAGCGAAGTGTTCGCACTCAATCTGTTTGGCCACACTGTCCCGCTGATCCTGATTGCGATCATGACCTTCATCCTGATTACCAGCTCCGGCACGATGGCGCTGGCGGTGCGCTATGCACACTTCCGCGACAAGAAGAAGATCGCGTTGCTTATGTATATCACGGCACTGTTCGGTGCCTCTTTTGTTGGCATGCAGGCTTTTGAATGGACCAAACTGATCGGAGAAGGTGTGCGGCCCTGGGGCAACCCCTTCGGCGCGCCGCAGTTCGGATCTGCATTCTTCATGATTACCGGTTTTCACGGTTTGCATGTATCAGTCGGTGTGCTGTATCTGTCGATTGTGGCCACCAAGGTTCTCAACGGTGTTTACGACAAGAAGAACAACTATGACATTATCGAAATTACCGGCCTGTACTGGCATTTCGTTGACCTGGTCTGGGTGTTTATCTTTGCATTTTTCTATCTGTGGTAGGAGTTCCTATGGCTCATGAAGCGTCACACGCAGCAACCATCGGTGCTGCACCGGCAGAAGCAACTGCAGAGCAGCACCCGATTGGGGTTTATCTCAAAGTCTGGTTGCTGCTGTTCGTGCTCAGTACTTTTTCCTATCTGGTCGATTATTTCGAGTTTCATGGCATAGTGCGCTGGTCGCTGATCATCATCTTCATGCTGTTGAAAGCCGGTTTCATCATCGCGATTTTCATGCATGTAATGTGGGAACGCATGGCGCTGATTACTGCCATACTTGGTCCGCCAGTGGTCTTGCTGGTGTTGATCGGCCTGATGTCGTCCGAAGGCAAATATGTGTTCGGCACCCGCGTTGATCATCTGGGTCAACCGCAAGCGGCCGCCCGCGTCCATGTCAGCGAAGTGCACAAAGCTGAAAAGGCTGAGCACTGAGTTTGTCAGGACCCCTGCAAAGCGAGTTGCGCTTTGCAGGGGTCCCGCTCTTCAAATACATTGTTGCTGGTCACAGCTGCGTGCAGGCGTTGGGTTGATTGCATCAATGGCTAGCCACCAGCTCTGAATGCCAGCCTTTCAGCTCCTGTTGGGTGTCCAGAACTTTGTCGTTTGGGGTTACACTGCCCAGCCATGAACACCTTTTATAAACTTTTCCTGTCAATGTGTCTGTCACTGCAGGTTGCGGCAGCGCTGGCCCATGGCAGCGTGGTCCCTGAAGGTGATTTATGTATCATCCGTATCGGTTTCTATACCGCGCATTTCAAGGTATACCAGCCACAAGCCAGTCGTGACCGCGAGTTCTGTGAAGACCTGCCAGGCACGGGTGAGACCGTGTTCGTCATGGACTATATCCACAAAGGTCTCGCTCTGGTGCCAATCGAATTCCGCATCATCCGCGATGCAACCGGATTGGGTCGTTATGCCGCACTCGATGATGTCCTCAAGCTCGGCGATCTTGAACCCCTCACCGTATTTCACCAGTCACCAGTGATCGAAACAGGAGTATTCACCGTGCTGCACAATTTTACAGAAACCGGAGCGTTCCTCGGACTTGTCAGCGCCAGACATCCCGACACTGGTGAAATCTATTCGGCGGTATTCCCGTTCAGCGTCGGTTTCAGGGGGTGGGGAATGTTGCCACTGTTTGCAGCGCTGACCGTGTTGGCTCAACTGGGCTACTGGCTGTTCACTGGTGGCTTTGCGCGCTGGCAAGCCAAGCGCAGTGCTGCTGTGGCAGGCGCCAACAAATACACGCAGATACTGATGTTACTGCCGCTGTTTTTGTTGATGGGCGCGGCCCAGGCTCCGGATTTGCAGAGTTGGACTTCGCAAAGTGGAGCCTTGAAAATTTCTTTCACGAGTACTGTCAATCCGGTGCCGCTGAATGAAATCCATAGCTGGACTCTGCACTTGACTACCAGCAACGGCACGCCAGTGGCGAATGCCAAGCTAAGCATGTCCGGTGGCATGCCCATGCACAACCATGGTTTGCCGACGGACCCCGTCGTAACCTCCTATCTCGGCAACGGCGATTACCGGGTGGAAGGGGTGCGCTTCCACATGCAGGGTGCCTGGGAGATGCTGGTCACTGTCACTCAAAACAACGCGAGCGAAACGATCATTATTCCGCTGACACTATGAGTCGTACCGGCAAGCAAGGGTTGGTATTGCTGCTACTGGTCGCGGCCATGGCTGGCGGCTTCATGTGGCGGCAGCACCTTGCTGCCACAGCTCAATGGACGGCGAGCGAGCTGGCCATACTGCGCTCACTCAGTTTGCATTCGTTGCCTGCGTTGCCCGCTGCCCCGTCCAATCTTATAGCCGATTCCGTGCAAGCCGCCAGAATGGGTCAGCGCTTGTTTTTCGACAAGCGGCTCAGTGTGAACGGCGCGGTGGCGTGTGCAACCTGTCATCAACCTGAGCACCGCTTTACCGATGGCCTCCCCACCGCGCGTGGGGTGGGTGCTTCCGCCCGCAACACTCCCAGTCTTGTCGGTGTGGCCTACAGTCCGTGGTTCTATTGGGATGGTCGCAAGGACAGTCAATGGTCGCAGGCCTTGGCACCGCTGGAAGACCCGGCCGAACATGGCGGCAACCGCATGCGCCTGGTTAGAGTGTTAACAGTTGATGCTTACTATCGCGAGCAGTATGCAGCTGTGTTCGGTGCCATTCCTGATTTTTCCGATCTGGCCCGCTTTCCTGCTGATGCAGGTCCGGTGCCCAATCCCGCGTGGCAAACGGCCTGGGACAACATGCGGGAAGAAGATCGACAGTTGGTCAATCGGGTCTTTGCCAATCTGGGCAAAACACTGGCGGCCTTTCAGCGCCAGCTGTTGCCAGGTGCGGCCCGCTTCGATGCCTATGTCGACGCAGTGTTGGCGAAAGAGGCGGCCAAGGAAAATATTTTCACCTCCGACCAGCGCGCGGGCCTGCGGCTATTCATCGGCAAGGCTCACTGTGTTGATTGCCATAATGGCCCACTTTTCACCAATAATGAATTTCATAATACCGGGATATTGCCACCGGCCGGATCGGTACCGGATCAGGGGCGCAGTCGTGCGTTGGCAAAGCTGCGAGCCGACCCGTTCAACTGCGTAGGGGTGTTCAGTGATGCAAAACCCGCGCAGTGCATTGAATTCAATTTCATGCGTAGCGGCCCTGAACTGCTGGGTTCGATGCGCACTCCCTCACTGCGCAATCTCGGCGGCACCGCCCCGTACATGCACAAAGGCCAGATCAGCACGCTGGCGGCAGTGCTGGCTCATTACAACGAAGCACCGCTCGCCCTGATCGGCCACAATGAAGCCAATCCGCTCGGCTTAGGTGCCAGTGAGTTGCGGCAACTGCAGGCGTTTCTGCTGACGCTGGACGCTCCGCTGGCTACGGAAGCCAGCTGGCTCGCGCCTCCAGCTGCCGAGTAGTTCATGTTGCGGTTCACTTGTTATTTTGACTTGGGGCGTGCAACGCTGGGAGTGATGCGTGGCGCCAGGTGTCCTTTAGCGGAAGCGGGTTAGGTTGAGATAGGCCGCTTCGATATTCTTTTCCCGCAGCTTGTCGTAGTACAGCCACTTGGCATACTTCTCCAGCTTGATCTGCTGCTTCATTTGTTCCAGTGACATGCCTTTTGCCAAGCCGTTGCTGACGGCTGCTTGCAGGTCTTCCAGGAACTCAATGGGCGCAGCGATATCGGCTTTGTTGTAGACATCGCCATGTCCGCCGGCGAAGAGCTCAAAGTCCAGCACTTGTACTGCCTTATAGGAATTGATCCATTCGGCCAGCGGTGTGCCATCGAACGGGCCGCAGGCACTGGGCAGGGAGTGGAGGTCGGTTCTGACCAGGGCATCCGCAATCATGTCGGTGGCAAACACCACGCGCTCTTCCGGAAAGTACGCCACAGTCATATCGTTGCCGTGATTCTTGCCGGGATGCAGCAGTTCCACCGTCTTGCCGCCGAGTGTCAGTGTCATGCGTTCGGAGTAGTACAAGTCCGGCTTGACGATATCCACCTGCAGTTCGGCCGGGGTGACGATGCCATCCTTGTTCAGGTCGGTCTGATCAAAAAAACCGGCACTCATGCCGCAAATGCCCGGATCGGCAGTGGTGGGAATCATGATGTCTTCGCGATCGATCAGGCCATTGTTATTGCGGTCGATCATGTCGCCGGGCATCTGGGGATAGCGACCGTCCATATTCGTGGCCACACCTTCGTGCGCAATGATGGTGGCAGTATCGGCAAACACCTTGGCACCGGACGCATGATCAAAATGGCTGTGGCTGTAAATCACATAACGCACTGGCACATGAAAACGTTCATCCAGTTGCGGTTTCAGCCAGGTGGCAAATGCCAGGTTGAGCGGATCGGCCAGAATGATGCCTTTGGGGGTCACCAGGAAAATGGAATGCCAGCCACCACTGCTGGCCCGGTACAGATCACCTTTGATCTGGCGGATCTGGTTGCCAGCACCCGGCCGCGGGGCGGCAACTTGTGGCTGTGGAGCCGGTTGCGCGCTCAGTGGGGTAGAAATCAGCGAAGCCAGTAGCAGCGGGGCCAAGAACAACAAGCGTGCATAGTTGATCATCGTAGCATCCGGTTAGAAGTGGTGCTTTACTGGGAAAGCATAGTATTGCAATTCTTGGGGTCTGCCAGTGAATCGCAGCCGCGTATTGCACGCTGGCGCCGGACCAGCGGGCCTGCCGACTATTCATGCGGGCTCACTGACCGGTCACGCGCTTGAGCAAGTTGGTGAGCTGGGCCGGCAAGGCGAGACCCCGATTGCCGATGGCGGGCTTTGGCCAATCCCAAGCTCTTTTGCTGTTTCTTTTCATTGTCGACTCCCGATTGAGTCTGTGCAATAAGATGTGGTTGGCTTTGGTAGCGGCAAGCTGCACACTTGCAACAGACCTGTTACTGGCAATGATCCTTATGAATACTTGGCAACGCGCCCTGCTGGCGCCACAAACACTTTGGTTCCGCAAACTCCTGTTCCAGATCCATCTGTGGCTGGGTATCGGCTTTGGCTTCTATGTATTGCTTATTAGTCTCAGCGGCAGCGCCTTGCTGCTGAAATCACCGTTTTACAGCTGGTTCGAGCCCAAGAACATCAATCCACCGGCGGATGCAGTGATGATGACTGACGACGAGATTGCCAGAAAAGCGGCCGAGGTTTATGCCGGTTATGAAATTGGTTATACCTTTCCTTCTCCTTTGGGCGAACGTAATCATGCCACCTATATCGTTCTGAACAAGGACGGCAAGATCTATTCCCACTATTTCAACCAGTTCACCGGCGAAGATTTGGGTATTACCAATCCGTGGCCGGTGAAAACGGTGGAGTGGCTGGCGAATGTGCATGCGGAGTTAACCCTGGGTCGCCGCCTGGGGCGACAGGTGAATGGTGTGGGAGGTTTGTTGTTTGTGCTGATGAGCCTCAGTGGACTTGTTCTGTGGTGGCAGGGACGCGCACGCTGGTATGAAGGATTTGTAATCTTGCCCAAGAGCAAGCGCGGACTGATGTGGCAATTGCACTCATTTCTCGGATTCTGGTCACTGCTGTTGATGCTGGCGTGGGGCGTATCCGGTTTTCAACTGGGGTTTCCGGTAATAGTGGATCATCTGGTTGACTGGCTGGACAATGATCTCACTGACGGCCATCGCCCCAACAGCTGGTTGCATTTTTTCCGGTCAGTGCATTTTGCGCGCTTCGGTGAAACGGCTTTGACGCGTTGGCTGTGGATCTTGGCCAGTTTTCTGCCGACACTGATCCTGGTCAGTGGCGTAGTCGTATGGTGGAAGCGGGTAGTGCTGAAACGAGTGAAGCGTACAAGCCCTGGTTAGCAGGATGATCAGCTTTTCGGGTGAGCCATGAAATATTCATTTCCGTCCCTGCCTCGGCTGCTGCCGGCGGTACTGCTGCTGTGGATTAGCACAAGCAGTGCACAGCAATCAGGAGTTGCATCTGGGGCCAGGTGCCAGGCCGAAGCACTGTTGCCGCTCACGGGTGCCAGTTTGCAAGTGGAGTCTGTGATTGCCGTGGATGCTGCACATTGGCCGGCGGAGCTGCCATCACCTGACAATGATAACAATCCGGCACCGCTGGTTTTTTGCCGGGTAAAGGCGGTAGCGTCTGCTGGTGAAGATTCAGAGATCCACATGGAAGTGTGGTTGCCGCTGCTGGCCGCCTGGAACGGAAAACTGGTGGGTACCGGGAATGGTGGCTTCAATCCGGCCCTGAGTTACAACGATATGATATTCGCACTGCAGCGTGGTTATGCGGTGGTGGGTGGTGATACCGGCCACCATGGCCAGAACGCTGGCGATGTACGCTTCGGTCGCGGCCATCCCGAGAAAATACGTGATTGGGCCGAGCGCTCCATCCACATAATCACAGTGGCTGCCAAACAGATCCTTGTCGCACTCGCACAACAGGCACCCACGCGCTCCTATTATTACGGCTGCAGCACTGGTGGCCATCAGGCCATGGCCGAGGTGCAGCGCTACCCTGACGATTATGACGGCTTGATTGCCGGGGATCCTGCCAACAACCGCATCCGCTGGAATGCACAATCCTTGTGGCTGTATCGGACCAATCACTCGCCGCTCGATGACAAGCCATTGGTAACTGCCCAACAGCAGTCTTTGGTGCGTGAGCGGGTGCAGGAAAAATGTGATGCGCTGGATGGTCGCAGTGACGGCGTGATTGAAGATCCGCGCCGATGCACGCAGGCGCTTATCGATTTTCATGGACTGGCCTGCAAGGATGGCCCCTCCGACCAATGTTTGTCGATTCCGCAAATTTCTGCACTGGAAAACATGTATCAGGGCTTGCGTGATCCGGAGAGCGGCCAGCAAATCTATCCGGGTTTACAGCCGGGCTCGGAAGGTGGCTGGGGCAATTGGCTCGGCACTAATCCGCCACGTGGCGATTTCTGGCGCTACTGGGTGGACGACAGCGATGATTTCGATGTGTGGAAATTCGATTTTGTTGAGGAAATCCGCAGGGCTGACCAACTGCTGGGCGCGGTGGTGGACTCGGTCAATCCTGATCTTTCTGCTTTTCACAACCATGGCGGCAAGCTCATTGTTTACCATGGCTGGAGTGATGCGACTGTGAGTCCAGTTGATTCGATCAACTATTTTGAAAAAGTCAGGAAGCAGATGGGCGCGCAGACAGTAGATGATTTCTACCGCTTGTTTTTGGTGCCCGGCATGGGGCATTGCGGAGGAGGTAATGGCGCCACTGTCTTTGGTAATGCCTCCAATCAGGCGCCGCAACCGGATGCGGATAATGACTTGTTGTATGCGCTGGATCGCTGGGTGGAAACCCGGCAGGCCCCCATGCAACTTCATAGTGTCGAGATCAGCGATGGCGCGGTGTCGTCGACACGGTTGCTATGCTCGTGGCCGCAGCAAGGTGGTCCTGGCCGCGAGAATTGTCAGGAACCCCACTGAATAAGGCCGGCTTGATCCCAACGTGAATTTTCCTACCAAACCCTATTCGTTCAATGCCTTGGCCAACCGTATCAGGCAAACGCTCGATAAAGGCAAATCAGACGCTGCCGTCAGCCGGATAATCCAGGAATCCTGACATGCTTACTCTTTATGGCATTCCCAATTGCGACACTGTCAAAAAGGCGAGAGCCTGGCTTGAGCAGCATGGCATCGACTATCACTTCCATGATTACAAAAAAGCCGGAATAGACGCGGTAACGCTGGGGCGTTGGTGTGATGAATTCGGCTTTGAACAGGTGCTTAATCAGCGCGGCACCACCTGGCGCAAGCTGGATGAATCCGCCCGCAGCAATTTGAATCAAAGCCTGGCTGTCAAGCTGATGCAGGCTCAGCCGTCTGTCATCAGGCGGCCGGTCATTGATAGCGGCTCTGCCCTGCTGCTCGGCTTCAATGCGGCAAGCTATCAGGGCTTACTGTCAAAGTAGCTGGGAGCGGGCGCTGTGGGAGTGCGTGGGTAGTGCCGGCGCTCAGTCCGGCACGTAGGCCATTTCCATGCTGCGGTAAATGCCGTCCAGAAAAACCGACGGGTCACCATAGCGGCTTTCAAAGCCTTTGAGTGGATTGGTGGCCACGATGTCGTTGAAGCCCATGCCTTTGTTCATGAGGGCATTGAGATCCACAAACAACTTTTCGTACATTTCGCGCTGGGTCACGATATCGGCACCGGACATCGGACGTCCGGTTGCCGGGATCACCATAGTGTCAGCCTGCACCAGCGCCGCCAGTTTTTCGTGCGCGCGCACGACGCCGCCAATGAAAGCGCCGTTGCGGAAATCCACCAGCGGCCAGCTATCCGAGCCCACAGCGCCGCCAGCTACCAGCAGGTTCAAATCGCGGAAATATACATAAAGATCGCCGTTGGTATGGGCGGCGGGTAAATAACCGTATTCAATTTTGTGGCCGTCAAACTCTAGGCTGCCTTCTGTTTTGAAAGTCTTGCTGGGGCGTTCTTTTTCCGGGACAGGACCAAAGCTGCCTTTCACCAGAGGCGAACTGACTTTGTGCTTGAGAAACATCAGCGTCTGTTCGTGGGCAATGATGGTGGCGCCATCACGACTGGCATGTTGATTCAAGCCGAGCTGCTCAGGATGCCAGTGGGTATTGAAGAGGGTGTTGATGCGTTTGCTTCCTGTAGCCTGCTGGATAGCCTTGTACAGTGCCTCACTGTGTTCGGGCAGTCCCCCATCAATCACCAGAGCTCCGTCTTTGCCTGTCATTGCTACCACATTGCTGCCGGCACTTTGGAACAGATAAACACCAGGTTTCAATTCGCTAACCTTGATGTCATCAGCAGTGGCCGCTTGCAGAAGATTAGCCAACAGTCCGGCACCGAGAGTGGCCATAAAAACAGCAGAAACCTGCAGCAACTTGCGACGAATCACGTTCTTGTATCTCCAAAAATTACGACTGCTGGAATTATGGACGGAACTTTGCCGGAACCCAGGCAGCTACTACAGCGGCCAGATGGTGGCCTCGTAGCCGATGGGCGGGCCTACCGGTGGCCAGAACGGTTCTTTCTCCAGCTCTACGGTGGCGCCGGCCTTGCGCAATTGCTCAGCAATATCCTTGCGGGCCGGTTGGCGCATTTGCAGAAACGGAATGTAGCCGCGCGCCATTGCATAATCTAGCGCTGTGAGTCCATCCGGGTCCTTGAGGTTGAGATCAATGCCAAAGCTCACCAGTTTGTCGATTGCGCGTTTCCAGCCGGCGCGAACAGCATAATGCAAAGCTGTGCCCCCACGTGTGCGTTGCAGGTGGTGATAGAGCGCGTTGGAATTGGGTTCCATGCCGGCTTTTTTCAGCTCATCCATGATCAACAGGGCTGTTTGCTCGTTGCGGCTCTGCATGGCCAGCATCAGCGCGGATTCATTGTCGGCATCATTCAGGTTCACATCAGCACCATGGGCAATCAGTTGTTTGACGGTTTCAATGTCACCACTGCCGACGGCGTTATGCAGCGGAGTAGTTCCGCGTGAAGTCCCGCCACCCCGTTGTTTGGCGGGACGCATGAACAGTTGCATGTTCACGTTGGCGCCATGTTCAATCAGTATTTTCAGGATGTCGCTGCCATTTTGCGCGTTCAGTTTGTCGCTGGTTGAGCCGCCACCGCCGCCGCGTCCGAAACCGCCGCCCCCGCCGCCACTACCAGAGCGACCGGCCACTGCAAACAGCGGAGCCTGGCCGTACATGTCCCATTGGTCAACATCGGCACCTGCGTCCAGCAACAGTTTGGAGATATCCCAGTTGGTATTGAGGATGGAAAGCAGCAGCGGCGATACGCCGTCAGGATCGGGCAGGTTCACGTCAGCTTTTTTATCAAGCAGCAATTTGACGCAGGCCACGCAGTTTTCGCGGATCGCGTACAGCAGCGGCGTCAGCCCGCCTGAATCCAGATTCTTGGCGCGGCTTTCCGCAGTGAGGTGGCGTTGATAATCGCGCCATTTCGAGCGGGCATTCACATCAGCACCTTTTTCGATAAGGAACTGCATCATCTCGGGATGGCGGCGGGCAGTGGCCCACATCAGCGCGGTCTGTTCGCCAAACTGTTCACGTGCATCAAGGGTGGCTTTGTGTTTCACCAGCAATTTGGCGGCTTCCACATTGCCGGTACGTGCGACCAGCATCAAGGCGGTTTGTCCTTCAGGATTGGGGGAGTCGGCGTTGGCGCCAGCATCCAGCAGTAATTTCAGCATGTTGGGGTCAGCCACTTCGGCAGCCAACTGCATCGCATTGGCACCGTAATTGTTGACGGCAGCGACATCAGCCCCCTGTGTAAGCAGCAGTTTCACTTTGACGAGGTCACCTTTATATACCGCCCATTGCAGCGCGGTACTGCCATCGGGGCCGCGCCAGCTGGCGCCGGCATCGGCAGGTACTTCGATCGCCAGCACGGCAGGGCTTGTGCAGAGGATCAGTACACCCAGGGTTGTTGCCTTCAGCAAATTGCCAACAGATTTCATGCTTACACTTCCGAGAAGGGGCCGGGGCTGTCGGCAAAGCTGTCTACGTGAACGCCGGCGCGATCCAGCATCGTGTGCAGCAGCTGCGCGTGCGGTGTGTCTTGCGGATAATGCAAATGCTGGCCACCTTTAATGCCGCCGCCTTTGCCGATCAGCACTGAAGGCAGTGGATCATTGTTGTGACGGTCACTGTTGCTCATGTTGCTGCCGAACAGAATGATGGAGTTGTCGAGGATCGAGCCTTCACCATCGGGGATGCTCTTCAGGCGCTCGGCAAATTTCGCCATGCGCGAAGTGTGGTAAGCCTGCACCAATATCAGTTTCTCGAATTTCTCCGGCAGGTTCTGGTGATGTGACAGTGGATGGAAAGCTTCATCCACTCCGATGTTGGCATACACACGCATACTGGCTTCCTTCACCATGCGCATGGTGGCGATGCGGGTTTGGTTGGTCTGGAACGCCAGCGCCATCATTTCAAACTGGATATCCAGCAATGCGGTGAAATCGTCTGGCGGCCCCAGCGGCGAATCCGGCAGGTTGTGCAGTTCACGGGCACCGGCTTCCAGTTTCTGGATGCGGGTTTCAACTTCCCGAATGGAATCGAGGTAATTGCTGACCAGTACGCGGTCTGCCGCATCAAGTTTCTTGTTGAGAGTATTGGTGGCTTCTTTTGCATAGTCCAGCAAGCTGGTGGATTGCTGCAGGATGCCAATACGCTCGTCATAGTTGTCACCCTGTCCGAACATTGTGTAGAACACTTTGCGGGGATTGCCTTCCAGTGGCAGCGGTTGCTGTGGTGTGCGATAGGAAATCGCCCCCCCGGGTTCGCCGCACAGTTCCAGCGAGGGCAGTGTGGTGGTTTTGCCGATCACTCGGGCGGCCAACTGGTCGGCGGTTACACCGCGGGTGCCTTTGGCGTCCCGGTCTTTGCTGTCAGGCGCCACGCATGACAGCCAGGTTTCTTCGATGATGCCATGCGGGTTGGAACTTTCGCCGCCCTTGTTGCGCAGTCCGCTGACTACGGTGACATAGTCGTTCAGTGATTGCAGTGGTTTCAGAATGCGCGAGTATTCGAAATTCCTGCCGGTCTGCTTGGGTACCCAATCCTGCATCACGGCACCATGGGGAAAGTAGACGTAGACTAGGCGCGGGCTGGCGACAGCGGCGGTATTGGCCAGCGCAGTGGCGGCCGGAATCATTGCATCCAGCAAGGGGAGAGCAATAGATACACCAGCGCCTTTCAGGACAGTTCTTCTGGAAAGATGTTTTTTGCTGATAAACATGATTGTCGTCCTGGTTACCTTTGATTGATTGGATGGCTTTACAAAGCGGCTTGTTTTTGTGTGGCTTCTTTGCCGAGGTCGGAAATATTACTTTCTCTCATCTGGAATGCAGCGCTGGTCACGATGTTGTAAACAATGCTTTCAAAACGATTACCTTCCTTGCCAGCAGCCCCGGCAATTTTGCGTACCGCCGGCATGTCCTTGTAATTGATCTCGCGACCCAGCGCATAAGTCATCAGGTTCTGGGTCAGGGATTGCACGAACATGTCGGAGCGGGCCATCAGCGCCTGTACCAGGTCGCCGGGGCCATTAATGGCCTTGCCATCGGGCAGCACTCCCGAGGAGTCGATTGCAGTCTGTGTTTCCGGATCATGTGTGCGGAACTGACCCACGGTGTTAAAGTTTTCCAGCGCCAGCCCCAGCGGATCCATGACGCCATGGCAGGCACCGCAAGTTGGATTGGCGCGATGTTTGGCCAATCGTTCCCTTACCGTAGCGGCTGGTTTGCCTGCGGCGTTTTCAGGCAGTGCTTCCACGTTGGGTGGTGGTGCTGCCGGCGGGGTGGCCAACAGTTTGTCGAGGATCCAGGCGCCGCGCAGTACCGGTGAAGTACGGTTGGGATTGGCGGTCAGCATCAGGATGGCGCCTTTGCCCAGCAGGCCATTGCGTTTGTTGTCAGTCAGTTGCACTTTGCGGAAGTTGCTGCCTTTGATGTTTTCCATCCCGTACTGCATGGCCAGGCGTTCATTGAGAAAGGTGTAGTCAGCATCCAGCAGTTTGGTGACCGGCTGCTCACTGCGCAGCACGCTGTCGATAAAAAGGTTCAGCTCTTCTTTGAACATCGGGCGGGGATCGAGCCTGCCACTGGCATAACGGAACAGGCCTTGATTGGGTCTGATTTCATCGAGCTTCGCCAGGTTCAGCCACTGGGCAGTGAAATCTTTCACCAGCGATTTGGAGCGTGGATCGGCCAGCATGCGTGCTACCTGCTTTCTCACAACTGCCGGCTCATGCAGTTGGCCCTTGCTCGCCAGCGTCAATAATTCTTCATCGGGCACACTGCTCCAGATGAAAAATGACAATCTGGACGCCAGTTCAAAGTCACCCAAAGCCAGCGCTTCTTTGCCTTGTGCTCCAGGTTCAGCCCGATAAATAAAATGTGGACTGACCAGGATGGCACTTAACGCATCGCGGACACTCGCCTCAAAATCCTGACCCTTCCTGCTTTTGTCGTAAAACGCCAACAGTTCATTGGTGTCTTGCTCGGTAAGAGGGCGCCGGAATGCACGTTCTCCCATATGGACGATGATGTTTTTGGCACAGGCAGTTTCTTCGGCGGTTTCACGCGGGTAGCAAACAAAGATGCGTTTGCGGCTTTCGGATTCACTCAAGCCGGTCACAGTCAGCGGTCCGCGCAGTTGCAGGGCATGAATCGCCGGCACACGGGCCTGGCCACCTTCCAGCGCCGCCACCGGCGAACGTTCGTCACTTTCCGCCATGGTGCGTTGCACGAAAGTGACGCTCACCGTGTGCTGGCCAGCGCTGGCATGAAAGCGGATGCTTTTCAGGCGCGAGTTGATCTGGGCCACGGCGTCGTCAAGGATCTGGTCTATCCATTTGTGGTCTTGTTCACCGCCAATAACCGTGCGGTAGAACTCCTTGCCATCGAGCAGTGCCACCAGCGTATGTTCGAACTCCAGGTTGGGCACTTCGCGCGCCAGCGCCAGGTCACCGATCGAGAGTTCATACTCGCCATCAGCCAGAAAATTGTGTTCAACGGTCACACCACCACGGGTACCGAACGGCATGCCTTCCTTGTGACGCTGTTGGGTGCCGGTACCATCAATGCCACGCGGAGGTAGCGAAATGATCATGTCAGCCACGTTGCCGTAGGTTTCCATGATGGGTATCGGGCGCCGGTCACCAATCGCATCGTGGGCGATGCTGCGGGCAGCGTTGAGATACTGGTCAACGAAAGCTGGAGACACTTGCAGGGCTTCGGCATTGTTGTCGTAACCGTTCTTCAGGTTGTCAGTGGGCAAGTACTTCTCGACATTGATATTGAGCCCCAGCAAATCACGAATGGCGTTGGCATATTCACGACGATTAAGCCGGTGCAATGGCACTCTGCCGGCGGGAATCTGGGTGGTGGCGCTGTCGATTTTGGTTTCCAGCCATTTCGCCAGCGAAGCAACCTCGGCATTGGCTGGGCGGTCGTTGCCTGGTGGTGGCATCAGCCCGCCGCGCAATTTGCGGATGGCGGCCTCAAAAGTTTTAGCTTCGGGCACGATTTTGTCGGGAGACAGCGCATCAAAAGCTACACTGCCGGCCCAGTCTTCGGTGTTATGACATTTGAAGCAATAAGTCTCCACTGTATGCCACTGGGATTGGTCCTGATCGGCAGCCCATGCAACGGGCGCAGTCAACAAGCTGCCCATTACGAAAACCATGGCTGAATGCAAGCTGTGGCTGGCCATTGTGTTCCCCTGGTTATAATTTGTGACGTCGGCGCCGAGTATAAACCGAGTTGCACTTACATCGAATGACTTGGCAAGTGAAAGTTCCAAGAAATCAAGCGTGCAGCTATTTGCGTTCGCCACGCCTGCTCTATACTGGCCACCGCAATGCCACTGGGCAGTCCGTTGGATACTTGCGGCGCCGTGTGCACACTTAATTCACAATTTATCCATTTCCAGAGGAAAAGACATGTATCGCCCAATCACTGCATTACTTGCACTGGCTGTTTCACTGTCCACCCAGGCAGCCCCTGAATATGCCACCATCAAAATGGAAATCGATGTTGCCAAGCCAGCCGCTGAAGTGTGGGCCAAAGTGGGAGCGTACTGCGATATCGCCAAGTGGGCCCCGCAACTGGATTGCGAGATTGTTTCCGGCAATGGTGGCATCGGCACGGTCAGGTCTCTGGCCAAAGGCCGTATCAAGGAAATCCTGGTGGGGAAAACCGATTTGTCCTATGGCTATGCCCAGCCGGTGGTTGAGGGCAAGTTCTACGATCAGTACCACGGTTTCATGGAAGCCAAGCCGGTCAGCAGTACCAGCTCCAAAATTCTCTACACCCTGATGGTGGATGAATCAGACAAAGCCGACCAGGCTGCCAAGGACGCCGATGTCGCGCGCCGTCGCACCCAGTTTGAAGGACTGCTCAAGGTCATGAAACAAATGGCTGAAGCCAAATAAATCAGTAGTGAGCTCCACTTTGCAAGGCGGTACACCGCTGGAGCGCTTGGGCAGGGAAGTGCTGGCAAGGCGCTGATGATCGCCGCCTTTGGCGTGCCCCTGCTCAGCCTTCTGGTGCTGATGAATGCGATTGTCCATGACACAGTGAGCACAATGGTGGTCGAGGTATGTGCGGCTACCCTGCTGTTTACGGTGTTATGGCTGGTGCGCAAATTGCTGAGCTTCCAGACATTGGCCCGCATCATACTGGCAGTAGATGGCCAACTGGCTGTATTGACCACCATCATGGCTGCACTGCAACAGTCAGGTTTCCAAGTGATAAGCGCCAACAAAGGTGATGAAGCTCTCAAAGTTATAGAAAACCCGTCAGTGCATTTTTGAACAAACTCGACCACTAGCTGCGTGCGTGGTGTTACTGGCATTTGAGACCGCCGGGCGCTAATTCGGTAAGATTTCCAATGCTGCTGTAATAACGATTGCCGGTGCGTTGGGCAGCAACCAGTAACTGCTGACTGTTGGCTTGCACCAGGGATTGGGCGAGATGGTAAGCACGATTCCAGTGTCGCCAGTCCTGCAGATGCAGCGCATTGCTATTGTTGCTGCCCACCCAGTTTGCCAGCAAGGCCATGCCAAGTTCGCATTGGGTGGTGGAGGGTAATTGCGGGAAATAGGCCAGCAAGTCTGGCACTGCATCGGCGCCAAGTTTGAACAGGTAGTCGGCATCCAGCGCTTGCTGTTGCCTCAGGGAGCGTTCGATGTTCACCCGTGTCACCAGCGCCGCCGGGTTCAGCAGGGTCAGCCCGAAACACACTCCAATACCCAGAGTGATCACGCTCGACACAAACCCCGCTGGCCGGTTGCGCAGTACTGTCGCCGCGAACAACAGCAGGCTGCCACACAGCCACAGCATCACCATGCTGGCTATCACCCGGTCAATGCTGAGGCCGAAACTGTCAAGGTAGAACAACATGCGCTGTACAGCTGAGGCCAGTACGATCAGCACGCATACAAGCAGCAGACCGGCAAAACCTGCAAACAGACGCTGGTTGCTGCAACATCCGGACAGCAATAGCAGCATCGCCAGTGCCAGTGCGGCTATGAACAGCAACTGGAAGAATCCATGGCGGGCGTATTCGGCAATGGTGAGCCCGGTCGTTTGCGCAATGCCGGCACCGTCATGTAACAGATGACTCAGCTGCAAACCCGCAAATGCCAAGAACAACAATGCCAGCAATCCCATCATCATCAACGTTTCAGCGTTGCCAAGCTTCACGGTTAGCGTCCGGCTCGGGTGGGTGGTGCGAGCTTGCCAGGCGGCGGCGAGCAGGCCGAGCGCAAGCCAGCCCAGTACCAACACCAGCAGCAGATGTTGCAGCGTAGTCAGCGAAAACAATCCTGGCAGTTGTGACAGGTAATTTTCAAAAGTGACATCGGCTGTGGCAAACAGCAGGCTGAACACCAGCAGTAGCGGGCTGGCCAGCAGCACGCCACGCAGTGCTCCCGTTACGGCTGGATGGGCAGGTGCCGGTTTGAATGCCAGGCGGCCCAGGATGAAGAAACTGCCGAGCAGGGCTTGCAGTGGTACCCGCACAAAAGCGAGTAACTGCTGATACAGATCAGCCTGCAGATAACCGAGGCCGGCAGTACGCAGCAGAATTTGGGCGGCGGCAGTGCCGATCACCAGGAACAACGCTACATCCACAACCGGAAATGCCAGCCACAGACGCAGACCTGCAGCCAGCACCGCTATCGCGCCCCACAGCAGCAGTGACCGCAACCAGCGGGCATTGCGTGCCAGCCAGCCGGCGCAGAGCACCAGCGATCCCAGCCAGATCAAAACCACCGGGCCGGTAAACCCCACTCCAAAACTGAGTTGGTCGCCGAGCAGCCCCAGCAGCAGTGCCAGCCAGAATGTTTGTCGCGGGGGGGAATTGAACAAGTTCGGCACGTTAACAACTCTCCGGAAACAGGATTAATTGCAAACTCGATGACAGTTCCCGGAAAGATATCATGACAATTTGTTCCCATGTTCAATCAGATAGGCGGGCGCGCTAAATGTTGAGGAGTGCGCGGGTAAATTCTTGACCAAAATGTGACGCTGTTGCTTCGACATGTCCGGGAGGCTGGGCTATAGTCGACTGCCACAGCCATTTTGCCGACAAGGAATCCCGCTTGAGTTATTCCCGCGCCAAACTCCGCAGCCACGACCTCAGCGGCCAGCGTATTCTCATCACCGGCGGCGCCGGCTTCCTCGGTTCGCATCTGTGCGAACGCCTGCTCAATGACGGCCATGAAATCATCTGTGTCGATAATTTCTTCACCGGCAGCAAAAGCAATGTCGAGCATCTGCTGGCGCATCGCCGTTTCGAGTTGATGCGGCACGATATCACCTTTCCGCTGTACCTGGAGGTGGACCAGATCTACAACCTGGCCTGCCCGGCCTCGCCCGTGCATTACCAGCACGATCCGGTTCAGACCGTGAAAACGTCCGTGGTCGGCAGCATTAACATGCTGGGACTAGCCAAACGTAACCAGGCCCGCATTTTCCAGGCTTCCACCTCCGAAGTGTATGGTGATCCGGAAATCAGCCCGCAACCGGAAAGCTATCTGGGACGCGTCAACACCATAGGGCCGCGCAGTTGTTACGACGAAGGCAAGCGCTGTGCCGAAACGCTGTTTTTCGATTATCACCGCCAGCATCAGGTGGCAATCCGCGTGGCACGCATTTTTAACTGCTATGGGCCGCGCATGCACCCCAATGATGGCCGGGTAGTCAGCAACTTTGTCGTGCAGGCCTTGCAGGGACAGGACCTGACCATCTACGGCGAAGGCAACCAGACGCGGTCGTTTTGCTATGTCGACGACATGATTGAAGCCTTCGTGCGCTTGATGAACCAGGATCAGACTGCCGGCCCGGTCAACCTCGGCAATCCCGGTGAATTCACTATCCGGCAGTTGGCCGAACTGGTGCTGAAACTGACCGGCTCCAAATCGAAACTGGTTTTCCGGCCGCTGCCACAGGACGATCCCAAACAGCGCAAGCCTGATATTACTCTGGCCAAAGCCGTGCTGAACTGGGAACCCAAGATTCAGCTGGAGCAGGGCCTGAGCAAGGTGATCGACTATTTCAAACACGTGATAACCCAATAACAAGCGGCTCAGTATGAAACTATCGATCATTATTCCCTGTTATAACGAAGAGCACACGATTGCCTCGCTGGTTGCGGCTGTGAATGCTGCGCCTTATCCGGACAAGGAAATCATAATCGTGGATGACTGTTCGCGTGATGGCACCCATGCCGAGCTGGCCAAGCTGCAGGGGCAGGTCAGCCAGATTGTTTTTCATCAGGTGAACCAGGGCAAGGGCGCAGCGCTACGCACCGGCATCCAGCATGCAACCGGCGACGTGGTGATCATTCAGGATGCTGATCTTGAGTACGATCCCAACGAATATGCGCTGTTGGTGGAACCCATCGCACAGGGCAAAGCCGATGTTGTCTATGGCTCGCGCTTTATTGGTGCGGCACCGCATCGGGTGCTGTATTTCTGGCATCGCGTCGGCAATGGCGTGCTGACCTTGCTGTCGAACATGTTCACCAATCTCAATCTCACCGATATGGAAACCTGCTACAAGGTGTTCCGGCGCGAAGTGATCCAGTCGATCCCGATCGAAGAAAACCGGTTCGGCTTCGAACCGGAAATCACCGCCAAGCTGGCACGCATGAATTTGCGCATCTTTGAAGTAGGTATCTCCTATTATGGGCGCACCTATGCCGAGGGCAAGAAAATCGGCTGGAAGGACGGTGTACGCGCTGTCTATTGCATCCTGAAGTACAACTTGTTTCGCTGAACCCTGATCTGTGAGCAGCACTCCTTTCAAAGCAATCCCACCGCAAACCTGGTTGTGGTTGCTGCAGCTGCTGCTGTGTGGAGCCGGTGCGTTTTTGTTGTGGTATGCGACCAACTGGGGCGTCGCCATTTCGCCTGATTCTGCAGAATACATAGCTGCCGCACGCCGTCTGCACGGGTTGTCTGATCTCTTCAACCTGCCAACGCAGTGGGCACCCGGTTATCCGGTGCTGCTCAAGTTGAGCTCGTTGTCCGGCTTCGAAATCCTGGCAGTAACTCGCGTCCTGCAATGTTTGTTGCTGGCCGGCAACCTCGCAGCCGGCATGGCCTTGTTGCGGCATGTATATGGCAAGCCCGGCCTGTTGCCGCTGGTGGGTGGTGTTGTACTGCTGTGCAGCTTCAATTTATGGCAAGTGAATTTTTATGCGTGGTCGGAAGGACCATTTTTGTTGTGTCAGCAGTTGAGTTTGCTGTGCCTGCTGCATTTTCTGGCAACACCCCTGGCCTACCGGTTCTGGCTGGCAGCTGCGTTGCTGGCCGCACTGGCTTTGTTGTTCCGTTATGCAGGCCTCGCGTGGATTGGTGCGGCGGGACTGCTGTTGCTGGTACAGCCGGCGGTAAATTGGCAACAACGCTGCCGTAATGCCTTTGGTTTTGGTGCCGTGGCTCTGCTGCCATTTTTGCTGTGGCTGCTGGCCAATCATTTCATACGGCATGAGTCCACCAACCGGCAATTTGTTATCCATAGCTTGTCCGCAGCCGATTGGCTGGCCTTGCTGGGGCAGGTGCTTGCCTGGTTCGGGCTGAAACAGGCCTCGCTGCTGGCCCTGATTGAACTGGTGTTGAGCGTGGCTGTGCTGGTGTTGGCGGTGCGTGCGTGTTTTTACAGCCAACCCCGCTTGCGGCTGTTGCTGTTGGCCAGTGGGTGCCATGGCGTGGTTTATATACTGTTCATTGTGTTCTCACGGTCTTTCTTTGATGCCTACATTCCTTTTGATGAGCGCATCTTCGTGTCAGCCTGGCTGTTTACAGTGCTGGCGCTGTTGGCGTGTGCAATCGAATTGCTGGGCAGGCCAGCGCGCAGGCAATGGGTTGCAATGCTAGCAATTGGGCTGATGGTGGTTTCCAGCACGTTACGCCTGGCACCACAAATCTCTGCTGCCCACGAGCAGGGTGTGGGCTATCTCAGTTCCTACATGTCGCAATTGTCGAAAGTGGAAGAGGTGCCGCAACTGGCTGGCAGGATTGTTTATTCCAATGCGCCGGATTATCTGCGCATGCGCACCGACCTGACCATCCATGACTACCCGCGTAAATTTACTCCCACCACGTTATTTGCCAACCCTGGTTACAGCAATGAGCTGGTGACCATGCAGCACAGTGTGCAGGCCGGCCAGGCCTTGCTGGTGCACTATGAGGGTTTTGAATGGCGCGCTTATTTCCCCTCGGCAGCTGAGCTGAAAACCCTGGGCTACGAAAGTGTGCTGACAGGGAATGGAGTGCATGTGCTCAGCTTTCCGGTGGAGCAGGGCGGGGTCAATCAATAAAGGCTTGCAGGGAGTCTATGATCAGCTCGCTGGGCGATTGCAGAATTTCCAGTGGCGGTCGTCGATAGCGCTCGGGCTGCTCCATGAAGCTGCGCACAATGGCCTGGTCGTAGCCACTCAATACCGTGTTGTGCCCCAACCCTTCCTGACGTTCCGTGGCCTTGCGCATCAGCAGGCAAGGCAGCCCCAGATAGGAACATTCCTCCTGGTTGCTGCCACCATCGGTGACAAGATAATCGCTGCCACGCAACAGCGCGATGAAGCGGAAATAGTCATAGCGTGGATGCAGTTCGATATGGCTGCATGCGGCCAGGCGGTCATAGAGTCCGTATTGCTTGAGCTTCTTTTCGGTGGGTTTATGCAAAATGAACAGCTTGGGCCGGGCCGGATCGGAAGCCAGCAACATGTCGACGATCAGCTGCAGCCGCTTGCGGAAAAATATGTTTTCAAAACGGTGCACTGACACCAGCCCGTAACCGGGTGCTCGCGAGGCTGCCGTCTGGTGTGAGGTGTGACGCAAGGCATCACACAGCGTGTTGTGAAGAGTGTTGATTTTCACACCCCGATAGCCGGCCAGATTGGCCAGTGCCCATGCCCCCGGAGCAAAGAAATAGTCAGACAGCCGGAAAGTAGCGAGCCGGGTCAGCTCTTCCGGGAACGGATGCAGGATGTTGTGCGAACGCAGCCCCGATTCCACATGCGCGCTTTTGAGGCCGTGACGTTTGGCCAGCGCGGAGCCGAGCAGGGTCGAGAAGGTATCACCATGGTTGAGCACAATGCCGTTTTTGTCGTTGCGAAACAGTTCGGCGGCGTGCTCGGATGAGGAGTATTTGCGCATGATGTCGAAGGCCCACTTGCCCATCTGCACGATGCCGGTAATGTCGCGGCCGTGGTAAAGGGTGACGTCCGGTTTTTTGCTGATCGCGAAATTGGCCAGGATGTCGTCGACTGTGTCGCGGTGCTGGCCACTGTAAATGAAGTTGTAGTCATGTCCGCGATCCTGCAACACACGCATGAGCGGCGCCATCTTGATCAGCTGGGCCTTGGTGCCGATGAAAATGTGGATCATGTTGCCGCCTTCTGTGATGATGGCGCCGACTCTATCACAGCCGGAGGAACTCGCAGATGTCCCGTATCGCCCGTTTGCTGCAACGCTTTCTGCTGCTGGCGATTCTGGTGTTTGCAGCTGTGTTCTGCTGGCTCAACCGCGATACGCTGGCGCTCACCATCCAGCTTTCGCTGTGGCAATGGCTGTGGGTGGTGCTGGGTTACCTGGGCTGCTATTGGTTAAATGCGCTGATGGCATGCCAGGCCCAGTGGCAGCGTGGCACCCGGCCGACGCTGGCCGAGATGCTGGTCATCAACGCCTATGCCTCCATTCTGGGCTATGCCACGGTGCTGCGTGCCGGTTATTACAGCGGCAAACTCTGGTTTTATCAGCAGCGTTACGGGCTGTCGCCCAGCATCAGCCTGGGGCTGCAGGGCTGGGTCAGCCTGCTGGTGCTGGCTGGCAATGCCTGGTTTGGCCTGTTGTTTGGCCTATGGCTGCAACTGGGTCAGCATATGCAGCTGCCCTGGGTGCATTGGCTACTGGTGCTGGGCACCTTGCTGGTGGTGGTGGCAGTGGTTTTGCTGTTGTTTGGGTTGGCGGAACAGCGCTGGTTGCCAGTGCCGCTCCAGCGTTGGCTCGGCAATATCAAGGCCGTGATTAGCGCTACCAGTTGGCGCGAGATCTGGCAGCTCAATGTGCAGGCAATGCTGAATATACCGTTGCAGGCGCTGGCACTGGGAGTGCTGTGCTCGGTATTCGGGCTTGCAATACCGATTCCGTATCTGTTGCTGATGGCAGTGGTGGCCAATTTGTCGCTGATCATTGCGTTGACCCCGGCCAACCTTGGCATCAAGGAGCTGGTTTTGTGGCAATTGCTGGCCAGCCTGCATTTGCCGAAGGTGCAGTTATTGGGTGTGATGATGATGGATCGCCTCATTCAATTGTTGATTCTTGCCGTGATCAGTGCGTTGGGCTATCGCTTGCTGCAACAGCCGTCACAGGCGCATAAGCGCAGCGACCACGCTTGATCTGCAAACCAGCGGAAAACCCAGTAAAAAATTGCAAAAACGGATGTTTCGCTGCGCAAGATTCCGTATAATTTGGGGCTATGACTGCAAATCAAGACGACATCGACGACATCCCCAGCCTGGTCCCGGAACGTGACGAGCTGGTAATGCACCGCAAACATAAGCGAGGTAGTTCGCAGCCTGCGCGCAGTGGTTCGGCCAATGATGTTTCAGAAGCCGGCACCAGTGGTGTGGTGGTTTTTTTCATTACGCTGCTGTTCCTGGGTATGTGTGGCACTGGTGCTGCTGGTTACTATTTCTACCAGCAAGGTGAACAATCCAGGACTGCATTGCTGGCTGCCACCAATCGCATCCTGTCACTGGAAGGTTCTCTGAACCAGATGGACGATGCCACCAAACAGTCGGCCATGACCATGCGGCAGAAAGTGGATGCCACCAGTTCCGAAGTCGACAAGCTGTGGTCTGCCCGCAATACGCTACGCACGGAAGTGGAAAAACTGAGTGTGGCAGTGACTACGGTAACCAAAACTGCCAATGATCTGGAAACTGCTGTTACCAATCACGGCTCCCAACTCAACCAGCACACCAACCAGCTTGCCTCCGCGCAGGTCAAAATCGAGCAAGTCACCAAGAATTTCGCCGGCATGGAAAATCTGGGCCAGCAACTCACCCAGCTCAATGCCGATCTGAACCGTGTCAAAGTGGCGATGAACAAGCTTGAAGCAGAGACCGGCAAACGTCTGGGCGGCAACGAGCAGGACATCGAGTCAATCAATGTCTATCGCTTGCAGATGAATCAGACCATCTCCGCGTTGCAAACCAGCATTAACACCTTGCAGCAAAAAGTAGGTAAATAATTTCCCCAGCTGTCCTGTAGTTCAGTGATTCGTTCACTGAACTTGGCTTTACTCGTAGTTAGCAGTCTATAATCACTTCATATTTGCGGACGTGGCGAAACTGGCAGACGCACTGGATTTAGGTTCCAGCACCTCACGGTATGAGAGTTCAAGTCTCTCCGTCCGCACCATAATTTTTGATGAACCTGCTTTTGCGCTACTGGCGCAGAATTGGCCCAGTTACGGTGTCATTGCTGCCAGCGACCAGGTGGTTATCAAAGTGCCGAAAACCGGCTAAGGCCGGCCCGAACAGCGGGGCTCGGCTGCCTATGCCGCGAGCGCCGCAGACCTTGCTCACACATTGCCGGTTACGCTTGTGGCCACGGATTGGCGGGCCAGGCGGTAGCCGTTTTGCCGAGCAGAAAACACTGACGATCCAGCTTGCCTTCAAAATCGAAGCCGGTAGTGGCGCGGGTTATGTCCTTGATGTCAGTGGTTTGCAGGTGCAGATCAAACAGGCGGAATTTACGGTTGTTGGTGCTGAAATAGATTTTGCCCCCCGGCCGCAAAATCCGCAGGCATTCATTCAGCAGTGCCGGATGGTCGCGCTGTACATCAAGCACCCCCTGCATTTTCTTGCTGTTGCTGAAGGTAGGCGGGTCGCACACGATCAGATCCATGCTGGCGCTACGCGCAGTGGGCAGCCAGGCCATGACATCGGCGACAATGAAATCAGCCCGGTTCACCGGCAGGTTGTTGAGCCGGAAATTTTCCATGGCCCAGTCGATATAGGTATTGGACAAATCCACCGTCATCACCCGTTGGGCACCGCCTAATGCGGCATTGACCGAGAACGAGCCGGTGTAGGCAAACAGATTCAGCACGTCCAGACCGCTACTTTGCACTCGCACCAACTGGCGGGTGGGGCGGTGATCAAGAAACAGACCGGTATCGAGATAGTCAGACAGATTAAGCATGAAACGTGCACCATGCTCGCTCACTATCAAGCTACTGCTGCCTTTGGCATCATGCTGGTACTGGTCGCGGCGGTCAGTGATGACAGAGCGCTGTTTGACATGGATATTCGCCACAGCAATATCCAGTACCTGACTGATGCAAACACAACTTTGTTGCAGCCAGGTTTGATGTTCTACTTCAGTCAGCGTGTGCTTGCGCCGATATTCAGCCACGTGTACGTGGGTTTCATACAGGTCGATGGCCAGCGGAAACTCGGGCAGATCCAGATCGTACAACCGGTAACAGCTAACCTGCTGTTGCCTGGCCTTGCGGCGGCGGTGTTGCCACACCTTCTGCAGGCGGTTGCTGAACATCGTATATTTTTCTGGAAGTGAATCCTGCATCGGAAGCTCTGTCTGTAATAAAGTGTTAAAAATGCCGGCGTAAAGGGTAAGGAGTCATAAAGAGTGTCTGTAACCGACAACGTGCTGGAATTCCTGGAGTTCATGGAGGCCCAGGGCAAGCAGTCAGTAGAAGCTTTGCTTAACAGCTTGCTGCAGAAAAGCCGCAGCATGTCCAGGGCCGAGGCTGGCACCATTTTCATTCTTCACACTACTCGTGGCAAACGTCACTTGAAACCCGTATGCGTGCAAAATGATGCAGTCAAAATCAAAAAAACCGATTTTGACATTCCGGTGGGCAAGGGCTCCATCGCCGGCTACGTGGCAGCCACTGGCGACATACTGTTACTGCGAGATGTCTATGCCATACCTGCCGGCAATGACTACAGCTTTGATCCGGGTTTCGAGCATCGTGATTATCGCACGAAGTCGATGCTGTGTTTTCCCTTGCGCAATTACCAGGATCGTATCATTGGCGTTGTGCAATTGATCAATTGCCGCCCGGACAAGCGTAAAGCTCCGCTCGCCTTCCCACGTGAATTCGTCAAACTGGTAACACCCATCGCCCGGGTGGCCGGCGGCTCAATCGAACGGGCCATGATGCTGGAGCGCATCGAGCAGAAGAACCGCACCCTGCGTGAACGCAATCGCATGCTGGCAACCCAGCGCCAACAAATCATCGACTCGCAACATGAAACCGAAGAAGCCTTCCAGGTGTCGATCAGACTGCTGGCGCGCGCTGCTGAAATTCATGATGAAGAAACCGGCCAGCACATTGTGCGTGTCAATGAATACAGTTATACGCTGGCGCAGCTGGCCGGCATGCCGCAAGCCTTTTGCGACGAAATCCGCTACAGCGCCCAGTTGCATGACGTGGGAAAAATGAGCGTCGATGCCGCTGTGCTCAAGAAAAAGGGGCTGCTCAACAAGCATGAACGCCAGGAGATGGATCAGCACACTGTATACGGTTTCCAGATCCTGTCGGCATCGGCGCGATTGACGATGGGAGCCGAAATTGCGCATTTCCACCATGAGAAGTGGGACGGCAGCGGTTACCCGGTCGGGCTCAAGGGTGAAGCAATTCCGATGTCAGCGCGCATCGTGCAAATCGCCGACGCCTATGATGCCTTGCGCTCGGAGCGTCCTTACAAAACCGGGTTCAGCCATGACAAGACTGTCCAGATTCTGACCCATGGTGATGAGCGCATCAATCCCGCGGCTCACTTCGATCCGCGCCTGTTACAACTGTTCACTGCCAACCACCCGCGTTTTAAAGAGATTTGGAATCGTTTGCATGATTGATATAGCAACTAAGACTACCGGCTGCGCCACACGCACAGGTGCATGCATACTGTTACTGGCACTCGGCCTTGCCAATGCTCCGGTGCAGGCCCAGGTGGCGGGCGCGATCATCAATCCTGAACCCGGTAAAAAGATCAGCATTCCCCACTTGGAGCAGGCCGCCCATATCGACGGCAAACTCGACGATGGCGAATGGGCGCAAGCCGCGCTAGTTGATGATTTCTACCAGAATTACCCGGTCGAATTTGCCAAACCGACCCAGCATACCGAGGTGAGGGTTTATTACACTGCCGATGCCTTGTATGTGTCGGCACGCATGACGGAATCAGATCCTTCCCAAATTGCCGCGCGGGTACTCAGGCAGGGGCAGGGCCTGGGTTCGGATGATATTTTTGCGCTGATCCTCGATCCCTACCTTGACCGCCGCAACGGCTACCGCTTTGAGGTAAACCCCAATGGTGTGCGCTGGGATGGTTTGTTCCAGAACATCAGCGATGTGGAAGGTAACTGGGACGGCATCTGGGAAGCGGCTGCCACCACCGATGCCGGAGGCTGGTCGGTGGAAATGCGGATTCCGTTCCAGACACTGTCATTCAATCCCAACTCCGATACCTGGGGCATCAATTTCCTGCGCGTGCGTCGCAACACCAATGAAAGCATTGCCTGGCTGTCGCGCAATCGTGAAGTGAATCCGAGTGTGGCTGGCATCATGACCGGCCTCAATGGCTTGAAGCAGGGAGTCGGGCTGGATCTGGTACCTTCATTTTCAATGTCGAAGCGACGCAAGTTCGGTCCTGGTGGTGCGGATGCCAACAAATACGAACCTTCTGTCGACATGTTCTACAAGGTGACGCCGCAACTGAATGCGGCACTCACGCTCAATACTGATTTCTCTGCCACCGAAGTCGATGACCGCCAGGTCAACCTGACCCGTTTCAATAGCTTTTTTCCCGAGAAACGTGATTTTTTTCTGCGCGATGTCGATATTTTCGAGTTCGGTCAGATCGGCTCGGGTGGCTTCAATGCAGTGTCCGGCACCGGCTCGGCCGCGGCCACCACGCCGGCCAAGCAGAATGCCCGGCCGTTTTTCTCCCGCAAGCTGGGGCTCGACAGTTCCGGTGCGCCGGTCGATATCATCGCCGGCGGCAAGCTCAGTGGTCGTATCGACAACTGGAATGTCGGTGCGCTGGTGATCGATCAGGATGCCAGCGCTGTTACCGGGGTTGAGGCTCGTAACATTTTTGTGGGGCGCACTGTATTGAATGTGGGCTCGCACACACAGATCGGCGCTATTGTTACCGACGGTGATCCGCAGTCCAATCGTGACAACACACTGGTAGGAACCGATTTCCGTTACCGCAATGCCAACTTCTACGGCAACGCTGTGGAAACCGTGGCTTTTTACGAGCAAACCCAAAGCCAGGGGGTGAGCAACTCTGATAATGCTGCTTTCGGTTTCGGTATGGTGCTGCCCAACAGTCAGGGCTGGCAAGGGCTCTATAACTACCGGCAAGTACAATCGAATTTCAATCCGGCCGTGGGTTATGTGAACCGCACCGGCATAGAGGACCATCATCTCAATTTCGGTTATCGCCAATTCCTGCCGCCGAGTGATTTTTTCCGCTCGGTATTGTTTGCTGCGGAAGGCTATCGCGCTGAAACCCTCACTGACGGCAAGCTGCTGACTGAGAATATGGGATTCCGCATCTCCTCATTTACCAATACCAACGATGCTGCTTTCGTACGTTATATTTTCAACAAGGAGGTACTGGCGCGGCCATTCACCATCTACCATGCCACCGATGGCAAAAAGAATGTGGTGATTCCGGCCGGAGAATATCCCTATGCAGAATTTCTGGGTTCAGTCCAGCTTGGTACTCACCGCAAGCTCTCCGGCAACCTTTATCTGCAAGCAGGCGACTATTACAACGGCACTCATCTGCAGGAACGCGGCAACGTTACCTGGCGCCCCAACCGTTATTTCAGCACAGATGTGTCGTTTACCATCGACAACATAAAATTGCCGGCCGGTGATTTCATTGTCCGGCAATTCGGCTTTACTACGGTGGTTGCGTTTTCTTCTACGCTGGCGTGGAGCAATCTGCTGCAGTACGACAACGTGTCAGAAAATCTCGGCATCAACAGTCGCCTGCACTGGATACCAAAAGCCGGACAGCAAGCTTTTCTGGTGCTGAACTGGGGTATGGTGGATCTCGACAAGGACCATAATTTCACTTCAGTCGTGGCCGATCTGTCGTTGAAATTCAATTACACGTTAAGGTTTTAGCCGCGTTTCCAGTTGCGCTGCATGTTGGTCCGCCCGCGCAAACCGGCTGATTCCCATGCAACATGCAAGATAGTAAAAGCAATAATACAGATATAGTCGCCAGCACAGGAGCCCAAGGCATGATCTTTCAATCCCCCAAAATTGTTTTTTTGTTGGCCTGCCTGTGCGTAGGTAGTGCGCCTTCGGCCTTGCAGGCTGCTGACAGCAAGTCGCCGGTTATCGCCGCTCCCCCTAAAACCCTCATGGCAGCCCCTGCGTTGACTCCCCTGTCTGGACTGGAAGGCCCGGTACCTGTGCTAGATGAGAAGCAAACAATTCGCATGCATACCAGTAATGGAGACATCGTGATCGAAGTGTATCCAGCCGCGGCTCCGCATGCGGTGCAACGTTTTGTGGAATTGGTTAAAAACGGTTTTTACAACAACACGCCGGTATCGCGGGTAGTGCCAGGATTTGTAGCCCAGTTCGGCATCAACTGGCGCCCGCAATACAAGACCTGGGAAAACAAGTTTTTCAAGGATGATGTGACAAAGTTTGCGCTGGAGCGCGGCACACTGGCGTTTGCCAAGGCAGGTGCTGATACCAATGCCACCCAGGTATTTATCAACTATGCCGACAATAACCGGCTGGCGGTCCGTATGTACAACTTCACGACCTTCGGCAAGGTTGTCACTGGCATGGAGGTGGTGGACAGTTTCGCGGATGTAGGCGAGCCGGGCATGGGGCTGGATCAGGACCGGCTGTGGAAGGATGGCGATGCTTATCTGAATTCGCTCACCCAAAAGCCCACGATGATCATCAGTGCTGAACTCGTAAAATGAGCAAGGCAGCATAAAAACCCTGTTTGAGGAACAATCCGTTCAAGCCATATGAATCATCGCCACGTCCTGTTTGCCAGCCTGATCGGCACCACCATTGAATTTTTCGACTTCTACATCTATGGCACGGCCGCGGTACTGGTATTTCCGGCACTGTTCTTTCCAGGCAGTGATCCTGTCACTGCCAAGTTGCAGTCGCTGGCAACATTTGCACTGGCCTTTCTGGCGCGGCCGATCGGCTCGGCAGTGTTTGGTCATTTCGGTGACCGCATTGGTCGTAAAGCCACCCTGGTGGCAGCGCTGCTGACGATGGGACTGTCCACGGTCTGCATTGGTTTGTTGCCAACCTATGCCATGCTCGGGGTGGTGGCGCCGACTTTGTTGGCGCTGTGCCGCTTCGGTCAAGGCATCGGCTTGGGGGGTGAATGGGGCGGGGCAGTTTTGCTTGCTACGGAAAATGCCCCCGCAGGCAAACGCGCCTGGTATGGCATGTTTCCGCAATTGGGAGCACCGATCGGTTTCATTCTTGCCAACGGCCTGTTCGTGCTGCTCGGTAGCACACTCGACGACCAGCAATTTTTCAGCTGGGGTTGGCGCATTCCTTTCCTCGCCAGTTTGCTGCTGGTGTTTGTCGGTCTGTATGTGCGTTTGCGGATTACCGAAACTCCAGCCTTCCGGGAAGCCATTGATCGCAATGAACGCGTGGCAATGCCGCTCTTCACTGTTTTGCGGGATCACATGGTTGTGCTGGTGCTGGCTACGCTGGCCGCTGTCACCACTTTCGTGATTTTCTACCTGATGACAGTGTTCACGCTCAGCTATGGCACGCAAAGCCTTGGGTTTGTGCGGCAGGACTTTCTGATCCTGCAGATCATCGCGGTAATATTCTTCGGACTTTGCATTCCATTGTCGGCCAAGATAGCCGAGCGCATCGGCAGCATGCCGATGTTGATTGCTGCCACCGTGTTAATCATAGCGTTCGGCCTGGCCTTCGGGCCGCTGTTCAGCTCCGGGGATAAAACCAGTGTGTTGTTGATGCTGTCACTGGGTCTGGCAGCCATGGGGCTTACCTATGGGCCGCTCGGCACTGCGCTGGCCGATACCTTTCCGACGCCTGTGCGTTACACCGGCGCCTCACTGGCGTTTAATTTCGCGGGTATTGCCGGGGGTTCATTGGCCCCCTACATTGCGACAGAACTTGCCACAACCTACGGCATTGCCGCCGTAGGTTACTATTTGTGCGGTGCCGGAGTGGTAACGCTGACTGCTTTACTGCTGCTAAAACGCGTTACCGGCAGATAAATATTCTGCCTGTTCGTGTCCGCCCGGATATGCTTGCTCCGGTACCCCTGTTGGTCTGACTGAAAACTGCGCGGACTCAGTGCGGAATTATCTCGGCCAGCACCCGCCCGGTACTGCCACTGGGGGTGGCAATGTTCAACAGATCAGCCAGCGTGGGAGCAATATCCTGCACGGCAGCATCAGCAGCATATTGGCCAGGCTCAACCAGAGCGTGCGGGCCGTAGAAAATCATTGGCACATGCGTGTCGTAGCTGTAGGGCGTGCCGTGGTTGGTGCCGGTGCCACCAGCCAGCCAGTTGGGTTCGTGCAGCACCAGCACATCACCACTGTGTTCAGCATTGAAGCCGTTACGGACGCGCTGGTCGATGCGATCGCCGGAGATCGGGGTAGTGGTCAGTTCAGTGCGGGTATAGACGCGTACCACTTGCGGTTGTTTGCGCAAGACCTCGGCGGCCACCTGTTCCACGTCGCTCATGCGCAGATGTTTGCCGGCGGCAGTCTCGGGATTGAGATACAGGCCCAGGTCTGCACTGCCAAGCACGTATTTGCCTTCACCGAAGGCAGCAGTCAACGCCGTCTCTACTGCGGTGCGCTCGGTCTGGGCATTGAAGCGGCCACCGGGTAGATGCTGGCTGATGTTTTCTTCCGGTACTGGTGCCACACCATGATCAGCGGTGAACACGACCAGCACTTTGCCACGCCCTGCCTGTTTCTCGGCGGCGTCCAGTAACAGGCCCACCTTGGTGTCGATGGTTAGCACCATGTCATGCATCTTGGGGGTGTCGGGCCCGCTGCCATGTCCCACATAGTCCATCGCCGAAAAGCTGACTGACAGCAAATCGGTTTGTGCATCTACGCCGAGCAGCTCTTCCTTGAGCAAAGTCAGTGCAAAATCCAGCACCAATTGGTCGGAGAAGGGGGTAGCTTCAAGTTCGGCATTGAGTTTGGCGCCGGCACTGGCTGGCAACCTGGTACCCATCCATTCCGCCCCGGCGTATTTGTCTGCCCGGTGTTCGGCATTGAAATGCTCGGCCCACGCCGGCAGCGCATCGAAATACCAGCTACTCGACACGAAATTGCCATTGTCAGCATTGAACCAGAACGCACCATTGGCGCTGCGGCCTGCGGGCAGTATGGCCGCGCGGTCTTTCAGCGATACACCATAGATCTTGCCGCCTTTGCCCGAAATCTTCAGCTCGTCACCCACGGTCGAAACCAGCAGACGTTTCGGTGAAGCGCCGCTACCGCCGCCAAGCGCTTTGACATTGTCGTCGGTAATGCTTTGCACATTCTTGCCTTCACTGCGCTCATACCAGGTGTTGCCGGCAATGCCACTGATAGAGGGAGTGGCACCACTCAGAATCGTCGAGTGGCCCACTGCCGTAACAGTGGGAGCAGCTTCGTAGTTGGCATTGGTGAACACTGCGCCTTGTTCCAGTAAGCGTTTGAGACCCCCTTTGAATTCGCTGCCATAACGGGTGAGATAGTCGTAGCGCATCTGGTCGACGATGATGGTCAACACCAGCGCAGGCCGTTCATTACTGGTTTGCGGCGGTTTGGCCAGCGCGAGCGGAGTGATAACAGCAAGGATTAATGCTGTGAGCAGGCTTGTTGTTTTCATGGGGCAGGTTCCGGGTGGGCTGAAGCAAGCCCGGCCAATCTACCTGATCATCGGTAAAGGAAAAATCAAAACTTTGTTAAGAGTGCGTTGACTGGGGGCTGCTCGCTGGCCAGCCTCTGGCCATGTTCAACAACGCAGTTAAAGGAGGTGATCCAATGTCTGGTGGTATGTGTGGGTTCCAAATGGATAAGGGTTCTTGCTGCCGTGTTTACACCGCATGCAAACGTAATGGCAACCCAAAAGTGCCATGTGCAATGTTATTGATAATGGGTTTGGCGGCCCCGATCACTTCAATTTTCGCCACCCGTTTGCACAGTGCGCCAAAAAGGCATTCGGCTTCCAGGCGTGCCACCGATTGACCGACACAGGCATGAATGCCGGTACCAAAACCAATGTGGCCGACAATCTGGCGGCTTATGTCGAATTGGTCGGCATGATCCCAGCGGCGCGGATCACGACCGGCGGCATACATCAATGCGCCGATCTTGGCTTCAGCCGGCACAATAACGCCTTCGATGTCGAAGTCGGTAATCACGCCACGGCCCAGAAAGCGTGTGATGGATTCATAACGCAGGCTCTCTTCCAGCACGGTGCGCATCAGATTGGGGTTGGCACGCAGATGCTGCCATTGTTCAGGAAACCTGGCGAAAGCCGCCAGCGTGTTCATCAGCGAGACGATGGTGGAATCGCTGCCGGCTGACAGAATCGACAACACCAGCAGCATGGCTTCGTCATGGGTGATTTCGCCGGTATCGGCTGCTTCATACATCTGCACGCCCATCAGGCCAGGCGCCAGGTTTTCGCGTTTGCAGGCATTCACCACCCAGTCCAGCACCGGGCCGGCCTTGCTGAAGGTTTGATGGTAAAGCTCGTTCTCGGGGCCAAAAGTATTGAATACCACATCACCGTAATCAAGCAGGTTTTCACGTCCGCTTTCCGGCAGGCCGATTACGTCGGGGAACACTTTGAGCACATATTTGCCGACCAGATCACGGCGGCCTTCGAGCTCGACGGTGCCGTTTGCCATCAGCTGCTCCACCAGTTTTTCAGCTTCGGCAGTGAAGTGCTCCTTCATCTGTCGCATCACCGCCGGTGACATCGCGCGCTGGATCGGGCGACGCACGCGCGGATGTTTGGGGCGGTCGTCGGTGATGAGAATGTCGGCACGTACTGACTTGGGTTCAAAGAAGGGGCGTTTGAAAGCGGAGAACTGGTCGTCGTTGGCAAGAATTTTCTGGCTGTGTTCGTGACGGCCGGTGACATACATGTCGTATTGGGGGAGATAGACCACCGGCGCCATCTCGCGCAGCACAACATCGTAGTTGTCGGGATGCAGGATGGCATCCATGCAGAAGATGTCCAGGTCGGAACGCGGGCAATTGGCTGGTACGGGAAGTGTCATGGGTAGCCTCTGTTATGTGCATGCTTAATCATGTTTTGGCTCAGTTGAAGCCTTGAGTTGCATCGATAATTTACTGATCAAGTCTAACAACAATCCCATCCATCGCGGGCGACGGTGCCTTGAAACGTTTCATCACTTCCGGGTCGTGGCCGGGGATAATGCGGGTGGGGTCGCCGGCCAGGGCGCGCAACTTGTCCCAGCCGTCGACCATCGCAGTGACTTCGGCGACGATGGGGAAGGGGCGGCCTTGCTCCATGTTGGCAAGATAGTGGCTGGCGTCGGAGGCGAGCACCAGCCAGCCGCTGTCAGTCCACAGGCGCACACACTGCAGGCCCTTGGTATGTCCGCCGATCAGGTGCAGCGAAATATTGGGCGCCAGTTGCACATCGCCGGCATGAAAGCAGACGCGGCCGGCGTAGACATTGCGCACCATGGCTACCACTTCATCCACTTCATAAGCACCGCTGAAAAACGCTTTGCTCATGTGGCGACCGGTGGCATAGGCTAGTTCGGCATCCTGCAGGTGAAAGCGTGCCTGGGGAAACAGCTCGAAGTTGCCAATGTGGTCATAGTGCAGATGGGTGACGATCAGGTCTTCCACAGTCGACGCATCAACACCCAGCAGCTGGAGTCCGGCGGTGGGGCAGCGCAGGAAATTGCGTTTGCGTTTGCTGGCAGAGGCCTGATTGAAGCCGGTGTCGATGACCCAGGTCTTGCTGGCGCTGATGGCCACCCACACGAAATAATCCATATCCATGCCATGCTCATGCGGATCGCCGCCAATGAAATTCTCGCTGGCATGGCGCGCTACTGTGGCGTAGCGGATGGCATAAACCTTGAACGGTTGCAGAGTTTTCATGCTCGGTCTTCGCCAGCGCGCTGTTCCAGATAACGGTGGATGTCGATATTGTCGGCCATCGGGCCTAGCCTGGCTTCGGCCTCGTCGTAGAGTTTAGATATGGCATCGACAAAGATGTTGGAGTCTTGTACCGAATCCACCAGTGCCTTGGCAAAGCGCAAATCCTTCGCCATCAGGCCCAGATAAAAACCGGATGTGAATTTGCGTGGCAGCACAAAGGCAGGAAACTTGTGTTCACTGCTGTTGCTGCGACCGGTGGAGGCGTTGATGATGTCGATCATTACTTTGGGATCGAGCCCGAATTTTTCACCCGCGATAATCGCTTCGGACGTGATCGCCAGTGTTGTGGCTGACAGGAAATTGTTGATCGCTTTCATCGCGTGGCCGGAGCCGGAGCCGCCGGTGGCGAATACCTTGCCCAGCTTTTCCAGCAGCGACTGACAGGCGGCAATCGTGTCTGCGTCACCGCCGGCCATGATGGCAAGTCCGCCGGACACCGCTTTGACCACGCCACCGGACACCGGTGCATCAATCATCGCGAAGCCCCTGACTTGCAGTTCCTGGGCCAGCGTACGGGTGTCGACCGGCGAACTGGAGCTCATATCGATCAGGATCGCACCGGCCTGCAAACCACTGACTACTCCGTCGGCTTCCATCAGTACTTTGCGCACGGCCTTGCCGTCAGGCAGCATCGTGATAACCACCGTGCTGCGCTGGCCGAGCTCGGCCAGCCGGGTGGTGGCGAGCGCGCCCGTTTCCGCACAGAACTTATTGACGGCTTCGGTGTTCAGATCACTGACAATCAGTTGATAACCAGCCTGCGCCAGTAGTTTCGCCATCGGATAGCCCATGTTGCCGAGGCCGATGAAACCGATCGTTGCCGGTGGGGTGATGCTGGGGATTGTCATCGAGTGTTACTTCTTGCTGGCTTTGGTTTTTTTGACAGCCGGTGCGGCTTTGGTTGTTTTGGCAGCATGCTCGGCATCCCACTCAGTGATCACTGTATTGGCCGCACGGAAGCTGTCCACGGCGGCTGGCACGCCGCAATACACCGCAGTTTGCAGAAACACCGCAGCGATCTGGTCATTGGTAAGGCCGTTGTTTTTGGCGCCACGCACGTGGGTGGCCACTTCATGGGTCTTGCCGAGCGCGGTCAGCATGGCCAAGTTGATCAGGCTGCGTTCCTTGCGGCTGAGGCCGGGGCCATTCCAGCCGGCGCCCCAGCAATATTCGTTGAGCAGGTCCTGCAGGCCGCTGTTGAAGTCGTTGCGGTTGTTCATCGCGGCATCGACGTATTTCTGGCCCAGTACTTCGCTGCGGGTTTTGAGGCCAATTGCGCGGAGGGCTTTGCGGGAATCAGTGGACATAGGGCTCCTGGACGGTAACAAAAGGTTGTAATGGATGATGAAAGGTTTCCATCATACAACGATCAAGCCATCAAGCCATCAAGCCATCAAGCCATCAAGGCAGTCAGGCCCGGATAAAATTCAATCGGATATTTGCCGGTCCACAGCTTGTTGGGAATGCATGTAGTTCATGTCGGGCACCATGCACATCGCCACTGCCCGGCAAGGCGCTGCCAGCCTGTGCTGCTTATGGGCGTTGTTTTCAATGATGGCATTTACCTAGAGTGGCTTTAGGGTTTTAATCAAAATTGAAAATAATAGTTTTGCGCTCGACAACTCATGGACAACAGGCATCATGAAACCAGATTTGAATTTGCACTACATTCTTATCACCGGCGCAGGGCGTGGCCTGGGTCGGCATCTGGCCGAGCATCTGGCCGCTTGCGGGGCCATTGTGGGGGTAGCCGATATTGACACCGCCACCTGTACTGCCACCGTGGCCGATCTGATCTCCAAAGGTTATCAGGCCCATGCTTATGTCGGTGATCTGGCCGATCAAGCCACGTTCCAGCGTGTGGCTGACGAGTTCGCCAGCCTCGGCGGCCGCATTGACGCCATCATCAACAACGCAATGATTTTGCATTACTGTCCAGTGGAACTGGTGGAAGATGCGCGCTTGACGGCAATGCTGGCCATTGGCATCAAGGCGCCGTTCTGGTCAGCGCAGGCCTTGCTGAAACATTACGACAACTCGCGCGGTGCCAGCCTCATCAACATGTCGTCGCCGGTTGCCCATCGCGGTTATCCGAATACCTCGGCGTACAGCGCAGTCAAAGGCGCCATCACCGCCTTAACCAAAGTGCTCGGGGCAGAGCTGGGACCCAAAGGCATTCGTGTCAATGCGGTATCGCCTGCGTCGGTGCCAACCCCCGGCGCACTTGGACTCAATACCAAGGAAGTGTACGAACAACGCAAGGCATCGATTCCGTTGCGCAGGCTCGGCACCGAAGCGGACAACTCCAATGCGATTGCGTTTCTGCTCAGCAAGGAAGCCAGCTTCGTGAATGGCGAAATCTTCAATGTCGATGGCGGTGTGGCCGGTTCCGCCTAGCCACAACTGTATAACGCATCAATCAACCGCGCCGCCCGCGGCCCGTTGGTGCCCACGGCATGCATCTTGTTGCAGCAATAGGCGAAGCCGATGCCTGCATCCGGATCGCAGAAGCCGAGCGAGCCACCGAGGCCGTGGTGGCCGAAGCTGCGCATGTTGGGTCCCATATAAACCGCTTCCGGCGTGTTGAGCAGGATGCCAAGCGCCTGATGGTAGGGTCGGTCCTGCATCGCTTCAGTCTGGTTGTGTTGTTCGACAATCATGGCTTCCATGGCAGGCTTGCCCATTACCTTCACTCCTTCAAGTGTGCCGCCGTTGCCGAGCGCACCATAAATTCTGGCGACACCACGCGCATTGCCATGGCCGCTGCCACTGGCGATTTCACAGGTCTTCCAGATGGCGCTGTTCATCGTGGTGGCCCATGGCTCAAGCGGGTTCTGTTTGAAGGCGAGTGCGCGCAGTGAAGTCTGGTCTTCATGATCCTTGGCTGCGAACAAGCGCGCATTCATGTTGGGCATTACTTCCGCCACGGTAACTTGTTCGGCTGCACTCATGCGGCCGATGTAATACTCAACCTTGAGCGGGTCGGTGATTTGCTGGCGCAAAAAAGGGCCCACAGTCATGCCGGTGACACGACGCATAAGTTCGCCCAGCAAAAAGCCCTGGTGATGCACGTGGTAGGCGGCCTTGGTGCCGATCTCCCACAAGGGTTCCTGTTGTTCGAGTGCGTGAATCATGGCTTCGCGGTCGAACATGGCGCCAGGCCAGAGCGGGTTGGTGGTCAGCACCGGCACTGCTGCAGTATGGTCGAGGAAATGACGCACCAACGTCTTGTCCTTGCCGTGCTGGCCATACTCGGGCCAGTAGTCGGTAACGCGCGCATCGGGATGGATGAGGCCACGTTCGATCAGCATGTTGAAACAAATGGCAGTGACGCCCTTGGCCACTGACATCATGCATACGGTAGTGGCAGCATCCCACGGTGTGGATTGCATACTGTTGCGCCAGCCACCCCATAGATCAATTACCGTGTTGCCATTCACCATGATGCTGACCCCGGCACCAACTTCATCTTCCACTGTGAAGTTCTCGATGAAAGCGTCGACCACGGCCCGATATTTGGGATCATAGTGGCCCGACAGGGCAAAGCTGGCGGTGCGGGCTGAAAGAGAGTGCTGGAATTGCATGGGTAGTACCTGGTTGAGCCGGGCTGGAACGGCAGCTGCCTATTATTGGCCAGAGTTATTGAAAACCAGAAGCGTAAAAATGAACTGCAAAATCCAGGCATAAAAAAAGCAAGCCGAAGCTTGCTTTTTACTGACCTTGATTCGCAGCTTACAGGGCTACGATGTTCTCGGCCTGTGGGCCTTTCTGGCCTTGTACTACGGTGAACTCAACTTTCTGGCCTTCGGCGAGGGTTTTGAAGCCCGGGCTGGAGATGGCGCTGAAATGAGCGAACACATCGGGGCCGGACGCCTGGGCAATAAAACCGAAACCTTTGGCTTCGTTGAACCATTTGACAGTGCCGGATACTTTGTTTGACATTTTGATAACCTATTTAATAAACATGGGTAAGCCTTGGTCGGGCTTGGTGGTCTTTCTGGGTAGTAGCTGAAAACATGCTGGGATAAGAAACTTTTTAAACGGAGAATTTGGAAATTGCTACGAAGGGAAAGTTGATATGAGCCGGTTTTACTAGCTGCGGCGCATTCTATAGAGTAATGCTTGACAAGTCAATCTTATTATTCTTCGAAATCACAAATGGCGGGAAGTGGCTATACTCGCAGCAAACAATAAAGCGAGCAGTAGTAGTCTCCATGTCCGACTCCGCAACATCTACTTTCGACTACATCATCATCGGTGCCGGTACTGCCGGTTGTGTGCTGGCGGCCCGCCTGTCCGAGAATCCGGCCCATCGGGTGTGTCTGATAGAAGCCGGGGGTTCCGAGCAGCATCCCTATATCAGCATCCCGGCAGCAGTCGGTGCAGCCATCATGAGTGAACGGTTTGGCTGGGGTTTGGCCACCACGCCACAGACTGCGCTTAACCATCGTGTGATTGCGTTGCCGCGCGGCAAAGTGCTGGGTGGCAGCGGCTCAGTCAATGGCATGGCCTATTACCGGGGTCCCGCACGTGACTATGATGACTGGGCAGCAGCGGGCAATCATGGCTGGAGCTATGCAGAACTGTTGCCGTATTTCTTGCGCTCGGAACGCAATGAATATTACGGTAGTTCGGCTTGTCATCGCACCGATGGGCCGATGGCGGTGAGTTTCGTCAAGCGGCCCAATGCGTTGTGTGAAGTGTTCAATCGCGCTATGGCGGAGCTGGGCTTTCCTTATTGCGAAGATTTCAATGTGGCCGCGCCTGAAGGTTATGGCTACCGGCAAGGCACCATCTCCAAAGGCCGTCGCGTTTCCACTGCCAGCGCCTATCTGCGGCCGGCCTTGGCGCGCAAAAATCTGACTGTGCTCACCCATACCATGACCCGCAGGGTTGTGCTGGAGCATGGCACGGCGGTGGGCGTGGAAATCCAGACCGCACACGGCCAGCAAACTCTGCGGGTCAGGCGCGAAGTGGTGCTGAGCGCCGGTGCCTTTCATTCGCCGCACATCCTGCTGCATTCCGGCATAGGCGACAGTGTTGAGTTGCAAGCCGCTGGTATCACGCCACAGCATCAGCTCAGTGGGGTCGGGCGCAACCTCACTGATCACCCCGCCACCTATGTGGCAATGGATACTGATGACAGCACCTCCTACGGCTTGTCATGGCGTGCCTCGTTGCGTGATCTATGGAACGGACTCGAATATCTGCTTGCACGCCAGGGTCCGCTGGCCAGCAATCTGTTCGAGACCAATGCCTATATCAAGACTCACAGCGGCCTCGACCGGCCTGACATGCAAGTAGTGTTTCAACCGGCGCGCCGTAATATCAAGCCGTTTCCGCTGCCGCTCGGGCATGGTTATGCGATCAGTCTGGTATGTTTGTATCCGCACAGTCGCGGCACCGTGAAGGTGAGCAGCAACGATCCCTTGTCGAAGCCGTTGATTGATCCGGCGCTTGGTTCTGCACAGCAGGATATTGATACCCTGGTAGGCGGCGTGAAACTGGCGCGCCGCATTCTGGGTGCGACTGGATTCCAACCCTACAATGCCCACGAACGCTTGCCGGGTGCCACTGTGAACAGTGATGCAGAATTGGCAAACTATGTGCGCAACACGCTCGCCACTGTGCATCACCCTGGTGGTACTTGCCGCATGGGTATTGATGCCGAAGCGGTGGTTGATCCCGAACTGAAACTACATGGACTCAGTGGTCTGCGCGTGGTCGATGCCTCGGTGTATCCGCGTCTGGTAGGTGCCAACACCAATGCCAGCGTGGTCGCCATCGCGGAAAAGGCGTCTGATATGCTACTTTCCGTCAAACCCTGAAAAGCACTGGAGACCAAAACATGGCCATCGAACACATGCGCACCTGGAAGATCGGTGACGTCGAAATTACCCGTCTGGTGGAAGTGAACGCCTGGGAAGATGACATCACGATGTTGTTGCCTGCTGCCACGCCGGCCACGGTGCAAGCCTATCCGTGGCTGATGCCTCATTATGCTACGCCGGCCGGCAAGATGCTGATCTCGTTCCAGTGTTTTGTGATGCGCACGAAAGATCGCCAGATCATGCTTGATACTTGTATCGGCAATGATCGCCAGCGCGAGTTTCCGGTGTTCACCAACATGCAGACCAGCTTCCTGGCCGATCTCGCCCATGCCGGTTTCAATCCGGCTGACATCGATACCGTGCTGTGCACGCATTTGCATTTCGATCACGTCGGCTGGAACACCCATCTGGTCAACGGCAAGTGGGTACCGACCTTTCCGAATGCGCGCTATTTGTTTGGCAGCAAGGAATATGCGCACTGGAAAATGCTGAATGACACGCACGGCTATCACGACCTCAACCATATGAGCGATGCGGTCCAGCCCGTACTGGATGCCGGTCTGGTGGATTTTATTGAGCCCGATCACCGGATTTGTCCGGAGCTGACCTTGATGCCGACCCCTGGTCACACCCCCGGCCATGTCAGCATCTGCATCGAGTCAAACGGCGAGCGTGCCATTGTCACCGGCGACATGATGCATCACCCGATCCAGTTCGAACTGCCCGGTGATATGGCACGCTTTGACATGAACCAGCAGCAAGCGGCACAGACCCGCGTGGGTTTTGTCGACCAGGTGGCCAACAGCGGCACCTACATCATTGGCAGCCATTTCAATGAGCCTACTGGCGGCTATCTGGTACGGGATGCGCATGGGTGCCGATTGCAGCAGAAAAAATAGTCGTAACCAAGGCGTGCCATCTGCTGCTGCGTGCGGCTTGTCTTGCGTAAAGTTTCTCCAGTACAGTCAGACAGTGTCTTTTCCGGGGCAAAGCAAATGAGCGCACCAATTCAGTGGCCACAAAAACAGCGCGACATCCATAACCACCACATGGATTCCACCCGTTGGGACCGCTTCCGTTTCCGTGACGACGACATTGTGATCGGCACCTGGGCCAAGTCTGGCACTACCTGGATGCAACAAATCATCAGCCAGCTGGTGAGTCAGGGTGACAACGCTGACTTGGCCTTCGCAGCCTCACCCTGGCTGGATCTGCGGGTGATGCCGATTGATGAAGTGCTCAGTCAGCTGGAAGCACAGCAGCACCGCCGCTTTGTCAAAACCCATTTGCCGGTGGATGCGCTGGTATTTTCACCGCAGGCCAAATACATCTATATCGCCCGCGATACCCGTGATGTGGTCTGGAGCATGCATCACCACCATCTGCATTTCACGCCGCAAGCCTATGAGATGTTCAACAACACGCCGGGCCGGGCCGGACCGCCGCTGTTGCCGCCCACCGAGGACATCCGTGCCTATTACCATGAGTTTCTCGATACCGATGCCGGCCAGTTCTGGCCGTTCTGGAGCAATGTGCAGTCGTGGTGGGATATTCGCGGATTGCCGAATGTGCTGCTGGTGCACTTCAACAATCTGCGCGCCGACACCCAGGCAGAAATCAGCCGCATCGCCGATTTTCTTGGCATCAGTGTGAATGCCGCCAGTTGGCCGCAGATTCTCGAGCATTGCTCGCTGGCTTACATGAGGCAACAGGCCGCGCAGTCGGAACAGATGCAGGCAGTGTTCAAAGGCGGTGGCAGCAGCTTTATCAACAAGGGCACCAATGAGCGCTGGCGCGAGGTGCTGTCGGCCGCGGAAGTGCAGAAAGCTGACGAGATCGCGGCGCGTAATTTGAGCGCAGACTGTGCGCATTGGCTGAAAACCGGAACCATGACGGCACGCTGAGCGGCCGGTTGCTGCCTGCCGATTCGGGATATTTTCCCGGGTAAAGCCGCAGAAGCTGGGCTATTCTAAAAAAAACTGGCGTTAATCTGGTGCATGGAGATAATCATGCTAACCACATTTTTCCTGCAGACCAGTAGCTGAACGCGCTATGGACAAGATTTACTCTCGCTGCCAACCAGAAACCCTGCTGCATATGGTATTCCGCAGGGCCGAAATGGCTGCCGGCAGGCTTGATCTGGTGGCACCGGAACAATTTCTGCAGTGTTCTGCGCTCAATCTGCGGCAGGGGCAAACCTTTCAGCCCCACCAGCATGTGTGGAAGCGTGGTCCGCAATCAGTGATAGCGCAGGAGAGCTGGGTGGTAATCGCCGGGGAAGTGCGTTGTCTTTTTTATGATCTGGACGGCCAGTTTCTCGAAGACCATTGCTTGTTGCCGGGAGATGCCAGTTTTACCTTGCAAGGTGGACACAACTACGAGGCGCTGGTACCTGACACTCTGGTTTATGAATACAAGACCGGCCCCTATACCGGGCAGCAGCAGGACAAGGTATTTATTTGATTCATCGTTGGGTCATTGAACAGAAGGAGTGCAGGTGCGTAAGGCATTTATCACAGGTATCAACGGCCAGGATGGTTCCCAGCTTGCCCGCTTGTTGTTGTCGAAAGGCTACGAAGTACACGGCATCGTGCGACGTAATTCGATCCCTGAGCATCAGGAACTGCGCATCGACGATCTGACCGACCAGATCAGAACCTATTACGGCGATCTTGGCCACTCGTCGGCCATTTCCCGGCTGTTGCGGGATATCCAGCCGGATGAAATCTACCATCTGGCGGCCCAGTCCCATGTAAGAATCAGTTTTGAAATCCCGCTGTACACCGCCAACACCAACGCGATGGGAACCCTGAACATGCTGGAGGCCTACCGGCTGGAGTGTCCCGAGGCGCGTTTCTATCAGGCCTCCAGTTCCGAGATGTTTGGCACCGGCATTGATGACGATTTGTGCCAGCGGGAAACCACGACCATGCTGCCGACCAGCCCCTATGGCTGCGCCAAGTTGTTTGCGTACCATATCGTCAGAAACTACCGCAAATCCTACAAGCTGTTCGCATCCAATGGCATCCTGTTCAATCATGAGTCGTCGATGCGCGGTTCCAACTTTGTGACCGGCAAGGTCGTCAAAGGCGCGGTGATGATCAAGCTGGGCATGCTGTCGCATCTGGAAATGGGCAACATGGATTCCTATCGCGACTGGGGTCACAGCCGCGATTATGTAAGAGCCATGCACATGATTCTCAACCACAGTGAACCCGATGAATTCGTAGTGGCGACCGGGGTGACGCGCTCAGTGCGGGAAATGTGCGAATTCGTGTTCGGCCAGCTCGGCCTCAACTACCAGGACCACATCCGGATCAATCCCAAGTTTTTCCGGCCGGAAGAATTGCCGTATCTGAAAGGCGATGCCAGCAAAATACGCAACACGCTGGGCTGGCAGCCGGAAATCAGTTTCGAAGACATGATGCTGGAAATGATCGAGTACTGGACCAACAAGCTGAAAAAAAGCCAGCATTGTCAGGACTGAAAACTACGTATTGCCTGACATACGCGGTCGACCTGCGCATTACTTAGCTGCGATGCCGACGGCAACCACAAGCCATGCCGGCCCACCTCTTCCGACACCGGAAAACTGCCCGCCACCTGATAGCACAGCTGCGCATTGATCGGCGGATACATCACGCGCGTGCCTATGCCTTGCTCACGCAGAAACTGCTGCAACCCATCGCGCTGGTCAGCCAGGATGTCGATGAACCACGGCACGCAATTGACAATATCCATGTCAAACAGTTGGATGCCCTCAATGCCGGCCAGCGCTGATTGATAGCGCTGCCAGATGGCTTTTTTGCGCAGCACGCGCGCGGCCAGTTTTTCCAGCTGGGCCAGCCCGATACACGCTTGCAGTTCGGTGAACTTGAAGTTGTAGCCGATGCTGTCATGAATGTCGTTGCCGCCATCGCTGCGGCCGAAGTCTTTCAGGCGGCGTAGCTTGTCGGCGATGCGGCTATCATTGGTGAGCAGCATGCCGCCCTGACCGGTGGTAATGATTTTGGGAGCGGAAAATGACAGACAACCAATGCTGGCCTTGGTGCCCATGTGAAAACCATCGGGATAGCGCGAGCCCAGCGCCTGCGCGGCATCTTCCACCAGCGCAATTTTGTGTTCACGACACAGATCGACAAAAGCTTCAATGCCGGCCGCCGGGTAGCGGCCATTGATGGCAACCAGAAATATGGCCTTGGTGCGGGGCGTGATGGCGGCGCGGGCCAGGTCGATGTCCATGCACAGCGTCGCTGGTTCCACATCCACCAGCACCGGCGTGGCGCCTGCCAGCTTGATTGCGTTGGGCGTGGCAATCATCGTGAAGTTGGGCACGATCACTTCATCGCCCACGCCAAGCTCCAGTGCCAAGGCCGCCAGCGTCAGCGCCACCGTGCCGCTGTTCACTGCAATCGCATGCTCGCAATTGCAGTATTGCGCGACTGCTTTTTCAAACAGGGCGGTGTTGCGGAATTCGGTGAGCCAGCCGGGTGCGGCCATGTAGTCGGCCACGGCTTTGCGCTCTTCGTCGCCGATGCAAGGTTCCATTTGCGGGATGAAGTCCGGGGCTGGGGCGGGAGGAGAATTCATGCATGGGTCCGTGCAAGGCAAACATTGAACAGCAAGGCCTTGAAGCTTACCTGTATGTGTTCATGTCGGGCAATCTAAGGCCCGGCTTGAGTACAGGTTGAATAATCCTTGATCCCGGGCCTATGCTTGCAGCTCTGAATCACAGCAAGCATAGGAGGGGTCAACCATGGCACAACTGAATACCTCGCTGGGCCCTGGGTCGACGCTGTTGGCTCTGCTGCTGACTGCCGCAGCGCCACTGCTCGCCCAGTCCGCTCCACCCGCAACCGCTGCCCACGAGTGGACCACCGCCGAGGACCACCAGCACATGCTGGCGCAGCTCGGCATCACCCAATTGCGGCCCGGCCCGAGTGGCAAGGCAACCGATCCGAATTTTGCCAACGTCGATGAAGCCAAGGCCAATCGCTATCCGGTGTGGCCGCAGCTGTTGACGCTGGCTACCGGCACGGCGGCCACCACTGCTGAGCAGTGGAAGCAGCAACGGCGTCCGCAAATCGTGGAAGCATTTGAGCGGGACATCATCGGACGTATTCCGGCCCGGGTGCCGGCAGTGCAATGGTCAGTCACGGCAACTGCCGATGGCAAGTTGGGGAGTGTGGCAGTCAGCGGCAAACAGCTGGTGGGCCATGTGGACAACAGCAGCTATGCCGCCATCGACGTCAATATCGAGCTCACGCTGGTGCTGCCGAACAACGTCAAGGGGCCGGTGCCGGTGATGATTATTTTCGGAGGCCGCAAGTTGCAGCAAGGCGTGGGTAATGAAGCCGTGCCCGGCTTCGGCCCACCGGGTGCCACACCAGTGGCCAGTGATCCGCCGGCCGGCGAGCAGCTAGTGGCCGCTGGCTGGGGTGTAGCTTATCTGAATCCGGTCAGTGTGCAGGCCGACAACGGCGCCGGCTTGACCAAAGGCATCATCGGTCTGGTCAACAAGGGCCAGCCGCGCCAACCGCAAGACTGGGGTGCACTGCGGGCGTGGTCGTGGGCCGCAGCGCGGGCGCTGGATTATCTGGCAACCGACCAGGCGGTGGATGGCAAGCGCGTCGGCATTGATGGTGTCTCGCGTTACGGCAAGGCGGCGCTGGTGACGATGGCGTTCGAACCGCGCTTTGCGGTAGCGCTGATTGGTTCCTCTGGTGAAGGTGGCGCTTCGCCGTATCGCCGTGATTTCGGAGAAATGGTGGAGAACCTTACTGCTATGGGTGAGTACCACTGGATGGCCGGCAACTTCCTCAAATACGGCACCGCCGCATCCAGTTTCGGCAGCATGGATGCCAGCCAGTTGCCGATTGATTCGCACATGCTGATAGCGCTGTGTGCACCGCGCCCGACTTTCATTAGTTACGGCGTGCCGGAACAAGGCGATGCATTGTGGCTCGATCAACAAGGCAGTTACATGGCTACGGTGGCCGCTGGCCAGGTGTTCAGGCTGCTGGGCGCGAAAGATCTTGGCACTAACGAAAATTACCAGACGGCCAGGATGCCGGCCGTGAATCACGGTTTGCTGGAAGGCGAGCTGGCCTGGCGTCAGCATGACGGCGGCCACACGGATGGGCCCAACTGGAAATATTTCATCCCGTGGGCGGCGCGGGAACTGAAGGTAGGAGTGGGACGCTGATAGCCTGCACATGGCAGGCCATCAGATCTGAAGCCAGCGCTTTCAGTGTGGATGAATCTGGATCGGAGGACTCAACCGCAGCGATACACAACTTGCCCAGCACTGATCAGTGCTGGCCGGATCCGGAAAATCTGGGCGCCGGTGCAGGGTGCGCAATGCCATCGGTGACGACAAAAGCGGTTCTCGCCACATTGGGCGGATACAGGCGGGCTTCCGTGAGACTGAGCACCGGCGCGATGCAGACATCATGACTGGCAAAGAACTCACACCACTCGTCACGCGTGCGTGATCGGAACCAGCTTGCCAGCTGTTGCTGCTGTTGCGGCCACAGCGCCCGCTTCCATTGTTGCTCGAACCCGGCCGCAGTAAGTTGGGCGACCTGCACAAACTTCGTATAAAACTGCGGCTCGATGGCAGCGAGACTGATCCACTTGCCATCCTTGCATTGATAGACGTTGTAGAACGGTGCGGCACCGTCGATGACATTGCTCTCGCGCTCATCCACCCAGCGGCCATCGGCAAAATCGCCATAAATCATGCTCATCATCGACAGCACGCCATCGGTCATCGCGCTGTCGATCACCTGGCCCTGTCCGGTTTTTTGTGCGTGATGCAGCGCCGCCAGCACGCCCATCGCCAGATACAGCGCACCACCGCCAAAGTCGGCGATCAGGTTGAGCGGCACTGCCGGTTTGGCCTGGGTGCCCAACGCATGCAGTGCGCCGGTGATCGCCAGATAGTTAAGGTCATGGCCGGCCTTGTGGGCGAGCGGTCCGCTCTGGCCCCAGCCGGTCATGCGGCCGTAGACGAGGCGCGGATTCAGTTGCAGTGCCGGTCCCGGACCCAGCCCCAGCCGCTCCATCACGCCGGGGCGGAAACCTTCAATCAGTATGTCGGCCTGTTGCAGCAACGCAAGCGCCTGTGCGGTGCCGGCAGTGGTTTTCAGATCAAGCGCTACTGACTGGCGACCGCGCGCTTCTACATCGGCAGCGGTATAGACCGTGCCGGGCCGGTCGATGCGGGTGACCTGGGCGCCCAGGTCCGCCAGCAACATGCAGCAGAACGGTGCGGGCCCCAGTCCGGCGAATTCCAGCACTTTGATGCCGGCGAGCGGGCCGGTGGCCGGCGGCGCGCAATTCGCGTCAGGGGCAAAGCGCATATGGGATTGTTTGCTGGCAGTTGCGGCGCTTTGCCACTGACGCGAATTGCCACGATCCCAGGTGTCATCAGTAATGCCTTGCGCGCGCAGCACATGTTTCTCAATTTTCTGCGAAGGCGTCAGCGGCAGCTCGTCGACAATGCGGACATAACGCGGAATCATGAACGCCGCCATGCGCGGCTGCAGAAAAGCGATCAAGGCGGGCGGGTCGAGCACCACGCCGGTTTGCGGTGCCAGCACGGCCAGCACCTCATCTTCGCCGCCATCACCGGGTACGGCCACAGCGGCCGCGGCCTTGACGCCGGGAAAGCACAGTAACTCGGCTTCCACTTCAAATGACGAAATGTTTTCGCCACGCCGGCGCATCATGTCTTTGACACGATCAACAAAGAAATAATTTTGCTGGCTGTCATAACGAAACAGATCGCCGGTGTGAAACCAGCCGTTGCGCCAGCTGTGGGCAGTCGCCACCGCATCATTGAGATAACCATGGCTCATGGTCCACGGCTGGTCGCTGCGTATCAGCAATTCACCCACTGCACCGGCGGCGACTTCATTGTCGAAGGCATCCACCAGTCGCAGCTCCACACCCGGGCGCGGTTGACCGCAACTGCCGCGTGCAGCCGGATTGGGGCCGGCCCATAGTGGCACCGACAGCTCCGTCATGTTGAATTCAGTAAACACCTGGATGTTGAAGCGATCGGCAAACGCCAGCGCTTCGTCACCGTAGGGCGCGATCACTGCCGTACGGATGCTGTGCTGTTTTTCATCAGGCTGCACTGGTTGCTGCATCAGGAATTGCACCATGGTGCCCAGCAGGCCGACCGCCGTGACTTCCAGCTGGCGCACGGTGTCCCAGAAAGTTTCGGTTCGAAAGCGTTCCACTACCGCCGCCGTACCGGCGTGAATCAGTGCGAAGTTGATACCGAGTATCCCGCCGATATGAAACATTGGCAGTGCCACCAGATTGCAGTCACCCGGGCCGACATGGCGGAATTCCTGCGCGGCGGTGACAGTGTGGCGATAGCAACACAGCACGCCTTTCGAAGGGCCGGTGGTGCCGGAGGTGAAGATCACGCACTGGGTGTCCCAGGGCTGGAGCGGGCGCGACAGCGGCTGCAGCTCGGCAGTGCCGGTGGTCAGCACTGATGCTGGTAGCAAGGCCAGCCCCGGCAATTTTGTTTGCACAGTTCCTGCTACCACCACTTGCTGCAACTGCCCGGTATTGATGCCGGCCAGCCGTTCGAGCCAGCGGCCATCGGTGATCAGCAGGCGGGCACCACTGTTGTTGATCACATGCTGCAGCAGACGACCCTTGTAGGCAGTATTGATCGGCACAAAGATCGCGCCAGCATAGTTCAGCGCCAGCCATACCAGCACTGCCAGCGGTCCATTGGGCAGCCAGCTCAGCACAAAATCGTCCTGTTTGACGCCAAGGGCCTGCAAACCGGCGGCATGGCGCTGCACGGCCGCCAGCAGCTGGACACTGGTATAACATTCACCAGTGTCGAATTTCAGCACCACGAGCGCAGGATGCTGCTGCGCGTTATGTTCGAGTAACTCGCGCGTAACAAACAGAGTATTGCTTGTAGCCGACAAGGACATTGGATTAGTTTTGCAGTGTTTACTTCGCAGCCGCATTCTACACTCCCGCCATGAAGCTCTGTCGATCCGGATTTACATTTGTACTCGCTGTTTGTCTGCTGCCATGCTGGTTGCCACAGCTGGCGTGGGCGCAGCCTGCGTTCCGCCAGTACGACAGTTTTGAATACAATGCCAACACCCAGCTGCCCTCTGACTGGCAGCAGCCTGGTGACTTTGTCACCGCCCGTCTGATGTATCCATCCAGCATGCGCATGGGCTTTGGCCGCCGCCGCGGCGGCGGTCGCGACTGGGAGCAGGGCGGCACCAGCTGGTCAGTGGATTATCCTGACGGCGATCGCATTTTTGCGCGGGGACTGCGGCGATTCACCACGCTCGACGTGCGTTCGGTGGAACAGGCAGTCAATCCGAACAATGCGGAAGAAATGGGTTATTTCCCGTTTCTGGTGGTGGGACTGGCCGGCTCCTGGCAACTCACTGACGAACAAGTTCTCAATATTCGCAACTACCTGCTCAAGGGCGGCTTCCTGTTTGCCGACAGTTTCTTCGGTTCTGAAACCTGGCCGGGTTTTGTGGACGGCCTCAGGCGCATTTTTCCGGAATATGCGGTTGTCGATCTCGACGCCAGCCATCCGGTATTTCATACCGTATACGACATCCCCCCGTTGAATCAGACCCAGATACCCAACATGAATTCCCTGCTGCGGGGTGGCGGTGGCAGGCTCAGTGACGGCAACGACCCGCACTGGCGCGGCATAGTCGATAACAATGGGCGCTTGCTGGTGTTGATTGCGTTCAACAACGACGTGTGGGATTCCCTGCAATGGGCCGATGATCCGCGTTATCCGGCCGACCGGGCCAATCTGGGCCTCAGGCTCAGTGTCAATATTGCGATGTATGCTTTAACGCATTGAGTGTTTGCTCTGCAAAGCCCTCTGCAGAATTCGGCGGGTGTTTATTCCGACTGAAAGAATTACACACTGATCTTGAGAGCCTTGCTCCGCTACAGGCTTCGGAAACTGTCTGAGGCCATGGATGGCCGAAGCAAGCCTACAGGGACGTACTTGCGGTGTGTTTCAGAAGCCTGTGGCGGAGCAAGGCAATGCTCACAAGGAAAATTATTTATTGAACACCACTTTGCCACCTTTGATCGTGGTGACCACGTGCAGAAGCGCAGAGCTATCCTGCAACGGATTGCCATCGATGATCACCACGTCACCGGCCTTGCCGGCTTCCAGTGAACCAAACTCCTTGCCATGCTGGGTAGCGATGGCGGCATTGATGGTGATGATCTTGACGATGTCGGTGGGTGAGAACACCAGCCGCAAAGCGCGCAATTCGTCAGCCAGTGACTCCTTGGGTGCCCAGGTGGTATCGGTACCGAAGCCGTAGGTAATGCCGGCTTCCCACAACAGGCGTGCGTTGACGGGACCTTGACCGGCACTCGACAGCGTATTGAACGGGAAGGGCTGCGCATCGCGGAACAGTGGCTTGTTGTTGGCATCGAAGTGCGGCACAAACACCGCCAGCGTGGAGGTCATCGGAATGCCGGCGCCCACGATTTTCTTGAGCGCGGCCTGATCTTCATCGAGGCGGCCGATATGCGGCGTATGCACCAGCATGGCCGGACCGGCATCAATGGCGGCAGCAGAGTCTTTGACACTGACAGCATGCACAATGGTGGGCATGCCGACTTTCTTGCCTTCTTCCACAATCAGTTTGAGTGTGGCGATTTCCGGTCCGCCCGGTGTGGTGTTGACCACACACTTGAGGTAGTCGTAGCCGGCTTTTTTGGCGGCAGCTACCGCCGCAATGATGACTTCCCGTGGAATCGCCGGGGCGGCTTTGTTACCGCCGCCAATGCGGGCAGGATCGGTGCGGGCCGGATCACCTGGCTCTGGCGGTGGGCCGTCAGTGATGGCGCCCGCGACCGGAATGAAGGTGCCGGTGAGCAGGCGTGGGCCCTGCATGTCGCCACGCGCAATGCGGTCACGGGCTTCGATGATGGGAGCCGCGTCGATGGCCGACAGCACCGTCGTGAAACCGGCATCAAGAAATTCCTGCATCTGTTTGGGAGCCCGCTCCGCCAGCCAGGTGCCAGGGTTGCCCTGAATCACATGACGATGGCCTTCCACCAGGCCCGGCATGATGGTTTTACCGCCGGCATCGATCACCTTGACGCCGTTGGCGGTTTGGGTGCCCGCTGTCACCGATTCGATTTTGCCGGCACGGATCAGCACCGAGCCTTTGTCGATGACGCCGCCTTTGCCGTCCAGCACACGGCCATTGGTGATCAGCAGATCCTGGGCGAGCAGTGGTGCGCTCAGGGCCAGCAGCAACGCACTGGTGAGCAATTTGATACGGTGATGGTTCTTCATTTGGTTATCCCCTTGATGATCAGTAACTACAGTAACAAACAGGCAATACTATGCTTCTACCGGGGTCAGTGGCACGCGCACCAGTGTGGCAATGGACAGCAGCACCGGCAGTGACAGCAGCAAACACACGCTGAAACGACTGAAATCAGCGCCCAGCATAAAGCCGGCGGCGGCAGGGCCGAATATGGAACCCAGGCGGCCTGCACTCATCACTACGCCCATGCCGGTCGCGCGTACGCGCACCGGGAAGGTGGTAGAGCCGGCGGCGTACAGCATGACGGCCGAGGCCATGATGCAAGTGCCATTGATAAACGCAGCCCATTGCGCCAGCAGCAGATTGTTGGCGGCGGCACCGAACACCATCAGTGACAGCCCCATCACGGTCAGCGTTGCCGCCGACACTGGGCGCAACGGCCATTTGAAGGTCAGGATGCCTACCGCAATACCACCGGCGATGCCGCCATAACTGGTGAGGCGGGTGATGAAGATACCATCGGCATCGGCAAAGCCGGCGTTGGTGGTGAGCTGGTTGTTCCAGCCAAAGAAGAAGTATTCCGTCATCATGTAGAAGAAATAGCTCAGCGCCATCAGCGCGGTACGCGCCAGGATCGGCGGGCGGACCAGATCCAGCAGGCTGGCGTGCTTGGCCTTCACCGGCGGCGGTGGCAGCGTGGCGAATGCGGGCAGACTCAATTTGGCCAGCACCTTGTTGACGGCAGTCAGCGCCTGCGGAGTCTGCCGTATCACCATCACATCGAGCGATTCAGGCAAGTTGAAATATATGAGTGGCAGCAACGCAGCCGAACAGGTGCCGCCAAACACGAACACGCCGCGCCAGCTGAAATCATCCCGCAGCCACGGTGCGACATAACCGCCCAGCACCTGGCCGACGCTGTAACCCACCACCACCAGCCCCAGCCCGAGGTTGCGGCTTCTGAGGTTGCAGTATTCGTAGATCAGCGTGCCCACCGACGCCGACATGGCGCCGACTCCCAGGCCGGTAAGGAAACGCATCGCCCACAGCATTTCCACCGAGTTGGCGGCCGACGAAAACAGCATGCCTATGCTCATCAGCGCCAGATTAATCATGATGGAGGTGCGGCGGCCCCACAGGTCGGCAATCGGTGACAACAGAAAGCCGCCGGCGGCGGTGCCGGCCAGTGTGGCGCTCAGCAACAGTCCCAGGGCTTCCGGGCCCAGGTGCCATTCGCGGGTGAGAATCGGCGAGATTACCGACAGTGCGAGAATGTCGTAGCCATCGAGCAGGTTGATGGTTACTCCCAGTGCGATGATCAGCATTTGGTAGGGGCGTAGCCGGCTTTGTTCAATGTGGTCGTGCACCTGTTGCAAGGTCATGCGATCCCCTCAAAGCATATTGTTGTTATGGTTCGTGCCAGTGTAAGCCCGCAAGGCTTTATTTGGAAACTTGGCAATGCTATAAGAACGACAAGCCAGCATAACAAGAACAAACCCATGTCCGCACTCGCAGCTCCCCACCAGATCGAGGCCACCATCCGCTATGTGGTGAAAGGAGAACGCTCGATTTTCTATCCGGCCGACCGCGACCGCTCCTACTGGCCGGCCGATGAGCACGCGATGACCTTGACCGATATGCGGCCGTTGCAGGCAGAGATCAGCATTGCCCGCAACGGTTTTGCACTGCTCAATCACCACTCGGCAGTAAAGAACTTCTTCGATCCGATGGAAATTGGGCAAGTGTTCTATCCAGAAGTGATCGCGCTGGCCCAACAGCTCAACGGCGCCCAGCATGCGATTGCGTTCGGACCGGTGGCACGCAGTGATGATCCTGCCAACAAGCAGGGGCGCTTGCCGGCCTTCGGTGCCCATGTGGATTATGGGCGCCCGACTGTGGAGGAGCAGGTGCGTATTGTGCTGGGCAAGCAGGCGGACTACTGGCTGCAAAAGCGGATGGTGCTGATGAATTTCTGGCGGCCGATCACCACGGTTTATCGCACGCCACTGGCGCTGTGTGATGCGTCGTCAGTGCTGGCCACCGATCTGCATGACAGTGAAATCCGCGGTGGGCTGGATGATCCCAACCGGCCGCCCTTGTTTGGTTTCAATCTGAGTTATAACCCGCAGCATCGCTGGTATTACGTGAAAGAGATGCGGCCAGACGAGATGTTTGCATTCAAGCTGTATGATTCTGACGCTTCCCAGCCGCAGTGGACCGGGCATACCGCGTTCACGGATCCGGAGACGCCGGAGGGGGCACCGCCGCGGCAGAGTATGGAAGTGCGGACTATTTCGTTTATTGATGAATAGAGCATAGCCTTGGGCCGATAACTGCTTCTGAAACGCGCCGTGAATACGTCCCTGTAGGCTCGCTTCGGCCATCCATGGTCTCAGACGGTTTCCGAAGCAGTTATCGGCCCAAGGCTCTCAAGTTCAATGTGTATTCATAAAAACAACAGGAGACTCGCAGTATGACAACAAAATCAAAGTGGTTCACGTATGAGAACGGTCTGTTGCTGTTGTTGGGGTTTACCTTTGGCATTGTGTTTTTTGATCGCAATGCGATTGGCAACCTGGCGCCCTTCATCATCAAAGACCTGGGGCTCGACCAGACCCAGTTGGGCATGTTGGGTTCCGGCCTGTCGATGGCGTGGGCGATCTCGGCCTATTTGATCGGTGCGATGTCGGACAAGAGCGGTGTGCGCAAGCCGTTCCTGCTGCTGTCGGTCATCGTGTTCTCGCTGTGCTCGGCGCTGTCAGGCATCGCCGGCACTTTTATGCTGCTGCTGTTGTCACGCGTGGTGATGGGGCTGTCGGAAGGGCCGTTTCTGCCGATCTGCTTCGCCATCATGAATGTGGAATCCTCACCCAAGCGGCGTGGCGTCAATGCCGGCTTGATGCAGAACTTCTTCGCCTCGCTGCTCGGCACCACCGTGGCACCGCTGGTACTGCCGTGGCTGGCCACCGATTACGGCTGGCGCACGGCGTTCTACCTGAGCGCCGTGCCGGGCCTGGTGTGCGCCACCCTGATCTGGCTGTTTGTGCGTGAACCGAAGGCAGTCGTGCCAACAGTGGTGGAAGCCGCCGTGGCAAAACCCGGCATGCTCGACATGCTGAAGCAGCGCAACATCCTGGTGTGCTGCGGCATCGCGGTATTCATGATCTCGTGGTATCTGGTCGGCCTCATCTTCCTGCCGGTGTACTTCACGTTGGTGAAAGGCATGACGCCGGATGTGGCGGGGCAGGTGATAGCGCCGATGGGCATTGCCACCATGGTGTGCGGCTTTGTGGTGCCGTGGATTTCCGACCGCATCGGTCGCAAGCCTACCATGATCATCTTCACCTTCATCGGGTTGCTGACACCGATAGCCGCGGTATATTTCGGCGGTCCGTTGTGGATGCTGAGTCTGTTGCTGCTGATTGGCTGGTCGGCGTCGGGGTCGTTCGCGGTATTCATGGGCGTGATTCCGTCCGAGACGGTGCCGAAAGCGCTGGCGGCCTCGTCGATGGGGCTGGTGGTAGGCGCCGGCGAAATTGTCGGTGGCGTGCTGGCGCCCACCATTTCCGGCTGGTTCGCTGACCACACTTCGCTGATCGCCCACATGATTGTGATGATGGTGTGCGCCTTCATCGGCGGCATGCTGAGCCTGTTCCTGACGGAAACAGCGCCGGGAAAAATCAAGGTCTAGTTACAACTACAGGAGCAATAACGTGTCTACCCCCGAACAAAACGAACAGCTAGTACGCAATTTTTTCGAAGTGCTCAGCAGCGGGCATCTGGAGAACATCCGCGCCACCCTGCATCCCGACGCCAGCTGGACCCCAATGGTGAAAAACGTGCCAGGCGCCGGCGTGCATGCCCCGCGCGATGTCATCGTCGATGAATTCCTGGCACCCGTGCGCGGCATCTTCGAAGACGGCGATCCCAAAACCACCGTCGATAATATTTTTTGCAAGGGCAATGTGGTCTGTGTTGAATCGCGCGGCCAAGGCAAATTGCGCAACGGCAACTTTTACAACAACCAGTACTGCTGGGTCATCGAAGTGAAAGACGGCCTGGTGTGGAAGATCCGTGAATACATGGACAGTCATTACGTGATGAGCGTGGTGTAAACGTTTTCTGAACGGAAATTGTACGCGCTTTGCAAAATACCCGGTACAGGCATAATGCATGGCCACGCGCTGCGCATGGCGCTGGATAACAATATTTATTACAGGAGAATAACCAATGAGTGCATTGCCACCGACCAATGACGATAGTGCAATCTGGGATATATGGCTGGCGCAATTCCGTCTGCCGGTGGTAAACGTTAATGCTGAGGTGGGCACGTTCAAGGCTCTTAGCGAGGCAGCGCTCACCACCGACCAACTGGCAGCACAACTTGGCGTCAACGCCCGCGCGCTGGCGATGAACCTGGCGGCGCTGTGTTCGATGGGACTGGTCGAGAAGCGGTTGGGCCTTTGGCGTGCTACCCATCTGGCGCGCACCTGGCTGCATCCGGATGGCGAAGGTTACTGGGGTTATTTCACCAAACAGATAGATTTCAACACCACGCTGCGGGGGCGACTGCTCGCATCATTGCGCACCGGCAAGCGCGCCGGCGATGTCGGCGAGGGTTCAGGCGACATCGCTTCCCGCCCCGCCGAGTGGGAACGCGGCAGCATGTCGCAGGAAGCTGCGGAAGGCATCGCCAAATTCATGCATGCCCACAGCCAGGCCCCGGCGCTCGGCGCGGCAGCACAGAGCGTGTTCGGCGAGCTTGCCTCGCTGATGGATGTCGGTTGTGGCTCGGGTGTTTACGGCATCGAGATCGCACGCGCCCATGCGGGTCTCAAAGTAGTGCTGATGGATCTCAAGGAAATGGCGACCGAAGCCCAGAAATTCATCGAGCGTGCCGGCATCGGCAAACAGGTCAGCACCGCCGGCGTCAACATGTTCACTGAAGCCTGGCCGCACGGCCATGACGGCCATTTCTTCTCCAACGTGTTCCATGACTGGTCGGATGCAACCTGCCGCTTGCTCGCCAAAAGCAGCTTCGACGCGCTGCCCAGCGGCGGCCGCATCTTCCTCAACGAGATCCTGATGGATGACGATTACACCGGCCCGTTCCCGGCGGCTGCCTTCAGCTTGTTGATGCTGGTGGGCACGCTCGGCAAGCAATACAGCCTCGCTGAATTCCGCGACATCCTCGGCAGCGCCGGTTTCGTCGATGTGGAAGCGGTGCGCACCGGTGGCGGCTATTATTCGCTGGTCAGTGGCCGCAAGCCCTAGACCGTTCGGTGCCGGTGGTGCGGGGCAGCGTAACAACGCCGGGAATACCCCAGGTGTTGTTACGCTGACTTCCGCCAGCTACTAGTTCAGCTTGTCGGCCGACAAGCCCAGATCTTCAAACATCTTCATCGCAGTCGCGCGGCCGGCGCCAAACACACCGCCGCCCGGATGCTGGAACGGTCCCACCAGATAGAAGCGCTCGACGCCGGGCACGGTGTTCTGGCCCAGGTCCGGTGTGGGTCGGTGCGAGCCGTTCTGTACCAGATTATAGGCCACCCCGTGGATGTCGCCTTTGCGGAACGAGGCGGAGTGGCGTTCCATGTCGAGCGGGCTGTCGCAGTGATAGGCGATGATGTTGTCCTTGCCGATGTTGTTGATGTACGCGCCCATTTTTTCCAGCATCTGGTCGGCGAATTCATGTTTGCACACGTCCCAGTGTTTGGCCCCGCCGTTCGGATGTTCGTAGGGCACATAGTCCCACGCATGCATCGTGGCTTTGCCGGCCGGCGCACGGGAAGGATCAATGTTGGTAACCGAGCCCAGCCCGATCAGTGAATCCTTCGGAATGCGGCCATAACGTAAATCATCGAAGTGGCCGCGCAAAACGTCGAGACGATCGGGCAACAGCTCGATCATCATCGCACTGCGCGGCTTGTCACCGCATTTGAATTCCAGCGGGGCATTGAGCGCGGCATGCACGGTGAATACCACGTTCTCGGTGAGCTGGGCTTTGGCAGCCGCTTCCACAATTTCCGGCTCGACACCGTCGATGAACTTGCCGATGTCATGCGGATGGATGGCGCCGATAACACCGTCTTTGGCATGGAAGCTGCGGCCATCGTCAGTGGTTATGCCAACGGCGCGGCCCTTGCTGGTGAGAATTTTGTTGACGCTGATATTGCCGATTACGCTACCGCCATGGTCTTCGATGCAGCGGATCAGCGCCTGCGACAACTGGCCGCTGCCACCTTGTGCCACGCCGATGCCGTATTTTTCCAGGAAGGCAAGAAATACAAACAAACCAAAGCCGGTGCCTTTTTCTTCGGGGCCGGTCAGGTTCTCGCTGACCATGCGCGTGAAGTGCAACAGCACATGTTCGTCGGTGAAATATTCCTTGACGATGTCATAGGCGCTCTTCTGCATGATCGACATCATCAGCCGGCCTTCCTTCGACGAATCCATGAACGCATACATCGCGCCGGTCGGTGGTGGCAACGAGAACATGCCACTGACAATCGCCGGCAGATACATCGCGCCCAGTTCCGAAAGGCGCAGATAGGATTCGGCATCGCGTTTGGAGAAGCGCGAAATCTCGGCGTAGTTCTTGTCGCGGTTGGTGTAGAGCGCCAGCGTGGAGCCATCGGGAAACACCGACATCAGCGGGATTTCCGGGTAGATGTATTTGAGGCCGTATTTCGACAGCAGCCCCAGCTCGTCGTCCTTGATCAGCGGATTGGCCTGAATGAAAATGTGCGCCATGCTGTGTTGGTCGTGCTTGAAGCCGGGCACGGTCAGTTCGCGGGTGATAACGCCACCGCCGAACCAGGATTGGCGTTCGACTACCAGCACCTTTTTGCCGGCGGCAGCCAGATAAGCAGCAGCGACCAGGCCGTTGTGGCCGGAGCCGATAGTCACGATGTCATAGGTATCTTGCATGGTTGGATCCTCTTCGTATTCGTTATTCTTTGGTGGTCCGGCAGCCAGTAGAGCTTTTCAAAACACGCCACAAGTACGTCCCTGTAGGCTCGCCTCCGGCCATCCATGGCCTCCGACGGTTTTGAAAAGCTCTACTGGCTGCCGGACTTCTGCATTCAGTGATACATCATTTGCAATTGAACTTTAAATTTCTATCGGCGCCGGTGCAGGTTTGTTGAGAATCATGTCAGCAGCTTTCTCCGCCACCATCACCACGCCTGCGTTTGAGTTGCCGCTGACCATGCGCGGGAAGATGGATGCATCCACAACGCGCAAACCATCAATGCCGCGCAGTTTCAATTGCGGGTCCACGACGGCATCAACATCACTGCCCATGCGGCACGAACCACCAGGATGGTGCACGGCGGTACAGGTGCGACGCATGTAATCACGCATTTCATCATCGCTGTGCAAGGCGGGCCCCGGCAGAATTTCCGTAGCCTGGTACTTCGCCAGCTCCGGCCTCGCCAAGATCTTGCGGGCAATGCGCAGGCCGCGCAGCAATGGCTCCAGGTCGGCGTCGTCGCGCAGGAAGGCATTGTCGATCAAGGGTGCGGCATGGGGGTCGTTGCTGTTGATCAACACACTGCCACGACTGTTGGGGCGCAACAGGATGGAGTTGATGCCGAAACCATGGCCGCGTGGAAACGCCTGGCCGGCTCCGGGGCGGTTGGCGGGCATGAAGACAAACTGCACATCGGGCCGGTCGAGGCCGTCAGTGGTGCGCAGAAAGCCGGTGACTTCGAACAGGTTGCCGGCGATCTGGCCGCGGCGCTGGAACAGATACTTGAATACGCTGAGTGCATTGCGCGGCAACGCCGGCAACGACAGGCCGTAGGATTCGGTATTGCTAGTAAGCATCTGCACTACTGTGGACGGATGGTCGTGCAGGTTGTGGCCGACTTTCGGCAAATGCAGTTTTACGTCGATGCCAAGCCGGTGCAGCAGGGTGGCATCGCCGATGCCGGAATGTTGCAGGATTGCCGGTGAGCCGTAAGCGCCGGCGCTGAGCAGCACTTCCTTGTTGGCACTGATGGTTTCGATAACGCCCTGCCGTTCTACCGCCACGCCAGTGGCGCGCCCTCCCACGATGGTGATGTGTCGCACCAGACAGTGGGTAAAAACATGCAGGTTGTTGCGATGGCGAATCGGGTCGAGGAAGGCAGTGACCCCCGATACGCGCCGGCCGTTGTGAATGGCATTCTGGCGCACATCAAAACCAACCGGATCCGGTGTGGCGTTGAAGTCATCACAGCGGCCATAGCCCAGGGCAGTGGTGGCAGCCAGCAACGGTTTGATCATCGGGTTGTATTCGCGCACATGCGAAATATGCATTTCACCCTGGGTGCCATGCCAGCGCGAAGCCCGGTAATTGTCGTTATTTTCCGAGCGCAGGAAATACGGCAGTACTTCACGGAAACTCCAGCCCGGGTTGCCCAGCGTGGCCCACTCATCAAAGTCGCGCGGGTGGCCGCGGAAATAGGCCATGCCGTTGGTGGAACTGCAACCGCCCAGGATGCGGCCACGTGGCAACAGGATTTTGCGGCCGCCCAGCTGCGGCTGCGGCACCGTCTGGTAACCCCAGCTGTAGTTTTTATGGAACATCAGCGTGCCCACGAAGGACGGGATGTGCGCGAGCGGGGTGACGTCGGAAGGGCCGGCTTCCAGCAACGCCACACTGATGCTGGGGTCGGCCGACAAGCGGTTGGCCAGCACACAGCCGGCAGTGCCAGCGCCGATGATTACATAATCAAAATGGTTGCCGTTCATGGGTTATATTCTTTCAGAGCGCAGCGGAAGCCGCGATGTCAGACAAACGATGGAAGCGTTCGATGTTGGGTGCTTGCTGCATGATGCCGGCCGACAGGTAAACGAAGCTGACTTGCGTCACCGGATCCACCCAGAACAAGGTGCTGCCGGAGCCATAGTTGCCAAAGGTGCGCGGTGTCGGCAGTGAGCCAAACAAATTGGGGCACACCGTGTCGCCACGCAAACACAGGCCAAGGCCGATATAGGCCGGGTAGGGTTCCCAGCCATGATTGAGCGCTACTGATTTATAGAGTTCGTTGGGCAGGGTGCCTGTCCAGTTGCGGGTGGCGAGATCAATGGTGGCGGGCGACAGGATGCGGGCGCCATGGTAAGTGCCGCCCTGGCGCAGCATTTCCGAAAAGCGGAACAGGTCAGGCACCGAAGTGATGCCCCCTACCCATGGCATCTCGGCATGTTCTTCCTTGAATGCACCCTGTGGACCAAGGTTGCTGCGTCCCAGATGTTCCTGCGGCGGTTTGCCGCGGAAATCCGGGAAGATATGGCGTTCACGCAGGTCAGCGCGCAGGCCGATGGCGGTGTCATGCATGCCGAGTGGTGTCAGCACTTCATCCTGCAGCAATTGTCGATAGCTGCGTTTGAGGGGGTCGCAGCGCCGCACGGCTTCACCCATCAGCGCGTGATTGAACAGCGGTGAGTAATGGCAACGGGTACCGGGTGGGTCGATGGAGCGGATGTTCTGGCAGATGGCGGTGATGATTTCGTCGAGGCGGTCGATGTACATGCCGGGTTTGGGTATCCACAGCGCCGGCAAGCCGGAGGTGTGGGTGAGCAGATGGAAGAAATTGATTTTTTCGCGCTGGCCACCGGCAAATTCCGGAATGATTTCGGCCACGCGCGTGGTCAGCGAGAACTGGCCAAGTTCAATGGCACGCAAGGTCAGCACCGTGGTGAAGGCCTTGGTGAGCGAGAACAGCGAAAACACCGAATCCAGTTTCAGGGCTTGTTGATGGTCGGCACCTGACCAGCCGAAGGCTTCCTGCAGTGCAGGTTCGCCATGACGGGCTACCAGAATCACCGCACCGAAATATTTGTCGGTGGCGATGTCCTGTTGAATTACTTGCCTCAGATGTTGCAAGCGGTTGCCATCAAGGCCTGGTTTGGTGGTTGTCATAAAGGTTCCGGCTATTGTCAATTTACAAAAATGTCGCGGTAAGAGAGGTAAACGGAAAGTTGATAAACAGGGATCAGCAGCAAGTATCCTATGTGATATGGCAATAATGCCAGCAAGGCGAGAATCAACAGCAATACCCCATAGATGAGGAAGGAAAGGACGTTCTTCATGGTGGCTTGCAGGGAATAGAGCAGCGCGGTTTTGATATCGCAGTTGCCCAGCACAATCAGGGCTGGTGCAAACCATGCTGCCGCGAATACCGGTAATAACAACAGCAGGATCAGCGTCAGGCGCAGTAGCAGGCCGATAACACTAACGGCCTGGTCAAGTTCAGCCAGCGTAGCCAGGAAATCCGGATTGGTGATATCGGCCTGTGCTGCCATTCTCGCGACCAGCATTTGCAGTTGTTGATTGCCGGCAATCAGCCAGAGCAGGTCTCCCAATACCAGGCCGCTGAGCAACAGGGAAAATCCGATTAATACCAGATTGGCACCCAGCAAACGGCCCAGATGCAAGCGACTGAAACCGGTCAGCAGAATTGCGGGATTAAACGGGCGCCGCTGGTAATTGGCGTGGCAGGCCAGCATCAAGCCTGCGGATATCGCAAAGGCAAACACGTTGTCCAGAATCTTCAGCAAGGGGTAATGCTCGAGCAGCAACAGCCAGATGACACTGGTCAGTGCCACCAGCAACCAGCTGACTTTGGCCTGTTGGAAAAGATCCCAGCCTTCAACGACCCAGCTCGCACCCCGGTCGCCTGCCATCAGACGCGGCGCATGCACCACATCGTAGCTGCCGGTTGCAGCCTGTGAGGGCGCGGCCTCCAAAGAGGGGGCGATAGGATCGGTATCCATGCTGGGTCCGGTGTTGGTGTGGAGATGGCTCGGGCGATCGAGAGGGCAGACTTTACCCACACGCATGACTGAAGTACACAGCACCTATCGGCGGCCAGCTTCGTCCAGATCAAGTCTGCGCACGAAGTGCTCTTGCCGAAATGCCAAATCACTGGCATATATTGTCCGCGGATTTCCACCGGGAGCAGCCATGTTTCTCAAACTATTGGAAAAGCACATCAAAACCGGAATTTTGCATCTGCATTTGCCGGGCATTGATTATACTTTCGGGACTTCAGGAACCGAGGCACATTGGCATTTCAATGACCTGGCGGTACTGGGTCGCATTGCCCGTGACTGGGAATTCGAGCTTGGCAAAACCTATGTAGAAGGGGCCTGGCATGCCGGCAGTTCCGGCTTGCATGCGCTGCTGGAAATCCTGCGCAGTAATTTTGCAGTGAAAGACTCTGGTTTTGGGCTGCGCACGCTGTCGCGCTTGTTGCAGCAGTTCAATCGTATTACCAGCAGTTACCGCAACGTCAGCCATCATTATGATGTGCCGGAGCCGGTGTTCCGTCGCTTTCTGGACCAGGAAATGTTCTATTCCTGCGCTTATTTCCCGGAGCCCGGCATCAGCCTTGCTGCCGCACAGCAAGCCAAAGCCCGCCATATCGCCAGCAAACTGCTGATCAAGCCCGGCGACCATATCCTCGACATCGGTTGTGGCTGGGGCAGCATGGTGTTTTATCTGGCCGCGCATTTTGACTGTGAAGTCACCGGTATCACGCTGTCGCGCGAGCAGCTGGCCGTGGCCAGGCGCGAACAGGAGCGGCGCGGGCTCAAGAATGTACGGTTTGAACTGGCCGACTACCGGGAACATCAAGGCAGTTATGACCGCATTGTCAGCATTGGCATGTTCGAACATGTTGGGCGGCCGTTTCATCACACCTATTTTCGTCGCGTCTGTGAATTGCTCAAGCAGGAAGGGGTGGCGCTGATCCACACCATCGGCCGTGCCGGCCCGCCGGGTGTGACCAATCGCTGGATTCGCGAATATATTTTTCCTGGCGGCAGCACGCCGGCACTGTCGGAGTTGGCCACGGCAGTGGAATCTACCGGCATGCGGCCCACCGATATGGAAGTGTGGCGCTTGCATTATGCGCAGACGCTGCAGCACTGGTTTCAGCGGTTCCAGCAGAGCCGCCATGACATTGCCGAACTCATGCAGGAGGAATTCTGCCGCATGTGGGAATTCTATCTGGCGGTGTGCGAAGCCGCGTTCCGCTATTCGGATCTGGTGGTATACCAGCTGCAACTGTCAAAACAGCATGGCCCGGTGCCGATCACTCGTAATTACCTTTATCAATAACCCTTGGGAGGTCCGTGATGCTTGGTAAACATTCACCCTGGTGCGCTGGTCGGGCGCTGTTGATTGGCGCGGTGCTGGCGTGGTCAGCGCCGTCAGCCATGGCCGCCGCGGCTAGCTGGAAGGGGCAAACGCAAGAGGCCAAAATCAGCAGCGATGCAGAAGTGAAGTTATCGATAATGGGCTATAGCGAACCCGACAAGGCCAAGGCGGTGGTTACGCATTATCAGCAATACATCGCCAATCATAATGTCGAGGAGTTCGAAAAATTTCTGCAACAGCAGGAGACCAAGGGTTATCTGTTCACCAATGAAGCCGTAGGCTATTCCGTCAAATATGTCTGGCAGAGCGAAGACAAACTCAACAAGCGCATGGTGCTGCTGGTGTGGCCCGCCTTGCTGACCCGTAATCCCTATCTTTGGAAATACCAGTACCAGCGGGCACAGCCATTTACCGTGGTAGAAGTGAAACTGGCCGGAGATGAAGCGGTGTTGACGACCTCGCTGGATATGCCGGTTGAAGTCAATGCACAGGGACAGTTGCAGTTGCACGACACTGGCAAGGGCAGTGTGTTTGCCCGGTTGAAAGATGATACGCCTTACTATCTGAAAAACTGATTCATACAGTCAGAATCCCGGCCGCCTTGCGTAGTTCGGTCAGTGGGTGGGTGCCGGTCATAGCTCCCGGTTAAATATCCGCCAGAGCTGTGCTCGCCAGCGCAGCCTGCCTGACAAGACTTTGACTCAGGCGGCTGGCCTGGGCGCCGACAAACACCAGTGCAGACTCGTCGACGTCCTTTAATGAAGCCAGTCGCTGTTGCAGTAAAGCCAGGTCGTGGATCAGCCCCAGGGTCCTGCCCAGCGCAACCAGCTGCTTTCTGGATTTGTTGCGGGGCTGCGCTGGTACAGTCACCAGCTCAAGCTGATAGCCCAGATATTTGACCCAGCGGCGCAACTGGTGCAGTTGCTCGATGGAAGCGTGGCGGCCAGCGGCTTTGCGGCCAAGGCGCTGGCAGCGCTGGCAAGTCAGCTTCATACCCTTGCGCAAGACCGGTTCGGCAGGGTTGGCGGCAGTCAGTTGCAGTACCACTTTCCTGGCGAGCTTGATGTTTTTGTTGGCAGGCGCCACCGGGGTGAGTGTCTGCAGGCCGGTCAGAACCTGTTGGCAGGCAGCCCGGCCCAGCTTGCTGCGCGTTGCGGCTTGCAAGGTGCGAACGGTTTGTTGCAGCACCTCGGCATCGCGCAGGCGTGCGAATTTTTTGGCGATAGTGCGCAAGGCGTGATCTGCGTGCTGCCAGTCATCAGCGGCACCGGTGTGGCGCAGCAGCCGGATCCAGCTGCGCAGTTTTTTGCAAGTGACCCTGAGATCATGAATGTCTTGGGCATCCGGCGTGGCCAGGGCCAGTTGGTCTTGCAGCTGGGAAATCAGCAGCCCGATCCGCTGGGTGATGAGCGGGGGCTGATAAAACCGCAGCGGCGCCGTCATGGGCTGGCCGTACCGGTTTTCGCAACCCGTGCCGGAATCGGGCTTGCGTGATTGAGCACCAGTTCACCAGTGGTACAGAATTTGATGCCGGCGGCATTGGCTTCATCGGTATCAATATGCATCTCGGTGACATAGCCGGCTTTGACACGAATCAGGGTATGGGTGAAATCCACCGCGCGTTCATTGCTGCCGACCATCATGTCGACATAGTCACCATCATGCAGCTGCAGTAGTTGCGCATCAGCCGGGCTCATATGGATATGACGCGCTGCAACGATAAGACCATCTGTCTCAATTTCGCCAGCCGGACCGCGCAGACTGACTTGCGGGGTATTGTGCAGCTGGCCGGAAGGCCGCAGTGGTGCATCAATGCCCAAGGTGAAGCTATCCGTGCGCGAAATTTCGATTTGGGTGGCGGCACGCGTTGGTCCCAATACGCGTACGGTCTGGAAACTGCCTTTGGGCCCGATCACAGACACCAGCTCTTTGGCTGCCCAACCCTCCTTCTGGGTGAGCGCGTGATCCAGCGTCAGTTGATGACCCTTGCCGAACAAGGCATCGACCGCCGCTTGCGACAGATGTACGTGTCGGGCAGAGATTGCCACCGGGATGTGCACGAGCGCGTCGCTCTGGCGTTTGGCCAGCACTTGCTGCACTTCCTGCGCAATCATGAATTGCTCATTGGTACGGGTCACCAGCACTTTCACGCGGGCATCGATGCTGTGGATGCCGGCCACTGCAAAATCAGCGAGAGCAGGTGCGCGGTTGCGATCTTCATCCAGCATGAGCCCGATGAATTCCAGGCGTTCGCAGATGCGACGTCGCATGTCAGCCGAGTTTTCGCCGATGCCGCCCGTGAAGACCACGGCATCAAGACCCCCCATGGCCGCAGCATATGCCCCAATGTATTTGCGCACCCGGTAGGCGTAGAGCCGCAACGCAAGCTGTGCATCTTTATCACCGGCCACGGCGCGGGCTTCGATGGCCGGCAGTTCGTGGGTGCCGGCCAGCGCTTGCAGCCCGCTGGCGTTGTTAAGTTGTTGCTCCACGGCCGCAGCGTCAAGCCCGAGTTCCCGCGCCAGAAAAGTGAACAGGCCGGGATCAACATCGCCACTGCGTGTGCCCATCACCAAGCCTTCCAGTGGCGTCATGCCCATGGAGGTATCCACCGATTGGCCATGACTGATTGCACACACGCTGGCACCGTTGCCGAGATGGCAGCTGATCAGCCGGAGTTGGTCAAGCGGTCGCTGCAGGGCTGCTGCGGCTTGCAGGGCCACATAATGATGGGAGGTGCCATGAAAGCCATAACGTCGCACACCGCGGGTGCGCCAGGCGACCGGTATGGCATAGTGGCAGGCATAGTCGGGAATGGTGTGATGAAAGGCAGTATCAAATACCGCTACTTGCGGTAATTGCGGCCAAAGCTTGCGGCCCAGCCTTATGGCCTGGAGCGCTGGCGGATTATGCAATGGCGCCAGGGTGCAGCAGGCCTGGATTTCGTTGACCACCTGCTCATTGATCAGCGTGGCCGTACGCAGGTTCTGGCCGCCATGCACAACGCGATGGCCGATGGCTGCAAAGTCTTCATACCCGAAAGTCCTTAGTACTGCGGGTACTTGCGCGATGGCCTCGGCCAGCGAGTTGATGCTTTCGGTGCGGGTATGTTCTTCACCCCGTTCACCTTCAAGGCGGTAGTTCAACACGCAGCCGTCTGCGGAAAAACGGGAAAATTCGCCTTTGAAGATGCGACTGTCTGTGCGGTCCAGATCGAACACGCCGAATTTGAGGCTGGAACTGCCTGCGTTGAAGACAAGTATTTTCATAAGACCATTGTAACCCGCATCATGGGCATGCTGATATTGAATGCAGAAGCAGGCCGGTTTGTGGAGCTACCCAATGAACACCCGACAGATATTTCCTTTGTTTTCCACCCCGCTTTATGTCAACAACGTGGGGGATATCGCGAAGCCGGATCTGAGATATCTGGACTACACCCACCTGACGCCGTCGGGAGAGTCTTTCAACTTTCTGACTTCGGTTGACAAGAATGTGCTTGAACGTGCGGAGCTTGCCAGCATCAAGCAGCTCATCATGCATGAAATAAATTTCTGTGCGCGGGAAGTCTATGCCGTCAGCACTGACGTCGAGTTCTATATCACCAATTCATGGATAAATATTTACGGCCGCGGCGACCAGGCCGGAGCCCACATGCACCATAACTCGCTGTTGTCTGGCGTGTTGTATTTGCAGGCATCAGAGGCCGGTGGCCAAATCGTATTTCATCGCGATACGCAAAGTCAGCTGCCATTTCCGCCGGTGCTCGATCTCGATGTGGTCTCGCATAATATTTATAACTGCAAAAGCTGGGGCTATCAGCCCAAGACCAATGACATATGCATATTCCCATCCATCGTGTCGCATTCTGTGCAGCCCAATAATTCGGACGAAGGCAGATGGTCGCTGGCGTTTAACGTGTTTGTCAGAGGCAAATTCGGAGCCATACACCAGCTGGATTTGAAGTAACTGCGATGGCTGTACGCTGGCAACGCGGCAGTACTGGTCCACTGCAAGCAGCTTGAACGCTATTGCTGTGCGGGTCTCCGGCTGCGCAGCAATCGAAAGTAGATGCGGGCAGGCAGCCAGCGCAGCATTTTCAAAAGCGTACTCAGTCCCCACGGAAATGCAATTTCAAACTGGTTGCTTTGCAAACCGGCGACGATATGGCGGGCAGCCTGGTCCGCTTCAATTATTTGCGGCATCGCAAAATCATTTTTGGCGGTCAGCCGGGTTTTGACAAAGCCGGGGCTGATGATCTGTACTTTGATATTGGTGTGCTGCAGATCCACCGCCATGTTTTCTGCCAGATGCAGCAAGGCTGCTTTGCTGGCGCCATAGCCAATGGCTCCCGGCAGACCACGATAAGCCGCAATGCTCCCGACCAGGACGATGTGGCCGGCATTGGCAGCAATGAAGTCCGGCAGTATCTGCGCCAGCACCCGCACAGCACCGCCCACATTGATATCCAGCATTTTTTCAACCAGCGCCAGCTCAAATTTTTGGGTTGTCATCGGTTCATAGTAGCCAGCGTTGTAGATCACCATAGCCGGCATCCCCCAGGCCTTGCGCAAACTCTGGTAGGCCGCCACCACGGAAGCTGCATTTTGCACATCCAGTGGAAGCACCAGATGACCACTGCCGGCGAGGCTGGCGGCCAGTAACTCAAGTTTGTCATGCTGGCGTGCGCTCAAGGCAAGTATGGCGCCTTGTTGCGCCAGCAGTTGTGCAACTGCGTGACCGATGCCTTCACTGGCACCCAGTAACCAGATGTGGCGGTTTTTCAAAGTCATCGGAGTCCCCATGCCCAGCATACGCAGCAGCATGGGTAACGGATCAATGTGGGGAATAACCCGCAAGTGCCAGCTTCAAACTTCGATCTTGCCCATAGCGATGCCAATCAGAATGGCGATGATGCCGCCGACGGCAACAATGGCCAGCAGTCGGCAGCCCATGAAGAAAATATCAGTCATCTCACTCTCCTTTTTGCATTTAGTGATTGCTTGCAGGACAGATCAAAGCAAAATACACCCTGCAGCGCGTTGATGCAGGTCAACGGCTACGGGCTTGTCAGCGTTACGGGGGAGTGCAATGTCAAACAATCATGCAGGCAGGATGGGTGTAACGCTGGTGTTCGCGCTGACAACCTGGTTGACGGCAAGCACTGCCGCAGCCAGCGTGACGGAGCAGACCATGCACGTGGCTGGTGTTGATGTTCAGTACAAAGTCGTACTGCCGGATGGCTATGATGCCGCCAAGTCCTACCCGGCCATTCTTGCCTTCGGTGGTGGCCCGCAGACGATGAGCACCGTGGATGCAGTTCTCAAGCGCAATCTGCAGCAGGAAGCAGAGCGTCGGGGCTACATTGTCATTGCGCCAGCAGCGCCAGGAGGGGTGTTGTTCTTTGATGGGGGTGAACGCATTTTCCCCGGTTTCCTGGATGCCATTCTCAAGGACTATCCGGTTGCTGGCGGTAAATTCCATATTGCCGGCGTATCGAACGGCGGCATTGCCGCCTTGCATGTGGCCGCCGCCAATCCCGCTTACTTTTGGTCGGTGACAGCATTTCCCGGCTACTTGTGGCAGCCCACTGACAAGAAGCTGCTCGCATTAACCAGGATCTGCGTTTTCATGTACGTCGGTGAGAATGATGAGTACCGCTGGCACGATGAGATGAAACGTGAGGCAGAGTTTCTGGGGGCGCATGGCACGGTTGCGAACTACAGCGTCGAAAAAGGTCAGCCCCATCGCATAGACACCCTTGCCGATGCCAAAGCCGGCCGCTTGTTCGAGGGCTTTGAAGCAAGCAGGCAGGGTTGCTCACGCTAGCGGCTAGCGCGTGGACCTGCGACGCTCCAGCATTTCATAGAGCTGCATGCCCGCCAGCATGGCGAGCACAAACACCAGCGCCTTCGGCTGCCCCATTGCCATCGCGACCAGGGCCGGCCCCGGGCAGAAGCCGGCCAGGCCCCAGCCGGCCCCAAACACCAGCCCGCCAATTACCAGGCGTTTGTCCAGGGCAGTGGCTTTGGGCAAATGCAGAGCTCCACCCAGCAAGGTGAGCGTGCGTGTTCTGGCGATCAGGAACGCAAAAAAACCGATCAGGATGGCACCGCCCATCACAAAGGCGAGCGAGGGATTCCAGGCGCCTGCCAGATCAAGAAAACCAAGCACCTTGGCGGGATCGGTCATGCCGGAAACAATCAGGCCGGTGCCAAACAAGAGGCCGGCGACAAATTCTGAAATGCGGTTGTGATACATGGTTGCTCCTGTTGATGGTTGCCGGTCAGCCTATGACATGACGCACAAGCAAGACGGTGACAAAGCCCGCCCCCATGAAGGCAAGCGTGGCGACCAGTGAACGCGGTGACAGCCGCGATAATCCACATACGCCATGGCCACTGGTACAGCCAGAGCCGTAGCGGGTGCCGAACCCCACCAGCAGACCGGCAACCACGATGGTTGGCAGTCCGGCCTCAATATGTACCGCCGCAACTGTAGCAATCAGCCGGTAGCTCACCGGTGCCATCAATACTCCGGCAACGAAACACAGGCGCCAGACTACATCGCCCTTGCGCGGTGTCAGCAAGCCGCCAACGATGCCGCTGATGCCCAGAATGCGGCCGTTCACCAGAATGAACAACGCAGCAGCCAGCCCCAGCACCACACCGCCGGCCAGTGCGGCCCACGGGGTGAAATTGCTCCAGTCGATCATCATGCCGGTTGCATCCTTTGAAAAATAATTTGCCCATCCCATCGATTGGCTGCCAATACTTGCGCAATCTGCCCGGGGTGTACAGCAAGTTTTCCAAGCCAAAATACCGGCCTGGAGTTGCTATGCATAAAAAAACCGCCAATCGGGATTGGCGGTTTTTTTGACGGACAGCAAGTCTGCCATTCTCCGCCGTTACAGCCCTCCCATCGTGGCATTGGCAAACAACGGTAACTTGCGGATGCGGGTTCCACTCAGTCTGGCATAGGCATTGGCCAGTGCCGGTGCCAAGGGTGGCACGCCGGGTTCACCGATGCCGCTGGGAGCATTGGTACTTGGCATGATTTGCACGCGTACTGCCGGCATTTCACTCAAGCGCATCACGCGGCTGTTGTTGAAGTTGAGTTTGGTGGCAACGCCGGCCTTGAACAGGGCTTCTCCCCACAAGGTGGCGTTGAGGGCATGCAAAATGCCGCCCTGCATTTGCGCTTCCACCGAGCCAGGATTGATGACGGTGCCGCAATCAACCACGCAATCAACCCGATGAACCCGTAACGAGCCGGCTGCCGGTTGGGATATTTCCACCACTTCACAGACCCAGGTACCAAACGCCTGGGCAAGGGCAACACCCCACGCATGTCCTGCCGGCAATTGCTTGCGCCAGCTGCTGCTGAGCACGTCAGCGGCCTGCAAGGTTGCGATGGCACGAGCATCGCCGCCGACGAGGTGGTTATAGCGGAACCTGAAGGGGTCGATGCCGGCAGCCATGGCGAGTTCATCCATCATGCTTTCCACCACAAACGAGTTGATGGAGGCGCCTACCGAGCGCCAGTAGCCGACGGGTATCCCGGCCTCCAGCGGTACCCACTCCACCAGATATTTGCCAAGCGCGTACGGCAAATGGATAGCACCTTCCACGGCTTGGGAGTCAACACTGCCGGCACTCAAGCGGCCCCGTTGTGCAGTGATTGATTGCGACAGGGTGCGATAAGACCACGCCTGGATGAGGCCGCCAGCCAGTTTTGCCTTGACGCGGGACAGTGCCAGCGGGCGATATTGATCATGGCCGAAATCTTCTTCCCGCATCCAGGTCAGTTTGACCGGTTTCCTGACTGCCATGCCCACCTGGATTGCCTGCCAGATGTAGTCCTGTTCGATTTTGCGACCGAGGCCGCCGCCCAGAAAGGTAGTGTGCACGACGATGGCAGTGGCCGGGAGCTGGGTGAGCAGTGCGGCGTTGGCCGCCACCGCCGTTGCCGATTGGGTCGGTGCCCAGATTTCGCAACTCACCGGACTATCGCCGGCATAGACGATGTTGACGGTGCAGTTGAGTACCTCCATGGTCGCGTGCGCCAGGTAAGGCACGCTATAGGTGGCATCAATGGTCGGCACGCCCATGGTGTTGGCCACATCAGCGGCCAGCACTGGCGCATAACTTTGCGGTGTGTAGCTGGCCGGCGGCAGCGGCTCCGCCACCAACGCAGCACCACTGACCAGCTGAGCTTGTGCATAGGCCAAAATTTGCGCGCTGTCGACCGCAGCAGTCGAGACCGGCAAACTCCAGCTCACCGCCATTTTTTTCGCCAGCTTGAAGGCAAGCCACGAGTTGCTTGCCACGACTGCCACGGCGTTTTTGCTGTTGGCTATGACGGCGCCGCGCGTGTTGGAGGCTGTGCAGGCCACCACCGCGAGCGCGCCTGCAGGTTTGGCCGGCGTGCTCGCCAGGGTGCCACCGATGGTCGGGCAATGCTTGATGGCAGCGAACACCATGCCCGGCATAAATATATCAATGCCGAATTTGGCACTGCCATCGACTTTGGCGGGAATATCAACGCGCGGTAGCGGTTTGCCAATCAGCCGGAAATTGGCGGGATTGGTAAGCCGGAGATCGTTGGGCAGTGTCATGCCCGCGGCCGCGCTGGCCAGCTCGCCGTAATCCCACCATACCTGAGTGTCCGGCAAATAGATTATTTTGGCATGCTCAGCCTTGAAATTGTCGCGGTTGCTGTCGCCGGCTTCCTGCATGGCGGCGGCGATCAGCAGTTCGCGCGCAGCGGCGCCGGCATTGCGCAGCGTGGTAAAGCGTCGACTCACCGCACTGCTGCCACCGGTGGTGTAGGAAATCACCGGATTGGCGACGGCTTGCATGACTGAAATTTGCGTCCAGTCCACCATCAGTTCCTCAGCCAGAATCTGGGCCAGACCCGACATGGAACCTTGTCCCATTTCAGCGCCACCAAACGCCAGCGTGATGCTGCCATTGGGGCTTACATGGATATAGGCATTGGCAAGATCCTGCGTAGTGATGGCGGCGCTGGCCTCCTCCACGCGTCCGATCAGTGGCAACGCAAAGGCGAGGGCAAGACCATTGGCCGAAAATTTCAGAAAGCCGCGGCGATTAAGTGTATGAGTGGCCAGGGTTGCCGCGATTTCCTGCGTGGGGGCTGTATTTGTATGTGTTGTCATAGTCATAGCTCCCCCACTGCATCTTTGATGCGCGAGTAGGTGCCGCATATGCAGATGTGATTCATCTCTGACAATATTTCCTTGCCGTAGTGGCCTGCCTGCATGGCGGATGCGCATGCCATGATCATGCCTGGTTGGCAGTAGCCGCATTGGGGTACCTGATGTTTGATCCAGGCTTGCTGGGCGGGATGGCTGCGATCCACTGACAGCCCTTCGATGGTGACTACTTTTTTGCCGGTGGCCGAGGAAACATCGAACACACAGGAGTGTTCGCGCTGGCCATCGATCATTACTGTGCAGGCCCCGCACACTTCAATCCCGCAGCCGTATTTCGTCCCTGTTAGTCCGAGGACGTCGCGCAGTACCCATAACAGCGGTGTGGCGGGGTCGACGTCTACATTGTAGTTTTTACCGTTTACGTTTAAAGCGATCATGCGGTACCTCCCTAATGATTAATGGATTAGATCCGTCTCTTTCAGATTGTTGATAGCTCCATGGGTGCATGCCCTTGCGGACGCTGGGATAGTCATGGGCTCAGCAGGCAAGAGCAAGAGCTTGCCTCGCGAACTGTGAATCACTGCGCACTTGGAGTTGTATTGGTTGCGCCAACGCTGGCGTTGCCGTGGCGGGTATCTGGTGGCTTAGCTACAGGTATAACGGCAGGTTAAAGACGACGCTTATGCCCGTTTGGCCACAGCGCCCTTGCCAAACCGCAGCTCAGGTGCTTTGATCTTGGTGTTACCCCCTCGGAGACCTGCCATGAAACTGCAAATCAACAATCAACTGCATGAAGTGGATGTGGAACCTGACATGCCACTGCTGTGGGTACTGCGCGACCTGCTCGACCTGAAGGGCACCAAATACTCGTGCGGCATCGCCCAGTGCGGCGCCTGCACCGTGCACATCGATGGTGAGCCGGTACGCTCGTGTGTGCTGCCGGTGTCATCCGCTGCCGGCAAAAACATCACCACTATTGAAGGCTTGTCCCATGATGCATCGCATCCAGTACAACAGGCCTGGGTCAAGCATCAGGTGCCGCAATGCGGCTATTGCCAGTCCGGCCAGATCATGGCGGCGGTGTCACTGCTCGAGAAAAAACCGAAACCCACCGATGCCGACATCAACGCCGCGATGAGCAATATCTGCCGCTGTGGCACCTACAAACGCATCCGCGCTGCCATCCACGACGTGGCTGGCACTGCACCTGAAGTAGCCAAGGTCTGAGGGCAACAATATGAAAATGTCCAACAGTGTTTCCCGTCGCCAGTTCCTGTTAGCCAGTGCTGCCGTCGGTGGCGGTCTGGCGCTCGGCTTCAC
>CAINTJ010000002.1 GCA_903853385.1 uncultured Gammaproteobacteria bacterium
AGAAAATGTCATAGATCTGCAAGGGCACGCCCGCATCATGCAGACGCCTGGACAGCTCTGCCAATGTGCTTCTTGGCCAGGGCCAATGGCCTATTTCCTGAAGACTTTTTTCATCAATGGCGATGATGTTGAAGCGCTCTTCTGTTTGGGTTGCCGGCGCCAGATGCCAGCCGAGATTACCCACCTGCTCTTCAAATACATCAAGCGGACTGGTCAGGCCATAGCGTAACGAGAGGCTAACAAGCACCGCCAAAACCAGCGCCGCCAGCCGGCTTTGCCACGGCTTGATCAGACTGATCAGCGCTGACAGCGACCCTGCGGATTTGTTGATGCCGGCGTTCATCAGGGCTTCTGGCTCCACAAGGTGAGGCCTTCCACTGAACCATTTGGCAGCGTTTTTTCAAAGAAGTAGCCTGCTTCCTTGCCATCAAGACTGATGGTGCCGGCCATCGACTGGGTGTCGGTGCTGTTACGGAATATTGCGCCATCAAAAATACGGCCGCTGTCCGCAAAGGTGATATTGCCGGTGGCAGCATGGCTGAGCTGCAAACTGGTGGAAAACATTGCCTGGTTGAAATCCAGTGCAAGCTGGCCGCCGCTGACCTGCATCAATTCAACCTTGCCTGCCGAGCTGAATTGCACCTGCGCCTTGTTCAGATTGAATGCCAGCACGCCCAGCCCGACTTGCAATGAGTTACCTGCAGGTGCCGCGCGGAACAGTGCATAGGCAAGATCCCCCACGGTAACCTGGTAGTTACTGAGAAGATCACCTGCAGACAAGGTGATGCGCTCACTGCCCAGATTACGATTTGACCAGCGGCCCCATACCAGCTGGGCATTGGTGGTAAGGGCGGCGCTGGTTGCAACCACGGCCGGAGTGAATTCAGGGGTGGGTGGCACCACAATCACTGCGGGCGGGGCAAGCACTGGCGGCTTTACCGCCTCATTGTTGGCCAGTGTAGTATTGACTGCACGCGCGGTGACAGTGTCGGTATAGGCATCCTTGGATTCACTAGGCTTGGCGGTTTTGTTGCCCGAATCCGCTTTGGTCGAGGCTTCTGCGGCCAGGGCCTGCGCCTGTGCACTGGTTGCCGGCAACAGGGCTGAGGAAATGCCGCCGGTTCTGGCATTCATTTCGAGAATCTGGCGGGAAATTCCGCTCAATTCCACTGCATTCTGCGCACAAGGACCCAGCGCCGCCGCCGCGCATTGGCTGGAATAGGGCGCTACCACTATAGCCCCCTCGCTGACGATGGCGCGCACGGATTGGCTGTTCGCGCTCACGGTGAAATCGGTGCCACGCACCCCAATGGCTGCGATCGGGGTATTCAGGCGGAAATTCTGGCGCGCCTGTTTGGCCGCCTGGCCCGAAATGGCGCGGGTGACGCCTTCAACCAGGTTGAGTTTTACTGCAGAATTTTGCGGGTATTGGGGGTTATAGTCATAACGCACCACTTCCAGCGTGCTTAGCGGCCTTACACTCACCAGCGCCTCATCAACGAAGCGGATGTGTACATGGCCGCTGCCGGTGGTCTCAATGGTGTCACTGACATGAATGGGCAAGCCCACAGTGGCAGGCACGACATGTCCGTCAGCAGCTACAATGGTTGCTTTTCCCAACACCATGCTCACTTCCCCCACAACTGCTGGAGCAAGTTCGCTTTTTGCCAACACCAGGCCCGCTACTGACAGCGCAAGCACTGACAACATGAGTCTGTTGAAGATCAAGGCTACGCGGTGCATGGACCTATCTCCGCCATCAAAACCGTACCGGATTTTAGCTGCCGGGGCAGCAAAGGCGAGTGACTCTGGTCACATGCGCCGCGATCAAGGCATTTGCCGTTACAACTCAGATACTTATAATCAACCCTCATTTTACCACCTGCCAGCGCTGAGTCGCTATTCATGGTAGTAACCCCCGAGCTGCTAAGTTTCTTCCCGCTTCTCAAGCTGCTGCCCGCCAGCAGCCTGCTTGCGCTGGTGCAGGCTTCTACTGTGGAAAAATTTGCCCGCCGGGCCGTGGTGCTTAATGCGGGCCAACACGAACACAACGTGTGCTTTCTGTTTGAAGGCCGCCTGCAAGGCGTCGATTTTACCGTTGATGGCCGCGAAGTAGGGCTGTTTTTTGTCGAACCAGGCGATGTTTGCGGCGAAATAGCCCTGTTTGATCGCGGCGTTCAGCCCGAGTACATCATCGTGCTGTCGCCTGCGGTAGTCGTATGGGTGCCGCTGGAAAATTTGCGCGCCGCCATGCTGGAGTGCCCGCCCCTGGTCAGCAATCTCGGCATGCGACTGGCACAGCGCATCCGCCAGCTTACGCTGCAGCGATCGCTGCTGGGCATGCCCAACATAGCGCAGCGCGTTTGCTGTCAGCTATGGCTGCTGGTTGAAGAACACGAAAAAGCCCATATGAAGGAGGGTGTCATCAAGAATCCGCCCACCCACATGGAAATAGCCATCATGCTGAATCTGAGCCGGGAAACCGTCACTCGCGTTTTTCAAACCCTGCAGCAGCAGGACGTAGTGCGGCGCGATGGCGCTAGCCGCCTGCAATTACCGTCACTTTCCTTATTGAAAGCTTACGCAGACGGCAGTCGTGAATTATAGGCTCAGGTAATTGCCATGAGCTACAATCCGCCCTTGTTTACCGCACCACATATCTGCCTATAGGCGCACGATGAATAAATTCCAACCGATTAAAGTTCCGAAAGAGTTGCTGGATACACTGGCGGCCATCAAGCAACATTTCATCTATGCCGCCGCCTTCAGTGCTGCCATCAACATCCTGTATCTGGCACCCACTTTGTACATGATGCAGGTTTACAACCGCGTTATTGCCAGCGGCAGTTTCCCCACGCTGGTGGCTTTGACTCTCATGGTGGTGTTTTTTGTACTGGCGCAAGGCTGCTTTGAGTGGGTGCGCTCCTACTTGCTGGTATTTGCCAGCAACAAAATCGAGACCTCACTGCGCGACCGCGTTTTCAACGCCTCGTTCAAAATGGCCTTGATGAATCCCAACAGCAGAACCGGCGCCCAAGCCATCGGCGACCTCACCGGCTTGCGCCAGTTCCTCACCGGCAACGGCATTTTTGCGTTTTTCGACATCCCCTGGTTTCCGGTCTACCTTGCCGTCATGTTCATGTTCCACTGGACCTACGGCGTGATGACCATTTTTGCGGTAATCATGATGGCGTTCTTTGCCTATCTGACTGACATGGTAACCACCAAGCGCCTGAAGGATGCCAACACCCAAATGGCCAAGGCCACCAACAACCTGACCAACAGCCTGCAAAATGTTGAAATCATCGAAGCGATGGGCATGACTGCCAGCATCCGCAACAAACAGATGAAGTACAGCGACAGCGTGCTGAAACTGCAAACCGAGGCCAGCAAAATGGCGGGGTTTCTGTCGTCAATGTCGAAAACCTTTCGCAC
>CAINTJ010000003.1 GCA_903853385.1 uncultured Gammaproteobacteria bacterium
CGGATGGAAGGCCTTGGACAATTCGATCTGCACGCGGCTGACCGGGGTCTTGCTCTGCGCTTCAGCCAGCACCGGCACCGGCGGCAAATGGGACAGCGGGCCGGCCGGAAAATTGAGCAAAAAAGCATTCGCCTTGAACGCTTCCCGCATTGCCTGGTTCGCAGGCAACTGCCATTTCTTGAAGTTCATTCTGGCGCCTGAGGGCAGGACAAAAAACGAGCTTTCGCTGAGCTTGGCCGTGCCCTTGTCGATCGCTTTTTGAAACTCGATCTCCGGCATTTCTGAATAATTCTTCAGGAACTCCGGAAATGAAGCTTGCGGCGCCAGCAACTGGTGCAGAACCTGCGGCAAGTTCAGATTGAAGACCAGGATGAACTTTTCCTTGCCTTCGCGCTTGATTTCCAACTGGTTGACATGGACTTCGCCAGCGAAGGCTTGCAAGCTGGCCAGCGCCAGCAGCAGGCACAGCGCAATGATTTTTCCTGCGACTAAATTCATCGGACCGATTCAAGCAAGAAGTGAGGCGGGGAATTTCGCTCTGCCGGTTTGCTCGGCAAAAATTTGCGCTCGCAGCCACAGTCCTGCGAAGGAACTATTTGTCACGAGCAAAATCAATCCAGCACCTTCACTATTTTGGCGTACTTAGCGTACCACCCATGTATTTATTCGAATTGAGCGCGTTGGTCGTGCGGCTTCTGAAGTAAGGGATGGTATCAATCTTGCCAATATAAGCCCCCTTCATCAATACATGCAGGGTACTCTTGTAGGTGCTGTCCAGGCCGCCAGGTTGATAGTCAACAACGGTATGCGCATGGTAGTGGTAGCCAATACCGTCATGGTCGTGAGCACCAAAAGAATCCAGTGCCGTTCCATAGCCCAGCAACGCGCTGTCAGTGCTGCGGTACTGCCCGAACAATGCGATGCCATCATAGCCAAAGCCGATCAAGGGTGGATGTGTTTTGCCAACATAATCAGCGTCGTTGTACAAACCCAGGCCTTGCCCTGACTGATAGCCGTCTGCGTGGCAATGGGGACCACCACCGCCTTGCCCAACGTGACAGCCGCTGGGCGACAACTCACCCCTCAAGTGCGAAGGCGTCAAGCCGTTGCCGAAGACCGGGAACATCACCGAGCCATCAATCAATACGCCGTTATCGGCAAGGTCCGCATAGGTGTAGACATTTTTATCTAAGGTTACACCATTTACCAGCCCTCCAACATCTCCAACATCTGCCCATAAATTGCTGGTGAATGTCGAATTATCCGTAACGACACTGACTTGTCCGTAATTTCGCATCGGAATCATGGTGATATAGCTTTCCAGATTGGAATATCTTGTCACCATGCCGGTAGTGCTGCACATCCCCGAGCAGGGTGGGCTGGGGACATCTTTCAGGCCATTCGGCGAAGCCTGGTTGCCATAGTTGATCGCCACCATGAACGGGTGGTAAACCCCTGAACTGTCCATTTCATTCGTGAAGTAAACATAGGGCACCATATTCTGGCCGGGTGTGCCATCAGCAATCGAGTCACTCACCAGTTTGTTGGCCAACAGTCCATCCCGGAACGCGGTGTAGAGCGCGGGTGCATAGCGCAGGGTTCCACTGTTGTTGCCCTCAACCGCTGACTTGATGATTGCCAATCTTGCGTCGGCATTTGCTTTGGTGGTGGCATTTGTGCCGGCTGCAGAGACCTGGTTGCTGTAGCTGGAGCTGATATCGGTAGTGAGCTTCGTTTCCGCTGCAGCGGTCGAGCTTATCTTGGTTATAAAAGGAGCAGGAACCCGCTCAGTGTTGAACACAGTCTTCATCGGATCTATGAACAACGGGATACCGAGACTGATCGGTGAGCTGTATAGATACAATTTTGTGGCTGCTGTGGAAGCCGCTACCAACGTATAAACACCGCCAGTGTAATTCACATAATAACCAGCACCGGTTGTGGCAAACGTAGTGTCCAGCGTATAGGTGGCGACATAAGTCGAGCTATAGGTGTAGGTATAGCGGCTCTTTGCCCGCAGCAAATTCGTCGTGGTGTCATAGGCAAATGTCACGTAACCATAGGTGTTGGTCGCCTTGCCGAAGTTATTCCTGAACTTCAACTTATTCGAATCACTCGAGTCGAAATCAATCGAGTTATTCGGGTGCAGATGCGAGTCCAGACGGAAATAGCCGTCCGTCGCAGCTACCGCTTGAACCAGTTTGGACAAATAGTTGTTGTATGTTGATGTAGCGCTGATGGTTCCGGACTCGACGGTATAACCCGTCGTCGCACTGTAGGTGGAGCCGATCGAGAGGTAGTTTGAACTGGTACTTGCGGCGGTC
>CAINTJ010000004.1 GCA_903853385.1 uncultured Gammaproteobacteria bacterium
CCATAGCCATTACCGGTCCGCACCCTGTGCGGGGTTTTACCATGTTGGAGATAATCGTGGTACTCGCCATAGCCGCCATTCTTGCGATGGGGACCATTCCCAGCCTCAAGGACGCCATTGAGCGCAACGGCAGGGAAAGTGCGATGCAGAATTTGATAACGGCCATCAGTGTCGCCCGCACAGAGGCCGTTACACAAGGCCGCACTGTTGCCATCTGCCGCTCAATCAACCAGGCCGCTTGCGCAGCCAGCACCGGCGGCGACTGGGATGATGGCTGGATCATTTTCAGTGATGCCGGGGTTGCCGGCACGCTGGATGGCACAGACGCGCTGGTACGTGTATACGGCCCCAGTAATGACCAGAGCGTGATCAAATTGCAAACCCGCACTAACGGAACTTTCGCCAGTGATTACCTGCAATTCAACAGCGATGGTTTCCTCAAAAACAGCACCACCGGTGCCTATTTCAAGTTCTGCGCCAAAGACAATGTCGCCACCAAGACCCGCGCGATTTTGTTGTCGAACACTGGTCGTCCGACGCTGTCGGCCACCGTCGCCAATGGCAGTACCCAGAAAGACCTGGCCGGAGCTGCGCTGGTATGTCCATGATCCCCTGCCAATACGTGCGCGCGAGGACCCCGGGCTTCACGTTGCTGGAAGTGATGATCTGCCTGGTCATCCTGGCTGGGGGCATGCTGGGCATGACAGCCATGCAAATCGAAGGCCTCAAGTACAACAAGGCTGCCTTTACCGAATCGCAGGCCCAATTTCTGCTAAACGACATGGTAGAGCGCATCCGCGCCAATCGTGGCAATGACGCTTATGTGATCGGGTACGCGGAAGCCCCCCCAACCCAGTCGGTAGACTGTGGGGCCGCCAACGCTGCCTGCACCAGCAACCAGATGGTGATCTGGGACCTCAACCAGTGGCGCAGCAAAGTGGAAGACAGCACCTACATGCCCCAGGGACAGAGTGAAATTGTGTATGACAACCTCACCCATACATTCACGATCTCGATTCGCTATGACTGGTCCCAGCTGGGGGGATTGGATATCACCAATGGCCAAAGGACGGTGACCATCACCACACGAATATGAACATGAACCTTCCCGCATCCAGAACACCAAACTTCATCAGACAGACCGGACTGTCACTGGTGGAAATGATGGTGTCGATTGCGATCTCGCTGGTGGTACTCAGTGGCGTGGTGAACGTGCTGGTGGTCAGCAAAAGCAATTTCATCTCGCTGCGGGAAATGTCTGCGTTGCAGGAAAATGCCCGGTTTGCGCTCAAATACATGACAGATGAAATCCGCATGTCAGGTGCTTCCGGCTGCAGCGCCCCCGTGCAAGTCGGCAATGCCATCAATGGCGGCTCCGCTGCCTGGTATATGAGCGGGGTCGGGCTGAAAGGTTATGAATACGATGCAGGCATCAATACCTTCCCGGCAGATTTTCGCGCCTCGGTCAGGACCAACACCGACGCCCTTGCTATCAGTCGCGGGTCCAGCACCGGGTTGCAGGTAACCGGGCATAATGCCAATTCGGCAGTTATCAGTCTTGCCACCAACACCAGCTATCCCCAGGGCACCATCTTTGTAATGGGCTCGGCCAACTGCGATGCCGTGGGCATATTCCAGATGACTGGCCCCAATAATGGCAACGCCAATAACATCGTGCACAACACCGGCGGCTCCATCGCACCGGGCAATTGCAGCAAAGGTATTGGCGTTGCACCCACCTTTGCCAGTGCTGACTGCACCACTGCGGCCAACCTTGCCAATGTCAGTTTTGGTGCTGGTGCCACCTTGTCATTGTTGCAAAGTGAAGCCTACTTCGTTGGCAACTCGGAATCTGACAGCACCGTGCCGGCCTTGCTGCGGCAGCGCATGGCGCTTAATACCGGCACTTCAACCCCTTATACCCTTTCCGAAGAACTGGTGCAGGGAGTGGAAAACATGCAGATCCTGTACGGAGTGGACAGAATTGTCAGCAGTACTGGCGCCGTAGGTAACGACGGCCTGGCCGATGTCTATGTGAAAGCCAGCGGCATTACCGGCATTGCTCCCTGGATCTGGAGCAATGTAGTGTCGGTGCGCCTGACCTTGCGCATGCGCTCAATCAACCCGGTTTACGCCAACAATGAGACTTACCCTGTCTTTGAGGGCATCACCGGCACTGACGGCACTGACCGCTATATGCGACAAACCGTTTCCTCCACCGTCATGATTCGCAACTATAAAAAATGAACAATCTTTGCCGACATTTTTACAATCCAAGCCGTCAGCGGGGGGCCCTGATGGTAGCCACTCTGCTGATTTTGCTGGTGATCAGCTTGCTGGGGATGGCCAGTGTCGACTCCACCGGGCTGGAGATGAAAATGTCCAGCAACAGCCGCGTGCAGCAACAGGTGTTTGAAGCGGCCGAATACACGCTGTCGTGGGTGGAAAACAATATGGCAGCCACCGGCTACTACAAAGACCCGCTGCAAATCGGCAATCAGGCCGGCTGCGGCTCCACCTGCTTCACCAGTACTTGTACCAATGGTTACTGTTTCGCCGGCAATAGCGCCAACGTAAGCTCTTTTGCCAGCTGCGCGATTGGCTCCTTCGCCACCGACCCTTCAGCCGACGCTACACTTTGGGCTACCGGCAGTGGCAGATACAAGACCCTGGCCATTCCCGGAACCAATCTGACTACCAAATACATCATCGAATACCGGTGTTTCACCGCCAAGGATCCGGCGGGGATAGCCAGCGCCTCCAACTATGCGCATATGTACCGGATTACCACTTTGGCCACAGGTGAAGATGGTCGCTCCCGCGTCATGCTGCGCAGCGCTGTGCGTTCACCGAATTAACCCGAACCTGTTCGACCGGAGCATCTTATGAATCTGCGAAACAAATTGATGATGCCGCTCTCGCTCTATCGTTTGTCTTCAGTTCTGTTGCTGGCAAGTTTGAGCTGGGTGCAGCCGGCCAGCGCACAGCTGACGTCCTCCAACTTTGCGCTGACGCCACCCTTGATCACCGAAGCCTCACCACCCAATGTGATGCTGGTGATGTCGCGTGATCATGAACTTTACAAAAAAGCCTACTCCGACTTTACCGACCTCGACAATGACGGCCTGATTGATAGCACCTACAAAGACAGCCTGACCTACACCGGCTATTTTGACAGTAACTACTGTTACGATTACAACAGCAGTACTGCCCGCTTTGAGCCGGGCGTCAGCATTGCAGCCACCCTCGGCACCACAGGCCACAGTTGTGCGGCAGTAGCCAGCAAGTGGAGCGGCAACTTCATGAACTGGGCCACCATGGCCCGCATAGACAGTGTGCGTGATGTACTGTTCGGAGGCCGGCGCATTATTGATACCGCCACCGCTGGCTCCACCCCCGGCGTCACTGTGCTGGAGCGCGCCTATCTGCCGGAAGACATCCACTCGTTTGTCAAAGTATTCACTGGCACCACCCAGAATTACACACCGATTACCCAAACCTCGATCAGTTTTTGCAACACCACCTATGCTGCCGACACCAATCCTCCACTTATTCGTGTTGCCAACGGCGCCTGGCCGCTGTGGGCCACTTCGGAAGTGAAGCAGTGTTACTACCGCAGTGAGTCAGATAGCGGCCTGGGCAATCAGCCCAACAGCAGTGACCGCCCCGCCACTTATGAATACAACGTCCGCATACAGGTCTGCGTGGATGGCAAGGATAACAATGCCGACCGCTGCAAACCCTACACCAGCAGTACCGGCCTGGTTACCTACAAGCCCATTGGCCTGCTGCAGAAATATGGCGACAGCAGCAGTATCAATTTCGGGCTCATGACCGGCAGTTACACCAACAAAATCAAGGGCGGCGTGCTACGCAAGAACATCGTGCCGCTCACCGGCAACTCGACTGCCAGCTTCAACGAGATCGATCTCAACAATGGCATGTTCATCAACCAGGGCGCCACCGATGCCGGCATCATCAACACGCTGAGCCGCTTCAGGATCATCAACCGCGACTACAGTGCGCACAACTATTCCGACTGCAACACCTATGGCATCAGTAAAGCCACGTTCATGACGACCCCACCTGCCGCCAATCGCTCATGTGCCAACTGGGGCAATCCGCTGTCAGAAATTTATCTGGAAGCGCTGCGTTATTTCACCGGCCATAACATTGTGACTGCGCCTGCGGCCGGCACCGGCACACCGACTGCTGCCTTCAACACCGCGGATGCCACTGCCATCCCTTCACTGCCACAGCTGACCTGGACTGATCCGCTTACCTCTGCCAATTTCTGCGCCTCCTGCTCCATGATCATGCTGTCGACCGGTTTGAATACTTTTGACAAGGATGACATGGGCTCGGTATCTGATCTGTGGGATGTGGCTGGCACCTCCCGTATGACGACAACTTCGCTTAATACCAAGCTCGATGCCCTGGGCACGCTGGAAGGCATTACCGGTGGCAGCTACCTGATCGGCGACAACGGCACCACCAATGATGGCCAGTGCACTGCCAAAACCATTGCCGCTCTCTCCAGCGCGCGCGGCCTGTGCCCGGAAGTGGGCGACCTCGAAGGTGGCTTCGGCGTAGCCGCACTGGCCTATCATGCCTATACCAAGGATCTGCGCAGTGACTATGCCGGCGTGCAGAATGTCAGCACCTATTCGGTTTCACTGGCAGACAACCTGCCCACCTTCACCTTGAACGTCAACGGCAAGAAGGTGACCTTTGTGCCGCAATGCCAGTCACATACCACCGGCACCACCAAGCTCGATCAAAGCGGCTGGACCAACTGCAGCTTCATTGATGCGCACATCGAATCGCAGACTGTCAACGGCGGCAGCATGTATGTGGCGTGGGAAGATTCGTTATGGGGCAGCGACTATGACATGGACGCGGTATCACGCATCGAATGGTGCATCGGCACCAACACTGCGCTCTGCCCAGGCCAGCCACCCAATGCCAGCTATGGCAGTGGCTATGCCTACAGTGACTTCGACTGGAAAACCACAGGCCTGACTGCCAACTCCGTGCAGATACGCACTTCCGGTGTACTGGCTGCAGCTGGCGATGCCATCAAGCTGGGCTTCTCCATCACCGGGGTAGCTTCAGGCGGCACTGTCACCAAAATCACCAACACCCCCAGCGCCGCCCTCAATACTGCACCCACCACCTCCGGCAGCAAATATGTTGCACGTGGCACCCAGGGCAACGGCGAGCAATATTTCCTGTTGATCCCGGGCGGCACTGGCATCACACGTCTGGTCAACAGTTCCGGCAATCCCATGATCTACCATGAGCCGCTGGTTTATGCTGCTGACAATACCGTCACTGCCGGCAGCCTGCTGAAAAATCCGCTGTGGCTCACCGCCAAATACGGCAGCTTCAACGACATCGACAAGGATGGCACTCCCAAATACATGGGCAGCGCCACCGACACCCGTGAATGGGATGCCCGCAATGTCAATGGCCAGGAAATTCCTGACGGCATACCGGACAATTTCTTCCCGATTACCAACCCCAGCCAGCTCAGCAACAATCTCGCGCAAATCTTCGACATCATCACCTCGCGTATTTCCTCGGGTACTGCGGCGGCGGTGGTGGCAAACAGCAGCACCGGTCTGGGTGCGGTTTATCAGGCCTATTACCACCCGCAATATACCGATGCCGATGGCACCAGCATCACCTGGGGTGGCGTGTTGCACTCGATGTTCATCGACTCTTCCGGCCGCTTCCGCGAAGACAACGGCACGGCCGGCAAGCTGGATGGCACCAGCGTTGACTATGTTGTCGATATCTTTTTCGACAAAACCGTCAGTCCCAACCGCACTCGTTTTCAGCGCTACACCCAGTCCGGCAGCGGTTCCACTGCGGTGCTGACGCCCAGCGGCGTACCGCAGGATCTTGAAGATTTCGGTTCGATCTGGAATGCGCGTGACGTGCTGGCCAACATCACCCAAAGCAATCTGGTGATCCAGCGCACTCTGGATAGTGCTACCGGCACCTTCAATGACGATGCTGCCAACAAACGCTATATTTTTACCTATGTCGACAGCCAGACCTCCGGCACGGTGGGGGCAGTGGATGCCGGCGAAATCATTCCGTTTGCCGATTCCTATTTTGATTCCACCAATGGCACCAACCGTTATCGTTATCTGGGTCTGGCGACGGCCACCGATGCCACCAAGATCGTCAATTACATCCGTGGCCAGGATCAGAGTGGCTGGCGCTCACGGCTGGTTGATATTCCGGGCGACGGCACCTCCACGCCAAAATACTGGATCCTCGGCGATATCGTGCATTCCTCACCGCTGGTAGTGAATCCGCCATCCCAGCGTTATGACTTCGTCAATGGTGATGAAACCTACCAGGCGTTTAAATTGCAGTACCAGCATCGTCGCCAGATGATTTACACCGGCGGCAACGACGGCATGCTGCATGCATTCAATGGCGGTGTTTGGGACGCACCCTCGGAATCTTTCAAGAACCGTCCGTGGAACCCGGCAACCGAAGCTTATGATATCGGCCAGAGTCACACCCTCGGTGCCGAGATGTGGGCCTATGTGCCGATGAACCTGCTGCCGCATCTGCAGTGGTTGAAAGAAAAGAGCTATCCCCACGTCTATTACGTTGATGGGCCACCCCAGCAATTTGATGTGAACATTTTTGCTGATGATGCCGTGCACCCCAAAGGCTGGGGCACCATCCTGGTGGTGGGCATGCGGCTGGGTGGCGGCAATTTCCCGCTGGATCTGGATGGCAACGGCACTGTCGACCGCACCATGGGTTCCGCCTACGTCGTCATGGATATTACTGATCCGGAACGCCCCCCGACGCTGTTGGCTGAATTACATGCCACTGACCAGGGCTTCACCACCAGCATGCCGACCGTGATAAAGACGCGCGTTCCCGACGCATCCGGCGCCTTCGCTACCCCTGATATCAATAAATGGATCCTGGTCTATGGTTCAGGCCCCGACACCCTCAGCACTGCGGTAAGCAATGGCCAGGATGCCAAGCTCTACGCCTATGATCTGGTCAACCGCACTGCGATAACCATCAATGCCGCCGCCCAGGTCCCTGCTGCCAATCCCAGCGGATTCTTCGGGGATTTCCAGACAGTGGACTGGGAAAACGACTTTATTGATGACGTCGTCTATGCCGGCACAGTTGAAGGCAGCGAAACTGCACCGGCTGGCCGCATCAAGCGTATCGTGCTGTCCAGTGCCGCCGCCAACATGGGCCTCTCCACTGGCGGAGCGCTTATGTCCGATGTCTACAACATGGCCCAGCCACTGGTTGCTGCACCGAAAACCCAGGTTTCGGTTGCCAAGGGCGAAAAATGGCTGCTGTTCGGCACCGGCCGCCTGTTTACCAAAGTGGATAACCGCTCCACCACCCAGCAAAGCTTTTACGGCATCAAGGAGGCGGCCAACTATGACACTTCCACCCTTACTGCGGCCGCACTGGTTGACTCCACCACCATCCTGGTCAAAAAAGATGGCACCATCAAGGATGGCAATCTCACCACCTCGGTAACGCGGTTTTCCACGACGCTGGCAACCTTCACGAATCTGTGGGATTTCATGGACACCCGGCCCGGCTGGGTTACCAAGCTGGCCTACAACGCTGGCGCCGACCCGTCGGAGCGGGTGTTTAGTTCGGCTTTGATCCTGGCAAGTACCGTCGCCTTCACTTCCTATAAACCATCGACGGACTTGTGTACCGTGGAAGGCAACGGCTATCTGTATGCATTGAACTATCGTACTGGCACTGCCGAAGCGTTCGGGCCTTTTGGTGATGATCCAAACTACGCAGGCGTAGCTGCGGAAAAGCTGGATCTTGGTCAAGGTGCACCATCTGCCCCTTCCGCCATTGTCCGCACCGGGGATGAAACGGGCGTCAATGCCACTAATAAAGGTGATGTCTCGATCGTATCGGGTTCAACCACCGGGGTAACTGCGAGCACAGG
>CAINTJ010000005.1 GCA_903853385.1 uncultured Gammaproteobacteria bacterium
AGTGCCTGATTCACGTATTGCTTCAAATCCTGCAACTCACCCTGGTAGTTGCCGTGCATTGTTTCCATCAGATTGTTATTGGTGAGTTCTTTCATCACCATGGTAATTTCCTGCAAGGGCTGGGTAAAACTGTCGAGCATCTGGTTGATGTCTTCACGCAATTTGAGATTGTCGCCCGAGGTGTTGACGAGATTGGCACGCTCCGACAACTGGCCAGCTTTGGCCGCTGTAATCAGGCGGGCGATTTCCAGTTGGGTTTCTTTCTGCTGGGTGATATCGATGCAGTATTCAACAACCTTCAGCACTTCACCCCGGCTGTTCTTGATAGGTACATAAGTGGACTGTATCCACAAATGCTGCCCGCCTTTGCCAATATGCCGGAATTCCCCGGCCTGTGGCTCGCCTTGACGCAAGCTTTGCCAGAATTGGTCATATGCGGGGGTATTGCGATATTCCGGCCTGATGAAGATGCGATGGTGCTCACCTTTAAGTTCTTGCAGGCTATAACCCAGGGTTCTCAGGAAGATGGGATTGGCATCAATTATGGTGCCATCTATTGTGAAATGGATCACCGCCTGACTGGCATTGATGCCTTCTATTTGCCCCTGATAGCCAGTATTAATGAGTTTTTGCTGAGTGCAATCCACTCCGTACATCACAATTTTCTGCACACGCCCCTGGTGATCGAGGAATGGTGTATAAGATGCTTGCAACCAGACCTCTTTGCCACTCTTGTTCATGTGGCGGTATTCACCATAGAGGGCTTCGCCCTGGGCCAGTCGGGTCCAGAATTTCTGGTAGTCAGTCGAACGCTGGGTGTCCTGATCAATGAAGAGCCGATGATGCTTGCCTGTGATCTCTTCATGAACGAAGCCCATGCTGTTCAGAAAGATTTCATTGGCCTCTATCAGGGTGCCGTCTATCTCGAATTGGGCAACTGCCTGATGGGAGCGGATGGCTTTGACTTGTCCTTCAAAGTCGTAGTTCATCAACAGCTGAAAACTGATATCGACAGCGTATTGAACAATCTTGCAGATCTGTCCGGAAGAATCGCGAATCGGTGTGTAACTGGCACGCAGCCAGATTTGCTTGCCTCCCTTGGTAAGGCGCGGGTAGGCAGCCTGCTGGACTTCGCCATTATCGAGTTTTCTCCAGAAACTGGCGTACTGTTCGGTCTGTACCTGCTCAGGCAACACAAACATGCGGTGATGCTTGCCGGCAATTTCGGCCATGGAATAACCCATGAGCTTGAGGAACATCTCATTGGCTTCAAGGATAGTGCCATCAGGACGGTACTGGATGACGGCCTGAGTGGAATAGATCGCTTCGAGCTGGTTACGCAGCTCGGTGTAGTCATTTTCCAGCTTTGCTGTTCTTTTGATGCCTGTGAAGTTAAGCGCCTGTACAGCCAAGGACACCGGGTTCTGATAGATACTCATTTTGGCTTTTCCCAGGAAATCTATGACGATCCGAACTTGTATCGGCAAGTGTCAATTCCCACAGGCAGCACATTCATGACTGCCTTTCAGAACGCGGGTAGATCTTGCATTGACGCCATGCCCCTCTGCTTGTAAGGCAATAACGACCTAAACCACACAGACTTGAAGTGTTTCTGCAAGGGAGCTTGGATTAGC
>CAINTJ010000006.1 GCA_903853385.1 uncultured Gammaproteobacteria bacterium
ACCAGCATGCCGATGCTGTGGGCGATGTGGGTAAGACCTTTGAGGAAAGTCTGGTTGCCGGGATTGGTGGGCAAATCACGCACGAAGCTGGCATCGACTTTCAGATAATCGAGACCCAGATCGTGGAAGCGGCCAATCTGGCAGAACTTACGGCCGAAGTGTTCGATGCCAATGCGGCTGCCGTTGGTTTTCACCGCCAGCACCAGCGTCTTGAACGCGTCGAAATTGCGGAGTGCGCCGGCTTCTGCCACTTCAATCCACAAGCGCTTGCCGGCAGCCCCATGCTGTTTCAGCAAGCCCACCAGGCGCGGCAGAAAGATGGCGTTTTCCAGCGAGCTGGCCGACAGATTGATGGCCAGGCCCGGCAGCGCTGCATCCTTGCCAAGCTCAACCAGGCCCAGCTCTATCGCAGCCAGATCCAGTTGTGCTGTCAGTTTGAGACGCTCTGCCATCGGCAGGAACTGCCCGGCCGGCAGCCAGTCACCCTGGTCACTCAGCTTCAATCGTAGCGGGCATTCGCGGTGCATTAGGCCGCCGGCCAGGTTGGCCACCGGGAACGAGACCAGCCGCACGTGGCGCTGGTCGAGCGCGCTTTTCATCAGCCGTGACCACTGCTCCGCACTTCTGGGCGCATCATTGCCCGCCAGGGCGGCTGCACGGATGCAGGAGACGCCCTCGGCTTCGGCGGCGGCCAGTGCAGCATCCACTTGCGACATCACCGCGCCCAGTTCAAGCCCCTGCGGAAACGCCCCGATGCCAAGCCACACCGCCGGTCCATTCTCGATGAACGGCGCGGTTTCCTTGATCAAGCTGGCCAGCAATTGTTCGGCGACCTCGCCCACGCTCACCTTGCCCGGCAACAGGATTGCAAAATCAGCCCCATTGAGGCGCGCGGCAGTGCCGTCCCCATGGGTTTCCACACAAGCGGTCGCCACTGTGCCGACCCGTCGCAACAAATCATCAGTGGCATCACGACCCAGCCGGTGGTTGATGCCGACCAGATCGGCCACACGGATGATCAACAATGCACCGCCAGAGGAGTCTTCCCGTTCAAGTACAGAATGCAAACGCCCCATGAAAAAGCTGCGATTAGCCAGGCCGGTGAGCGGATCACAGTTGGCTTCACGCCGCACCGTTTCCAGTAACACAGCTTCTTCTTCGAACATCGATTTGAGCCGGCCGACCATCGCATTCATCGCCTGGCCCAATTGCTTCAACTCGGGTACCGCCGGTTCGGCAATGCTCACGAAGCGGCGATCAGTAATGGCCTGGGCCTGATCGATGACCGTCTGCAGTGGTCGCCGCAGCCGCCGCAAGATCATGCTGCCCAGATAGCCCCCCACCATGCCGGCAAACACCACCGCCATCGCCATTTCAATAACGCTTTGCCACAAGGCGGCATAAGCGAAGCTGCTGTTGCTCTTGAGTATGACGGTGCCCAGTTGCGCCCAGCCACTGCTGATCTGCGCCTGTCCGGGCAGGGCCTTGATCGGCAGCACTTGCATGAACCAGCCGGGTACTGCGGCCTTGGGTATGGTGCCGCCACGCGTGATCACCGTCTTGCCTTCCGGGCTCACCACCTCAATGGATTCGTAATGGCCGCTGTCAAACAAGGCAGTCACCGCCAGCTCCACCACCACCAGATCGGCTTGTTGCTGGCTGAGCGACAATGCCAGCGCAGTGGCATTGTCGGCATTTTTCATCGTCAGCTGTGCTTCCAGATAGGAGCGCGCCGAAAAGGTGGAAGCCAGCAAGCTGCCAACCAGTGCCAGCAGCGTACTGATAATAATGGCCAGCCAAAGTTGGCGATACATCGACATGGTGTTCTCCTGTTTGTAGCGTTCGTTTATAGCAAACCTTCTTTGACTGCACGCAGTTGCAAATCCTGCCAGCGCGTCAGTTGTCCGGAACCTTCATTTCTGGTGGCATTGGCGGCCACACCACTCCATATCGCGTCACTGTTGAAACTGAATATCGGCTGTAGATCGCTGCGCTGCGAAGCCGGTTTTATCTCGAGGTCGAGATTGTCCAGCACCAGCGGTTCTGCCGTGGGTGTCGGATAGTAGGCTAGCACCATATGCGCTTGCACTGATGCACCCTTGGGGCCGTTGGTGCGGGCTCTGACATAGACCAGCCGCAGTTTTTCCACCGCGACGCCGGTCTCTTTCAGGGAATAATATTTGGCAATGGCCATGTCTTCACAGTCGCCCCGCCCTTGCCCGATCAGCTCCAGCGGTGTGGCCCAATAATCGGCTTGCCCCCACACTTCCAGGTCGTCGATGAACAGGAAGTTATTGTTGAAAAAATCATTGATTTTAATGAGCTTCTCGGATTCCGTAAGCGGCAGGGCGGCAAGCAGCATCCGCTGCCATTTCTCGAGCATGAACACCCGCGCGGGGCCAAAGCGCTCAAGCAAAACCGCATTGAGACGCTCAAAATCAAAGCCGAACACCAGCGGTAGCCAGGTCAGCACCACCACAAAACTGCACAACGCCCCCAATCCTGCCAGCCAAATGCGATATGGGCACGGTTTTGATGGCTGATTGGATGTAGGATTAGTAGACATTGGATTTATAATTACACCATTGAGAACCTGATCACAGCTTTTTGATTGATTGCTAAATCAAAGCCATTGGCAGTCGTTATCAATCAGTGATGGTCGAGATATCGGGAAAGACTCCCAATTGACCAATAACAAGCCTTGGGTTCTATTAACGGCTCATAATAGATACAGGCTTAAGTGGAATTTGAAGTTAAATGGAAATTGACTGCCCGGAGGCAGCCTCGCCATGAAAAAGCAATGGTTAACCATAGCAATGTATACAGTGCTGGTGTTGTCCGCGTTGCCGGCCGCTTTTGCCCAGATTTCTATGGAAGAGGCCGCGGCCTTGATCCAGTCCCTGATCGCCAACAAAACACCAGTGCCTGACATGGCAAAAACTCTGGTGGCAAGGGGTTTGAACTTGCAACAGATTCTGGACCTGCTGGTCACTAGTACCAATAGTTCAACGCCTGCCGAGGTGCTGAGCGCATTGGTCGCCAAGGGTATGAAAGTTGAGAACGCAGCAGCCACCATAGTTGCGATGAACAATGTGGACTCTGGCGAAATGAAAGTCACCATGCTGAAAGAACAAGGTGTCACGGTAGAGTTGGCAACCAATATCCTGGTGTCCTTGACCACCAACCAAAGTGCCAGTCAACGCCTGGAAAGCTTGCTGCAGCTGGGCTTGCCGCTGAGTGCGGCGGCAGACTATCTGGTGACGCTGACTATCGCCGCCAAGCCTGCTGAACTGATGGATGCGATGACAGCTGCGGGCATGACTGTGACACAGGCTGCCACAGTGCTGGTAGCCAACAACACCAACATCACGGTACCAGACATTCTGGCTACACTGGTTGGCAAAGGCATTCAGCTGGCTGACGCAGCCCAAATTCTGGTCACCAATGACAGTACCGCTACTGTCGATCAAAGCCGTAACGCGCTCATTGCGCAAGGTTTGAGTGCACAGCAGACCGACACCTTACTGGCACAGGCCAGCAATCAACAACAGACTGTCGATCAGGCCGTGCAGGCACCAGTCACCGCCAGCAATGATGTCATTACTGGCACAGCAGCGGGCGGCTCAGTTGCGGTAAGCAACAGCCAATAAGCACACAAGTTATCGGGATACAGCAAAAGGCAGCCCTCAGGCTGCCTTTTGCATTCTTGCAGATTGAACAACCGGCACAGTCCGGCTAGAACGCGAACCAGTGATCCTTGAAACGCTCCTTGTAGCTGGTTTCATACTGCTGTTTGCGCTCTTCGCGTGCCCGGATCAGTTTGAACATACGCGGATCCTTGCGGATCGCATTGAGCATCGCCATTTTGTACTTTTCCGCTTTCTGTTTGGCAATGATTTCCGGCGGAAGTGCTGGAACGCCTGTGAGCATTTCCTTCGCTTCATCGGCTTCAGCATTGGCAAAGAACACTGGCTTGCAAACACGCTGCTTCAGCTTGGATCCGGCATGTGTCTCCATCGCGCAGTGGATGTCGAAATCATCTTCGGTGTTCAGCTCGTTATAGAGCGCATATAACTGGTCTTCGGCCTGGATATATTGCTTCTTTATCTCCGACAAGCGTTTGCCCACCACCGTTATCTCTTCGACATCACTGGCCGGTGGCGGGCTTGCCATTTCAATCCCGGCCATAGTGGCTGAAGAGAACAAACCCAGGAGCATCGATAGCGTCGTTGTCGATAACCCCTTTACTTTCATTTGGAATCACGAGTTCCCGAGAGTTCGATATCCACACGCCGGTCAGGCTGCAGGCAAACTTTAAGCTGGGCAGACCGAAGTCCCTGACATTGTTGTTTGGTGGTGACTGGCACATCACTGTTGACGCCTTTGGCCGTGATGCTGCCACTGGGAATGCCGCCGCTGACCAGATAGGACCTGACCACATTGGCGCGTCGTTCGGACAGCGCCTGGTTATAGCCATGGGTGCCAATGCGGTCAGTATGGCCAGTCACGATGATCACCTCGTAACGCACGCCCTTGATGTCTTTCAGCAACTTGTCGAGCTCCTGTTTGCCGGCAGCTTTCAGTACCGTCTTGTCAAAATCAAACAAGGCGCTGGCTGCCAGTGTAATTTTGATTGGTGCTGCAGGAGCCGGGGCCGGGGCTGGCGCCGGGGTCGGCGCAGGGGCTACCGGAGCCGGCTTGGCGATCTCTGGTGCTGGCTTGCTTGCACCAAAGCGGTAGACGACACTGAGCGAAAGCGTATCCACACTGTCTTTGGTCACACTGTTGTGATCCAGCCGGTAGCGTTCCAGCTCAGCTCTCACTGTAAATCTGTCATTAACGGCAAATTGCAGACCTACCCCATAGTCTTCATGGGCACCGCGATCTTTGTGGTCAGCAAAACCTGCTCCCATTGCGGGGTTGCTGAACCTTTGTGCAATGCGGGCATTATTGATGCCCACGCGGGCAAAGGCCGAGAGATTGTCTTGCAGTGGCAGGGTGCCCACCAGATCAATACTCAGCCCGCTGATTTTGGCTTTGCCTTGCTGCAGGGCTGCCGGCACGGTATTAACGCTGTAATTGAATTTGCCGAGATCAAAATAACCGGCTTCCAGTGCGAAATTGCGGTTGAACTGGTAACCCCCGAACATTTTGGCGGCAACATCATCGTCATAAGTCGAGATCAGGCTGCTGTTGTAACCGGCAGCGTGCAAGCGTGTGACTACTTCACCGACATCGATGTCAGACCAGGCTTTGCCCACTCCGAATCCGGAGTACCAGCCGGGATCCTGCGCCAGCGTGACCGGACTGGTGAGCACAATCACTGCTGCCAGCACCGACAAACGCAATGGCATGAAAGCCTGTGACATTTTGGATTTCATAAACATCTGCTATGCAAATATTGGTAAGTGAAATCATGCAACAAATCTAGTCAACATTGTAACCCGGGTTATTGGTGCGCGTTTGACAAGAGTCACACTGCTGCCAGTTTTAAGCTGTATTTTGCTACGCCAAATAACGAGTGGGTGTAGCTGCCGCCTACAGGATTGATTCGCATCAAGCCCCCTGACTGGTCCGGTGATAGCTTCCAGCAATGATGCAGCAGCACTGGCAATCAGCCGCCAATCAGCTTGCGCTCAGCCGCGATCAGACCACTGACCGACGGACGTGCACTGAGTCGCGCATAGTAAGCCGCAAGTTTGGGAAACTTCGCGGCATCGATGCGGATGCCGCTGTGATCCCCGTTGATCAGCATGCAGGTAACGGCGATATCGCCGATGCTAATGCTGTCACCGACCAAAAAGCCCTGTGCGGGCAATACACTTTCCAGGTATGAAAACAACAGTGGAATCTGTTGCGCTTCCAGCTCGGCAGCCTTGGCAAAATCACCCGGCACTTTGCGCATTTTGGGCAGCAATACCCGGTTGACAAAAATAGCGCTTCCCACCGGAAACATGACGGTGTCGGCATATTCTTCGTACCAGATGGCCTTGCCGCGCGCTTTGGGTTCAAGCGGGATCAGTGGTGTCGCCGGATATTTCGCCTCCAGATAACTGACAATGGCCGTGGAATCAGCCAGCGTATAGTCGCCGTCCACCAGTGCCGGAATCTTGCCGAACGGACTTGCGGCACGAAACTCGTGATCATCAGAATGCGGCGACACCGGCCTGCTTTCCAGTGCTATGCCTTTCTCGGCAGCGAACATCAAAACTTTGCGAACGAAGGGCGAAATGGAAGAACCGAACAAAATCATGCATTGCTCCTGGGTGGGTTGTGATCAGCAAGGGGTGTAGAATAGTACAAAACAATTGCTGAATGCGATGAATCGCCAATGGTTAACGTAAAGCTTTGCGTCTGGCTTGCCACACTTACACTGCTGTTGGGCGGCATCGCCAGCAGCAACGCGCAGCCTGTGCATTATGACCAGAGCTCGGTGATCAGCGAGGCGGTGTTTGTTACCGACAAGGATGGCAGCCGTGTCAGTCTGCGCAGCCTGCTGGCCCAACAGCCCAGCCAGGTGAATGTAGTGTTCATCTTCGGCGGTGGCGACCTGGGCACTGGGTTGCCGGGGCATCTGTGGTGTCCGGATTCGTTCGAAGATACCCACATTCTGCGTACTCTGGTTGGCAAGTACGAGGGCAAGCCGGTGAAGTTTATTGCGGTGGCTTCAGCACCGG
>CAINTJ010000007.1 GCA_903853385.1 uncultured Gammaproteobacteria bacterium
AAGCCTTACACCGATGAGGAGTTGATGACCATTGTGATGAAAGGCATCCCCAATACACCGATGCCGGCCACGCCCACGATGAGCAAGGAACAGGCGGTGCAGATTGTGGCTTATCTGCGTAGCCGCAGCGTGCTGCAAGATGTCGGTGCCGGCGGTGATGCAGCGCGCGGCATGGCGCTCTATGCCGGCAAGGGTGAATGCAGTGCTTGTCATCGCGTAAATGGTCAGGGCTCACGTCTCGGACCCGAGCTCAGCAAGATTGGTCTGGTTCGCACATCTAACCAGCTCGCCACTTCGCTGCTCGATCCCGATCGCGAAGTGCAGGCCAACAATCGCTTTTACAGTGTCACTACCAAGAGCGGCGAGTCGGTCAGCGGACGCTTGCTGAACCATGATGCCTACACCGTGCAATTGCTGGATACCCGGGAGCAGCTGCGCTCTTTCAACCAAGCTGATTTGCAAAAGGCAGCCTTTCTCGCTTCGCCAATGCCGTCGCTACGCGGCAAATTCAATGACCAGGAACTGGCTGACCTGGTGCAATATCTGGTGTCGTTGCGTGGAGCTGACAAGAAATGAAAACCAGATTCCCGCTACTGTGCTGCTTGTTGCTGGCTTCTGCTGCGTCACTGGCGCAAGTGAGCTTTGACCAAATTCTTAAACCCGATGCACAGCCCGGCAACTGGCTGAGCTATTCACGCTCGCTTACCAACCAGCGTTACAGCCCGCTTGATCAGGTCAACGCCACCAATGCCGGCAAACTGCAGTTGCAGTGGGTATGGCAGGCGCACACGCTGGAAAAATTCGAAGCCACACCGCTGGTGGTCAATGGCGTGCTCTACACCGTGCAGGCTCCCAATGATGTGGTGGCACTGGACGCAGTAACCGGCCGCATCTTCTGGACCTACTCGCATCAGCCAGCACCGAGCCGCACTTGCTGTGGCCGCGTCAATCGCGGGCTGGCAATCCTGGGTGATACCTTGTTCATGGGCACCGTCGATGCGCACCTGTTGGCGATTGATGCGAAGAGTGGCCAGCTGTTGTGGGACACAGTGGTAGCGGATGCGGCGCAGCAATTTTCCATCACGATGCCGCCGATGGTGGTGCGCGATAAAGTTTATATCGGCACCGCTGGCGGCGATCTGGGTATTCGCGGCTTCGTCGCTGCCTTCGAGGTTAACACCGGCAAGGAAGTGTGGCGGCACTACACCATTCCCGCCCCGGGCGAAGCCGGCAACGATACCTGGTCGGGCGATTCCTGGCAGAAAGGCGGTGCATCGATCTGGAATGCTGGCGCCTATGATCCCGACACCAATCTCACCTTTTGGGGCACCGGTAATCCGGCCCCCGACTGGGATGGCCGCACGCGGCTGGGCGACAACCTGTACAGCGACAGCGTATTGGCACTGGATGCCGACACCGGTGCAATGAAGTGGCATTACCAGTTCACGCCGCACGATGAACTTGATTACGACTCCACACAGGTGCCGGTGCTGGCCGACCTCAACTGGCAAGGCAAACCGCGCAAGGTAATGCTGTGGGCCAACCGCAACGGCCTGATGTATGTGCTCGATAGAATCACTGGCGAATTCCTGCTTGGCAAAGCCTATGTAGAAGTGAACTGGATGGATGGCTTCGACAGCAAGGGCCGGCCGCATCGCACACCGGGCATTGTGCCCTCACCACAAGGCACACTGGTGCGTCCACACGTGCATGGCGCGATCAACTGGGCCCCGCCTTCTTACAGCCCGAAGACCGGCCTGCTCTATGTCGCGCACTGGGAACACTCAGGCATCGTGGCGATTGAAGGCCAGTTTCCGCAATCAGTCGGCATCAACACGCGGCAAACCACGATGAGCGATGCGGCGCTCGAGCCATTCTTCAATAACGAAGACGAAGCGCGCGGGGTGATCCGTGCCTACGATCCGGCCACGCTGACGCCGGTGTGGGAATATTCACTCGGCAATATCACCTGGGGCGGCACGCTTTCCACTGCGGGTGATGTGGTGTTCGGCGGCGGTAAGGATGGTTACTTCGTCGCGCTGGATGCCAAAAGCGGCAAGCTGTTGTGGAAAGCTGCGCTCGGCGGACAGGTTAATGCCGGCCCGATGACCTACGCAGTCAACGGCAAACAATATGTAGCGATTGCAGCTGGCACAGCGTTATTTGTTTTTGCGCTGCCGTAGCGCCAAGCCGCATACAGAACATGTGCGCAGCAACGTGTCTGTGAAAATCGTAGGGCAGCCTACCTGCCAAAAGCCTCACCACCGGCGCGCGGGCTCGGCGCGGGCATGGCTTTGCCAGTGACCGGATTCGGATAGTGGTACGGTTCGGCGTAGTAGCTCGGATACATGAGGTACATCACAGTTGGCGGTAAATCCGGCCACGGCGGAAATTTCTCAGGGAAGGTGTTGATGGTGACGTGGTCGATCCAGCCTTCCTTGTAATTGGAATACATGTTGAAGGGCGCATGCAGTTTCTTTAATTTCCACACGCCCCCCTCCTTCACATAGTCATCTTCATAAGTGACATGACCCCAGCCCCCGGAGCTGATCACGAATGCAGTGCAGCGCTGCTCGGCACTGACGCCGTCGTCATGAATGGTGGGCAGGCACTGGAACTGCTGATGGTCGATCAACGAATTGTTGTGCGGGCCGATCGGACCCAGGCCGGTTTGCATGTATTCGAACACTCTGGCCTTGCCGGTGAATACACCCTTGCCCCCGATTTCCAGCGTGGCATCGTCAGTGAACAGGTTGGCCAGCGAGCGCCACTGCGCCTTGTCGACGTAATAACCATAGGCATCCTGCACGATCTCGACATCGGTCAGATCCTGCAAGCGGGTGATGCGGGTGCCAAGATCATTCAGATCTTTTTGCAAAGCCTGCAGTTCGGTCTCACTCTGCGCAAACGCCAGCGCTGCACAGCTGGCGAGCAGACTCGCGCAAATAGTGCGGATAGCAAATACACGGACGCTGTGCGGCATGCTTGTCTCCTGGCTCAACGACCGAACGCCTCACCACCGGCCCGCGGACTCGGCGTCGGCGCGGGTTTGCCGGTGACCGGGTTCACATAGTGGAACGGTTCGGCGTAATAACTCGGGTAAGTCAGATAGATCACGGTCGGCGGCAGATCCGGCCACGGTTTGAATTTCTCCGGGAAGGTATTGACGATGACGTGGTCGATCCAGCCTTCCTTGTAGCTTGAGTACATGTTGAAGGGGCCGTGCAGTTTCTTGAACTTCCACACGCCGTTTTCCTTCACGAAGTCGTCTTCGTAGTAGTTGTGGCCCCAGCCACCCGAGCTCATCACGAACGCGATGCAGCGGGCTTCCGCAGTAACGCCGTCATCGTGAATGGTGGGCAGGCACTGGAACTGCTGGTGATCAATCAGTCCGCCTTTGCGCGGACCGATCGGACCCAGACCGGTTTGCATGTATTCAAAGACGCGGTCCTTGCCGGTGAATACGCCCTTGCCGCCGATTTCCAGCGTGGCGTCATCCGCGAACAGACCGGCCAGCGAACGCCACTGCGCCTTGTCGACGTAATAACCATAGGCATCCTGCACGATCTCGACATCGGTCAGATCCTGCAGACGCGTGATGCGGGTGCCGACATCATTGAGGTCTTTTTCAATGGCCTGCAATTCGACATCAGTCTGCGCACGTGCAACCGTGCTGCCAAGTGCCAGCACCGCAGTGCACAGCAACAGCGAACACCGCAGCGCAGTAAACAGGGAGTCAGAGTGCTTCATCGCTCACTCTCCCTTGTGCGGTTCTTGGGTAACCGGGTTCGCATAGTGGAACGGCACTACCTGCGTGGTCGGGAAGGATTCGTAAACCAGTGTCGGCGGCTGATCCGGCGGGGTTTCCTTGCTGGGCGGATCCATCGGGAACGGCTTGGCCTGCCAACCCTCGTCGTAATCGCCCCAGAAGGTCACGTAGTAGTGCAGCTTGCTGAACTTCCAGGTGCCGTTGTCGTTGACGTATTCATTCTCGTACACGCCGCCGCCCCAGCGGCCTTTGCCGGCACGTGACAGCAGCACGTCACTGCGCCAGCGCGCCTTGGCCGTTCGGTTGTCATCACTGATGTGGATGATCGGCTGCACCATCACAAAATTGTTGAGCTGGCCGGCTTCAAGATCTTTCGGGCCCATCAAGCGCAATGCCTTCTCGACATGGTCCGGGCTGATGTAAACACCGCTCTGACCGAACTCATAAGAGCCGTCCTTGCTGAACAGTTGCGAAGCCTGCGCCCACTGGCCCTTGTCGATGTAGTAGCCGTACATAGCCTGCAAATTCTCGATTGCGCGCACGGAATGTGCGCGGGCCAGTGCCAGCGCTTTCGCATCGGCCAGTGCTTCCAGCTTGCCGATTTTGTCATCCGCACGTTTGGGCGGCGTGACAGGCGCATCACTCTGGATGGCAGTCGGCTTGCCCTTGGCGTAGTGGTAAGGCGGTATGTAGGAAGCCGGGAACATCGGATAAGGTTCGGCTTTGGCATCGGCCGGGAATTCCTGGCCTACTTTTGACAGCTGGCCGTTGTTGACCGGCTTCAGTCGAGCCCAGCCGCCATCACCGTACGGCGACACAAAATTCTGGTAGTAACGACGGGCGGCGATCTTCCACACACCGCTGTCCTTCACATAGTCGTCTTCCATGATGGCGTCGCCCCAGCTGATCTCTTTCTGGTATTGCCCCAGCAAATCCCATTCGCGCCAGCGTGCGTGCGCGGTCTTGCCGTCATCCGCCACGGTGACCACCGGCTGCAATTGCATGCGCAGATTCAAACGACCAAACGGCAGCCCGGCGACTTCCTTCATGCTGCCGCCGCCCTGGCGCGTCAATAATTCCTTGATGCGGGCCTTGCCCTTGTAGATGCCATCATTGCCCCACTGGAACGTGGCACCGTCGGCAAACAGATCGGCGGCCTCACCGAAAAAGCCCTTGTCGGTGTAGTAGCCAAACGAACGGCCGATGCGCTGTATTTTGGTAATGTCTTCTACCTGCGTCGTCTCTTTGGCCATCGCAGCGACGCGGGTCTTGAGTGCGGCGACACGTGCAGCATCGCTCTGGGCGGCAACGGAGCCGGCGAGTGCGAAGCACAAAATACCAAACGAAACGGAAAATCCATGCAGGGAATTTTTCATGGGCAAGCCTTGATGGTTGAGGCAATGTTATTTTAGGTGCGGCAGCAACTGGCGTGGGGCGAGTTATACACTGTTTTCATGTGGGGAGAAAACCGTCCTTTGGCTTTGGCAGCTACTGCCCGCAGGGGGGCAGTAGCTGGGGGTGACTGACAGGCGAATCAGTTCTTGTGGGCGAGATGAGCGCCGGTTTCTCCCGATTCCGAACCATGCGCTTGCTGCAAGTCGCGCAGTTTGATCGCCACGGCTTCAGGTGAGCCGGTATTTTTCGCCAGCAGGCTGTAGATAACCGGCACCACGAACAGCGTCATGATGGTGGTCATCATCACGCCGGAAAAAATCACAACGCCGAGAATGGAGCGGCTTTCGTAGCCGGCGCCACGCGCAAGTGCGAGCGGCACTGCCCCCATTAGCGTGGCAATGGCCGTCATCAATACCGGGCGCAAACGAATGTCGCAGGCATCCAGCAGCGCCTGCTGGAACGGCCGGCCTTCGTCGCGCAGCTGGTTGGCGAATTCGACAATCAGAATGCCGTTCTTGCTGGCAATACCGACCAGGATCACGAGACCGATGTTGCTGTAGATGTTGAGTGATCCGCCCGTCAGATAGATGCCCAGGAAGGCGCCGAAAATTGCCAGCGGTACCGTGGTCATGATCACCAGCGGATGGATGAAACTTTCAAACTGGGCCGCCAGTACCAGGAACACTACCAAGAGCGATAGCACCAGAATGAACAACAGATCACCACTGGATTTTTTCAGATCCAGCGATTCACCCTTGTAGTCGATCTGCGCATATTCCGGCAGTTCCTTGCGTACGGTTTCTTCCAGGAAGGTCAGCGCTTTGTCGAGCGTCACACCCGGGGCCAGACCGGCATTGATCGTAATGGCGCGAATCTGGTTGTAACGGTTGAGTGAATTCGGACCGGAGCTGTTTCTGACCGCCACCAGGTTGGACAACGGTATCAGCTTGCGGGACGTATCGGAACGCACATAGATATTGGTGAGGTCATCCGGACTGGCGCGCTGTGCGACATCCGCCTGCAAGATCACATCGTATTCTTCGCCGCGATCCACAAAAGTGGTGACTCGACTTTCGCTCATCATCGCACTGAGCGTTTGTCCTATCGCCTGAATGGACACACCCAGATCGGCTGCGCGCGTCTTGTCGACAGCAATGGTGAGCACGGGCCGGGTTTCCTGGAAATCGGATTGCGGACGCGTGAACATGCCGCTTTCTTCCGCCCGCTTGATCAGCAGATTGCGCCACTCGACCAACTCTTCATAAGTGCGACCGCCCAGTACGAACTGTACCGGCTGGCCACCGCCGCCGTTGGAAAGTCCGGAGCGCATGAACATGTTGTACTGGATGGCCGGGAATTTCTGCCACTTCTGGTTCAGCTCATCCATGACCTGCTGGGTGCTCTTGGTTTGCTTGTCCCAGTCAGGCAGCGTGATCCTGAACATGCCATTGTTCATCGCACTGTTGTTGCTGCCAAAGCCGGGCACAATGGTAATGACACTGCTGACCACACCCTGTTCAAGATAAGGCAGTGCAAGGTTCTGCATGCCGGTGGCCTGTTTTTCCATGAAATCTATGCCAGCGCCTTCCGGGCCGTTGAGGCGCACCTGGAACACACCCTGGTCTTCGTTGGGAGCAAAGGTCGAGGGAATGTGTTTCATCAGGAACCAGATGGCGCCCCCTACCAGTGCCAGCACTACAAACACACCCCAGCTGTATTTAAGACACGTGATCAGCGCGTCGCGATAACCACGCTGCAGCGAACGGAACAGACGGTCTACCCGCAAGGTCAGCCAGGTTTCATGCGCGTGGGAAGTGAGCAGTTTGGAACTCATCATTGGTGTCAGCGACAGCGCCAGCAAGGCCGAGAACAAAATAGAGCCACCAATAGTCACCGCCATCTCAAACAGGATGATGCCCATGTTGCCTTTCATGAAAATCACCGGCACAAATATCGCCACCATCACGATGGTGGTCGCAATCACCGCAAAGGCCACCTGGCGTGAACCATTGAAGGCGGCCAGTAGCGGCGGCTCGCCGGCTTCGACGCGGCGCTGTACGTTTTCCAGCACCACAATCGAATCATCCACGATCAAGCCGACACTGAGTACCAGCGCAAGCAACGTTATCAGGTTGACAGTCAGACCAAGCGCCGACATCAGGATGAACGACGCGATCACGCAGACCGGAATCGTTACCACCGGTATCAGCATCGTGCGGATCGAGCCAAGAAACAGATAGATCACGAGGCTCACCAGCACCATCGTGATGATGATGGTTTCATAAACGGAATGAATGGCGGCGTCGATAAAGGTGGCATCACTGGAACTGACCACCAGCTCCATGCCGGGCGGCAGCGTAGTATTGATTTTCTTGACGAGGTCGGCAGCAGAACGCATCACCGCCAGCGAGTTGGCGGTAGATTGTTTGATCACGCCAATGCCAACGGCCAGGCCGCCATTGCCACGGTAAATCTGGCGCATATTGGCCGAGCCGAGTTCAATGCGAGCCACTTCGCCGAGGCGGATCAGATGGCCGTCTTCGCCATGGGCAACCACCAGCTGTTTGAAATCGTCGGCGTTCTTGTAGATGCGCTCAACGTTGACAGTGAATTCCATATTGGTCGATTCAACACGGCCGGCCGGCACGTTGATATTTTCACGACGCAGGGTACTGGTGATATCAACCACGGTAAGACCGCGAGCGGCCAGCGCAGTGCGATCGAGCCAGATGCGCATAGCATAGCCACCGTTGCCGCGCACTTGCAGACTGGCAACGCCGTCCAGCACCAAGAACTGGTCAAGGATGAAGCGCTTGGCGTAATCGTTGAGCTCAAGAAAGCTCATGTTGCTGTTGTTGTTGACCAGATTGAAGTACTGGATTGGGCTGGCATCGTTGTCGTTTTTGGAGATCTGCGGGGGATCCACGTTTTGCGGCAGCGAGCGCGTGATGCGTGACACCTTTTCACGGATATCGTTGGCACCGGCCTCAATGTTGAAGCCGGGGTTGAATTCAACTGAAATGCTTGAGCTGTCGTCGCGGCTTGATGAAGTGATATTGGCCACACCGGAAATGCCGTTGACCTGTTTCTCGATCAACTGGGTAATCTGGGCTTCCACTACCTTGGCAGAAGCACCGGGATAACTGGTGTTGATGGAAACCACCGGCGAGCTGGTGTCAGGATATTCGCGCAACGGCAGACGCAAAAACGCCAAGGTGCCGAACGCCAGCAACAGCAGACTGATTACCGTCGCAAAAACCGGCCTTTTTACCGAAACATCTGAAAGCATCACGAGGCACCGCCACGATCTTCTTTGCCCAGCACTTTGACTGGCTGGCCAGAACGCACCTGGGCCACACCTTCGACTACAATTTTCTGGCCAGCTGTCAGACCTGACAATATTTCCACGATACCCGGACGACGACGGCCGAGCGTGACTTCAACCTGGTGCGCGACAGTGGCGTCATCCACGGTAATGACAAATTGATGCTCGCCATTGATGAGCACTGCCTGTTCCGGCACCACCACCACCAGCTGTTCGTTCAGGTCCATCGTCACAGTGAGCAGCATGCCGGGACGCAGGAACGCATCCGGATTGGGGATGTGCGCACGCACTTGCACTGAGCGGGTCACCGGATCAACACGTGAACCTACTACTTTGACTTCGCCGGAAAAATCGCGGTCGCGATAGACCACACTCTTGGCCCTGACCATCAGGCCCGGCTTGAGGGCAGCCATGAAGGCTTCCGATACGGTGAAATCAAGCTTGATGGTGGAGATGTCATCGAGCGTACTTATGATGGTACCTGCGGAAACCAGCGTGCCCGCACTGACCTGGCGAAAACCCAGAATGCCGGTGAACGGTGCACGGATCAGCCGGTCGCGCATATTGACCATTACGCCTTCAAGGCGTGCATTGGTGGTTTCCATGTTGGTACGCGCCTGATCAAGACTGGTGGTGGCCACCATCTTCTGTTTCTCCAGTTCTACCTGACGCTCATACTGGCGCTTGGCATCGTTGGCACTGGCTTGGGCTTCGGCCAGACGGCTGGCTTCAGAAGAATTGGTGAGTTCGATCAGCAGATCACCGGCTTTCACCAGCGCGCCATCGACAAAATGAATCTTGTTGATCGTCTCCGGAACTTTGGCCTTGATGTCGATGGATTCATTGGCTCCGGCAGTGCCGAGTGACTCGACCCGGTCGGCCATCATTTGCTGACCCACAACACCGAGGGCAACTACAGTAGGACGCCCGCCTTTTCTGCGCGCATCACTGGTGGCATCAGCCTGTTCAAACGATTTATGAACGGTCAAGTAAATGAGCGCAGCAATACTGACTGCGACAATGATCAGAAAAGGGTGACGTAACAGGCTACGCAAATCAGGCTCCGGGACCATCCGGTGGTCAAATTGAACGGCAGGGCCAATACAGGCTCAAGAGATGAACATTGTCTTGTTTATTGTGCACTTATTATGATTATTTAATGAATCACGCAGGATATTACGACTATTTAATGGGCAAGTTCCGCTAGAGTCAGGAATTACCGGCGCAATTTAATGTCGGAGCCGCAGCTGGTCCTGACGTCTGTTTGCTGCGGGCGACCTTCATAGCGGCCGCTGGCGGTGAGTTCCTGGAGCGTAGGCAGTGTCACACCTGCTTTGTAGTGATCGCTCTGATGAACCTCCAGATCAATGCCGCCACTTACAGAGATAGCGCGAAAACCGGTCAGATCCCGTTCAGCCTTCTCTGCCAGCGCAGCGGTGGCAGGCAGACAGACAGAGCATGGGCGCAATGATCCAGGTGCGGTTACAGGCGTTGACAGCCATAGCAAGCTCCTGAAGTGGGTTGTTACGTCTAGGTCACACGTTCTGGCGTTATTACTGGGCAGCCTTCTTCTCGCCCGGATGGGCGCGCTCGTAGCGCGAGGTTTCAATGTAGTTGCGCACGGCTGTGTTGCCTTCATGACAAGCGTATTCATACATCACGTAGCTGTTGTCCAGATACATCGGGTATTTGATTGTGAACGATCCGGGCGCCAGCACTTTCGGATCCTGAACTTTCATTTCATATTCGATGGTGTCAGCCGCCGTGCGGGTAAAGCGTTCGGTTATTTTCAGGTCGTCGGAAGCAGGTTGCAGCGGACCGGGCGAGCCGGGCACGCCGGAGCTCGTCATGCCAATGAGCGTGCCGTGACCGAAGTTGGCAGTCTCTACCACCAGCGTGCTGCCTTCCCAGTGCCCGCGCGATTCGCCCATCCACTGCTGGATCTGGGATGGCAGCGGCGGCGCGCCGTTGGTGGGAATGACGCGCGCTTCATGCGCCATTTCCAGTGAAATCACCACATGGCCGGGCGACTGGAAGATACGGATGCCATTGTTGTAATTGCGCGGTTCCATCGACACCGGCAAACCGCGCGTGATACAGCGATCCCACGAGCTGAAGTCTTCGACGCGATCGAACACGGTCTGCTCAGTCTTGTAGGAGCCGTGCATGCCGGCCTGCAGTTGCTTGCCGTAATCGGTCAGCAGCGGGAAGCGACCATCGGGCGGATCGACGATCAGCGAAGTTTGCTTCATCTGCCGCCCGGCTGCATCGGCAGCGGGAATCGGGCCACCCTGGAAACGCTCGTCACGCGCTTTGGTGCTGGCCACCGCCTTGGTGTATTCATCATCATTCATTTCAGCGCGGCTGCCATACTGCTTGTTGCGCTCGAGCGGCACACTGATCAGATGATTGATGGGCCAGGTGCCACGCAGATCGGGCTCGCCCCAGGAGGTCTTGGGCGGAGTCCAGTTGGCAGCCAGCGCCGAGGTCTGCACCAGCGCCATGGCGGCACTTAAACCTGCCAACGCCAGCATGCCTGTTTTCATATTTTTCATATGCAGCACCGCCTGTTGTTGTTTATGTAATTCTCACGCACAGATCAATATTAGCTTTCTCGCAAACATGCAAGCAAACGCTGTGTTCTTACATACACCAAAAGAGCGTGCTAAGCTCAAGCGATGCATCTGTTTCAATAGTTATTACAAAAATGGGGAGTGGATTGATGCAATTGCGATTCATCGGCGTGATCCTGATGGCGATCCTGGTCTTGCCCGTACAAGCCCAACCGAAACGACCCGACACCATCGAGGGGCGTCCCAATCTGAACGGCATCTGGCAGTCACTCAACACCGCCTACTGGGATCTTGAAGCTCACTCTGCGAAGGCGCTCGACGACTTCTGGAAGCTGGGTGCAATTGCAGCGATCCCTGCAGGCAAGAGCATGATCAAGGGCGGCACAATTCCTTATCTGCCTGCTGCAGCGGAACAACGCAACAAGAACCGCGCAAGCTGGCCGGCCAGCGATCCTGAAGCCAAGTGTTACATGCTGGGCGTGCCGCGCGTCACTTACCACAACATGCCTTTCCAGATTGTGCAGGGCGGCAAGGACGATGATCTGTTGATGGTCTATCCGTTTGCCGCTACCAACCGCGTCATTCACATAAAGGATCACTCGGAGCCGCCAGTCGACACATGGATGGGCAAGTCCGACGGCAGCTGGGACGGCAAGGTGCTGGTAGTGAAAACCACCGGCCAGAACGAACTGAGCTGGCTTGATCGCGCCGGCAACTTCCACAGCAATGAGCTGAAAGTGACCGAGCGCTTTACCGTAATCGATGCCAATCACATCAACTACGAAGCAACACTGGAAGATCCGCAAACATTCTCGAACCCCTGGACCATCGAGATGCCGCTCTACCGTTTGATTGACGACAACGCACAATTGCTCGAACACAAGTGCGTGCCGTTTGCCGACAAATTGCTCTACAACGATTTGATGGGACTGCACTAGATTTCGTTGCGCCGCTGGCGCTCACAACGAGGACTCAAGCCATGAACCTGCAATTGATAAAAAGACTGATGGCCCCGCTACTGTTGACCGTGGCACTGCCTGTGATGGCGCACCACAGTTTCTATGCCGAGTTCGACTCGAACAAAACCGTCAAGCTGGAAGGCGCCGTGATCAAGATGCAGTGGGTGAATCCGCATTCCTGGCTGTATATCAACGTCAAAAATGAACAGGGTCAGGATGAAGAATGGATGGTGGAGGGCGGCTCGCCCGGCGTGCTGCTGCGGCTCGGCTGGACCAAAGACTCGCTGCCCCCCGGCACCAAAGTAATCGTCAACGGCTTCATGTCCAAGGACGGTTCGCATCGCGCCAACTCCCGCACCATCGAATTTCCTGACGGCCGCAAAATGGATACCGGCAGCAGTGCCGGCCCCGAAAAAAAATAACCAAATGGGGACACACCGCCATTTCTTTATGGAAAGATGCTATGAATAAATTGTTGCTCAAGAAAATGGTGGTGTGTCCCCTGCTGCTTGCCTGGTTGCCGCTGGCTGCACTGGCTCAACCCAAGGGCTGGAATGATCCGTTCC
>CAINTJ010000008.1 GCA_903853385.1 uncultured Gammaproteobacteria bacterium
GGCTCGCCCGGCGTGCTGCTGCGGCTCGGCTGGACCAAAGACTCGCTGCCCCCCGGCACCAAAGTAATCGTCAACGGCTTCATGTCTAAGGACGGTTCGCATCGCGCCAACTCCCGCACCATCGAATTTCCTGACGGCCGCAAAATGGATACCGGCAGCAGTGCCGGCCCCGAGAAAAAATAACCAAATGGGGACACACCACCATTTCTTTATGGAAAGATGCTATGAATAAATTGTTGCTCAAGAAAATGGTGGTGTGTCCCCTGCTGCTTGCCTGGTTGCCGCTGGCTGCACTGGCTCAACCCAAGGGCTGGAATGATCCGTTCCCGCCGCACAAGATCATGGACAATCTCTATTATGTCGGTACATCCCAGCTGTCGTCGTTTCTGATCACCACGCCGGAAGGCAATATTCTGATCAGCACCGACTACGAAACGTCAGTGCCGGTGATTGAGGCTGCCGTCAAACAGCTGGGCTTTAATTTCAAGGACATCAAAATACTGATCAGTGGGCACGCGCATCCTGATCACATCGAAGGCGATCCGCTCGTGAAAGAGATGACAGGCGCGCAAGTGGTGGTGGGCCGGCTGGAAGTGCCCTACGTCAAGGCGTTCAAGAATCCCAAAGGCAAACAACAGCCGATTGACCGCATCGTCGACGATGGTGACACCGTCAGTCTCGGCGGCACCACGCTGACCGCGCATGTGTTGCCAGGTCACACCAAAGGCTGCATTGCGTGGAGCTTGCCACTGAAGGAGAGCGGCAAAACCTATTACGGTTTCCTGGAATGCAGCCTGAATATTCAGGGCATGCAATTCGTTGGCAATACCGACTATCCGAACATCGTCGACGACTTTCGCGCCACTCACAAAAAGGCGCGCAGCTTCCCGGTAGAGGTGTGGGCCAGCTCGCACGGCGTGTTCTATGGACTGGATGAAAAATATGCCAAGTTGAAAGCGCGCAAGGAAGGCGATCCCAATCCGTTCATCGATCCGGAAGGTTACCAGGCGCACGTCACCGAATTCGAAAAGAAGTTTGATGAAGTGCTGGCCGCCCAGTTGAGCAAAGCCAAAGCTCAATAATCGCCCCCGCCCGGCCAGTCAAAAGTATCCGCAATCGCCCGATGCAGGTAGCGCGCGCAGGTGGCTTTCCTGGCGGCAGACTCGTGAACCCGGCAACTGCAGCTATGACATTGCCGCTAATGACGCTGTGGCGTATTAAGTGCGTCCAGCAATGCTTCCCGGCCTTTGGGAATCAGCAGAATGTTGTCGTACAGCCTGGCAGGGTCAAACGGATAAAGCACAGCCTGTCGCGGCAATAAATGGCGCGTGAACTTGCGGCGCACAAACGCCAAGGGGCGCCCTTGCCACCATGCCCGATCATGGGTACAGCCCAGCACCACAATCCGGTAATGATCGTACAAAAACTGCATCTCGGCTGAGCCGTTCAGCCGCTCGATTGTGAGCGGATCGTTCCACTCCATGGTGATGAACGGCAAATGTTTGCGCAAAGTCTGCATCAGCCCGCGCAATACAAATATTTCATGGGCTTCCACGTCAATCTTGACCAGATCCAGCTTTGGCAACTCCCTGATTGGCTCGAAATCGTCACCGCGCTGTTTGAGCACAGTGATCGGTGCACCGCCCGGGGCGCGCTTGTCAAAACTGGATGCGCCCACATTGCCGGACTGCACCATGTAGATAAGATCGCTGCCAGCGCTGTCCGACAGCGCACAATTGTGTACAGCAACATTGAGCAAAGCGTTTTGCTCCACATTCCGGCACAGCAAGGCATGAATGGCCGGGATCGGCTCGAACGCTTGCACCTGGGCCGCCACGGTGGCAAATGCCAGCGTGTGGTTGCCAATATTGGCACCAATGTCGAGCACTACCGGCTGCGGCATCTGCCGCAGCAGAGCCAGCAAAAATTCCAGCACATCTTTTTCATACAAGCCGTGGCGGGCAATCTTGTCGGCGATATGATCTCCCTGGAAAGCGGTGATGCGATGGCCAAGGCAAGTGGTGAGAGTAAGTGTGTTGGGCGGACTATCAGGATTCAATTAATTCATCTCCACAAGCAAGATGCCTACCATGCCAAAATCTGCTGCTTTTTGCTATCGATCCGGGCTTGGCTTGCTTGCGCTTTGGCTGTTTTTTGAGTCCAAAAAAAACGGCACCATGAATCATGGTACCGTTTTTTGGCTATGCTGGTGTGCTGCTTTATTTTGAATAGGAAATGCGGTAAACCACATTGGCCCCGTCATCACTCACCAGCATGGAGCCGTCCTTGGTGACCACGGTTGCTACCGGACGTCCCCATGGGTTGCCGTCATCACCGATGAAGCCCACCATGAAGTCGATGTACTCGCCAGTGGGCACGCCATCTTTCATTGGCAAGCGCACGATCTTGTGGCCGGTACGCTGGCCGCGGTTCCACGAACCATGCAACACCGCAAAACCATCGCCGGCGTATTCAGCCGGAAACGCAGAACTGCCAGTGACATTCTTGGGATAGAACTCCAGATCTACCGATGCTGAATGCGCGGTATAGCGCACATCCGGCACGATGGCTTTGCCTGCCAGATCAGAACGCTGACCGGCAAAGCGTGGATCTTCATACTTGCCCATGTAGTACCAGGGCCAGCCGTAGAAACCGCCTTCCGTTACACGGGTCGAGTAATCCGGTACCAGATCATCACCGAGCATGTCACGCTCGTTGGTGGTACACCAGAGTGCACCCGTGGCTGGCTGCACAGTCAAACCTACACAGTTGCGGATACCAGTGGCGAAGATTTTGCCCGGCTTGTTGGAGCCGACTTCAAACGCCAGTACGTCGGCACGATTTTCTTCATTGCCCCAGGCAGCACCCACGCCATGCGCGGCTTCCCATGCCTTGATCTCTTCCGGAGTTTTCTTGGGCAGGTCTTCCGGAACGTTTGACATCGAACCGACCGAGACAAACATACGCTTGCCATCCGGTGAGAACGCAATGTCACGAGTGTAGTGACCACCACCGGCTTTCGGAGACAGCTGTGGCACCACTACTTCCGGCACACCCTTCGCCACACTGTCGCCTACGTTATAAGCGTAGCGCACGACCCGATTGGTCTCGGCTACATAAACCCATTGCGGTTTGTCGCCGGCCGGATAGAAGGCAATGCCGAGCGGCTGCAGCAAGCCTTGTGCAAACACATCGATTTTCGCCGGCTTGCTGCCGTCAGCACTCGGACGCATCACTTTCACACGACCAGTCTGGGTCTCGCTGATGAAAATATCGCCATTGGGGGCAACCGTCATCGCGCGCGGGGCGGTCAGCTCCTTGGTATACACATCGACTTTGAAACCTTTGGGCAGCTTCAATTCTGCACCAACTGGCTTGGGAATCAGGCGCGGGAAGTTGTTAGCTGAAGTAGTGGCATAAGGCGCAGGCAGCGTGGCCACATCAACCTTGTGCACACGACCGGGCGCATCTTTCTTCCAGTCTGGATCACCGGCCGGTACTGCTGCCGGCGGGGGCGGGGCGGCACCTGGAGGTGGGCCACCGGCAAAGGCAGGGCGCTGCGCCTCTTTGAAAGTGCCTTCCTTCAAGGCCTGGAAATACGCAATCACATTGGCGCGATCATCAATGGCCGGCACCGCAATCACCATCGCCGAGCCTGGTACTGCTGCCGTCGGATTGGTCAGAAAGCGATCCAGTGTGACGGCATCCCAGCTCAGTCCGGATTTTTTCAGGACTTCGGTATAGGAAAATTGTTCGTTGGTTGCCGCCTTGCGGCCGAACACACCTTGCAAACCCGGGCCCTGCGCACCGCCATTATCATTAGCTTCTGCGCTATGGCACAGGCCGCATTGCGCCTTGAAAAATGCCTTGCCGGCATTGGCATCAGCCGCCATGCCAGACTGGCTCAACGTTATGGCTGTTATGGCCAGTAATAGTTTTTTGTTAATCACAGGGTCCCCCTAATTTATTGGTCAGCTTGTTGAATTAAGCAGCAGTGCTGCCTGGGAAATTGGAGTCAGAGTCGATTTTCCTTTCCAATTATTGCACGCTTCAAATATCTGGAA
>CAINTJ010000009.1 GCA_903853385.1 uncultured Gammaproteobacteria bacterium
AGACACGAAAGTGTCAATGTAGCCCGGTACTGGCTGGATAGTGTTGGGCGCAAAAACACACTGGTATCAATAGGGGAGTTCGGTGTTATCAAGGAGTACCGTCAGGACAAGACGCCCTTCCTGCTCTTGCCCATCCTCGAAAAAGCCAAAGCCATGGATTGCAATGTAGCGTTCTTTCGCACAAAAACTACCAGCAAGGCTTTCAAGTGGGGTTTGGGAATAGGATTCGTGCCGCTGCAACTTTTCATGGTTGATGACCTGTTGTTGATGAAAGGCAACGTCAAATATGCGATGAATGTGCTATATGGCTCCCTGGACGAAGGCAAAAAACGGCAAAGTCAGCATGAGATCATTGGCAACATCAAACGCTACCTGTGTGATTGAGTGCGTATTGAGGCAATTTTCCGTCGCGCTTCGACCTTGTCCACGTGAATTGAAATAGCCTTATGTTTGCCTGGTCGGTCAACGATATTTATCTAGCCTGTGCTGCAGTACTGTTTCTGCTGAGCTGGTTACTGTTGGTGCGACGCCGCACTTATCTGGTGGGGCAATTTGTGCTCGCCACTGTGGGGTTGTCGGCCTGGAACCTGTGCCTCTATATCCTGGGTGAGCGCCTGCTGCCCTCCTATGTATCCCTGGTTTCACGCATACAGCTGGTTACGGTGCTGCTGTTTTGCACCGGTCTTTTGAACTTCTGCTGGTCATTCCCGCTGGACCGGCCCTACCGGCTGCAGTTGGTTATTGCGACGATTTCCGCGGCATTCAGTGCTGGATTGCTATTTACACGTGACATATCCGATGCAGTCCTGGAACAAGACACCATCCGGTATATAGATGGGCGCGGCTTTGCTGTTTACACGGGATATATCTGCCTGGAGGCAGTCATGACCCTTGTGTTCCTGATCAGCTCATGGCGCCGCTACCCAACTCAGCGCAACCAGATTCGTTTCTTTTTCGCCGGAGTCAGTACTTTCGTGATCAGCGCCAGCGTATTCAACCTGGTGTATCCGCTGTTCGGGAATTACGACTATCTGCTTGTCGGCAGACTGAGCTGTACTGTGGCCTCGCTGCTGTTTTTCTATGCCATTGCCAAACATGAGTTTTTGGACATCACCGTGATTATCAACAAACATGTGGCATGGGGGTTTACGCTTTTATTGATGAGTGCCTTGGGTTTGCTCGCCATTCAGTTGGCAGCTGGCAATCGCAAGCTGGAGACGCTTGCGGTCGTGGCAATGGCCTGTATCTCGGCCCTGGTTTCCAGCCCCCTCCAGAATTTCCTGCTTACCTCGGCCAAGCGAAAATTCATCAAAGGTTGGTATGAGCCAGATGAAGTATTCAGGCGCCTTGGCAGTAATATAAACCAGGACAGCAGCAGGGATACCATTTTCCGGATAACGCTGAATGCTCTTGATGAAGTGTTTGAATTGGAAGATACGCTTTCGATTGTTGCGATTCGCGATCATATAAAATTGACTGGATACAGGGTGCAAAGAAGTCTGAGCAATCTTTCCCCTTCGGTCCCTGTGGTGACGGCATGCCAGGACAAATATGCAGCAATCCGTATGGAAGACCTGGATGCCGGCAGTCGGCAGCAGCTCAAGGAGTTGTTGCCAAAGCTAGGTGACTCAGCCGTCATCATCCCGTTCCATTCCCCGGAATATCTTGAGGCTGTGCTGGTGCTGGGTGCAAAAAGTTCCGGTGGCAGTTTCAGTGAATCTGACATGTTGTTTTTCAACAACTTGATCAATTATCTCTCCCCGGCGTTATATCGACTGACTCCACTGGAAACGCTGGAGCGGATTTACAGCGAAAACCAGAAGAAGCTGCATGAAGCCGAGATCCAGCTGCTGCGGGCCCAGAAAATCGAAGCAATCGTCCATGCCACCCGCCAATGCCATCACGAGATCAGGACACCACTCAATATCATCAAGCTGGGAATTGGTCGTATCAAGACCATGGAAGATCTGGAAAATTACAAATTGATTGCCAGGGAAGAAATCAATCATGCCATTGAGATTGTGGAAGAAACACTGGCGATTTCTGATGTTTCCAAACCTGCCAGTCGTTCATTCACTGATATCAATATCAATGACGTGATTAACCGCTGCCTGCGTCTGATTGACCGTAGCCGCTATCAGGTCACGCTGCATCTGGCTAAAAAGCTGCCGCTGGTGAGAGGGATCAACAGCGATATGCAGGTGGTGTTTACCAACCTGATCCACAATGCGCTGGAGGCCATGCCTGAAGGCGGTACCTTGTCGTTTTCCTCCAAAGCCGTGGGTAACAACATACAGATAAGGGTAGAGGATACCGGTACCGGCATTGCTGCAGAAGTACGCAACAGAGTGTGGGAACCTTATTTCAGTGGAAAAGGCAGCGGCGTGGGTAACAGCACCGGAGGCCGGGGTTGGGGGCTAACCATTGTCAACCGCATTATCAATGAACATGCCGGCACCATCCAGTTGAGCAGCGAGGTGGGAGCGGGCACTTGTTTTGTGATTACACTGCCTAGCGTGAGCGGTCTTTCAGTTGCTTCAGACGCTGTTCCAGTAGCAATTCACGCATGATTTCGGCTTCATTATCATAGGTGACGCGTTTGAGCACGTGCAGCAATTCACTTTCATCGATGGGCTTGGTCAGATAGGCCGACGCCAGGCCATGACTTGAATCTTCTGCCTGCAGGCGCAATTCGTTGTCACCATAGGCGGAAATGATCACCACCGGTGTGTGTCGCTTGAAGGGACTCTTCAGTTCTTTCGTGCGTAAATCACGCAGAAACTGGGAGCCATCCATTTTTGGCATCTGCCAGTCCAGCAGGATGCAGGCAATGCCGTTGGTAAGAAAATCAAAGCCGCGCTCATGCCGCGCCAGTTCTGTGAAAGCTTCTATGCCGTTGTGGGCTATGTAGACTTCATACAAGTTGCTGTCCGTGATCACGGAAGCAGTGAGCTCAGCCTGAAGCTCGTTGTCTTCCACCAGGAGTATTTTCGGCAGGGTTGGCTTGGTCAATGATTTCATGAAAGCTCCTTTAGCGGCTCAAATAGCGTTGGCGGGCCTGCATTTGCTGTCTGAAAACATAGATCGGTCCTTTGATCATGCCGGTTACCATCAGGTAGGGTGCGATAAACAGCATTAATACCGTATTGGTGAGAATGCGCAGAAACGGGAAGGGCTCGCTGGGATGGGTTTGCTCCACTTTTATGCGCGTGTATTCGGCCAGTTCGACCGGGAGTCCCTTTAGTTGGGTGGCCCATATTGACGAAATGTATTTCTGATAGCTGCGGTTGGGATATTTTTTCCAGAGAATATAGTGGTAGCGGTTAACGGCAATCCAGTTTTCATAGGCGGCCACCAGTTTGAATACGATGCCGCCAATTACTCCATAGACCAAGCTCCATAACAGGAGGGCGGGATAGAAAATAAAAGCAGGCATTTTTGCTAGCATGGTCAACAGAGATTGATAACTACACCTGGCCAGTATACAACATGGCAATTCCAGTACGTATGAACAGTTGAGTGAGACTATGAGCATCATTGCCGATCGCAACAGGATGTATTTGATCCTGATGTATTTTTCGATGTCATTCTTCTACATAGCCATTGTGTTGAATGACCAGCAGGACCCTGTTCCGGTACTCGGATACATGATGGGCCTCATTGTGTTCGTTGTGGCGACCCACGATACCTTGCTCAGGATCATCAGCCAGGCCACTGGTCAAACCAGCACTATCGGCGAATTGAATTTTTTTTCGGCACTGCTGGAATTGAACCGCAAAATACACAATCTGCTGGAAGCAGATGATGTGCTTACCCTGGTCAATGACACACTCAAGGAGAAAGTCCATGTGTCACAAGCCCACTATTTCCTGGGCAAGGATTTGCCAACCAGTATGCGCTTTGACCAGATAGGCAGCGCCGAGGCGCGGGGACTTTATCCCTGGTCCGAGTCCAGGCTGACTCAGTTTTCGCTGGAAGAGCTTGAACATGAAGCCATCAAGCGGCAGAAGCTGACAACACTGACCGAAGCTTCACCAACACTGAAGGCAATATTCGATGCCAGCAAAACCAGCTTGATGATTCCTGTGATCCAGAATGGCAACTTGCTGGCTGTCTTGCTGCTGGGGCGAACTGACAACAGCAAGCCATACTCCGATTTTGAAATCCAGATGTTCAACTTTCTGGCCAACCAGCTCACCATCATTCTTGACCGTATTCGCGTCTATACAAAAATCTTCCACAAGACGGCGATGGACCATGCCGAGAAAGTGCAAGTGATGCAAAGTCTCAGCGCCAATATTGCACATGAAATGCGCACGCCTCTGTCGGGCATCAGAGCCAGTATCAGCGGCATAGAGGAATATCTGCCGCAATTGCTGGAGAGCTATCAATGGTGTGAAGAGCATGAAAAAGGCAAGTTTTCCCCCATCAGGGAAAGCCACCTCAATGTGCTGATCAATACTCCCCGCCGTATCAAGCTCATGATCGACCAGGCCAATACCGTCATCGACATGCTACTGATGAACTTGCGGGAAAATGCACTCGACCGTAAGCAATTCAACGTGATTTCTGCCGCTGAAATCATAGAACAAGCAGTTGATCGCTATCCGTTCAAATCGGGCCAGCGCGAAAAGCTGCATTTGTCACTGGCTAATGATTTTACATTTCTTGGCATTGAAAGCCTCTGTATTTACATCTTTTTCAATTTGCTGAAAAACGCCTATTACTCATTGCAAGGCGCGCAGAAGGGTGAAATCACGATTGTGCTGGAGCGGCAAGGGTCGCAAGGCGTGATCCGATTCCGGGATGCCGGGCTTGGCATCGACCCTGCCATCATCAGCAAGATCTTCGAAGGATTTTTTACTACCAAGAAAGAAGGTACCGGTGCCGGCCTGGCGTTTTGCAAGCGCACGGTGGAAAGTTTCAACGGCAGCATAGCTTGCAGTTCCAACCTGAAAGAGTATGCCGAGTTCGAGATAGCCTTGCCAATCTATGCCGGTCTCGGCTAGCGAGCTTTTAATGCACTACGTGTTGCACCAGAGTATTGGTTTCCAGGAAGTTGTTGTACGACATGATCGTCTTGCCATGCAGGCTGGGCAGATATTCATCAGCAGTCATCGAGACATAGTAAGTGTGGCCGGCAGAGCTGATTTTTTTGGCCGGGTAATAGAAAAGGTCCACATTTTTCAAGGCCGGATGTCCGCGCGTGACCGGTGTTTTCTGGGTGTCAAAGATCGGAATCAACGAGCCTGACTTCACTTCACTCAACAATATTGGCGAAGCGCCGGCCGTTTTCAATTGCTGGTAGTGTTCATCCAGTGATTCCTGCGTATAGATCAGCAGGCACTGCCGGTTACCATCGGCATCCACCAGCAGAAAGCCGCTGTGCGGTACGTCGAGCATGTAATACTCCACACACTTCAGCTGATTGCGGACTTCCTCAAAGAAGGCCTGGAATTCCGGGTTGATCAAAAAGGCGTCGGTATTGTTGGCCAATATCGGATCAGTGATCAGTTTGTAGCTGCGATGGAAGTACTGCTCCTGAAACGAAGTGATGGTGGCATTCAGCTTTTGTTTCAGGCGGGGATCATGTTTGTCGATGAACTGGTCGATCAACTGCTGGTTGAAGGCTTTGACTGCCAGTTCCATGTCGGCCTGGCCAGTGAGCAGTACTTTGCGGATGAACGGGTTGCGCAGGTTCATCAGGAACTCCAGCCCGTTCATTTCCGGCATTGAATAGTCGACGATGACAGTCGAGCTGGTCTGGAACCGCAAGGCATTGAGCACTTCCAGATGTACCTTGCCAATATCGATATGGGTGATGGAATCGGATTCCAGCGGTCCGGTTTTGTAGCTGCTGTAGCAGCGCTGGATCATGTTGACCTGCAAATGCGCTTCATTGACATATTTGAGTGCGCTGCTGGCCGATTGAAACAGTTTATAGCTGAGATTCTTGTTGAGCATCAGGCTGATGCCTTCCAGAAAGTCGGGATCATCATCCAACAGTACGGCCTGGGTGGGAAAATAAAACGGATGTCCTACGCGAATCTTGTCGTCCATTGGCTTTCTGCTTGTGCTCGGCTGCGTTTAACTGCGTGATCCGGTGGTGGGGTCCTGTGGCCGGGTTTGCTCGGGCAGCAAATGCTGGCATTGTTTCTCCAGCAGCTCCTTGTGCATGCCACAATCGGCGGGGATATTGTAAGTAAGGATAGTCCGCTTGTCGGTTTGGATGCCAGCACCCGGGGACACCGGAAAGCGCAAATTGCCATTGGCCAGGTCAAAACTGAGTTCACTCGCCAGAATCTGGTCGGTGCTGGCATGCGCCAGCAACTCCTGCACCAGGCTGACGGTGTGGCCGATCACGGTTTCGCGCCGGGAACTGTCTTTGTCCTGTTTGGGGCTCTTCCACAGTGGCGAGAAAAACACATCACCACTATGTACTGCCAGCCTGAATTCGAGTTGCTGTGCGTTTCTGCCGCTTTGCATCACGGCCAGTCGTTGCATCAGATGCAGAAACAGCTGGCCGCAACAGATGGCGTTGAAAGCGTGTTCATCCTGGCATTGGCGTACATCGAAGGCCACCATGGCGCGATCGCCGCTGAGCTGGGTGACGACGCCGCGGTACAGACGCGAGGCCTGGCGCAGATAGAACTGGTATTGCTGCAGCAGCGTGGAAAGCGTGGCTGGATGCAGCAGTTCCACTGCCGAGGTGCTGTTAACCATTTCAATTACCAGCAGTGAAGCCATGCGGCGCTCAGGCCGCTGCAGCTGGACGTCTGAAGGCTCGTTGTCGGGCATGCCGGTGACTGCCAGTTGTTCCTGCAGATGATGTTGGTGCTGGATGATTTCAGCGACACGCTGCTGCAACAAGCCCACTTCGTCGTCGCGGTCCACGGTAATGGTGGCGTTTTCATCACCAACCTCGAAATCTTCGGCCTGGTCGAGCAGCAGCAGAATCGGGGCAGTAATCTGCTCACACAAGCGCCAGGCCAGCACACCCGTGATCAGCAGGGCTGCCGCCAGCGTGCTGGCAAAAAGGTAGAGCAGGCGGGTGCGGGGTTCTTCCATCTGCCTGTCATCGAATACAAATATGACTTGCCCGGCTACCGATTCCTGCACGGTGATGGGTGCCGAGTAAATGCGGCCGCTGGTAGGTATTGAAGAGCCGGGCGGCATGGTTGACGCCAGGATGTGGCGGTCGACATCGGTAATAGTGGCACTGACGAAGCCAGGTTCCTGGGTCAGTTGGCCCAGTACTACATTAAGGCCCAGCAAATCATTGGCCAGCACCAGCTCAGTCACCGAGTCAGCAGTTTGTTTGGCTATGATTTTGGCGAAATTGCTGGCCTGGGTTTCCAGAGTGCGCTGAAACAGCTGCTGTGCGAGGAACGCAAAGCCGCTCACCGACAAAATGATGAGGATGCTGAAACTGAGAGTAAATTTCTGTTTGATGCTCATGTAACTTCCAAATGCCGCGTGTGCCAGAGACTGCGTTTAAACTGCCGGTTACTGTTGGAGTGCAGAAAGCGTGATTTCCTCTTCTTCCATAAAAGCATAGTCCATGTTTTTGGTGGGTGCCTGCAAACAATAGCCTTGCACAAAATCAGCACCCACACTCCACAGAATCGGCAATACATCCATGTCTTCCACCTGCGGCGCAGCCACCTGCATGCCGCGCTTGTGCAACGCGGCAATAAGCGCTTGCACATTGGCCTTTTGATGCGTGCTGTAGACAATATCGCGCACTACTGATTCGTCAAGGATTACAAAGCCAGGCTGCAGGTTGTCGAGGATGGCGAAAGGTTCAACCGCAGTCCCGAAATGGCTGATGGCGGTCAGCAGCCCCAGTTTGCTGGCGTTGTGGGAAAAAGCGCAGGCGTTATCAGCATTGCCGTGAAAGTCGATTTCGCTCAGGTCCAGCACCAGCCGGTGTGCCGGGAAACGGTGCAGCACCAATTGCTCGCCCAGCCAGGGCAGAAAGGTCTGGCTGGTCAGGGTGTTGCTGGTGATGTTGAGAATGAGGGAGTCGGTATTGGCAGTGATCTCACGCGAGGCAAGCAGCAGGCTCACCACCATGCGATCTATGGCTTCGCCCATGCCATTGAGAATGGCCAGTGGTAAAAACGCCCCGGGGCGCAGCTCATTGCCTTCCTTGTCGATCATGCGGATCAACACTTCATAGCCGTGATTGCTGCCACCTTTGATCGGCACAATCGGCTGGTAATAGAGTGCGAAGCGTTTTTGCTGCAGCGCTTCTGCCAGATAGTCGAGCATGTCGCGGGCATTGGGGGCGGTCATATCCAGCACTTCCTGCTGTGGGGAATTGTCCGAGTAATTGACCCCGGACGACAGCCAGTTGCGGGCACGCAGCAGAATGGTATCAGAATTGGGCGCATGGCCATTGATCAGAGCCATTCCCACATCGCAATGCAAGGTCAGCGAGTTGGGCATCGCGGCGGACAAGTAGCTGTTGCAGCGCTCCTTGATCATCGACACCAGTTGCAGGGTGTCATCGGGGTTGCCGGTCGCCATCAGCAGGCCGAATTCCGCATCTGCAAGCCGGCCCACATGGTTACCCTCGCCCGGCAAGGCTTGCAGGAATTGAGCGATGTCATTGAGCAATAAGTTGGTATTGGAGAGGCCGATCACTGCTTTGAGCTCATCAAAATCGGAAATCTCCAGTACCACCAGGGTGCTGAACATGCCCAGTTGCACGGCCTTGCGGATGGCCGCATCCAGCATGGCCAGAAAATGCCCGCGATTGGCCACGCGGGTGACCAGATCCTGGTTGCTGAGGCGGGCGACGGTTTCGCTATAGGCCTGGTTGCCGGCAGTGGCTGCAGCGCGCAGCTGCAGGCATTGCTTGCCATGGTAGTCCACCGGCACCAGGTGCAGCTCGGCCGCTTGCTCGCTGTTGTCACCACACAAAATGCGGGTGGTCAGGTTTTGTTCGGCGGCAGCGGCCAGTCGCAGCACGGACTTCATATGTTCGCGTTCGCCCACAGCCAGCAGGTTTAAAAAAGGTTTTACCTTGATGGCAGCTGCATTTTCATAGCCGAAAAAGCGCGCGTATTCGTCGTTGCAATACAAATGCACGCCATCCTGGATGTAGCTGATCGGGGTGGTGCTGGTGGCGAGCAGAATATCGTAGCGCTGCTCGAGTTCGTGTTGTGACATTTCCAGCCGGCGCAACTGGCGCTGCAACTGGTAGTGGCGGGCCGCACGTTGCACGCTGAGCACGAGGTAGCGCGACTGCGTCTGGGCCACGACATCGTGGACGCCGAGCCGGAACAGTGGCAAGGGGTCAGTGACGATGGCGCTGGTGGTAACCAACAAGAGCGGGATATCCTGTTCGTGCTTGGCCAGCAACGCGATGACATTTTCCAGTGTGATCCTGCCGTTGTCGTAACACACCAGTACGTCCCATTGATCCCGGGTGAGCAAGAGCGCCAGTTCAGCTTCGGTCAGCGCATTGGCAGCACGCAACGACACATGCTCTTGCCGCAACGAGCTGATCAGCAGATTGGCAGTCTGGTGTTCATCCGCAACGACCAGCAAATGTGTAATGGCGAGTTTGCTAGTTTCCATGTGTTGTTGTTGTGTCTCGCGTGGTTGGGGTCTGGCTGGTTCCAGTCACATTTTGAAAAAAAATTACAACATGATCTTATGGCGCTCGTGCGGCAACTCTCTCACCAATTTAGGCACCAGATAGCCCGGCAGCCCGGCCTGCATCGCGCCGATCAGGGCCAGCGCCTCCGGTTCTGGCACATCAAAATGCGCAGCACCGTTGACCTTGTCCAGCATGTGAAGATAGTACGGAAGCACACCAGCTGCAAACAAGCGTTGGCTGAGTTCGATAAGTGCGTCAGTGCTGTCGTTGATGCCGGCGAGCAGCACGCTTTGGTTGAGCAGATGCACACCGCAGGCGCGCAGCCGTTGACAGGCCAGGTCAACCTCGCTGTCGAATTCCCGGGCATGGTTGGCATGAATCACCATCACCACTTGCTGCGGCAGCTCGCCCAGCAAGCTCAGCAAAGTCGGGTCGATCCGGTCCGGCAGCAGCAGTGGCAGGCGGGTATGTAGCCGGATGCGCCGCAGGTGCGGGATCACAGCCAGCCGTTTCAGCAAATAGTCCAGATGGCTGTTGGAGATCGCCAGCGGGTCGCCGCCACTGAGAATCACTTCTTCTATAGTAGTGTCGCTGGCGATGTAATCGAGGCTTTGCTCCCAGCCGGCCCGGCTGGGCCGGTTGTCGGCATAGGGAAAATGGCGGCGGAAACAATAGCGGCAATGGATCGCGCAGTTCTGGGTGGTGATCAGCAGCACCCGGCCCTGGTATTTGTGCAGCAGGCCCGGCACCGGGTTGGTAGTGCTTTCTGCCAGCGGATCGTTCACATAGCCGGGTACAACCTGCAATTCGGCGGCCAGTGGCAATACCTGCAACAGCAGCGGGTCACGGGCATCGCCCTTGCGCATGCGCCCGGCATAGGCGCGGGTCACCCGCATCGGGAAGTCCTTGAGGGCCGCCAACGAATAGCCGGTAGCCGCCGGTGTTAGCTGTAATAATTCCAGCAATTCCAGCGGGTCGGTGAGCAGATCGGCCAATTGTTCCTGCCAGCCGGGCCGGTAGGAGAGGGGGATAGTTCGCAACATGGCTGCATTATAGTCTGCCATCTGGCTTCCACCCATGGCCACGGGTATCATGCGCCCCTTTATTTGTGCGCGTATTGCCGAGGTTCACATGGCTGTTTATTCCACCAACGAATTCAAGCCCGGTTTGAAAGTAATGCTGGATAACGATCCTTGTTCCATTCTTGAGAACGAGATGGTCAAACCCGGTAAAGGCCAGGCCTTCAACCGGGTGCGTTTGCGCAACCTGCTCAACGGCCGCGTATGGGAGCGTACTTTCAAGAGTGGCGAAACCCTGAACGGCGCCGATATCTCCGAATCCAGCATGGAATATCTCTACAACGACGGCGAGTTCTACCATTTCATGAAAACCGATGGCAGCTTCGAGCAGATCGCCGCCGACAAGAACGCGGTGGCGGATGCGCTGAACTGGCTGAAAGAACAGGACCAGTACGTTGTGATGGTCTGGAACGACGCGCCGATTTCGGTCACTCCGCCCAACTTCGTTGAAATGGAAGTGGTGGAAACCGACCCGGGTCTGCGTGGTGATACCGCGACTGGCGGCACCAAGCCGGCCAAGCTCGCGTCCGGCGCGATGGTAAAAGTGCCCTTGTTCGTTGAACGTGGTGACATCCTGAAAGTCGACACCCGCACCGGCGAATATGTGAGCCGCGCGAAAAAATAACACCTGCTGCGGTGGGCGATTAAGGGAGCACAGAGGCAAGCTATGCACTGGCAACCCACCGCAAGCAACAGCATGCTGGCAGCACGCGCGGCGCTGAACGCGCAGATCCGCAGTTTCTTCGCCGCCCGCGATGTGCTCGAAGTGGAAACTCCTCTCATGTGCCACGCCAGTGGCACTGATCCCAATCTGCATCCGGTCACGGCAGCCTATCAGCCTTATCCGCACGCGCAGCCGCAAACCCTGTATTTACAGACCTCGCCCGAATTCGCGATGAAGCGCTTGCTGTGTGCCGGCAGTGGCGCCATCTTTCAGTTGTGCAAGGCGTTCCGCAATGGCGAAAGCGGTGGCCGTCACAATCCCGAGTTCACGATGCTGGAGTGGTATCGCCCCGGTTTCTCGCTGAGCCAGCTAATGGATGAAGTGGAAGCATTGCTGGTGACGGTGCTGCCGGCTGGCAACACCCAGATGCAACGCCTCAGTTATCGGCAACTGTTTCAGCAGGCGCTGGCCATTGATCCGCACACGCTGCCGTTGGCAGAACTGCAAACGCTGACGCTGACCCACGTGCCGGTCGCTGCGGAGGCGGCGACCAGCAGGGGCGGGTGTCTGGATTTGCTCTATGGCCATGTGATTGAGCCGACGCTGCTTGAGCCGGTCTTTGTTTATCACTATCCGGCTGAGCAAGCGGCGCTGGCGCGTGTGACCAATGACGAACAGGGTCAGCCGGTCGCCTTGCGGTTTGAGCTGGTAATGCAAGGCATGGAGCTGGCCAATGGCTATGACGAACTGGTGGACGCCGCCGAACAGGCGCGCCGTTTCATTGCAGATCAGCAAGCACGGCAGCAGCAACAGTTGCCTCACATCGCCGCCGATCAATACTTGCTGGCAGCGCTGGCTGAAGGCATGCCGGCGTGCGCCGGTGTGGCGCTGGGTGTGGATCGTTTGCTGATGTTGCAGACCGGTGCCAGCCACATTGATGCAGTGCTGGCATTTCCGCTCATGCGTGCGTGAACTCAGGAATTGGTTGTCAGCGTGCCCAACTGCTGGCCCATGCGTACCCCCGGGCCCTGACTCAAATCCAGCTGCCATTGCACCATGCCAGGCCCGAACAGGATGATCGCAGTGGAACCCAGCAGAAAGCGGCCGATTTCACCGCCTTTGCTGATCTGCACTTGCTGCGGCTTGTAACTTTTCACGGTGATGCCGTCAAAGCCCGGCGCAACTCGCCCCGCCCATACCGTTTCAATTGCCGCCACAATCATTGCACCCACCAGCACCACGGCCATCGGGCCGTGGGCAGTGTCGAAGATGCACACCACGCGTTCATTCACCGCAAACAGATTGTCGATGTGGTCGGCAGTGGTCTGGTTGACTGAATAGAGTTTGCCGGGCACATAGATCATCTCCCGCAATGTCCCGGCGAGCGGGCTGTGCACACGGTGATAGTCCTTGGGTGACAGATAGACAGTGGCGAAAGTACCGTTATGGAAACGTTCCGCCCGCAGCGCATCACCGCCGAGCAAAGCGGTGGCGCTGTAAGTCTTGCCCTTGGCCTGGATCATGGTGTCCTCATTGAGGTTGCCAATCGCACTCACTACGCCGTCGGCCGGGCATAACACGGCGGCCGCTGAAGCCGGCAGTGGCCGCGCGCCGGGCTTGAGTGCGCGCGTGAAGAAATCATTGAAGCAGCGATATTGCCGGGGATCTTCCTGCAGCGCTTCCTGCATGTTGACGCCATAGGCCTTGATGAAGCGATCGATGAACTGTTGTTTCAGCCACGACTTTTCGCTGGCAGCGATCTTGCCCACCAGGCGGGTGAGCATTGCTTGCGGCACCCACTCTTGCAGTGTGATGAAAAAAGGTTGCTTCATGGTACTCCGGCACAATCAGGCTATTTTGCTATCGGCACATCGGGGTGATTGCCCCATTCGCCAAAGGAGCCATGATAGCCCATCACCTGGTAGCCCAGCAGCTTCGCGACCACATAGGTGAGGCCGGAACGATGATGACTGTGGCAGTGGGTGATGATCGTATTGCCGGCAGCGATGCCAAGGCTGGCGAGTTTTTCCTGCAGCACCGGCAGCGGTAACAGCCGCAGATTACGAGTGGGGTCCATCACCTCCAGCCAGTCGAGGTTCACTGCGCCGGGAATGTGGCCGGCCCGCGCCGCGCCGGAGCGCAGGCCCAGATATTCTTCGCGCGAACGTGCATCCCAGATTTTGATATTCGGATCCTGCAGTGCAGTCAGCACAGTATCGAGTTCAGCAATCACGTCGTTATGCAGTGCGAGATTCACCGTGGTGGGCTCAACTTCGCGCGCTGCGCTGGTAACCGGATGTTGTTCCTTGTACCAACTGTGCAACCCGCCATCGAGCAGCGAATAGTGCTGATGCCCGATCACATCCAGCGTCCAGATAAAGCGGCCGGCCCAGCCGCCGCCTTCGTCGTCATAGACCACGATGTGCTGATCAGGGCGATAACCGATGCGGGCAAACAGCGCAGAGAGCTGGGCCAGCGACGGCAGTTTGCCAGCCGCAGGCGGCAGGCCACTGACCAGTTCGCCGGGGTTGACGTGCACAGCGCCGGCAATGTGCAGCTGCTGCCAGTTCTGTGGCTGGCACAGATCAATGATCAACAGGTCCGGATGAGGGAGTACCGCTGCCAGCGCAGCAGGTTCAAGCAAGAGCGGTAAATTCAACGACATCGACTTCCAACCAGCTGCTAAACGCCCAGTGTACTGCGAATGAACAGATAGCTGGCAAGTCGCTGTGGTGAAATTGCGCCATTTTCCACCGCGGTGCGCAGTTGGCAGCCGGGTTCCTTGTCGTGCTTGCAGTCCCGAAAGCGGCAGCCAGCCAGAAAGGGCCGGAATTCCACGAACGAGTGCAGCAGTTGTGTCTGGTCGATGTGCCACAGGCCGAATTCGCGGATGCCGGGCGAGTCGATCAGGTTGCCACCGGCCGGCATATGAAACAGCCGCGCCGAGGTGGTGGTGTGGCGGCCTTTGCTCTCGCCGGACGACAACACCCCTTCCAGTGTGTTGACGCCGGGCAGCAACGCATTCACCAGCGCCGATTTGCCGACCCCGCTCTGGCCCACGAACACACTGTTGTTGTCGGACAGGATGAGTTGCAGCTGGGCCAGCCCCTGCTGCTTTTTGCTGGACACTTGCAGCGTGGTGTAGCCGAGTCCGGCATAGAGCTGCATCATGTCGGACAAGGCCTGGCGATTACTGTCGTCGATCAGATCGATTTTGTTGAGCACCAGCAGGGGCCGGCACCCCATCAATTCGGCGGCCACAATATAGCGGTCGATCAGGTTGTAGTGCGGTTCCGGGAACGGTGCCACTACCACGGCTATATAGTCGATATTGGCGGCCACCGGTTTAAGTTCGTTGAAGTTGTTGGGGCGCTTGAGCACGCTGCGCCGCGGGAGGCCCGCCACCACTACTCCGAGCGGGTCGCCGGGCTGCCAGATCACTTCATCGCCGGTGACCAGCGGTTCGAGATTGCTGCGCTGGAAACAACGGAAGATGCTGCCGCTCGCCTCACCCTCCAGTGCCTCGATGTCCAGTTGTTGCCCGTAATGCGAAATCACCAGTCCGCGCTGTTCAGCCCCCAGCTCGGTGCCTTGCAAGGTGGCCTCGGCCCGCGCCTCTTTGCGGGAAGCGCGCTCGGCGTAGGCATCCTGTACTTGCTGGACACGCTTGAGCTGACGCTGGTTGAGCTGCTTTTTCTTCATGCGCGCATATTACACGCTGCAGCGCTGGAACCGGGACCATTTAACGTTACCCCCAGCCCTTTGACGCGTTACAATCCGGGCTAACCCTATATGTGGAATTCCGGCAATGGACAAAAAGCAGCACCTCATCTGGATCGATCTGGAAATGACCGGCTTGTTGCCTGACACCGACCGCATCATCGAGATAGCCACCATTGTCACCAACACCGATCTGCAAGTGATTGCCGAAGGCCCCGTGCTGGCCGTGCATCAGCCCAAAAGCGTGATGGAAGCCATGGATGACTGGAACACCAAGCATCACGGCCAGAACGGCCTCATTGAGCGCGTCAAGCACAGCCCCTACAGCGAGCCGGAAGTGGAGCAGATTACCATCGCGTTCCTGCAGCAATATGTCGAACGGGGCTATTCGCCAATGTGCGGCAACAGCATCTGCCAGGATCGCCGTTTTCTCGCCCGCTACATGCCGCGGCTGGAATCGTTCTTTCATTACCGCAACATGGACGTCAGCACGCTGAAAGAGCTGGCGCGCCGCTGGCGGCCGGACCTGATGGATGTGCCGAAGAAGGAGAGTACCCACAAAGCCCTCGACGATGTGCGTGAATCCATCAAGGAACTGCAGTACTACCGCGAGCATTTCATCAAGACCAAGCGCCCGGACTGAAGCAAGCCGGCTTTGCGTGGGTCGACACGAACAGCAGAAACTTCAGGCAAAAAAACGCCCCGTCCGGAGACGGGGCACAAGAGGGGGATGCGACCCGAAGCGTTTAACAACAATGTTTTTCCCCTGTAAGTTAAATTACGGCGAGTCGCATGAAAGCTTGAGGTATTACTGGAATCTTTTGCTCAATGATTGAGCCTGACCACTCCCACCTGCGGCATCGCCGCCAGCCCGATATCGCGCGCCACATAGGTCTTGCCGAAGGTAGTGGTCTGTATGTAATGCGATGCCGCACCACGCACCAGGCCCAGCCAGCGCTACGCCGCACTGTCGGAGTTCATGCAGGATCTGCTGGTGCCGAATGCGCAGCTGTTCGACAACTACCAGCAGCAGCCGTTGCTTGAAAAGCACCCAGTACGGTTTTGGCAGGGGGTGTCACTGGTGCTGTTGGTGTTGTTGATAATTCAGCGGGCCAGGTATTGAAGCGCCTGACGTATTAGTAGTGCACGAACATTAGAAGGTAGCAGTAAAAGTTGTGAGTTGAATGAATGAGCAAGGAGGACTCGAATGCAATGCGCCTGGAAGTGCTTCGTTTTAACCAGTACAGATACGAGTAGTTTAAGACGAAACCCAGGAAGATGGTGTTGAGCGCGGAAAGGGTGCTGTTGCGGAGGTGGCTGGCTGCAAAAATTAAAGTCGTTAAAGCTATGATCCAGTTTGTTCTGATTCTCAATCTCTGGAGAATATTAATAACAATACCTTGATCGAATGTTGTTTCCAGTAGTGGGGTAAGGATAGTGTCAGAAATAAACTCTTGAAAAGGTTTGTGGGGCAGCGCCAAAAAAGGTTTTGTAAGAAACAGGTTTAACCCATCAACCATATATCTATACGAAAATCCTACGATCAGTGATAACGTGAAAGTCAGAAAGGATGCGGCAAGGCAATATTTGTAGAAGTTGAGGCTATCAAGGTAAGCCCGATATATTTTTATCATGGCAGACTCTAAAGATGGCCCTCCTGAGAGGGCCAAAGATTTAACAAGAATGAGTCATGTTATAAAGCCAGATGCCGAGGTCACTTCCCAGCTGGTTGAGGCCGGCAAAAAAATTTCCGACTTCTTGAGGGATCCTTTCGCCTAAGTTAGTGATCGAATCGGCAAAGTTAGGAGCAGTACAAACATCCGCCCCTCCGCTTACCAGCTCTGTATCCATCGCACTCAATACTTTCATATCAATCTCCTTTGATTGTTGAAGTTACCGCCCGTCCGTTGGGTGGCAACTTCAACATAGTAGAAATTGCTTTGGCTGCCAGTTTATTTCCGTCGGTTGTGCCGGATAGACTGTGTCAATGTCCAACGCAATGCACTTGTCGATGGTTAGGGCGATAGCGCTGCCGCCGGTAGTCCTCGCCGCAACAAGCAGCAGCGCCTGCTGGCAAATCCTGGCCAGGCTAGCTGCCGGCTTCTACCAGTTTCAGTTGTGGCTGCTCACCCGTGTGTACTGGCACCTGGCCCATGCCGGAGTGATAAATCGTGCTGCGGTTGCGGCCGCTGCGTTTGGCGTGATAAAGCGCCTTGTCGGCCAGCTGCACGGTTTGTTCGAAACTGAGATTCTGCTGATAGCCCGCCACGCCAATGCTGATGGTGACACGGCGCTCGCCGAGACCGTTGATGACCATGGTCTCCACCTTTTGCCTGATACGTTCTGCCAGTGCTTGTGCTTGCAACAGATCAGTGTTGCCGGCAACCAATAAAAATTCTTCACCGCCGATGCGGCCGAGGCTATCGGTCTGCCGCATCATGTCGGTGATGGTTACGCTCAGCGCTTTCAAGACCTCATCGCCGGTGGCATGGCCAAAACTATCGTTGACGGATTTGAAATGATCCACATCGAACGCCAAACAAGTCACCGGTTGTAGATAGCGTCTGGCGCGCAGCCATTCCTGACGACCCGCCTCCATGATGGCGCGCCGGTTGAACACCTCGGTAAGTTCGTCGGTGGTAGCCAGGCTGTGCAGCAGCCGCGCAGTGCCTGAACCGCGCCAGAGCATGTAGCCCAGCAGCAGTGCCAGCGTAACCGCCAGTATCAAAACCCACAGCTGCAATTTCAGCAGGTGCGGCCTTTGTTCCAGCAGGCCTTTTTGCGAAGCGCTCAGCTGTTCCAGCTTGGTATTGCTGTCAATGTAATGACGCAAATCCAGTTCTTCGCGTAGGCGTTGCGTGGATTCATTGCTGATTTGCGCGAGTTCGGCTTGCAGCAAGTCCGAGTAGGTGCGCTGCATCTTGAGCGCAGTGATGTATTCATTGAGTTGTTCATAAGCCTGGCTGAGACCGCGATAGGCGTGAACCACAGCAGAGTTGAGTCCGGCGTCGAGCAAGAGCGGCACTGCTTCCTGGTAATAAGCAATGGCTTGCCGGGGCTGGTTCAGCAACAAGGTCACATCGGCCAGGTTGCGCAACACGGCGGCCCGTTGTTTTTCGTCATGCAGGTCCGAGAATTGTTGCTCGGCTTTCATCAGCAGGCTTTGTGCCAGTGGCAGATCACTTCTGGCCTGGGCATTGACCCCGAGCGCCTTGTTGGCATAAGCCTAGCCACTTTTGTCGTTGAGTGTGCGACTGAGCACCAGCGACTGCTGAAACAAGCTCTGGGCTGCATCAAACTGCTTCAGCGAAGCCACCACATGGCCGAGATTGAAATACGACGCAGCCAGCGCCTGTTGATCGCCACTTTGTTCATCAAGTGTAATCAGTTTGCGGTAGTACTGGCCAGCTTGTGCCAGCTCGTTGTTACTGTAATACAGTGATGCCAGAGAGTTGAGCACATTACGCTCGAGCTTTTCGTCATGGGCGAGTTCGAGCAGGTTGTAGGCGTCAGTGAGGCGGGCAGTAGCCAGGTCGTATTGGGTGTGAGCAATGGCCGCGTCGGCGGCTGTCACCAGTTCCACAATTTGTTTGGCGGCTTGTTGTGAAGTGACCGGAGTGCCAGGCGCTACTGTACTGACTGTTTGCGCCTGCAAGTGTGAACAGCATGAATAATAAACCAGAAGCAGGCAGCCGCTGAATATATTAATGCTTGCGCGTACAGTCATGGCTCAGGCGCTCTTGGCAAGTTTGAGTTCGTTGTGCTGGGTAATGCCCAGTTTGTTGAACGCGGGAATGGCCTTGAGATTCTTGATTTCATGAAATTCGGTTTTCTTGTGATCACTCATCATGTTGGCCACGATGATCAAATCGACGTAATCGGGTGGCCCCTCACTTTCATACTGTAAATTTTCATGGTGGGCAGCCACTGCCAGGATTTCATCGCTGAAGTCCCAGTGCTTGAGAATGGCGGTGCCAATTTCCAGATGGGCTTTTTGGATCAGGCGATCAAGCTGGGCTTCATCAATCAATAACTGGGGGTAATCCTCGGCCAGCGCGACGATCGGCAGCACGCCGATGTCATGCAGCAATCCGCCCAGCATGGCCTGGTCGATCTGCAAATGCTTGTGCGGACGCGCCAGCTCCATTGCCAATTCGGATACTTCGGTGGCATGGGCCCAGTAAGTGCGCAGCTTGTTGTCGGTCAGCTCGGTGGTGGACTGGAACAGTTGCTCCATCACCATGCCAGTGACGATATTCTTGACCATCGTACCGCCCAGTCGCATCACCGCCAGGTCGACTGAATTAAAGGGGTTACGCATGCGAAAGGCCGGGCTGTTGGCTATTTGTACTACCCGGGCTGCCAGCGCCGGATCCTTGTTGATGAGCTTGCAGATATCGGCCAGCGAACTGCGTTCGTCTTGGGCCAACTCGCGGATGCGGATTGCCATTTCCGGCATGCTGGGCAACAGCAGGGTATTGTGCGATAGCTGGGAATAAAGCTCGTCCAGAAACACGGTTTCTACATTGTCATACGTACTCATAGGGTCCGGTTCCGGTATCAGACTGAATTTGCCCAGGCCAGAGGATTTTTTGATACTCTCTGTTACATGTGTTACGACGGATTTCCTGAAAACTAAACCGGGACAGACCACGGTTTCCCGGAGACAATCCACCAATGAATCTGGGGAGCAGCTTGCATGTGCCGGCCCCCACCGGAGGCAATAATGCGTATAGGGGTATTGGCCAATCTGCGAATCAAGCCGGGCGTGAATGCGGAATTCGAAGCCGCCTTCCGGCGTTTCCAGCAAACGGTGCGCAGCAGCGAGCCGGGCGCAGTTTATTTCGGGCTGCATCGCTCACGAACCGATGCCTGCGCCTATACTGTGGTGGAGCAATACCGGGATGGTGCGGCGTTCGAAAGCCATCAGCAAACCCCGCATTACCTGGCCATCCCCGTCACTTTTGGTGCATTTATGGCAGGCCCGCCGCAGATAGAAGTACTGGATGCAGTTGAATAATATTTCGAGGTTACCGATGTTTCGTCAATCATTGCTTCCCGTCGCCATGGTGTTGGCGCTGACCGCCTGCAGTCCATCCGCTGACAAGACCGCTGATGCCGGCGCAGCTCCTGCTGCCACTCCGGCACCGGCACTGGGTTCCGGGGTGGAACAGGCCAATTTTGATGCCGCAATTGCACCAGGCGATGATTTCTATCGCTACATCAATGGTACCTGGTTGCGAAATACGCCGATTCCGGCCGAGAAGTCCAACTATGGCGCCTTTACCGTGCTGGCGGATGACGCCGAAGCCAACCTGCGTACGCTGATCGAACAGGCCGGGGCTCAAACCGCACCTGCGGGCACGGATACCCAGAAAGTAGGCGACTTCTTCAAGAGCTTCATGGATGAGAGCAGACTGGAGGAGCTGGGTGCCAAACCAATCCAGTCCGTGTTGCAACAGATTGCTGCTACCAAAAGCCGGGAAGACTTGCTGGTGCTATCAGCCGATCTCAACCGCATCGGTGTGCAGATCCCGGCCGGCATCTTCATCGATAACGATGCCAAACAGTCAGACCACTACATTACCTATCTGAGTCAGTCAGGCCTCGGACTGCCTGATCGCGACTGGTACTTGAGCGACGATAACAAGACCCACAAGGACGCACGCACTGCCTACGTCACCTATATCACCAGGATGCTGACCCTGGCCGGCTATAACCGTGCAAAAGTGGCATCCACGGCAGTACTCAATATTGAAACCCGGCTGGCTGAAGCGCATTGGGACAAGGTGAAGGATCGGCAGGCGGATCTTACTTATAACAAGAAGACGCTCGATGATATGCACAGCATGGCAGGCACTATTGACTGGCGGAAGCTGTTGCAGGCTTTGGGAGTCAATGAAACCAGTGTGGTCGTGCAGGAGCCGAGTTACCTTGAGGCATTGGGCAAGATCTGGCCGCAAGTACCGCTGCAAGACTGGCAGGATTATTTCACCTTCAAAACCGTGGATGCCTTCGCCTCCGATCTGAGCGATGCCTTTGTGCAGGCGCAATTCGATTTCAAGGGGCGGGTGCTCAATGGCCAGCAAGCGCTGAAACCGCGCTGGAAACTCGGGGTTGATGCCGTCGACGAAGCCCTGGGTGAAGTGGTGGGCAAGCTCTATGTCGAAAATTATTTCAAGGAAGCTGCCAAGCAGCGCATGGACCAGTTGGTGGAAAATCTGCGCGGCTCCTTCAAGGCCGGTATCGATGAGCTGGAATGGATGACCCCGGCCACCCGTGCGGCGGCACAGCAAAAACTCGCCAAGTTCAATACCAAGATCGGCTATCCCAAGACCTGGAAGGATTATTCGGCACTCAGTGTGGATGCCGCTGATCTGGTGGGCAATGTCATGCGTTCGCGCCGGGTTGAGCATCAGCGTGCCGTCGACAAGCTCGGCAAGCCGATCAATCGTGATGAGTGGTTGATGACACCGTATACGGTCAACGCCTATTACAATCCGCCGATGAACGAAGTGGTATTCCCGGCAGCGATTTTGCAACCGCCGTTCTTCAATGTGGCCGCCAATGATGCGGTCAACTATGGCGGCATTGGTGCGGTAATAGGCCATGAATTCAGCCACGGCTTTGATGATCAGGGCCGCAAATACGATGGCGATGGCAACCTGCGGGAATGGTGGACCGAGGCCGACGCCAAAGCCTTTTCCGAGCGCGCCAACAAGTTGGTGGCGCAGTACAGCCAGTTCGAAGTATTGCCAGGCAAATTCCTCAACGGAGAATTCACGCTCGGTGAAAACATCGGTGATTTGAGTGGGCTGGCAGTGGCTTATCGTGCTTACAAGATGTCGCTCAAGGGCAAGGACGACCAGGTGATCGACGGCTTTACCGGCGATCAGCGCTTCTTCATTGGCTGGGCCCAGGTGTGGCGCCGGCTCTATCGCAATGAAAACCTGGAAGTGCGCCTCACTTCCGACCCGCACTCGCACAGCGAAGCCAGAGCCAATGGCGTGGTGCGCAATTTCGAGCCATGGTATCAGGCCTTTAACATCCAGCCCGGCAGCAAGCTCTATCTGAAGCCGGAACAGCGGGTAAAGATCTGGTAGGCAGGAGACAGACCACGATTAAACAAGGGGCACACAGCGCCCTGGTTTAATTGTTGAGCTGGTTAACCGGCGAATACTGATCGGTGATGATGCGTTCCTTGGTGTCCCAGTCGGTATCGGCGTGGATGTACTGCAGCATTTCATCAAGCGAAACATCAAAGCCTGCCAGACGGTCGCCGAGGGCGGCAGCACGCTGCTTCAGTGTGGCGGCATCCGGCAGCGCTTGCGGGGTGGCAACAATGATGCGATTGCCGCTCGTGTTCATGCGGATGTTGAAGAACTTGCCGAATACTTTTGCGTAGGTTTGCGACTCGGCGGAATAGAGCCGGCTGCCGGAAAAAGTATTGGCAACCACCATGCCGCTATCGCCCAGCAACTTTTTCACTTCTTCAAAAAATTCGGCAGTCATCAGGTGCTCGGGAATATAGTCACCGTTGAAGGCGTCAAGAATCACCAGATCAAATTTTTCGCCGCGCAGGCCGGCGCGTTTTACATAAAGACGACCGTCTTCTTCTGCCACGCTGATCTTGTTGGTGGCAGTGAAATCAAAATAGGTATGCGCCACCTTCACCACGGCCACATCGATTTCGGCAATTATGATGTTTGCCTGCGGAAACAGCGTGCTGTAGGTGTGCACCAGGGTGCCGCCGCCCAGTCCGACGATCAGGATGCGTTTGGGATGGTCCTGCACCAGCAGGCTGGTCAGCACCATCTTGGCGTAGGGAAACACCAGCTTGTCGTGATCCTTCAGAAACCGGCAGCTCTGGTTCTGGCCGTCCAGTTCCGCCACGGTGAACCGCATGCAGCGGCGTGAGCCATCTTCCGTGACCAGAATGTTGCGATACAGCGAGCGCTCCTGATGAATGGTCCGCAGCTGGCCCTGAGCCTGTACAGTGCCGGCGCTGCAGCACAGCAGCAACAGCCAAAGTGCTGGCGCCAGTCTGGATTTGGTGGTGAGAGCGGGAGTTTTCATCATAAAGCTCGGCAATAACAAGGTTCAGGAAGGAAGGGCAGGGGTGATTGCGGCTTTGCGGCCCACCACCAGGGCCAGCGCACCGGCCAGCAACAATGCCACCGCCATCGTAAGCAGGATCTGATTCACCTCAAACCACAGCACCAGATAAAACGAAGTGGCCAGCGTGCCAAAGGCGCTGCCCAGCGTGGATATGAAATAGAGCAGGCCGGCTATTTGGCCACTGCGCTCGTGTTCCACTACCAGCAGCCGCACTGAATACGGCGCAATCATGCCCATCACCGCGGTGGGCAGGAAGAACAGCAGCATTGACACCAGCAGCGAGCCATAGCGCGGATCCTGCATGCGCAGAAACAGTGCTTCCATGATTTCATTGCCAAAAAAAATCAAAGGCAGCAGCAACACGGCTGCCGCAATATAAAAAGTGCCATAACGCGACAGGCGCGGCTGGTGCAGCGACAGGTGGCCACCGGCCAGGTAGCCCAGCGACAACGACAGCATGAATACAGTAATGATGCTGCCCCACACATATATGCTGCTGCCGAAGTAGGGCGCCAGAATGCGGCCGCCCAGCAGTTCAATCGCCATGATGATGAAGCCGCTGATGAAGGCAAGGCACAGCACCAGCGTGTTGTGGTGGCGCGGGGCGACAGGGGTGGGTGACTTTGCAGGCATTGAGCAGGCTTCCAGGGGGGCGCCGGCAGTATAGCAAAGCCGCTGGCTCGCAGAACTTTAATACATATGATATTGATGCACGGCACCCTGCGGGGCTGCCTGTGATAGTGGTCAATGATAACCGGGAGGCAAAGATGGAAAGTCTGCTCAATATGGTAATAAGTCCTGCGGGCGTGATTTTGCTGCTGGTGGTGGTGACACTCAAAACCGGCATCAAGTTTGTGCCCCAAAACCGTGCCTACGTGGTGGAGCGCTTTGGCAAATACCATGGCACCAAAGAGGCCGGCCTCAATTTCATCGTACCGTTCATCGACCGGATCGCCGCGGATCGCTCGCTGAAAGAGCAGGCTATCGAGGTGCCGAAGCAGGGCGGCATCACCCGGGACAACATCTCGCTGTCGGTAGATGGGGTGCTGTATTTCCGCGTGCTGGATCCTTACAAGGCCACTTATGGCGTCGACAACTACATCTTCGCGGTCATCCAGCTGGCGCAAACCACCATGCGCTCCGAACTTGGCAAGCTCGAACTCGACAAGACCTTTGAAGAGCGCGAGTTGCTCAACAACAAGATTGTGGCCTCGATCAATGAAGCCTCGGCGGCGTGGGGCATCCAGGTGATGCGCTACGAGATCAAGGACATCGTGCCGCCGGCGTCGATCATGGATGCCATGGAAGCTCAGATGAAGGCTGAACGGGTCAAACGCGCGAAAATTCTTGAGTCGGAAGGCGGGCGGCAGGCGGCGATCAATGCAGCTGAGGGCCAGAAGGCGTCGGTAGTGCTGGCGGCGGAAGGGCAGAAAGAGCAGGCGGTGCTGAAAGCGGAAGGCGAGGCGCAAGCCATCCTGGCGGTTGCAGCGGCACAGGCTGCTGCGCTGCGCCAGATTGGCGAAGCTGCCAATAGTGATGCGGGCCAGAAGGCCGTACAGCTGGATCTTGCCACCAAGGCCATCGCGGCCCGTCATGCAATCGCCAAAGACAGCACCATAGTGTTGTTGCCGGATGGGGCCACTGAAGCCTCAGCAGTAGTGGCGCAGGCGATGACCATCATCAATCAGCTCAACAAGGGCAATGGTAATAAATAGGGAGCGCTTGAATCATGAGCATCTTGACTGAGAATCTTGCCAGTACCCTGGTCGTCATCGGGGTGGTTGCACTGGCATTGGAAGTGGTTGTGTTCGGTTTTTCGGTATTTATCCTGTTCTTGCTCGGACTGGCCTGCATAGTCAGTGGCGCGCTGATCTGGACTACGCTGCTGCCGGATACCGCCGGCGTTGCCTTCAGCCTGGTCGCGTTTTTCACCGCGGTATTCGCAGTCACCTTGTGGAAACCGCTCAAGAAGATGCAAAACAGCGGTATCACCCACGAGGTAAAAGGTGACTTCATCGGCCATAGCTTTGTGCTGCCTACCGACTGCTCTTTGACACAAGCCAGCACTCACCGGATGTCGGGAGTCGACTGGAAAGTGCACAGCAAGCATCCGCTTGCTGCGGGAACCATGGTGCAGGTGATCAAGGTCGATGTGGGGGAGTTGACTGTGGTGGCCAAGTAAAGGAAACCCCGGCGGCAGTGAATTGAGTGGGTTTCGTGAGTTACTTCAAAGTTGCGGCATTCCTGGGTCTAGGATTCCAGGCCAATGATGTTAGTATGACTATTAAAGCCCCATCCAGTTGGAGAGCGCATGCTGCGGCATGTTGCATGCATCTGTCTGTTACTGTTGTTGGCCAGCCCGGCCGGGGCTGTGACCAGCACGCCAGGCGTGCTTCCCACCGGCGCTACCGACCATAAAAGCTACAGTGCCAAATTTGCCATCGGCCTCAGTGTTGATGGCGGCAATAGCTGGCAAAGTTCCGCCAATCTCAATCAGAAAATAACCATCAAGGCCAGCCTCGATCCTGATCCTGCGCATGTCGGCCAGAAAGGCGATATATTTGTGGTTGAGTGGTACGCGGGCAAATATACCCAGCTTGCCAGCGGCGGCAGCTGGCAGCCATGGTCAGGCAAAGTCGCCGAGTTGGTGCCGCTGCTGGATGATGTGGTGCTCAAGGCCACGCAAGAAGTCACCATCTACCAGGGCAGCATTGCCACTGAGGGGGAGCATCGTCTGTATGTGGGTTATTTGCCGGCGGGTTCTGCTGCGCTGATCTACAGCACCAGCCCCGCCGCGTTCCAGTTCAAGGCGGTGGTTGCCGATCCACTCATCTACTTCAAGACCCTGGTGTTCGACACTATCGTGATGAGCAAGTGCGCGCAGTGCCATGTCGACAATGGCGTGGCGGCCAGCAGCCGTTTGCATTTCATCAATGATGCCAAGCTCAGCCAGCAGAACTACGACATTTTTACGGCATTCTACCGACAGTTGCCGGACGCCTATAACTATGTGCTCGCCAAAGTCAGTGGTGGCAATGGCCATCTGGGTGGCATCCGGCTGCCGCTGGGCGGCACTGATTATCAGACGATGGCGGCTTTTCTGGATCTGCTGGACGGCAAGGCCACAGTCTCCACCAAGACCACCCAGGCTCTGTTTGATGGCGTCACCGGCCAGAGTGCCCCCGCTACCTTGCGTGATGCGGCGCTGTTGCTGGCCGGGCGTTTGCCGACTGCTGCTGAAATAGCCACGGTGTCGGCCGGTGGCGATGCCAGTCTGAAAGCGGTGCTGCTCGCAATGATGCAAGGACCGCATTTTCACAAGTTTCTCAAGGGAGCGGCGGAAGATCGTTTGTTTCTGCGCGGCAATCAAGATTCCAATTTGATGGATGATTGTCCCACCTGTTTCCCCTTGCTCAACGCCCAATACTGGAGTTTGAAAGACAAGGCTGACCAGAGCAGCGCGGCGGCTGATCGGGCCGCGCTCAATTTGTGGTGGAGCCAGTTGAACTTCAGCGCAGTGGAAGCGCCGCTTGAGCTGATTGCCTATGTGGTGGAGAACAACAAACCCTATTCGGAAATTCTTACCGCTGATTACGACATGCTGACACCGGTGTTGAATGCAGTTGTAGGGGGTACAGCGGTATTTCCGGCGGGTGCCACGGCAGTCGATTTCCAGCCAGGCCGTATTCGCGACTACCATCTGCGGGACAGCTCGACTGTGCTGGAGCAAGTGCCGGGCTCTTCATTGCCGCGCATGACCACGCCGCCCAAACTGGTGATCAGTTATCCGCATGTAGGGGTGCTCAACAGCAAATCCTTGCTGAGTCGTTACCCCACCACTGCCACCAATCGCAATCGGGCACGCGCACGCTGGGCCTATTACAACTTCCTGGGGGTGGATATTGAAGCACTTTCCAAGCGCACCACTGATCCGGTGGCGCTGGCAGATACCAATAATCCCACGATGAAAAACCCCGCCTGCTCCGTGTGCCATAGCGTGCTGGACCCGGTGGCTGGCACCTTCCAGGACTATTTCGACAGCGGCATTTACAAGAACTCAGTCAACGGTTCCGATTCGCTGGATAGTTCCTACAAGTCACCCAGGACCGGGGTGAAGTTGTACGTCAATGGCGACACCTGGTACCGCGACATGCGGGTGCCGGGCTTTGAAGGCACCACCGCCAGCACGGGTAATAGCCTGCGCTGGCTGGCTGATCAAATCGTCAAGGACAAACGCTTTGCAACTGCCACGGTGCATTTCTGGTGGCCGGCGATCATGGGTGCCGAGGTATTGGAAGCCCCGGAAGCCACAGAAGATCTGAACTATCAGGCCAGGTTGTCGGCCTATGAAGCCCAGCAAGGCGAGATCAATGCCCTTGCCGATAAATTCGTGCAATCAGGCTTGTCATTGAAAACCTTGTTGAGTGAGCTGGTGTTGAGTAAGTGGTATCGTGCCGACCAGCTTGACGGCAAACCAGTGAGCAGTGTGCAAAGCAGTGCCCGCGTGCTGGCTGGCATCACCGATGAGAAATTGTTGACCCCAGAGCAACTGGCGCGCAAGACGCTTGCGCTGACCGGCTTCAACTGGAATGCACAGACCAATGCCATCTCCACCGCCAATATCAGCGGCCTGGAAAGTGACTACAGCACTTTCTATGGCGGCATTGATGGCTTCGCACACAAGCTCAGAGCCCGCACACTGACGCCGTTGATGAGCACCGTGGCCGCTACCCATGCACTGGAATCCGCATGCCCGATCGTGCTGGGTGATTTCATCAGGACAGGCGACAAGCGTTTGTTGTTTGCCGGTTTGAGTCCGTGGCTTACGCCGTTGACAGTGCAAGCTGACAGCATGCTAGTGACCAGCAAGAGTGAGACAGATTTCCAGCCTATGGTGATGACGGCGAGTTTGCCAGCAGGCAACTATCAAGTGGTGGTGAGTCTGTTGAATGACGCCTGTGATTTCAGCAGCAGTTCCACCACCTGCAAAGCCGACAAGAACCTGGTGATTAATTCGCTCAGTATCCGGAAACCCAATGGCCAGCTGGTCCAGTTGAACGGAGCCGCAGGCAGCTATGGCAGCTGTGGGGCGGCTACTGGCAACAATCGGATTACTCTCTATAGCTCCTGCACCGCGACCTACCCGCTTGCAGCCGATGTTGGCGGCAGCTATACCGTCACTGTCAGCACCGCAGCCAAACAGCAGGCCAGCGATCCTGTACTGGCCGGCCTCAATTTGGAAGCGATCGGGTCGGCCGCCGTGTCTACTACTGCTGGCGCCCAGCTAATCAAGAACAAACTGGTCGAGCTGCACAGCAAGTTGCTGGGGCAGACCCTCAGCACCACTTCACCGGAGGTGCTGGCGTCCTACGACCTGCTGGTGCAAACCTGGTTGGGCCGCAAGCAGGGTGGTAGCGAGCCCTCGCTGCTGCAGAAAGCGCTGGCCTGTGACTGGTCGAGCGATATCGGTTTCATCAGCACGCTGCCCTATCCGGGCAACCCTTTGCAAAGCAACGGGCGCTACAACACGGCAGCAGTTACCAGCTGGTTGACGCCGCAGGCGCAAGACCCGCTGTTGATGAAGCAGAGCTGGGCGGTCGTAATGGCCTATCTGTTGAGCCACTACGATTACCTGCACGACTAAGGGTGAGCAGCTGACCATGACGCATACAAACCGACATGCACGCAGAAAATTTTTGCAGGGACTGGCCTGTGCCGGTGCTGCCGGCATGGTGTGTGGTGTGTCCAGCCGCGCGTTGGCAGCCACCACTTACACCGGCAAATTGCTGGTGAATCTGCAACTGACCGGCGCGATGGATGTCACCAGCTTTACTGATCCCAAAGTCAACATTGCCGGCAAGCCGGTGATCAACAACTGGGCCAGTAATGCCGCTGTGGCGAAAGCCGGCAATATTGCCTATGCGCCATTTGCTGCCAATGCAGCGTTCTTCAACAAATATTACCGTGACATGTTGGTGATCAACGGGGTCGATGCCCAGACCAACTCGCATACCTTAGGTGTGTTGCATAACTGGAGTGGCCGCAATACCCAAGGCTTTCCGACGCTGACCGCGCTATTTGCCGCCGCCAATCAAAGTACTTTGCCGATGCCGTATTTGAATTTCGGCGGTTTCAGCTCCACGCAGGACGTCACTTCCGTCACCCACATGGGCAAAATGGCGATATTACAGAATCTGTTGGAGCCCGATCTGGCCGAGAGTAGCAAAAAACTCTATCTGCCCGATTCCGAATGGCAGCGTATTGTGGCCATGCATAAGGCCGGCATTACTACGCGCAGCAAGGTGGCCACCAACCTTGAAGGAGCGCGCCAGCAACAACAGTTGTATGTTGATGCGCTCAACCGTTCCGACGTCATCAGTGATTTTGCCGCCCTGTTGCCGGCCACGGCTGATTTGCAACCCACCCGCAAAGCCGGCACTGTCACTTCCAGCTTGCATCAGCAGATGCAGGTGAGCCTGATGGCATTCAAGGCCGGTGTCTCGTTATCGGCGGATGTATTCGAAACCGGCTTTGATACCCACGACAACCATGACAACCGGCTGTCGGCAGCGCTCTCCAATGTCACTGATGCCATTGATTATTTCTGGACCTATGCAGCATCCCTGGGTATAGCGAATCGTGTGGTTCTCATAGTAGGCAGTGATTTCAGCCGCACGCCGTACTACAACGCAAACCAGGGCAAGGACCATTGGCCGATCGGCAGCGTCATGGTGATGCAACAACAGGCCAGCTTCACCAATCGGGTAGTGGGTTTGACTGATGCCGGCCATAACGCACTGAAGATCAATCCGTTAACCTTGCAGGCCGACAATACCAGCGGTGTCATTCTCAAACCGGAACATGTGCACAAGGCGCTGCGCAAATATCTTGGCATCGATAGCGCCGCTGCCACCAAATTGTTTCCTTTCACTACTACCGAAGACGTGGCCATCTTCAACTCCGCAGGCTGATAGCTGCCACTTTCGCTATATACTCGCCTCATGACCAACGCGAGGAAATTTCAATGGATCGTCTACTGACCCGGCTGATTGTGCTCGGCATGGTGCTGGGTTTGCTGACTGGCCTGACCTTGCATTATCAGCTCACGGCGGCCAGCGTTGCCGCCATAATTCCCTGGTTCAAATTGTTGACCGACATCTTCCTGAACCTGATCAGGATGGTGGTAGCACCGCTGGTATTTGCCACTATCGTGGTAGGTATCGTTAACATGGGAGATACCGCTTCATTGGGCCGCATCGGATTGCGCTCACTGGCCTGGTTCATCTGTGCCAGTCTGATTTCGATCAGCCTCGGGCTGGTATTGGTCAATGTGTTCCAGCCCGGCGTTGGGCAGAGTCTGGCGGCAGTAGCCAAGGCACCTGATGTAAGCAAGCTTGATCCCATCGTGTTTCTGCTCAACATCGTGCCGAAGAATTTTTTCGAGGCAATGGCCACCAACAACATTCTGCAAATCCTGGTGCTCTCCTTGTTCGCCGGCGTGGGCTTGTCGGCGCTGGGTGAGAAAGGTGAGCCGATGGTGCGGGTGTGCGAGTCGCTGTCGGAGCTGATGTTGCAGGTTACCGCTTATGTCATGCGTTATGCCCCCATCGCGGTATTCGGGGCGCTCGCCAATGTCGTGGCCGACAAGGGGCCGGAGATCCTGTTTGCATTGTGGAAACTGGTGATCGAGTTTTTCTTCGGGCTGGCCATTTTGTGGGCGATCCTGATCAGTCTGGGAGCCGTGGTGCTCAAGCACAAAATCTGGCATCTGTTGCGTTTCATCCGTGAGCCCTTGCTGATCGGCTTTTCCACCGCCTCCTCCGAAGCGGCGCTGCCGCGTTTGCTGGAGCAGCTGGACCGCTTCGGCGTGCCGCGTCGCATCTCGGGCTTTGTGCTGCCGCTCGGTTACAGCTTCAATCTTGACGGCACCATGATGTTCATGAGTTTTGCGGTGATCTTCATTGCCCAGGTCTACGGCATTGAACTGCACTGGACGCGCCAGCTCGCAATTCTGCTGACACTCATGATCAGCTCCAAAGGTGTGGCCGGTGTGCCACGTGCCAGCACGGTGATCATCGCCGCCACGCTGGGGATGTTCGGCTTGCCGGTTGAAGGCATTACGCTGATCGTGGGTGTCGACTGGTTTCTCGACATGGGCCGCACTGCCACCAATGTGCTGGGCAACTCCATTGCTACTGCGGTCATCACCAAGTGGGAAGGTCTGCTCACGCAGGAAGGCCCCGAGTTTGTCGAGCACCCGCATGCGCCGGCGCATGCGTCAAAGCCGGCTACGCAGAGTCTGAATCCGGTGCCGAACGCAGAAACAAGGTGATACCGGGCATGGGGGTGTCTTTGCTCAAGCGTGAGTTGATTCAAAGTTAGGCCATATTGTGTCAACGGTTTGGCATTGGTGGCGTTAAGATGGTTACCCAAGAACAATTGTGTTGGAGCCTGCATGCTGCGGCGTATTGTGTGGATCAGCCTGTTACTGATGGCCAGCCCGGTATGGGCTGTGACCAGCGGGCTGGGCGTGCTCCCCACTGGCGCCACCGACAACAAGAGCTATGGCGCCAAATTCGCCATCGGCCTTACCGTTGATGGCGGCATGAGCTGGCAGAGTTCCGCCAATCTCAACCAAAAGATACTGATCAAGGCCAGCGTCGATCCGGATGCCGCTCACGTCGGCCAGAAAGGCGATGTGTTCGTGGTCGAGTGGTATGGCGGCAAGTTCACCCAGCTCAACAGCAGCGGTGTGTGGCTGCCATGGTCAGGCAGTATCGCCGAGCTGCAACCGGTGCTCGACGATGTGGTGCTCAGTGCCACCCAGGAAGTCACCATCTACTCGGGAGGTATCACCACTGAAGGTGAGCACCGCCTCTACGTGGGTTATCTGTCGTCGCTTGCTTCCGCGCCATTGATCTACAGCACCAGTCCTGCAATTTTCCAGTTCAAAGCCGCAGTTGTTGATCCGCTCACCTATTTTCAAACCCAGGTATTCGACAACATCGTGATGACCAAGTGCACGCTGTGCCATGTCGACAATGGCGTGGCCAACAGCAGTAAATTGCATTTCATCAAGGATGCCAGCAAGAGCCAGCAGAACTACGACATCTTCAGCGCTTTCTACAAACAGCAGCCCGACGCCTACAACTATGTGCTTAGCAAAGTCAGTGGCGGCAATGGCCATCTGGGTGGCATCCAGTTGCCGCTGGGCAGCACGGACTACCAAACGCTGGCCGGCTTTCTGGATCTGCTGGGTGGCGCCACCAGTGTCGCCACCCAGAGCACGCAGGCCTTGTTTGACGGGGTCACTACCCAGGGAGCAGCGGACACCCTGCGCGATGCGTCCCTGCTGTTGGCCGGACGCTTGCCGACCGCCGCCGAAACAGCCTCAGTGACGAGTGGTGGTGACACCAGCCTCAAACAGGTGTTGATCGCGCTGATGCAGGGCGCAAATTTTCACAAGTTCCTCAAGGACTCCGCCGATGATCGCCTGTTCCTGCGCGGCAACGAAGACACCAATCCGATAGGTGATTGTGCCACCTGTTTCCCGCCGCTGAACGCCCAATACTGGAGCCTGAAGGACAAGGCCGACCTGCCCGGCTCTCCAACGGCTGCCTTTGACAGGGGCGTGCTCAATCTGTGGATAAGCCAGCTGAACTTCAGTATCGCGGAATCACCACTTGAACTGATTGCCTATGTGGTGGAGAACAACAAACCCTACTCGGAAATCCTCACCGCCGATTACGACATGCTGACCCCGGTGCTCAATGCCGTAACTGGTGGCACTGCCGTATTTCCGGCTGGCGCGGCCGCGGTAGATTTCCAGCCGGGTCGCATCCAGGGCTATTACCTGCGTGATTCCGGCACAGTGTTGGTTCAAGTGCCGGGTTCGGCGCTGCCACGCATTACCACAGCGCCCAAACTGGTGGTGAATTATCCGCATGTGGGCGTGCTCAACAGCAAGTCCTTCCTCAGCCGTTATCCCACCACCGCCACCAATCGTAATCGCGCGCGCTCACGCTGGACCTATTACAACTTCCTGGGCATTGATATCGAAGCGCTCGCCAAGCGCACCACTGATCCGGTAGCGTTGGCAGATACCAACAATCCCACCATGAACAATCCTGCCTGCACGGTTTGCCACAGCGTAGTGGATCCGGTGGCGGGCACCTTCCAGGATTTCAGCGACAACGGCATCTACAAGAGTTCAATCAACGGCACGGATTCGCTGGACCGTTTCTACAAAACGCAAACTTCGCCCAAGCTCTACGTGAACGGCGACATTTGGTACCGCGACATGCGTGTACCCGGATTTGAAGGCACCACTGCGGCCGCCACCAATTCGCTGCGCTGGCTGGCTGATCAAATTGTCAAAGACAAACGCTTTGCTACTGCGACGGTACGCTTCTGGTGGCCGGCGGTCATCAGCGCGGAAGTGTTGAAACTGCCGGAAGCCACCGAAGACGCGAACTATCAGGCCAAGTTGTCAGCCTATGAAACCCAGCAAAGCGAGATCTCTGCGCTCACCGACAAGTTCGTTGCCTCGGGCCTGTCAGTGAAATCGCTGCTGGCTGATCTGGTGTTGAGCAAGTGGTACCGCACCGACAAACTCGATGGCAGGCAAGTGAGCAGCGTGCAAAGCAGTGCCCGCACGCTGGCCGATGTCACTGGTGAAAAATTGCTGACGCCAGAACAGCTGTCCCGCAAAACCCGTGCGCTCACCGGCTTTAACTGGAATGCGCAGACCGATGTCACCAGTGCGGCAATCATCAGCGGTCTGGAAAATGATTACAGCACCTTCTATGGCGGCATCGACGGCTTTGCACTCAAAGTGCGAGCGCGCACCCTGACGCCACTGATGAGCAATGTTGCCACTACCCATGCACTGGAATCCTCTTGCCCGATCGTGCTGGGCGATTTCATCAGGGCCGACGACAAGCGCTTGCTGTTCGCCGGCCTGAGCCCGTGGACTACCCCATTGACTGAGCAGTCCGGCACCCGGCTAATGACCAGCAAGAGTGAAACCGATTTCCAGAGTTTTGCCATGCAGGCGGATTTGCAGCCCGGCACCCGCCAGATCGTAGTGAGCCTGTTGAACGATGCGTGTGATTACAGTACCAGTGCCAGCACCTGCAGGGCTGACAAGAATCTGGTGATTGATTCGCTGACCATCAAGCAGCCCAATGGCCAGACCACTCAGCTGCTCGGCACGGCCGGCACCTATGCCAATTGTGCGGCTTCTACTGGCAGCAATCGCATCACGCTCTACAGTTCCTGCACTGCCACCTATCCCTTTGCTGCCACTGCGAGCGGTCTATACACGATCACTGTTACTGCAGCCGCCAGGCAGCAGACTACTGATCCGGTGCTGGCAGGGCTCAATGTGGAATCAACCGTAGCTGCAACAGCGTCGACCACGGCCGGCGCAACGCTGATCAAGAACAAACTGGTGGAGCTGCACGCCAAATTGTTGGGCGAGACGGTAACTGTTACTTCACCGGAAATACTCTCCGCCTATGATCTGCTGGTGCAAACCTGGCTGACCCGCAAGTCCGGTAGCAATGCGCCCTCACTGCTACAGAAAGCGCTGGCCTGTGACTGGTCGAGCGATATCAGCTTCATCAGCACTTTGGCCTATCCCGGTAATCCGCTGCAAACCAACGGTAAATACAACACCACTGCAGTCACCAACTGGCTGACACCCCAGGCGCAGGATCCGCTACTGATGAAGCAGGCTTGGGCAGTGGTGATGACCTATCTGTTGAGCCACTATGATTATTTGCATGAATAAGCGCACGTGTAGTCGCACAAGTTAAGTTGAGTAATCGACCATGACCAATACTGTCCGTTTTACCCGACGAAGCATTTTGCAGAGACTGGCCTGTGCCGGCGCTGCCGGCATGTTGTGTGGGGTGTCGGGCCGGGCGCAGGCCGTGAATAGTTACAGCGGCAAGTTGCTGGTGAACCTGCAACTGCTCGGCGCAATGGATGTCACCAGTTTTGCCGATCCCAAGAGCAATGTTGCCGGCAAGCCGGTAATCAACAATTGGGCAGCCACCGCTGCCCCAGGGATGGCTGGCAACATCGGCTTTGCTACGTTTGCAGCCAATGCCGCGTTCTTCAACAAATACTACCGTGACATACTGGTGATCAATGGCGTGGATGCGCAGACCAACTCGCACAGTGTCGGCATCATCCACAACTGGAGTGGCCGCAACACCGAAGGCTTTCCTTCACTCACCGCACTGTTTGCCGCAGCCAATCAAAGCGGCATGCCGATGCCTTATCTGAACTTCGGCGGCTTCAGCGCGACCCAGGGTGTCACCTCGGTTACCCAGATCGGCAAGATTTCAGTGCTGCAGAATCTGGTGGAACCGGATGTGGCCGAGAGCAGCAAGAAGCTCTACCAGCCCGATGCCGACTGGCAGCGCATCGTGGCGATGCACAGTGCCGGCATGGCCGCACGCAGTGCAGTGAATACCACGATGGAAGGTGCCCGCTTGCAGCAACAATTGTACGTGGATGCACTCACCCGCTCTTCTGCGATCAGTGATTTTTCCAGCCTCTTGCCAGCTGCTGCCGATTTGCAACCCACCCGCAAAGCCGGCACCGTCACTTCCAGCTTGCATCAGCAAATGCAGGTGAGCCTGCTGGCGTTCAAGGCGGGGGTCTCGCTGTCGGCCGATGTGTTCGAGCCGGGCTTCGACACCCACGACAACCATGACACCCGGCTCTCGGATGCACTGACCAATATCACTGATGCCATCGACTATTTCTGGACCTATGCCGCTTCACTGGGCATCGCTGATCGCGTGGTGTTGGTGGTGGGCAGCGATTTTGGCCGCACGCCGTATTACAACTCTGCCAATGGCAAGGATCACTGGCCGATCGGCAGTGTCATGGTGATGCAGCAGAAGGCCAGTTTCACCAACCGGGTGGTAGGGCTGACGGATTCCGGCCATAACGCCTTGAAAATAAATCCGCAAACCTTGCTGGCCGATAACACCAATGGCGTCATTCTCAGGCCCGAGCATGTGCACAAGGCTCTGCGCAAAAACCTGGGCATCGACAGCGCCGCTGCCACCAAGTTGTTTCCCTTCTCCACCACCGAAGACGTTGCCATCTTCGGCTGAACCGGCAAAGACCTGTTGAAATCGCTATATGCTCGCGTCATGGCAAACGCGAGGAAACTTCAATGGATCTTCTATTGACCAGACTGATTGTGCTGGGCAAGAAAGGCGAGCCCATGGTGCAGGTATGTGAATCGCTCTCGCAATTGCTGCCAACGCAGTCATCACCAAGTGGGAGGGATTGCTCACGCTGGAAGGTCCCGAATTTGTCGAGCATCCGCATACGCCAAAGCATGGCACTGAAGGTCTGGTGTTGGTGCCGCCGGGCCAGGCGTGGCCGTTGTGCTTCACCACATAGCTTTGCACCGCCGAGGCGTGCGGGCAGTCGGCATAACTGCGCAGTTCATAGTCTGGCGTGCTCTGCTCCGTCTAGTGTGTGCAACCATTCACCCTGGCCGCGAGTTTGTCGTGCAACTCAATGCCGAAACGCAAGCCGCCGGCAATGGTTTACCCACACGCACCGGCACTCAGACAGTCTGGTGTCGCGCCAGCGCCCACGCCACGTGTTCTTGTACCAACATTGATGCGTGCGCTTGCCGGGATTGCAAGGCAGCAATCAACTGCGGGGAAGTAGGCGCATTGCCGAGCGCCACCGCCAGATTGCGCAGCCAGCATTCATAACCAATGCGGCGTATCGGCGAGCCTTCGGTATTGCGCAGGAATTCGGCTTCGCTCCAGTTGAACAGGTCCAGCAGTTGGGCACGGTCAAGCTGATGGCGCGGAGTGAATGCTGTTTCCCGGGTCGGCGACGAGAATTTGTTCCACGGGCAGCACAACTGGCAGTCATCACAACCGAACACGCGATTGCCGATCAGCGGACGCAACTCCAGCGGAATGCTGCCGCGCAGCTCAATGGTGAGATAGGAAATGCAGCGGCGCGCATCCAGCAGGTTGGGGCCGACAAAGGCCTGGGTTGGGCACACTTCCAGACAGGCAGTACAAGTGCCACAGTGAAATTCCGCTTTCGCATCCAGTGCAAGTGGCAGATCAGTAAACAGTTCGCCCAGAAAAAACCAGGAGCCGGCCCGCTTGTTGATCAGCATCGTGTTTTTGCCGATCCAGCCCAGCCCGGCCTTTTCCGCCAAGGCGCGCTCCAGCACCGGTGCGCTGTCCACAAACGCGCGATAACCGAATTCGCCCACTTCTTGTTGTATCCGCTCCGCCAGCTGTTGCAAACGCTTGCGGATCAGCTTGTGGTAATCACGACCGAGGGCATAACGGGACAAATACGCCTGCTGCGGATTGTGCAGTACGTGAATGGTTTCGGTTCCCGCCGGCAGATAATCCATGCGTACCGAGATCACCCGCAAGGTGCCCGGCACCAGCTGCGCGGGTTCACTGCGCAAGCCGGCATGTCGCTCCATGTAGTGCATTTCGCCGTGATACTGCTGCTTCAGCCATTCCTGCAGGTGCCCGGCATGTTCCTGCACATCCACATCGGCAATGCCGACTTGCTGAAAGCCCAGCTCGCGGCCCCAGGTTTTAATCTGTTGCGTCAGTATGGTGAAGTCGGGTGCAGGCATGGGGCAAGGCAGGTTTCGCTACGGGTGAGGAGGATTGTGAGGCACCAGGCCGGGCGAAGCTACTTTCCTGCTCGATCACAGCGAATTACCCGGTAAATTTTGCTTCAGTGTTTGGAGGGGGGCTCATGACAATGCCAAACTGCGCCATTCCCTGCCGACACTTCATTCATCAGCGGCATTCCTGCTTTTACTGTTCATTCGCGCAGGGTGGGCGATGTAATATTGGTCACAAGCAAGCTACCAGGCCCTGTCGACAATAGGAGTAGTCATGTCCGAACAACGCCCCCCGTTTCCACCGTTCACCGAAGCTACCGCCAAACAAAAAGTGCGCGCCGCTGAAGATGGCTGGAACAATCGAAATCCCGAGAAAGTAGCTCTGGCCTACACGATCGACAGTCACTGGCGTAACCGCGTTGAATTCTTCAACGGTCGTGCCGAGATCGCCGGATTTCTCCAGCACAAATGGGCCGCAGAGCTCGATTACCGCCTGATCAAGGAGCTGTGGGCCTATACCGACAATCGCATCGCGGTGCGCTTTGCCTATGAGTGGTGTGATGGCAGCGGCCAGTGGTACCGTTCCTACGGCAACGAGAATTGGGAGTTCGACGAGAACGGCCTGATGAAGGTGCGCCGCGCCAGCATCAATGATCTGCCGATCAGCGACAGCGAACGCAAGTTCCACTGGCCACTGGGGCCGCGACCGGCCGAGCATCCGGGTTTGAGCGAGCTCGATCTATAAACGCTCCCACACTTGCAGCGCCTGCTTGCGTTCCAGTCCCCACCGATAGCCACCGAGTGCCCCGCTTTGCTGGATCACCCGGTGGCAGGGAATCAGCACCGCCACCGGATTGGCGCCCACGGCAGTGCCAACCGCCCGAGCCGCCTTTGGTGATCCTAGTCGCGCTGCCAGCTCGCCGTAGCTGACCGCGGTGCCGGCCGGAATCCGTAACAACGCGCGCCATACTGCCAGTTGGAAATTGGTGCCGTTTACATGCAAGGCAAGCTTCACGTCCTTGCGGTTTTTGGCTGAAAACAGTTGGTCGGCAACACGGCTGGCAACGGCGTGGTCCCGCAGCAATTGTGCCTGGGGCCACTGCATGGCCAGCACTGCCAGTTCCGGGTCCAGGTCTGCATCATCAATGAAGGTGGCGCGACAAATACCCCGTTCAGTCTGTGCGACGAACAAATTGCCAAACAAACCTGCATGCACGCCATGGCGAATCACGATGCCAGCTCCCTTGTGCTTGTATTCGCCGGGCGTTACCGCATCCAGTTGCACGAAATGATCATGCAGGCGCGATGTGCTGCTCAGGCCAGCGCGGTTGGTGGTGTCGAACAAGGAATGATTACGGTCGAGCAGGTTTTTGCCAAGCTCGAGCGTCAGTACCTGCAAAAAACGTTTGGGGGTAGTGCCGGCCCAGCGCACAAACAGGCGCTGGAAATGAAAAGGGCTCAGGTGCACATGGCGCGCAATATCGGCCAGCTGCGGCTGCGCACTGACATTGGCCTGGATATAGGCAATGGCGCTGGCGATGCGATCGTAGTCTGACATGGCGTATGGTTGTGGCTGTAGCAGGAAAATGCGGACTTGCTTGCGCTTGTGGGGCGTAATTTACCCTGCACTGGCCAGGGCAGCGACCCGAATCTTGCGCACTTGCGGGCCCCAAGCTCAGAAACGGTACTGCAGTGTTCCATCGATGGCTTTGCGGGTGTAGGAGTTTACCCGTTCGCTCTGGCTCCAGGTCAGGAACAATACAAAGGTTTTGCCAAGGCCCTGACGCCAATAAACACTGACGTTCTTGCTGTCGGTGGTCACCAGATTTTCGGTTTCCGGGGCATCGCTGTAACTGGCGCCGATGCGAGTCGGGCCGCTGAGCTGCCAGTTGGCAGCAAGTCCCCACGCAAAAGTGTCGAGACCGTTCTGGTCGCGCACCATGCCGATGTTTGGCGTCAGCCACATATCGACATTGGGTAAATAGTAATCAAGCCCGAGTTGCAGTCGTTGGGTATCGCCATTGGCATAGGAGGAATATTGCACGAGACCGGTGAGCAGCACGGTGCCGTAGGAACCCTTGCCATCAGTCAGGGGCGTGCTGCCTTGCAAACGGCCGAACCAGTGCGGCATGAATTGAGCATTGGGTGTCACGCCGATTGCCACTTCCAGCGGCAACAGGCTTTTTTGCTGTAGCGCCAGCCCGGCCTCTATCACGGTGTCAGTGCTGTTGAAGCGATTATTGTGTTCGACGCGCACATATTGCTGGTTGCCGTTGGGTTGCAAGTGCCGGTATTCAATAAAGCGGTCCTGCCAATTGGAGATGCCGGGGTTATCAATGGTGCTGCGTGAATACCCCGTGCTGATCTGGTGGCGGGGTTCCGCATTATATTGTTCCGGTTGCTGGCGGGTCAGTACTTCGATATGGGTGGGGGCGACCTTGGCGGCACGCTCCAGCCACGGTTGTGCCTGGTCAGTTTCACCTTGTTGCAGATAACTGTCATAGAGGCCAAGCAGGGCATCAAGGTTATTGGCGTCGAGCGCCAGCACATGCTGGAAACGTTGCTCTGCCACCGCTGGTTGCCGTTGATAATAGGCAAGACGACCAGCCAGTGACAGTGCCTCCAGATTGGCGGGCTCTTTGGCCAGTATCTTGTTGGTGATCTGGCTGGCCTGCTGGTAGACGCCCTGGTAAGACAACACGCGGGCACGGCCGAGCTGCAATTCGATGTCGTCAGGTTTCACCTGCAAGGCGGCTTCGATTATTTGCAGGCCCTCTGTGTATTTTTGCTGGAATGCCAGCACCATGCCCAGCAGATAGTCGGCTTCAGCTTTGTCTTTGGCGAGGCCCCGCGCCTGGCGCAGAATCTTTTCTGCGGCCGGCAGATCGCCTTGGTTGCGCTGCTGCAGGGCCTGCTGAATCAGCGCGTCATAATCCTGCGCCAGCGCAGGTGTCGCCAGCAACGCCAGGGCAAGCAAAGTGAGCGTGAGTGATTTCATGAAGATTGCCCCTGTTTTTTGGCGGCAGCACCGAACCCTTTGCGATCCATTTTGCCCCATTCTTTCTTGCCGCGCAGAAAAGTATAAACGCCGTGGATTCGCCACCAGGCATTGAGTTGACGATAGCCGAAACACTCGAGCACTGACAGCAGGAACAACTGCGCCATGTCGCTGAATCTGGGATAGCGCTTGAATGAAATTTCTTCCAGGCTGATGGCGAAGAACGATAGCGCCATGCCCAGCACAAACGCTGCCAGAAAGAAACACAAGGTCAGCAGGAATGAACCTGGCCCGCCAGTGAACAACAGCCAGAAGAACGCGACAAAGCCGGCGAATTCCAGGATGGGTCCAAGGCCTTCGAGAATAAAGTAATACGGGAAGGCGAGCATGCCAATGCGACCGTATCTGGGGTTGAAGAGCATGCGCATATGACGTGTCGTCGACTCCAGCAAGCCGCGCTGCCAGCGTGAGCGCTGACGCTGCAGGATTTTCAATGACTCTGGACACTCGGTCCAGGCCACCGGGTCCGGCACATAGGAAATACGATAGGGCCGTTCTTGCTCGCGACAAAAACGGTGCAAACGCACCACCAGTTCGATGTCTTCGCCTACGGTTTCAAAGCCCGTGCGCTTGGTGGAATAGCCGCCTGCATCCACCACGGTCTGGCGATGGAACAATCCAAAGGCGCCCGAAATAATGAAAGTGGCATTGAAGGCTTCCCAACCCATGCGGCCTGCGAGAAAAGCCCGGAAATATTCCAGCACCTGGAACTGTGCCAGCAGGTTGACAGGCATGGCGATGTTGCTGACCATGCCGTCCTGCACGGTGCTGCCATTGATGATGCGGATGATGCCACCCACCGCCACCGTGTCGGTGTTTTCAATGAAAGGCCGCACGATGCGGGTGAGTGCCGATTTTTCCAGCAGGCTGTCGGCATCCACCGCGCAAAACAGCGGGGTCAAGGTGTAGTTGATGCCAGCGTTAAGCGAATCTGCTTTGCCGCCGTTTTCCTTGTCGATCACCCACAGGTTGGGTGCGCGCCGGCTCTGGTAAATGCCGCGGACACTGGCGGTGGGAAAATCACTGCTGATCATGCGTGACGCCGGGGTGAGGTCAAAGGCTTCCTGCATGCGCGCCAGTGTTGCGTCTTTCGAACCGTCGTTGATGACCAGCACTTCATATTCGGGATATTCCAGTGCCAGCAGCGAATGGGCTGATTCAACACAGGTGGCTTCTTCACCATAGGCCGGCGCGATTATGGTGATCGGCGGCAGAAAGCCGGAGGAAAGCAATAATGAATCCGGATAAGCATCCAGGGTGGATGAAAATTCTTTCAGTCGGCTGAAGGCAAGAATGCTGGTCACAAAATAGACCAGGTTCAGCACTATGAAATAGCCGATGGTGAGAAAGCTGGTGATCTCGATCAGCGTCATCGCAGCTTCCCGGAGTGGCTCATGCTCATGTTGATTCCGCCAGTATCTGCCGGGCCAGCATGTAGCGCGGGTGGGAGCTTTGTGAGGCGATGGCTTGCAGCGTGGCCAGATCGCCCAGGTCGCGCAGTGCCATGGCTGCCTGGCGTACCACCCAGGTATTGACATCAGTCAGGGCCGCGCGGAATACCGGCACATCCGACTGCACTGCCAGCTGGCGCAAAGTGCGCAATGCGGTGATCTTCAGTATTTCATCAGAGGAGCTGCACAGTACGCGAATCGATTTGATGTGGTGCCCCTGACTGATAT
>CAINTJ010000010.1 GCA_903853385.1 uncultured Gammaproteobacteria bacterium
ATCATGGAGTCCGACTATGGAAATGCTAATTAAGAACGAGCAAGAGCTTGTGCGTATGTATTACGTGCTGCAGCAGCACGGCAAGTGGACTGAGCCTCGCGGTGAAAAGACTCTTGAGATTGAGAACTTCAGCTACACTGTCAATCCATTTGTAAGGTTCAATTCATTCAAAGGTCGCAACTTCAATTTGAAGTACCTAAAGCGTGAGATGGCGTGGTACGTCAAAGCCAACCCATTAGATTTGTCCATCACAGAACACGCTGCTCAGTGGGGTAAGATTGTCGCCAATGGCAAGCTAAATAGCAACTATGGTAGCTACTGGTTTGGCAGGTTTGGAGTTAAGCACATTGTCAGATTGCTGCAGCAAGATAGTATGTCACGTCGAGCAGTCATTCCAATGTATGGTACAGACACTGACCATATGGACTTGGAGGCAAAAGATGTTCCGTGCACTTTGGCTGTTGAGTTTAGGCTTCGCAATGGGCGCCTTAACATGCGAGCTATTATGCGGAGCCAAGACATCCTATGGGGTATGGGGAATGACCTTCCAACGTTCTCATTCTTGCAAGAAATTGTGGCCACATTACTCAATGCAGAAATGGGAACTTTGACAGTGTCGGTAGGCTCGTTCCACGTGTACGAATCACGTATGGAAATGTTCAACAACATCATCAGCGCCGCAACGCACGAGCCTGTTGAAGACAAGCCGCCTCGCATCAGCCGCTATGAAGCCCATCTGCTGATGGAATCAGAAATCAACCCAACATTTGAGTTCTCAAAATGGCTAATGAACGTCTAAGCGCAGAAGAAGTATTGCGTGAGTACACCTTGCAAATGCTGAGGCAAGGGTACCAAATGCACGAAGTTGTTGAGGCTCTTATGAGTCTCAAGATCGAGATGGCCAACGCCATGCAATGGCAACAGGCTATAAGTGACGCATTGTATCGGCCCTAAAGTCGTGATATAATGCATTTGTGGGCTTCTCCACATTGACTATTGAAAGGTAACCAAAATGGCAAACGTACGCTGGACAATTGAAGAACGTGAGATGGTGCTTGACGGCGCCGCAGAACTTCTGCTAAGAAGTACATTGACCCCTTTGGAGGCGCTTAGAGCTGCACAAGTGCACTTGCATGAATCACGTAAACGCGCATTTGCATCCCATTCTGCAGCTGGTGATTTGCTCAAAGCACTCAAGGCGCATAGTGCAAATAAGGTGCCCAAAAAGAAATCCATAGAGACACCTACACCTGTGGAATCAGTGCCTCCAGCGCCACCCGTTGATGCTCCAGTAATGGCCAATACGTTGGACGATCTGGTCAATTTGATTGCCAAGCACATAGCCCAGACATTCAAATCGCAAATCCATACTGCAATCAAAGAGCTAGAGCATGAATTCAAAATGCCTAGACATGACCCTACGTATGCTGCAACTGGTGTGCATAAGCCAAGGGTTGTAGTGATAGGTTTGTTGAATGACCAAGTGCATGCAATTGCGCATGAATTCTCAGACAATTACAGTCTAAAATTCATTGATACTGACAGAGCAATGGGAATGTCGCCGCCTGATGCAGACGCTTACTTGCTGATGAAGAACTTCATCAATCACCCACTCTATCATAAGTACCAGAAATTCCCCAATCACGTCTTGATTGATGGTGGTATGACCACATTAAGACTGTGGCTACACACCAAAGGCAAAGACCTATAACTCAGTGTACGTAGCCACCATACTTGTAGGTCAATCCTGCAAGTGTGGGGTTACCCATATACTTGGAAACAGGCATCACCAAGCCCCCTTTAGCATACCCTGGGACTGTTTGGCCCGGGCCGTTGAGGATGTGCTCTATGGCTTTAGGTGTGAAGGTAATCTCATGGTAGCCATTGACCATCTTTGACGTGACACCGGGAATTTTAAGCAAAGGCTTCAAGCCTTCTTTGACAATCGCTGTATCGTAAATTGATGTAAAAAGTTTCACAGGTTCGCCTCGCTCAGCGGCAATTACTTTAGCTGTTGGCAAGTAGACCGTATCTGCGCCAGACTCTAGTGCTTTTTGAATTGCTGCTTTAAATAGCGTACCGTGCGCTTGGTGCAAATGCGCCTTTTGATGGACACCTTTTTGCGCGTCTGATTGAATTTCTTCAATGACGTAGCTACCAGGCTTTGTTGCAAATGTAGTATTTGTAGCAGTTCGTAACTCAAGCGAATCAGCAGGATTGTACGTCCCTCTAACATGCCCAATCATGCCGGCAGGCGCGTTGTCAAAATGATGATACGTGCCTTGCTGATCTGGGTGTGTTACTCCAAACTCAGTGTATACGTCGCCGCTGCCACCAACTACTAAGCGCTGCACGTCTTCATATTGGTAGCCGCTTAAATTGTTTCGCGTAATGCCTTCTTCAGCGTAGTAGTTTTGAAGTTGCTCATCAATTATTTCGTCACGAACTTTACGCACTGCAGTAGCAAACTGCCCGTCATTTTCTATGCCGCGACGCTTAAGTAAACGCTTAAGGTTGTCAGACAAATTGTCGTATGTAGCATCAGGGTGTAACTCTCTAGAATATGCGCTGCTTATGTTATGCTCTTGCATAAAGACATCATACACGTCATCATCGTCAATATGGTCGTCCAAATATTCGCGATCATGTATATTTGTAGTTGCGGCGCCATGCAAATCCACGATGTCGTAGCTTGAAGGTAGCAACTCACGGACAAACTCAGCTTTGGTCATCCGGCGATTGGGGTCCATGTTTTCAAACGCCATCAAGCCGGTCGCAAGACCTTCTTGTGTCACGCCAGGGAGCCCTCTTACTTGCTGAAGGAAGTTACGCACAGGCTGAGAATCAGGGCCTCTAAGGGCCGCTGCAGTGATTGCAGGTTGGATGTTCAAATTACCTAGCGGTCTGCCACGAACAGCTGATGAGCCCCCAGGCTGAAAAGGGCCGCGACGTGGAGGTGGCGCATTCGTGTCTTCATCTAAGTCCCCACGATAGCCATGCCGCCTAACAACGTCTGCCAATGCTTGACGTTCTCCATCTGTGAGGTTTTCAAGTTCACCGCCTATTGCGTCATCTAAGACAAGTTGCGCCATGTTTTCATTTGAATCCATGTCTGGGTCGTAGCTACCTTCTTCAATCGCGTTGGCTACAGCATCATTAAATAAATCATACAATTCGCTTATACTACGACCACCTTGCTGTGGTTCAGCAACTTCTGGCGCCGGCTGTACTGCAAGTTGCATCCGGTCTCTATGCTCAGCTTCAAATCTACGAGCAAGTGCTTCACGTGCGTAATTGTCTAAATCATAGACATTGAACCGGCGTGTAAGCATCGCAGCAGCTGGCAGTGTGGGGACACCATCTGCAGCAAAACCATTGTTGTCTGCCATCATGGCTTCAAAAGATGCGTCAATACTACCGATGTCTGAAGGCGTAAGATGCGTTTGAAGAAAGTCGTCTTGCATATTCAAGATTTCACGCGGCACAGGCGCAGGTTCCATGC
>CAINTJ010000011.1 GCA_903853385.1 uncultured Gammaproteobacteria bacterium
CGTGTTGACAAGGTGAATGAAAAGTCTGGGGAATAGCGGTTTCCGGCAATCGTCAGCTAGCTTAGTCAGGCAGGCATGGAAAGTCCACGCAGCCGCCGCCCACATGGCCAATTTCCCGGGTTTTGTCATTTTCCGGTCGGTTAAAGCTCGTGCAAGAGATCAATCGCCGTGAAATACAGGGCCGTCTTGCACTGGCCGGCAGTGGCCGGATCGGCAATGGCCAGCAGGCTGCGATAGGTTTGCAGCTGGTCCTGATAGCGGCTGGCTTGATCAGTCAAAAATCCAGCGAGTGACTGGTGGGCGGCCGGCACCGCGGTTTTGTAGTCAATGATCCAGCGTATCCCGTGCGCATCCACAAAGGTGCGGTCTACGATCCAGGTGCGGCGATAGCCACTGCGGTAATCCAGCAACTCCAGTTCGCACTTGTCATGTTGGTGGGCAGCACTGAACAGCCAGCGACCGGCCTCGCTGCGTTGATGGCTCAGCAAATGCTGCTGCAGGACTTGCAGGTGCTGGTTGAGTTCAGCAGGAGCGCACAAACTGGCCAGTTGCTTGCGCCAGAACGGCAGACTGCTGCTTTGGTCGAGCCATTGGCTGCCATGTTGCACCAGCATTTTCAGTCCGAGGTGCACCAGTTCGCCCATGCGTCGCGCCAGCAGGTTGTCCTGTGGGGCGGGCTCGGCAGCCTCGTCACTGCGCACTATAGTGAGCAGTGAAGCCGGCAGCGGTGAAGTCCAGGTGGCAGGCAAGCTCCCTATCATTTGCGGGGCAACACCTGAATTTGCATTGGCGGGGGCATTGGCTGATACCGGTTGCAACTCCACTTGCAGTTGAGTGCGCTCAGCCAGCAATACCGGCAACAACCCGTGCAATAGCGAGCCGGAGCCCACTTTGCATTCGAGCTCCTTGCTGCCGGCTTTGACAGTGCCAAATAGCCACGCCGTCTTGATGGCGCGGGTAACGCCGATGTAGAGCAGGCGCGTCAGTTCGTGATTGGCGCGCAATTTTTCTTCGCTGCTCAAAAAGTCATAGAGGGGTTCATCGGCTCCGCCTCGTTGTTGCTTGAGTGCCACCAGCAGGCGGGCGTTGCCACGCGTGTCGGGGTAAGACTGCCAGCGCAACAGTGGCGATGAATCACTGCGCGAGCGCATATCAAGGCCGGGCAGTATCACATGGTCGAACTCCAGTCCTTTGGCTTTATGGATGGTCATGATCTGCAATTTCACTTCAGGGTTCGAGGCGCTGCCAAAGCTGCGGGACAGCGTCTCTTCAAAACTGTGGATGTCGGCAATGTCATTGCCGTGAGCATGCTGTTCCACCAGATCCAGGTATTTGGCCAGATTGGGCCTTAGACCGGGGTCTTGCATCACGCTGGCACCGCCGAGTTCGAGCCAGGTCAATTCCAGCAGCGTGCGCAGCGGCAGTGCTTGCCGTAGTTGGCGGGCTTTGCTGATAACTCCCACCAGGCGCCGCAGTCGTGGCTGCGCATCCACACTTGTCTGTAAGTCATCAGTTTGCTGCAAGGTGCTCCACAGCGTACAAGCTTGTTGATTGCTGGTGTCTGCCAGCAGCTCCAGATCTGCCAATTGCAGCCCGACCAGTGGTGAACGCAGCAAGGCCAGCCAGGCAGTGATGTCAGCAGTATTGAGCAAGGTCCGTAGCAAGGTGTGCAGATCCGCCAGCTCCTGGTAAGAGAGCAGGTGGTCGATATCGGTGGCATTCCAGTCCAGCTGATGGGAACGCAGTGACTGTACTATGTATTTCAGGTGACCACGGTTGCGTACCAGGATCGCAATACTGTCCCCGGGATTGTCACGGCCAAGGTGGGCGCATAATTGCGCCACTTCTTCTGCTTCGCGGCGACGGAAGGTCTGGGCACTGGGTGCCGCAACGAGCTCGTCTTCGTCATCATCTTCATCCTCTGTGCTGGCCTGTGGATCGGCAATCTGCAACACACACTGGACGCCACTGTCAGGCAGTGCCGGATTGCTGGCGATGCACGGTGTATAACTGACACCGCCCCGCAGAATATCGTTGCGGGCCGGGAATGCAGCGGCAAAAGCAGTATTGACCCAGTCGACCACCGCCGCACAGCTGCGGAAATTGGCTGACAACTGCAAAGGTTCGAGCTGAACCGGGCCGATACCTTCGTCGCGGGCGCGCAGGAACAGACTCACATCGGCATTGCGGAAGCGATAGCACGACTGCATGCCGTCTCCGACGATGAACAAGGTGCGGCCATCACCGGGTTGCCAGCCTGCCACCAGTTTTTGCAGCAGCTGGAACTGGGTGTGTGAAGTATCCTGGAATTCATCTACCAGAATGTGTTGCAAGCGGTAGTCTAGCAACAGTGCCAGATCGGTGGGTTGATCTTCGGTGCCCAGCGCCATCAGTGCAGCCAGACTGGTTTCGACATGATCGATCATGCCGGCACTGGTCATCGCTACTTTCAACTCACCGGCAAGTCCAGGCAGAATTGTCAGCAAGGCTGCCAGCACAGGCCAGCTTTGTTCGAGGTAGCTTGGCGGTGGCAAGCAGCGCAAGGATTGCCAGGCCGGCAAAGTGCCGGCGAGATCCATTTCCTGTACCAGCGCCACAAAAGCGGCTTTTTGGGCCTGCACTTGCGCCACTTCGTCCTTGTTCTTGCAATCGCCTTTGGCGAGGAAACCCTGCTTCTTGGTGACGGTGTTGCGAAACAGGCCGTCGACCTTCAGGAAGAAACCCGCGAGCGCCTGCCACTGCGGAACCTGGTCGGCTGTGGCGGCCGGCAATACCGAAGTTCCACACAGCTGACTGAACGAATCATCACCAGCTGCGTGCAGGTAAGGATGCACAAAATCCACCAGCGCCATGATCGCCGCCTGATACGGACTAACCTGCGCACGCACAGTCGCCATTTGCTCACACAGTACTGAATGCATGCTGCGTTCCAGTTGCTGGCGCTCGCGGGCAGGGTCATAGGCAAGTGGCACCAGCTGAGGCAGCCAGTCGGCACGATGCTGTAACAAATTCATCAATAGCGCTTCCGCACTTTGCAGATTGTTGTGCAGATGCGGCAGCAGTTCGGTGAGTCCGCTGCCAGTGGGAGTGTCGCTGTCGAGCTTGGCCAGCGTGGCATGCACTGCTTGCCGGAACAGCGGGTCCATGTCAGTGGTCAACTCGGGCCGCGCGCCAAAGTTGGAAGCAAACGGCAAGCGGGCAGTGAGATAACTGGTGAAACTGTCGATGGTGATGATGCGCAGCTGGTCGGGTTTGTCGAGCAGCTGCCAACCTTGCTGGCCATCGCGCGCCAGCGCAGCGAGTGCCAGCTTTCTGGTGAGCTGTGCATGGGCTGACAGCACCTCGCCAGGCTTCACAGCGTTGCTGGCGACTCGCAAAGTGGAAATCAGGCGATTGCGCATTTCACCGGCAGCTTTGCGGGTAAAGGTTATGGCCAGGATTTGTTCGGGTTTTTCACACACGCTCAACAGCTTCAGCAAACGTTGTGTCAGCAGCTCGGTTTTGCCGGAGCCGGCCGGGGCCTGCACACAAAAGGATCGGTCATGGCTCAGCGCCTGCTCGCGTGCAAGCTGGTCGGCGGCGAGCGCAGTCACTGGTTTGCCTCCTGTTGCTTGCGCAGCTCATTGATGCGGCATAAACGCGGCAGGTGACAGTATTGGCAACTGGAGCTGAATTGCGGCGCCACACTGACCAATCCCTGCAAATATTCTTCAGCCAGCTTTTCCAAAACAGTTTGCCAGTGTTGCTGCAGTGCCGCCCAGCTGGTGACAGTAATGGATTTGCCGGCAGAGAACACCAGACTGGCAAAGCCTTCGTCTGCGGCAGTAATACCGCTGTATTCCATCACATCGAGTGAGAGCTTGGCATGGAAAATTGCAGTCACCGGTTCCTGCAGTTTTTCATGCACGGCTGCCTGATAAAGCAATAGCTGCGGGTCGCGCGGGCGTTCTGCCTGCCAGTCGTTACTGCTGGTGCGTCCGGTTTTGTAGTCGACTACGACCAGACCGTGTTCAGTGGAATCAACCCGGTCCAGCCGCAGGTTCAGGCACAGTGCATGAAAACACCATTGCAGCTCTGGTTCAGTCATCACCACACTGAAGGGCCGGCGCTCACGTTCCTGCACGAGCCAGCGCTTCACCAGCTCCTCTATCCGTTGTTGCTCCAGTCGGCGGAAGCGGGGAGTGAGAGTGGTGGGATAACGCTGTGCCAGATTGCGAAGCGCGCTGGCAACGGCTGTCGTTAAAACTTCATCAACTTGTTCAGTGGCTTGTAGCGCCGTGGACTGCTTCAGCACTTGCCAGAATTCCTGCAGGACCTTGTGCAGCAGTTCGCCAATCACAGCGGCAGGCAGCCCGTATTGAAACGCGGGTAGATCCCTGGCTCCCAGGCGATGCAGTGCAAACGCCCGGAACGGACAGTTGGCTTGTGCAGTGAGCAGCGATCCGGGCCCGGAAATTTCACCGGTCTGTACCAGTGGTAACAGTTGCACTTCGGATCTCATCACCAACTGCTTGTCCGGAAAGCCGGCAAAAGCCGGATGCAAAGCGGCGGGCAAGCTCTCAGCGGCAACTTCCTCACAGGACCAGGCCGGCAACAGCGGCGAAGCTTCAACTGCGAGAGAGTCAACCTGGCGCGGATAACTCAACACCAGCGTGCCGGCGCTATGTTCTATCCATTGTGTGAGCTGGCGGCGTGCGCGCTGCAATTCCTGCTGCACATCAGCCGCGGGCAGCTTCAGTTCGCGTTGCATACGCAAGGGCAGGCAGGGATTGGGATGCAATTCTCCCGGCCAGGATTCAGCATGCAGTTGCAGCACCCACAGATGTGAAAAAGTGAGCCCGGCTGCTTCCACAGGTGTCAGTACTCGCACTGCCGCAGCACTGCGACCATTAGGCAGGGCACAGCTGCGTGCCAGTGTCGTCAGGGTTGCGATGGCTTGTTCGCGACTCATGTTGCCGAACAAGGATGCACTTTCCTGCGCGTGGTCAAGCCAGCGCAGCCAGCTGTCGTGGAGATTGCGGTGCGCTGGCCGGGAGAGTTGGGCAGGATCCAGCAACAGTTGCCAATAGTGGCGAAAATGATTCAACCACGCTGACAATGGTTGCAGGTTTTTCTGGCGGTGAGTGCTGGATTGCAGTTGCAGCATGGCATTGGCGAGTAGCGGGCAATGCCAGTCTTTGCCTGCCTGGCCACAGAATTCACGCAAGCGCACGCTTTGGGTTTGTAATTCGCCTTGTTTGCGCAAACGCAATTCAAGTGCACTGCGATGATCAGCTTCGGTATCAGCACCAATCAACCAACTGGAGCGTAGCCATTGGCACAAGGCCAACGAGTCGATGCTGGTATCCCCCACAGTGAGTGTTTGCATCGCAGTCTGGAAAAAACCATGTTCGGCCAATGATGAGGTCACGGAACAATAAAAGTCGTGTTCCGGCAAATGTTGCAGGAAGATTCTGGTCAGCTGGTGCTGCAAGCTGTGCAGGTTGGGGCAAATAATGCCAATGTGAGCGAGCGGAGCTGTGGCCAGTGTGGTTGCACACCAGCGCGCGGCAGCACGCAGTTCGGAAGCGGTATCCGCGAAATTGTACAAGCGGCCGGTGCTGACTTGCTGCGGATGCTGCGCAAACTGGCATTGCACTCCCAGTGCCAGCAGCATTTTCTGCAGTTCCTGGTAGAGCGGAGGTGGATCATCGAAACCCAGCCACAGCAGTTTGCGAGGAAGTAGCGCAGCTGCCAGCCCGGAACGCTCTCGCAATATCTGCAGCAGCGCAGTGAGTCTGGCCGCGCTGCCAAGCCACTGTTTGCCAACACAGTGCTCATGAAAATCACGCAGCCAGCGCCACGCAATCACCGGGTCTGCCTGGGCAGACTCGGCGTCACCAAATTGCAGATAGCGCCTGACATCGGCCGCAGTCAGTTGCCAGAGTTGCAGCAGTGCCGCTGCCTCGCGTAATTGGCGGGCGGTACCGGCAGTGTTGAGGAGCTGTTCGGCAACGGTATTTTTGACTTGTGCCTGCAACAACAGCTCTTCTTCAGCTGCATTCAGCACGCGCCAGCCCAGAACCGGGTCCTGGCAGTGCAGGCCCAGCGTCTGCCACAACTGGCTCAGCCAGAGATCGATTGCATGAATGGCAGGGGCGGCGACCACGCTGGTGCCTGCACGGGCACAGCGCCACTGCCCCACTGCATTTTGCCATTGCTGTGCACCATGATGGTTGGGCAGCAATAAAATGCCGCCGCTTTGTAAATACTCATCAAGTTCAGCGAGGCTTTGCATCAGCTACATGTTGGTGTAGTTGGGTCCACCCCCGCCTTCCGGCGGGACCCAACGGATGTTCTGGGTGGGATCCTTGATGTCGCAGGTTTTGCAGTGCACACAGTTCTGGGCGTTGATCTGCAGACGAGGTGCTGCATTGTCTTCACGCACGATTTCGTACACGCCGGCCGGGCAGTACCGCTGGGCGGGCTCATCAAATTGGGGCAGGTTGAATTCAATGGGCGTGGCGGCATCCAGCAGTTGCAAATGACCAGGCTGGTTTTCTTCATGGAAGGTATTGGAGAAATACACAGAACTGAGGCGATCAAAACTCAAAACGTTGTCAGGTTTGGGGTAGTGGATGCGCACGCAATGATCTGCAGCTTTGAGTGTGGCATGGTCAGGGGTGCTGTCACGCAAAGTGAAAGGCAGCTTGCCACCAAACAGCGTTTGATCAGCCCAGGTGAAGGCAGAACCGAACAAGGTGCCGAATCTGTGAATAGCGGGTGCGGCATTGCGGGATTTGAACAATTCCTGCTGCAGCCAGGATCGGGAAAACGCTTGTTGATATTCAGTCAGTACAGCCGGTGGTGTCGACTGCTGCAGGGCATTGGCAATCGCTGCCGCTGCCAGCATGCCGGATTTCATGGCGGTGTGCGTGCCTTTGATTTTCAGGAAATTGAGAAAACCGGCATCGTCCCCTACCAACAGGCCGCCCGGGAAGGCGAGCTCAGGCAGCGATTGCAAGCCGCCTTTGGTGAGCGCGCGGGCACCATAGGCCAGGCGTTTGCCGTCTTTCAAAATGCCGGCAAACACCGGATGCTGTTTCATGCGCTGGAATTCTTCGAACGGACTCAGCCAGGGGTTTTCATAGTTGAGGTCGGTGATGAGCCCGATGCTCACCTGGTTGTCGGCACCGTGATAAAGAAAGCCGCCCCCGCTGGTGCTGCTTTCGCTCAAGGGCCAGCCGAGTGTATGCAGTACCTGACCGGGTTTATGGGACGCAGGCGGTATTTGCCACACTTCCTTGATGCCGAGCCCGTAATGCTGGGGCGTGCGGCCGTGGTCGAGCTTGAAGCGTTGGATGACTTGCTTGCCCAGATGGCCGCGGCAACCTTCGGCCAAAACGGTGTAGCGGGCCCGCAATTCGTAGCCTGGCGTATAGTTCGCACCGGGTTCTCCGGATTTTTCCACGCCCTGGTCGCCGGTAAGCACACCGCTGACTGTGCCGTCATCGGCATAGAGCAAATGGGCTGCGCTGAATCCTGCCAGGATTTCCACTCCCAGCGCTTCTGCCTGGCTGCCAAGCCAGCGGCACAGATCAGCCAGGCTGATGACGTAGTTGCCCTGGTTGTGGGTATCGACAGGGACCAGAAAGTCAGGAATGCGGATGCTGCGCTGGCCGGAAGTCAGATACAGCACATCCTCGTGGCATACGGCCGTGGTTACCGGCGCACCACGTTGTTGCCAATCGGGGAACAATTCATTGAGTGCACAAGGATCCAGCAGCGCGCCGGAGACAATATGGGCACCCACTTCTGCGCCTTTTTCAAGCACACAGATGCTGAGGCTCTGTTGTTGCACAGCGGCCAGTTGGGCGAGATGGCAGGCGGTGGCCAGGCCGGCGGGGCCGGCACCGACGATAACGACGTCGAACTCCATGCATTCACGGGCTGGATTGGGATTTAGGGCTGTCAAGTTGCGATCCTGGGCTGTCTCGATGCTATGGCGACCATTATAATTGCCGCCTTTCGACTATGGGGAAACTTGTTGGTTTCTCCCGGCTGTTTTTGCGTGCATGGTGACTCATTTATGAAAATTGTAGTGGCAGTCAAACGAACCCTGGATGCCTATGTCAAGGTACGCATCAAGCAGGATCGAAGCAATGTCGATCTCGCTTCGGCCAAGATGGCCATGAACCCCTTCTGTGAAATTGCGGTGGAAGCAGCCGTGCGGCTCAAGGAAGCCGGAGTAGCCACTGAAATCGTGGTGGTGTCAGTGGGCAGCGACAAGGTGCAGGAGCAATTGCGTGGCGCCATGGCCCTGGGTGCTGACCGTGGCATCCATGTGCAGGCTGACGATGAGCTGGAATCCATCAGCATCGCCAAATTGCTGCGCGCAGTGGTGGACAAGGAACAGCCTGCACTGGTGCTGCTGGGCAAGCAGGCGATTGATTCCGACAACAACCAGGTGGGCCAGATGCTGGCAGCACTGTGCAACTATCCGCAGGCGACATTTGCCTCACATATAGCAATTGCCGACGGTCAGGCCACAGTCAGCCGGGAAGTGGACGGGGGTGACCAGGTGGTGAGTGTGACTCTGCCCGCCATTATCACCACGGATCTGCGCCTGAATGAGCCGCGCTACGCCAAATTGCCTGACATCATGAAAGCCAAGAAAAAACCGGTGGAAGTACTGACGCCAGCCCAGCTGGGCGTGACGCTCAGACAACATCTGAAACTCATCGAAGTAAATGATCCGCCGCCACGCAAACCTGGAGTCATAGTCGGCTCGGTGCAGGAATTGGTAGCCAAACTGAGAAATGAAGCCAAGGTGATTGCATGAAAGTCCTGATTATTGCGGAACACGACAACCTGGTGCTGAAGTCAGCTACCGCGCATGTGGTGAGTGCAGCGCACAAACTTGGCAATGACATCCAGATCCTGGTGGCTGGCCATAACTGTACAGCGGTTGCTGAGCAAGCCAGTCACATCGAAGGTGTCAGTCGTGTGTTGCTGGCTGATCATGCCTCGCTGGTACACCAGCTGGCTGAAGCGGTTGCGCCAGTAGTAATGCAGCATGCCAGGGGCATGACTGCCATTTTGGCGGCGGCCACTACCAACGGCAAAAACCTGTTGCCACGCGTGGCTGCACTGTTGGATGTTGCGCAGATTTCGGAGGTCATTTCGATAATCGATGCTTCCACTTTTGTGCGTCCCATCTATGCCGGCAACGTGCTGGCGACTGTGCAATCGAGTGATCCGGTGCAGGTCGCCACGGTGCGTGCCTCATCGTTTGCACAGGCAGCAACCGTTGCCGCTCCCTGTGCAGTGGAGAAGGTTGCGCCACAGACCGCGCAAAACCAAAGCCGCTTTGTGAGTGCTTCGCACAATACCAGTACTCGTCCTGAACTGGGCTCGGCACGGGTAGTGATCTCGGGCGGGCGCGGTCTGGGCAGTGCGGAGAATTTCAAATTGCTCGACAAACTGGCCGACAAACTCGGTGCAGCGATTGGCGCTTCCCGTGCAGCGGTGGATGCGGGTTATGTGGGCAATGATCTGCAAGTTGGACAAACCGGCAAGATCGTGGCGCCCGAGCTTTATATTGCCGTGGGAATTTCCGGCGCCATTCAGCATCTGGCTGGCATGAAAGACAGCAAAGTGATCGTGGCAATCAACAAGGATCCGGAAGCGACGATTTTCCAGGTGGCTGATTATGGACTGGTCGCCGACTTGTTTGTGGTACTGCCGGAACTGGAAGCAGCGCTGTAACCGGTTTTAATATCTGTGCGATCCTGCTGCAGACTCCGGGTCAGGTTGTTGGCCTGACCCGGAGTTTCAGCAAATCATCAAAACAAGTTCACAGCACAGCTGTTACTGCGGCAAGCGATTGCGCGGATCGTTGGGTGCACGACGGCGTTCGCGGAGCTGTTCGGGCGCGGCAGCAGCAGGTGCTGGCGTTACCACTGCAGCAGGGGCTGGAGCTGGAGCCTGCGCAGCGGCCGCGTGGGCAGCAGAAGTTTCCAAGGCTGCTTCCATGGCAACTGCCTGTACTGCTTCAGCCACTGACGCTGCCAGCGACGACGGCCGCACCGGAGCGCTGAAGCTGTCATCCATGCCTACCAATACTGAAGCAGGTATCACAAACTCCGCTGGCTGCGTGGCGTTGGGCTCGCTGGCTACGGTAGTGGTTGCTGCGGGTTCCAAAGTGGTTGCTGCAGCTGCCGGGGTGGTGTCATGCACAACAGCAGGCTCGACTGCTGCCACTGCGCTTTCACTTTCGTGTGCTGCAGTCGGTGCATCGCTTGACAGCTCTCCAGGAGCAGCGCGCATGCTGGTTGCTGCTGGCACATCCTGATGCTGAGCTGCCAGATCCAGCGGCAGCGTGTTGGCCAGTAGCGGCTCGTTAACTGCCGACACCATGGTGCCGGCTGCTGCCGGAATATGACCGGCAATAACCAGATCTTCACGGCTGCCACGCTGACGCTGACGTGGTTGACGTCCGCGCTTGTCGTGCGGACGTCGTCCTGCGCGATCACCTTCTGCCAGTTGCTGTGGTTCAACTTCCTGGTCAGCATTGGTTTCAGGAGCCCGTTCCGGGCGCGGTTGGCGCTCGGGACGTGGTTCCTGATCCGGAGCCTGTGGCTGTGACTCGTCCTGCGCAAGGGCTGGGCGATCACGGTCACCACGATTGCGATTGCGGCCGCCGCGACGGCGGTTGCGTCCACTTTCACGGCGGACTCCACCGGCGCTGTCTTCGTCTTCACCTTCAGTAGTGGCAACCGCCGCTTCCGGTGTTACCGGTGGCTTCGACCGCTGATCCGGACGTGAATGTTCACTGCGCTCGCCGCCGCGTTCGTTACGCTTGCGACCATGGCGATCGTTGCGGTCATTCCTGCTGTTGCCACGTTCGCGTGGTGCAGGCGCCGCAGGTTTGGGTGCTTCTTCTTCATTGGCTGAGGGCGCGCCAAACAGGGAGGAAATGATTTGTGCAAAGAAACCGCCTTTGCGCGCTGCCGGGGCAGCTGCAGCCGGCACAGCCTGGGGCGCAACTACTGGCGGCGGCGGCGTATTCATGCGGATGGATTGCACAGCCGGTACATCAGCAACCACCGGTGTGCGCGGCAATACGGATTCCAGTGGTTCTTCGTGCTCAACCTCGATGTCATAGCTGTGACCAGCTGTTTCAGTGGTGAGATTCTGGATTTCGAAATGCGGGGTTTCCATGTGCGAGTTCGGCACTATCAAAACGCGCTTGCGGGTCATGGTTTCAATCTGCATGACTTCATTGCGTTTTTCGTTGAGCAGGTAAGACGCCACACTGATTGGCACGATCGCGCGGATTTCGCGGGCATTGTTCTTGTTGGTCTCTTCCAGGATCAGGCGCAGAATCGACAGTGACAGGCTTTCGATGTCGCGGATGGTGCCCATGCCCATGCAGCGCGGGCATACAGTGGCGCTGGTCTCGCCCAGTGATGGACGCAGTCGCTGACGTGACATTTCCAGCAAGCCAAAACGGGAAATTTTGCCGACCTGGACCCGGGCACGATCCATTTCCAGGGCATCCTTGACGCGGTCTTCCACGGCACGCTGGTTTTTGGTCGACATCATGTCGATGAAATCGATCACGATGAGTCCGCCCATGTCGCGCAAGCGCAGCTGGCGGGCAATTTCATCAGCCGCTTCCAGGTTGGTCTGCAGTGCAGTTTCCTCGATGTCAGAGCCTTTGGTGGCGCGGGAGGAGTTGATGTCGATCGATACCAGCGCTTCGGTGGGGTCAATCACGATTGAGCCGCCCGAAGGCAGTTTCACTTCGCGCTGGAACGCACTTTCGATCTGGTTTTCGATCTGGAAATTGGTGAACAAGGGCACGCTGCCCTGGTAAAGCCGCAAGCGACTTTCGAACTGCGGCATCACCTGGCGAATAAAGGTGAGTGCGTCGTCATAGGCTGACTGGGTGTCAAAAATGACTTCGCCGATGTCCTGGCGCAGGTAATCGCGCACGGCGCGCAGGATCACATTGCTCTCCTGGAACAGCAGGCAGGGTGATTCACGTTCTTTGGAAGCAGCGGTGATCGCAGTCCATACTGTCATCAGATAGTTAAGGTCCCACTGCAGCTCTTCCGCAGCACGACCGATGCCGGCGGTGCGGACGATGATGCCCATGCCGTCAGGGATCTGCATGGAGTCCATGGCTTCGCGCAGTTCGGAGCGATCATCGCCCTCGATGCGACGGGAAATGCCGCCACGCGGGTTGTTGGGCATCAGTACCAGGTAACGACCTGCCAGGCTGATCATGGTGGTGAGGGCCGCGCCCTTGTTGCCGCGTTCTTCCTTTTCCACCTGCACAATTACTTCAGTGCCTTCGGCAATCAGGTCGCGAATGTTGCCACGGCCACTTTCGGAAGCATTTTTGCGATAGTACTCGCGGGAGATTTCCTTGAGCGGCAGGAAGCCGTGTCGGTCGGCGCCGTAGTTGACGAAGGCGGCTTCCAGGCTGGGCTCAACCCGCGTGATGCGGCCTTTGTAGATGTTGGCTTTTTTCTGTACGCGGTTGCGGTTTTCAATGTCGAGGTCGTACAGACGTTGTCCATCGACCAGAGCAACCCGCAGCTCTTCTTTCTGGGTAGCGTTGACTAGAATGCGTTTCATGTAGTGTTTTCCGTAAGTAAACGGGAAACACTCGGCACACCAAAACAGTGATGCTTGTCAGGATCAAATCCCGATCTATTGGTTTTGATTCACTTTTCTTGCAGTTAGCGGCAGTAAATACACTGCTGCCACTAACAAAATTCATCAAAAGTTATGCAGGGAGCGCAATCCGCCGTCTGCATCAATCACAATAGTTCGTGGTCTTGCGACCGTATTCAGATTGGTGTCCCTTGCTCGCACATACGTCTCAATGGAGACCAGCGTCTGGTTCAGGGTCTTGCGTCAATCTGTACTTGTTCTTTACCTGTGCATACCTATCCTGTCGCTCTTGATGTGGGCGACACGGATATCTTGCTGGTTGCCGGGTGTTGCCCGGGATTAATTTCTTTATATGCAGTCAGTGTAAATCCTGAGCCCGATGGTGGACCCGATATCATGATCGGGCCCTGGCCTGTGCTTGTTCCGGCTTCTGATCCGCTCCTCATAAGTCTTGTTTGGGGGATCAGTCCGTTGCAGTACAACGGTGCAGGTGACATGCCTGGCTTGTGCGGGTGAAGGGTTAATCTGTGCTGCGTGGCTTTTTGTACGACCTCTTTTTACGATTTCGTACAACTACTGCTTTTTGTGCAAATTCTGCTGCCGCAATGCTTGTTCATGCCGGGTGAAAAGAGTTATGCGTTATCGGCACGGGCCCGGGGTGTTTGCGCAAGAGCGCAGCAAAATGCACCGCTAATATACCAGTTAACCCAAGCTGCATCAAACTGTTATCAGCATTTCCTAAGAGTGGTCTCATATTGGGATTGCATGCTCAACCTCCGTATACTCGCCGTTTTTCCTGGACTGGGGTCTGTGATGGACAAAACATCTGCTGCGGGGCGCACCGAGCTGGGCGCCAAACCCGGGGTTGTGCTGGTGGAGGTGGCCGAGCACAAGGACGAGCAGCGTTTGGACAATTTCCTGCTGGGCAAGTTGAAAGGCGTCCCCAAGACATTGATTTATCGAATAATTCGTAAGGGTGAGGTAAGAGTCAATGGCAAGCGCGCCAAGCCTGATACCAGGCTAAGTACCGGAGACAAGGTCAGAATCCCCCCTGTGCGCACTGCTGAGACAGGTCAGGTGCCGGTGCCTGGCAAGCAACTGTCAGAACGACTGACAGACTCAATATTGCTGGAGGATGACTGTTTGCTGGTGCTCAACAAGCCGGCCGGCTTGGCTGTGCATGCCGGCACCGGCGCCAAACTAGGGGTGATTGAGGCCTTGCGGCAGCTGTTTCCCCAGTGGCCGGGGCTGGAATTGGTGCACCGGCTCGACAAAGGCACCTCGGGTTGTCTGTTGCTGGCTAAAACCGGCAAGGCGCGCCGGGCGCTGATGGATGCCTTTCGTGATCACACGGTCCGTAAAACCTATCATGCCATCGTCACCGGCCTGTGGCCGGCCAGGATCAAGCGCGTTGACGCCGCTTTGCTAAGGCAGCCGGAACGTGGAGGTCAGCGCATGGTGGAAATAGACGAAGACGGCAAGGATGCTTCAACTGAATTCAAGATCTTGCGTTTGTTTGATCAAGCTACTCTGGTGGAAGCGCGGCCACTGACCGGCCGTACCCATCAGATCAGGGTGCATGCTGCCAGCATCGGCTGCCCGCTACTGGGCGATGACAAGTATTCAGTGCAGGAAAAACACCAGTTGCAACAGCGTGCCGGCAGTAATCGCATGTTCCTGCATGCGGCCAAATTGCAGTTTCCGCATCCGCTTGATGGCAGGATCATCACGGTAGAAGCGCCTTACGATGTGCAGTTCGCACAAGCCATAAGCCGGTTGGCGGCGAAATAAGGCCTGGCCCTGGCGGTGTCAGGGCTTGAGCGGGTTGAGGCCGTTTTGTCGCAACATCCGGCACAGATTGATCAGCGGCAAGCCGATCAGGCTGTGGAAATCATTGCCGGCCATCCCCTCGAACAAGGCAATGCCCAATCCTTCGGCCTTGAAACTGCCCGCGCAATCGTAGGGCTGTTCCAGTTCCAGATAGCGGCAAATTTCTGCATCAGAGAGCTGGCGAAACCGCACCGAGAAGACATCATGGCTGCTTTGGCTTGCCCCGGTCTGGCTGTTCAGCAATACCAGGGAAGTATGGAAAATGAGGTTATGACCACTGCACGCGCGCAGTTGCTGGCGCGCGTGCTCGAAATTCCCGGGCTTGCCCATGATGGATGTTGCGCCCTCAAGCGCACAGGCCTGATCGGAGCCGATGATCAGCGCTTGCGGATAGCTGGCCGTTAACGCACGCGCCTTGGCAATGGCCAGTCTTGCGGTCATGGCCTCGATGTTTTCCCCGGCCAGCGGAGTTTCATCGATATCCGGGCTGGCCCACACGAAGGGCAGTAGCAAGCGCTGCAGCAGCATGCGGCGGTAGGATGAGGAAGATGCCAAAACCAGCGGGAGTGTCATGGTAAAAATCGTCAGGACCTGTAAATTCACTGCCTAAGTTAAACCAGTTCGCGCCGGCAAGCGATTACACCTGCGCCAGTAGCCGTTACAATAGCGCAGGTATTGGTCACATGTCCTATCCCCCTCAATAGCGCAGCATTTTGTGACTATACTCAACACTGTACATTCAATTCTCCGGATCAAGGTTGCTTCAATGCGGTATCAATCAAGTTTGTCGCTGGTGTTGGCCTTGCTTCTCGCCAGTTGCGGTAGTCCTTACCGGCCCCCGGTTGACCAGTCCGGTGAGCCGCTGTTTCTCAACGCCGGCCGTCAGCATCTGGTCAATGAGGGTGAAACCCTTTATGTAGTGGCCTGGATGTATGATCTCGATTTTGCCGCCCTCGCACGCGCCAACAATTTGCAGGAGCCCTACACGCTGACGCCGGGCCAGAAGCTCGCGGTGGATCTGCGTGGTTACAGCAGCAAAACCAAAGCAGGCAGTGCCATGGCTGCCGCTCCCGGCGCTGTGGCCAATGACGGTGAAGCGGTTGCTGTAGCCAAACCTGCCGGCAACATCGGTGGTCTGCGCCGCTCGCAGTTGCCGGATACCGGCGGTACTGCCCAGACCAGTCGCAGCGCGTTGCCAGCGGCCGACGATGTGGCCACCGGCAACCAGCAAGTTGCAGCGCCGGCAACTGTGAACAAGGCCGGACTGGAAGTTCCCAAAACCATTCCGGCTACCACGCCGTCAGCAGCAGCTGTTCCCACAACGCCTGGTGCATCGGCCGGCAGCAAAGTGGTTGCCGCATTTTCCGGCACCGGCGATGTGAGCTGGGGCTGGCCTTATCGCGGCACTGTCGTTGGCCGTTTCTCGGAAGACGGCGCCAACAGCAAAGGCATTGATATTGCGGGCAAGGAAGGCGATCCGGTGCTGGCAGCAGCCGACGGTGAAGTGGTCTATGCCGGCAGCGGCCTGCTGCGTTACGGCAACTTGCTCATCATCAAACACAATGACCGTTTTTTGAGTGCCTACGCGCACAACCGCGCATTGCTGGTGGGCGAGAAAACCAAAGTGAGCAAGGGGCAGAAAATTGCCGAACTCGGCTCCAGTGGCATCGACAAGAACATGCTGCATTTCGAGATCCGGGTTGACGGCAAACCCAGCGATCCGATGGCGTATTTGCCATCATTAAAATAATTTTTGCATATATTCAGGTCTTAACTATACTGAAGACAAAAGCTGATTCTGGAATGTAAGTACCAACATAAAAAACAACGACTTTTCTGAAACAGAAATAGTAATAAAAGACCGCTGAAAACAGCGCCAATCTTTGGAATTATTAAATATTTTCATGTTGCACCCGCAGTTTTACAGGATGTAACTTTTGGTTAGGCGCCAAGACTAGAATAATATTTGAACAAAGGGATTTTTCATGAAATTCTTCGGAAGCAATGGAAGGCACACCCCTAAAAAATACCATACTAAAAAGCAAGAGAGCACTGCTGCCATTGGCATCAATGACCGGTGCGAGCCGGGTCGCCACAATATTGTTGCCTTGGCCTTCGATGATGCTGTTGCCGGCAGTAGCGATCAGGAAGCTGGCAACGAGCCGTCGGCAGCAGCTGATGCGGCTGCGCCAGGTGAAGAGCAGCGCAGTCACCGTGATGACGAAAGCTCGCTTGATGCCACCACTCTCTACCTTAATGAAATCGGCTATATACCGTTATTGAATGTCGAGCAGGAAGTGCGGCTGGCACGGGAAGTTGTTGCCGGCTCACATGCCAGCAAAAACCGGATGATTGAATCCAATTTGCGGCTGGTGGTAGCCATCGCCAAGCGCTATCAGAATCGCGGGCTGTGCCTGCTGGACCTGGTGGAAGAGGGTAATCTGGGATTGATCAGGGCCGTTGAAAAATACAATCCGGAATTGGGTTATCGTTTTTCCACCTATGCAACCTGGTGGATCAAGCAGTCAATAGATCGCGCCTTGATGAATCATGCCCAGACCATCCGTTATCCCATCCATGTGATTAAGGACATCAATGGCTGCTTCAAAGCCGGGGAGCAATTGCGGGAGCTGCATGGCCGCGATCCTACCCAGCAGGAAATCGCGGAAAAAACCGGCAAGTCGTTAAAAGAGGTAAGAAGACTGCAAGGGTTGCATTTCAAGATGGCATCGAGCAGCCAGCCGCAGGGCGAAGAAAACGACAATTCCCCGCTCGACAGCATCACCGCCAGTAAAACCAGCGAGCCGCTCCAGATACTGGAATTGCAGGATATCAAGGCAAATGTGGAGGTTTGGCTGAGTAAATTGTCACATCGTCATCGTGCTGTGGTGGTGCGTCGCTTCGGACTGCAAGGGCATGAGGATGGCACCCTGGAAGAGGTGGGAGCTGACGTCGGCATCACCCGCGAACGGGTGCGGCAATTGCAGATAGAAGCCCTCGGCAAACTCCGGCGCATGATGGAACGCGATGGTTTTGTGATTGAGCATCTGCAAGAACCGTGAATCCGGGTGGGTTTGGCTCGCTATCAGGCCGGCCAGTCACGCTCGAGTAGATTGATCTTGTTGGGCACGCCATCCCATTGTTCCGCATCGATTGGTGCCGGCTTCATTTCGGTGATATTAGGCCAGCCTGCTGCCAGTTCGGCATTGAGCGCGATGAATTGCAGCTGGTCTTCCGGCACCTCGTCTTCGGCAAAGATAGCGTCCACCGGGCACTCTGGCTCACACAGGGCGCAGTCGATGCACTCGTCCGGATTGATAACCAGCATGTTGGGACCTTCATAGAAACAGTCGACCGGACACACTTCCACACAATCCATGTGTTTGCACTTGATACAGTTTTCGCCAACGATAAAGGTCATCTTGCAACTCCTGAAGCTGAATCGGGGTGTGGGAGGGAGCCGCCCTTGGCGCTCACCGTCCTCAAGGCCGCGAATTCTACCAGCAACCCGCCAATGTTATGAACTGGCATAACTTCAGGGCTTGCGCAGGCTTTTGAGGCGATAAAGCAATTCCTGGGCCTGGCGCGGCGTCAACTGGTCCGGGTCGCTCTCGTCGAGCAGGTCCAGTGCCGGGTGAGCAGGCAGCGAGGCAAATAAGTCGTTCTGCACCTGGTTCTGGTGCGCGGCAAGGCCACTTTTGAAGCCCTCGTCTTTTTCCAGCTGTTCCAGCTTGTTACGGGCTTGTTCGATAACCTGGCGTGGGATGCCGGCCAGCAAGGCTACCTGCAGACCATAGCTCTGGTTGGCCGGCCCGGGTTTGACGGTATGCAGAAACACGATGCCGTCGCCATGTTCGGTGGCATCGAGATGTACATTGGCCACGCCGGCGTAATCATCAGGCAACGCGGTCAGTTCGAAATAGTGGGTGGCAAACAAGGTAAATGATTTGAGGGTTGCTGCAATATACACAGCACAGGCCCAGGCCAGTGCCAATCCGTCAAAAGTACTGGTGCCGCGGCCAATCTCGTCCATCAGCACCAGTGAATTGGCCGTGGCATTGTGCAGAATGTTGGCGGTTTCCGTCATTTCCACCATGAAGGTGGAACGTCCGCCGGCCAGATCGTCCGAGGAGCCGATGCGGGTAAAGATCCTGTCTACCGGCCCGATGCGCACCGCCGCGGCCGGCACAAAACAGCCGGTGTGGGCCAGCAGCACTATCAACGCATTCTGGCGCATGTAAGTGGATTTCCCACCCATGTTGGGGCCGGTGATGATCAGCATGCGACGCTCGTCATCTACCTGCAGATCATTGGCAATGAAGGCAGACTGGCTGACCTGTTCCACGACCGGATGGCGGCCGCCGCTGATGTGGATGCCAGCGGTTTCAGTCAGTTCCGGACAGCACAGGTTGAGTACGCCCGCCCGCTCGGCAAAATTGTTGAGCACGTCGAGTTCGGCCAGACTGAAAGCAGTGTCTTGCAAAGCGCCCAGATCGGTGGCGAGCGTTTCCAGCAGCGCGTCATACAGCGCTTTTTCACGGGCCAGTGCCCGACTGCCTGCGCTGAGCACCTTGTCTTCATATTCTTTCAGTTCCGGCGTTATGTAGCGTTCGGCATTTTTCAGCGTCTGGCGCCGCATGTAGTGGGCAGGTACCGTTTCTGACTGCATGCGACTCAGCTCGATGTAATAGCCGTGCACGCGATTAAAGCCGACTTTCAGCGTGGAAAGACCGGTGCTGGTACGTTCCTGCTCTTCCAGACGTAACAGGAAATCACCAGCATTGCTGCTGAGCTGGCGCAGTTCATCCAGTTCGGCATCATAACCATCGGCAATCACGCCCCCTTCACGCATGACCACTGGTGGATTTTCGATAACTGCTTTCTGCAGCAAGGTGGCCAAAGCCGGATAAGTGGCAATTTTAAGGCTTAATTGTTGCAAATGCGGATTATCGATACGGCTTAGCAGCGCTTGCAGGATTGGCAAAGTCGATAACGCATCGCGCAGCTTGGCCAGATCACGCGGCCGCGCCGAGCGCAGGGCCACGCGCGCAAGAATGCGCTCGATATCGCCAATCTGTTTCAAGAGCGGCAGCAGGTGTTCATGACGGTAATCGTCGAGCAGCGAGCTGACTGCATGTTGGCGGGCACGGATTTCACTGTGCGAGCGAATGGGACGATGCAGCCAGCGCCGCAGCATGCGGCTGCCCATGGTGGTGGCACAGTGATCGAACACGGAAGCCAGTGTATTGCTGTAAGTGCCATTCAAATTGTTGTCGATTTCCAGATTGCGACGACTGATCGCATCCAGCACCAGCGAGTCGCCGGAGTTTTCCACGCGCAGATTGCGGCAGTGCGTCAATTCACATAGCTGGGTTTCTTTTGCATAGTTCAGTACCGCGCCGGCAGCCTGGATGGCCAGGTACAAATGCGCACAGCCGAAACCCTGCAGGCTGTCGGTCTGGAACTGGCGGGTCAGGCTGCGCAGTGCGGTATCGTAGTCAAACTCCCAGGCGGAGCGTTTGCGCAGGCCTTTGCGCTGACCCAGTGTCGGCGCGACCGGCAGTGATTCCGCGATCAGCAATTCAGCAGGATCCAATCGCTGCAGTTCGCCCAGCATCTGGGCTTCGCCCTGGCATTCCATGACGATGAAGCGCCCGCTGCTGACATCAAGCGCGGCCAGTCCGTAGTGATCACCTTGCTGCCACAGCGCCGCCAGCAATTGATCGCGGTTGTCTTTCAGCAATGCTTCATCGGTAAGCGTGCCCGGCGTGATCAGCCGCACTACCTTGCGTTCAACCGGACCCTTGCTGGTGGCGGGATCGCCGATTTGTTCGCAAATCGCCACGGATTCGCCTTGCTCCACCAGTTTGGCGAGATAACGCTCGGCCGCGTGGTAGGGAATCCCGCACATCGGGATCGGTGAGTCACCGGATTTGCCCCGCGCCGTCAGTGTGATTCCCAGCAGTTCAGAGGCACGCACGGCGTCCTGGAAGAACAGCTCATAGAAATCGCCCATACGATAGAACAGCAACACGGCAGCATGCTCATGCTTCATGGCCAGGTATTGCTGCATCATCGGGGTGTGTTGGGAAAGCGGGGTATTCAAAGCAGACTGCTGCCGGAAGTTGGCGGATTGGGGTGGGATGGTAACTGATGGATCGGGGGTGCTCAAAGCAGGCAATTCGGGGGCCGGCCGGGGCCTGACAGGCGGGTGACACAATCCTGGCCCGGGCAGGCCGATAATTTTGATGAAACAGTTTTTTCCTGCTTTAATACCACCGGCCTGCCGGCTTTGGCTCCCTTCAGCGGCTTCCCCCACCCGGCAACTTCCAGATCGCAACAATCATCCGATAAATACAGCATATTTCCAATTCAGGGTTACCAAGATGGCAGAGAAAGAGACTAATAAAGACAAGGCATTGGCAGCGGCACTCGCGCAGATTGAACGCCAGTTCGGCAAGGGCTCGATGATGCGCCTTGGCGATCATGAAAGTCATGCCATTCCGGCCATTTCCACCGGCTCGCTCGGGCTGGACATTGCGCTCGGTATCGGCGGCTTGCCCAAGGGTCGTGTCGTGGAAATCTACGGTCCGGAATCTTCAGGCAAAACCACGCTGACTTTGCAGGTCATCGCCGAAGCGCAGAAGGCAGGCGGCACTTGTGCCTTTATTGACGCCGAGCATGCACTGGATCCCATCTACGCCAAGAAGCTGGGTGTGGATGTCGACAACTTGCTGGTGAGTCAGCCGGACACAGGCGAACAGGCGCTGGAGATCTGCGACATGATCGTGCGCTCCGGTGCAGTCGACGTTGTCGTCATCGACTCGGTGGCAGCCTTGACACCGCGTGCCGAAATCGAAGGCGATATGGGCGACAGCCACATGGGCTTGCAGGCGCGGTTGATGTCACAGGCCCTGCGTAAAATGACCGGCAACATCAAGACCACCAATACCCTGGTGATCTTTATCAACCAGATCCGCATGAAGATCGGTGTCATGTTCGGTTCACCGGAAACCACTACTGGCGGCAACGCGCTTAAATTCTATGCGTCAGTGCGTCTGGATATCCGTCGCATCGGCTCCATCAAGGACGGCGAAGAAGTGGTGGGCAGTGAAACCCGTGTGAAAGTGGTCAAGAACAAGGTGGCGCCACCGTTCAAACAGACTGAGTTCGAAATTTATTACGGCCAGGGCATCTCGCGCAACGGCGAAATCGTTGAATTGGGGGTGGCCAATAATCTGGTTGAGAAATCCGGGGCCTGGTATGCCTACAAGGGCGAGAAAATAGGGCAGGGCAAAAAGAATGCAGTGGCCTTTCTGAACGAACATCCCGCCATTGCGAAGGAACTCGAAACCAAACTGCGCAGCTTGCTGATGGCAAATGGCGGCAGTGGTGTTGCCAATACTGATGTCAAAACAGAAGCCGAGGAAGCTTGATCGGTGCAATCCGGATTGCCCAGGTGATTGGTCGAGGAAAGCGTGACTGATAACCCCTTGCTCGCGGCCCGGCGCACAGCGCTGGATTTACTGGCTCGCCGCGAGCATTCCTGGCATGAGTTGCTGGAAAAAATGCGGGAACGGCTGCCGGAACTCGATGAGCATGATGTGTTGCGGCCGGCGCTCGACCAGTTGGTGGCGGACGATCTGCAGTCTGACCAGCGTTTTGTTGAAGGCTACGTGCGCTATCGTAGCACCCGTGGCGATGGCCCCCTCAAGATAGCCGCCGGTTTGCAGCCGCGCCGGATAGCCGCTGATTTGCTCAAGCCGGCGTTGTATGAAAATGGCCCTGATTGGGTGGCGTTGTGTGCCGAAGCGTTAGCAAAGAAATTCCGTCAAACAGGCAAGGACAAGCCGGATCAACAACAACGGATGCAGCGGTTCCTGATGCAGCGCGGCTTTACTGGCGAACAGATCAGGGCAGCACTCAAGCTCAATCGCAAGGATTGATTTCCTGATTCATGTCCAGTGCCGGTTGATCCGCCCGCGGTTTGCCAACCTTCACGGCTGGAATGCCTGCCACCGTGGTGTGAGCTTCAACGTTGTCCAGCACCACGCTGCCGGCTGCCACTTTGGCGCCAGTACCGATGGTGACATTGCCAATGATGATGGCGCCGGTTCCCAGCAGTACGCCGCATTTGATTTTGGGATGGCGATCGCCGGTTTCCTTGCCGGTACCGCCCAGTGTCACACCCTGCATGATGGAGATATTGTCATCCAGCACGCAGGTTTCACCGATGACGATGCCGGTGGCATGATCCACCAGAATGCCGGAGCCGATGCGTGCCGCCGGATGGATGTCAACCGTAAACACTTCACTGATCTGGCTCTGTAGCCATATCGCCATGGCCTGTCGATCCTGGTTCCAAAGCCAATGACCAATACGGTAGGCCTGCAAGGCCTGGAAACCTTTGAAATACAGCAGTGCTGTCGAATAGAACCTTACGGCAGGATCGCGTTGACGGGTGGCCAGCAGGTCGTTCCCGGTCGCGGCCAGGATCGATTCGTCATTGCGCAACGCTTCGTCAAACACGGGCTTCAATGAGGACTGGGGCATATCAGGCGATGCCAGCTTCATTGCCAGCAGATCAGACAGTGCAGAGCCAAGGCTGTCATGTTGCAGGATCCGGCGCGAAAAAAAAGTGCCAAGCGCCGGCTCGAACATTACCTGTTCGCTGATTTCCTTTTTGATAGTAGGCCACAAATCGATTGTCATAAACATGCCCTGCAGTTGAGGCCCCTGGTGCCGGCAGTCCGGGGTAAGGGATTCTATTTGATGCAGCACAGGACAGCAAAGCAAGGACTGTCTATGCAATCGACTGCTGGAGTTGGCCAAACCGAGCTGCTATCTTCCCGCGCCTGTGGCCGGTACCCCTACTTTAACTACGGCCATCAAGTGGATCAGCAAGCATGTCAGTAAAAAAAGTCGGCGTCATTGGCGGTGGCAGTTTCGGTACGGCGATAGCCAACATCATTGCCGGCAATGGTCATCAGACCCAGTTGTGGATGCGTGATCCCGAACAGGTCGAATCCCTCAACCAGACCAGAGTCAATTCACTTTACCTGCCTGGGCAGGAATTGCATCCCAGCATCAATGCGGTGCATGAACTGCAGTCGGTAGTTGAAGATGTCGACATGATTTTCGTGGCAGTTCCCAGTGGCAGTTTCCGGTCTGTGGTCAGGCAAATGAAGCCTTTGCTGCCTCCGGGAGTGATGCTTGTAACCGCTACCAAGGGCATCGAAGCCGTTACCTTCAAACTGATGAGCCAGATTCTGGCCGAAGAAGTGCCGGACGCACGCATCGGTGTGTTGAGTGGTCCCAATCTTGCCAAGGAAATCGTCAATCACAGTCCGACCGGCACCGTGGTGGCCAGCAATGATGCCGAACTCAGAACCCTCGTGCAGGAGACCCTGCGCTCCGAAACCTTCCGCGTTTATGCCAACGATGACATGCTGGGCGTGGAACTGGGCGGTTCCCTCAAGAATATCTACGCAATCATCGCCGGCTTGGCAGGCGCCATGGGGATGGGGCACAACACCATTGCCATGCTGATCACTCGCAGCCTCACCGAAATGGCAAGATTTGGTGTGCGCCTGGGCGCCGACGCGATGACTTTCCTGGGTTTGTCCGGAGTCGGGGATTTGATCGTGACCTGTACTTCTCCGCTCAGTCGCAATTTCAGGGTCGGCAAGGCCTTGGGTGAAGGCAAGGACATTGACATGATCATGGTTGAACTCGGTCAGGTGGCAGAAGGGGTCAACACCTTGAAACAGGTCAAGGAAAAGGCCGATGAACTGGGTGTTTCCATGCCTTTGTGCAGTAGTCTGTATGAGATCATCTATAACAAGGCCCCCATCGGTCATATAATCGCCTCCGTGATGCTGGCCGAAACCGCGCTTGATGTTGAATTTGTGGTGGGCAAGGCCAAATCACTGCCGGGGTGAGTTGTTGCCGGCCATTGCTGTGCCGTAGAGCAAACGACCTATTTACGGGTGCTGTTTTTACTAGCCAAGAGTTGGGGAAACCATGAACAACATTAATCAGGACCAAATCAAAGCCAATCTGTTGTCCACGTCCTTCTGGATTCGTGTGTTGTTCATGCTGATTTTTGCCTTGGTGCTGTGGGCGCTGTGGCTGGCAGTGATTGTGATTTGTGTTGTGCAGACTGTCATCGTGCTGATAACTGGCGAGATTAACGAGCAATTGCAAAAGTTGGGCGCAATTGCGGCCCAGTATTTAAGCCAGATAGTCAGCTTCATGGTATTTGCCACTGAAGACAAACCTTTCCCATTCTCGCCTTTTCCGGAAAACGGCAGCAGCAAATCCGGAGGAGAACCCAAGACAGGCACCGTCATGCCTTCGGCTACTGACACCCCCAAAAAAGATATTCCAGTACTCAGTGATGCAGTGAAGGAAGACGATAACGACGACGATTCCTTTTACGATCCCGCGCGTGACAGTGGGGCTGCCCGCTAGACCTGGCGCTGGCGGACAGCATGCATCTTTATCTGCTCCGCCACGGTGAAGCCGAGCCGCGTCATTATGATGATCCCTTGCGCTCACTCACTTCGCACGGCAGGCAGGAAGTCATTGATGTTGCACGGCAGTTTGCCAAACATAAGGTCAAGCTGAGCGCCTGCTTTCACAGTCCCTATACCAGAACCACTCAGACGTGCCAGTTGTTTATGACAGAGTCAGGTTCCACTATAGAGCCGCAACCGCTTACGGTACTGACCCCCAATCATCGCGCTCTGCAAGTGCTGGCATATTTGCGTAGCATGAAGTCAGGACATGTGCTGCTGGTTACCCATAATCCACTGGTGTCCGAGCTCCTGGCAGTGCTTACTGATACCGATGTTGAAACCATGCATATCTTTTCCACCGGCGAGCTGGTGGCTGTGGAGTGCCAGGACTGCACGGCTGGCGGGGGCGCGGTGAAATTCACATTGCAGGCGCAAGTGTGAGAGTTGCAGACCCGGGTGCCCAGGAGCTGCGTTTGCAGTTATCCAATGGCCAGGAGTGTGCGCTGCTCATGTGCGGGCCTGAGCATGCACCCCCCATCCTTGCCTTGCATGGATGGCAGGACAATGCCGCCTCGTTTTTGCCGTTGGCTGCACTTTTGCCTGAATACCGGGTTGTAGCCCTGGACTTCCCCGGCCACGGCTTGTCTGCGCGCCGACCACTTTCTTCACCATATTACATCTGGAGTTACATCGCTGAAATCAGAGGCGTAGTAGAGCATTTCGGCTGGCAGCAATTCGTTTTGATGGGCCATTCCATGGGGGGAGCAGTGGCATGCCTTTATGCCGCGCTGTATCCGCACGAGCTGTCGAAACTGGTATTGCTGGATATCCTGGGCCCAGTGGCAACGTCGCCGGCACAACTGCCGGCCCAGATGCGGGAAGCGCTGAACCAGCTGGAATCCTTGAAAGCGAGACAGCGACATTACTACGCTGATTTTCAGGCAGCAGTGCTGGCGAGAGCGGAAAAGGGGCTGGCACTGGCAGCCGCCACCTTGCTGGGACAGCGCGGCGTAGTTTGCGATGAACAAGGCTGCTACTGGAGTTTTGATCCGCGGCTGCGGGTGCTAAGCCCGATGAGCTTGAGCGAGGAGCAAGTGCAAGCCTTCATGCGGGAAATAGCTTGTCCCGCGCTGGTGGTGCTGTCGACCGGGTTCTGGCAAAAGCGCCGGGCAATGTTCGACCTGCGCAAAAACTATCTGCAACATGCAACTATTCACGAGCTGGCAGGAAGCCACCACCAGCACATGGAAGTACAGGCAACTGAAATAGCCGTTTTGATCAGGGCATTTCTTATTTGATCAGTGACAGGAATTCACTGCGGGTTGTCGGACGGTCACGGAATGCCCCCAGCATGCATGAAGTTGTCATCACCGAGTTCTGTTTCTGTACCCCGCGCATCATCATGCACATGTGCTGCGACTCGATGATTACACCAACACCAAGCGCCTTGGTTTTTATCATGATGGTTTCGGCAATCTGCTGAGTCAGCTGTTCCTGAATCTGCAAACGACGCGCAAACATGTCGACGATACGGGCGATTTTTGACAAGCCGATCACCATGCCGGTAGGCAGATAAGCAACATGGCATTTGCCAATGAACGGCAGCAGGTGATGTTCGCACAAGGAATAGAGTTCAATGTTTTTTACAATCACCATTTCATTGGAGGTGGTCGGGAACATCGCACCATTGATGATGTCATCGACATTCTGCTGGTAGCCCTGGGTCAGGAATTCCATGGCCTTGGCAGCCCGTTCGGGGGTGCCCACCAGGCCAGGACGAGTTATATCTTCCCCGGTGGCTTTGATGATGCTGGCATAGGCGTCTTTCATACTAATACTTTCCAGTTACAGCTAAACTGCGCACCCTACGCGATTACATAAGCAGGGTAAAGCAGGCCAACAATGTTGTTGATCGGAGTGATAAATACGCAGGACTGCCTGGAAAAGATGACAGCTGCCTTTGATGGGGCCAAACTTTTTTTCGGCCATGGCACTGACAATTCCTGGGATGAGGCCTGCTGGCTGCTGGAGACCTTGGCGCGCCGCCGCGCCATGGCGCCGCTGCAGCTGGATAGCGTGTTGCCTGCGGATCTGGTCGCTGAGGTTGAGCAACTCGCCACACTGCGCATCGAAACTCGCAAACCGCTGGCCTACCTGCTGCACGAAGCCTGGTTTTGTGGTTTGCCGTTCTATGTCGATGAGCGGGTGCTGGTGCCGCGCTCACCGTTTGCCGAATTGATCAATAATCGTTTTGAAACCCTGCTGTCCAGTGCGCCGCGTCGGATTCTGGATTTGTGTGCAGGCGGGGGTTGCATAGGCATTGCCTGTGCCATGAGATTTCCGGAGTCTGAGGTGGTGTTGGCTGACCTTAGTGCGGATGCGCTGGCAGTGGCCCGTGTCAATGTTGAAAAATACGGACTGGGCGCACGCGTGCAGCTGGTTGAATCCGACTTGTTTGCGGCGGTAACCGGCAAGTTTGACCTGATTGTCAGCAACCCCCCTTATGTTGGCGCCGAAGAATATGCGGAATTACCGTCCGAATATCTGCGTGAACCGCAATTGGGGTTGTTGACTGGCAATGAGGGTCTCGAAATCCCCCTGCGGATTCTGGCGCAGGCTGCGCAGTTCCTGACCGATAATGGTCTGCTCTTGCTGGAAACCGGTGCCACCTGGCCCTTGCTGGATGAAGCACGAGCTGATTTGCCGTTCCTGTGGCTGGATTTTGAATTTGGCGGGGATGGCATTTGTGCGCTGCAAGCACGGGATCTGCGCACTCAGTCGCGATGAGACTCCAACACCTTCAGGAAGGTCTGTGCCGCCTTGCTGAGCGTGCGTTCCTTGTGGCGGATGCACACCAGTCGTCGCTGCAGACTCACTGATTTGATATTGAGCGCCACCACTGAGCGCTCATCCAGCATCGTGGCGGGCAACACACTCCAGGAATCGCCGATCGACACCAGTGCTTTGAGTGTTTCCAGATAATCGGTGCTCAGATCCTGGTCCAGTTTCAGCGTCAGGCCGGCATTCTCGAACAACTCGGTCACGATACGCCCGGTATAAAAGCGCACATCCGGCAGGATGGCCGGGAATTCGCACAGGTCACTCAAGCCGATTTTCTTGCGTTGCAGCAACGGATGGTCACGCGCTACCACGAAATGCAAGGAGTCCTGCCAGATGTCCTGCACCAGCAGTGAATCACTGGCGCGGTCTTCGTAGGTGGTGATACCAAGCTCACCTTTGCCGTCCAGAATGTTCTGGTGGGTTTCCTGTGAATTGAGGAAGCTGATGTTCAGCTTCACGCCCGGATGCTGCTTCTTGTACTCGCGCAACACGCGCGGCAAGCGGTGCAGCCCGATATGGTGACTGGTCACCAGCTTTAGATTGCCTTGCACCTGTCCCGACAAATCATCGAGGGCCTGGCGGGTTTGCTCGATCAATTGCAGAATCTGGCGGGCACGTGGCAGCAGGCATTCGCCGGCCTCGGTCAGCGTCAGTTGCCAGCCAATGCGGTCGAACAGGCGCTGGTTCAGATTGGCTTCCAGCGTCAGGATGCGTTTACTGATGGCAGGCTGGGTCAGGTGTAAGTGGTCGGCAGCACGTGAGAACGAGTTCTGGTCGGCCACTGCCACGAAAGCGCGCAGGTTCTGGAAGTCCATATAGGCTCGGCGGGGTGCTTGACAATATTCCAAATGGTAATGGAATTCATAAAAATTATAAATTTGTTTTATTCATGCAGGGTGGTTAATCTGCGCGCCATCTTGAAGGCCTAACCTACTACAGGGAAACACGATCATGTCGGGCAATAGTTTCGGCAAGCTGTTTTGTGTGACTAGCTTTGGCGAAAGCCACGGGCCGGCGCTGGGCTGCATTGTGGATGGCTGTCCGCCGGGACTGGCACTGACGGAAGCGGATATCCAGCTCGATCTGGATCGTCGCAAGCCCGGCACTTCCCGTTTCACCACCCAACGTCGTGAAGACGATGCCGTGCGCATCTTGTCGGGCGTGTTCGAAGGGCTGACAACCGGGACTCCGATCGGGCTTCTGATTGAAAACACAGACCAGAAAAGCAAGGACTACGGCAACATCAAGGACCTGTTCCGACCGGCCCATGCCGACTACACCTATACCCATAAATACGGCATCCGCGATTACCGGGGCGGTGGTCGCTCCTCAGCACGTGAAACTGCGATGCGGGTGGCGGCAGGGGCGATTGCCAAAAAGTACCTGGCGGAAAAATTTGGAGTCAGCGTGCGTGGCTATCTCAGTCAGCTGGGTCCCATCAAGCTGGAGCTGGTCGACTGGCAGGAGGTTGGCAACAACCCGTTCTTCTGTCCGGATCCCGCCAAAGTAGCTGAGCTGGAAAACTACATGACCGCCCTCAACAAGGAGGGTAATTCCATCGGCGCCAGAATCACTGTGGTCGCATCCGGTGTGCCGGTTGGGCTGGGCGAGCCAATCTTTGACCGCCTCGATGCCGAGCTGGCGCATGGCCTGATGAGCATCAATGCCGTCAAGGGTGTGGAGATTGGCGCGGGCTTTGGCGTGGTAGAACACAAGGGTTCCGAGCACCGTGACCTGATGAGCCCCCAGGGTTTTCTCAGCAACAACGCCGGCGGCATTCTTGGTGGTATCAGCACGGGTCAGGACATCATTGCACATCTGGCATTGAAGCCTACTTCTAGCATTAGAATTCCTGGTCAAACAATTGATATTAATGGGAATTCGGTAGAAGTTGTCACCACCGGCAGGCACGATCCCTGTGTAGGAATTCGAGCAACTCCAATTGCGGAAGCCATGATGGCGCTGACTTTGATGGATCATCTGCTGCGGCACCGTGCGCAAAACCTGGATGTATCGGTAAAAACGCCTGATATTTCAAAAAGTTGAAACTGATAGCTCAGTAAAAATTATCTTAATAAATTGCATTAACATTAATAATTAACTATTTGTTAGTAATGAGGTTTTTATGTCAAGCATGACTCTTTATGACAAGCTGTGGAATTCCCACCTCGTCAAGGAGCTGGAGAACGGCACCGCACTGCTCTATATCGACTTGCACTTCCTGCATGAGGTCACCTCCCCACAAGCCTTCGAAGGCTTGCGCCTGGCCGGTCGCAGAGCCTGGCGTGCGAGCGCCAACATGGCGACCCCGGATCATAACGTGCCCACCACCACCAGTGAGCGTTCACGTGGAGTGGATGGCATCGTGGATCCGGTTTCCAGAATCCAGGTGAAGTTTCTCGACGACAACTGCAAGGACTTCGGCATCGAAGAATTTGCCATCGACGATCCGCGTCATGGCATCGTGCATGTGATCGGGCCGGAGCAGGGCCGTACCCAGCCGGGCATGACCATCGTTTGCGGCGATTCCCATACCTCCACCCACGGTGCGCTTGGCGCACTGGCGCATGGCATCGGCACCTCCGAAGTGGAGCATGTGCTGGCTACCCAGTGTCTGGTGCAGAAGAAAGCCAAGAACATGCTGGTGCAGGTCAATGGCGCTCTCAAGCCCGGTGTCACTGCCAAGGATGTAATTCTGGCCATCATCGGCAAGATCGGTACTGCCGGCGGCACGGGCTACACCATCGAATTTGGTGGTGAAGTGATCCGCAGTCTGTCCATTGAAGGTCGAATGACTGTTTGCAACATGGCCATCGAAGCCGGTGCCCGTGCGGGTCTGGTGGCAGTTGATGAAAAGACCATCAGCTATCTGCAAGGTCGTCCATATGCGCCGAAAGGCGAGCTGTGGCAGCAGGCGGTGGCTGTCTGGCGTACCTTGGTCAGCGATAAAGACGCCAAATTTGATGCGGTAGTGGAGCTGGAAGGCGACGATATCGTGCCGCAGGTCAGCTGGGGTACCTCACCAGAAATGGTGGCGCCGGTTACCGGCAAAGTCCCCGATCCAGCACTGGCTGCCAACGACAGCAAGAAAGGCAACTACCAGCAGGCCCTCAAGTACATGGGGCTGACGGCGGGCACGCCTATCCAGGACATCAAGCTGGATCGCGTTTTCATTGGTTCATGTACCAATTCCCGCATTGAAGATCTGCGCGCGGCAGCCGCTGTGGTCAAGGGGCGCAAAGTGGCGTCCAACATCCGCGAGGCCCTGGTGGTGCCAGGTTCCGGTTTGGTGAAGGCGCAGGCCGAACAGGAAGGGCTCGATCTGGTATTCAAGGCCGCGGGTCTGCAATGGCGCGAACCCGGTTGCTCCATGTGTCTGGCAATGAATGCCGATCAATTGGAGCCAGGCGAACATTGTGCCTCCACCTCCAACCGCAACTTTGAAGGACGCCAGGGCTTCGGTGGTCGAACCCATCTGGTGAGTCCGGCGATGGCGGCAGCGGCCGCGGTCTTTGGTCACTTCGTCGACATTCGCGATGTGCCTTTGCTTTGAAAGTCAGGCTAATCAATTAATTACTGAATATAGTTGAAACGAATATGAAAAAGTTTACTTCCGAAAAAGGGTTGGTCATGCCACTGGACCGTGCCAATGTGGACACGGACTACATCATCCCCAAGCAGTTCTTGAAGTCGATCAAACGCACCGGGTTTGGCAAGAACCTGTTTGATGAAGCCCGTTATCTCGACAAGGGGTTGCCTGACCAGGAGTGCACTGGTCGTCCGCTCAATCCTGATTTCGTCTCCAACCAGCCACGCTACCAAGGCGCTTCCATCCTGCTGGCTCGTGAAAACTTTGGCTGCGGCTCCAGTCGTGAACATGCCCCTTGGGCTTTGGATGACTTTGGAATCCGCTGTGTCATTGCGCCAAGCTATGCCGATATTTTCTTTAATAATTGCGTGAAGAATGGAATATTGCTCATTGTTTTAGATGAGAAAATGGTAGATCAGCTTTTCCAGGAAACGGCGGCAACCCCTGGCTATACGCTGAATGTGGATCTGGCAGCGCAGACTATCGGCAAGCCCGATGGCAGCACAATCAAGTTCGATGTGGAAGCGTCCCGCAAGCACATCCTGCTGAATGGTCTCGACGACATCGGACTGACCATGCAGCACGCAGATGCGATCAGGGCCTTTGAAAAGTCCTATAAAGAAAAAGCGCCGTGGTTGTTTGCTTGAAACTTTAGCAAATATTTATAAGTTGCTGATTTAAAAAATATTGTTAAAAATTGAGGCGGCTGTGAGCAACAGCCGCTGAGTGTGAGGAGTAAGTGTATGAGCAAGCAATATGACGTTGCTGTGGTTGGAGCAACCGGCGCCGTAGGCAAAACCATAATCCGTATCCTGGAACAGCGCAAGTTTCCAGTCCGCAATCTGTATTTGCTGGCCAGTGAGCGCAGTGCAGGAGAGACACTCAGCTTTAATAACAAGCAATATATTGTTGAAAATCTTGCAGATTTCGATTTCAGTAAGGCTCAGATCGGACTGTTTTCACCGGGTGCCAGTGTGTCCGCGATTTACGCCCCCAAAGCCGCTAAAGCCGGTTGCATCGTCATCGATAACACTTCGCAGTTCCGTTACGAAGAGGACATCCCGCTGGTGGTGCCGGAAGTAAATCCACATGCGGTGGCGCAGTACAAAAATCACAACATTATTGCCAATCCCAACTGTTCAACTATCCAAATGCTGGTTGCGCTCAAGCCCATCCATGACAAAGTCGGCATAGCCCGTATCAACGTCTGCACTTATCAGTCGGTATCCGGGACCGGCAAGGAAGCAATCGATGAACTGGCAGGTCAGACCATCGCCCTGTTGAATGGCAAGGAACCGGAGATCAAGGTCTATCCGAAACAGATTGCTTTCAACGTGATCCCGCAGATTGATGTGTTTCAGGATAACGGCTACACCAAAGAAGAGATGAAAATGGTCTGGGAAACCCAAAAGATCATGGAAGACCCGAACATTCTGGTAAACCCTACCTGCGTACGCGTGCCGGTGTTCTATTCCCACTCCGAGGCCATCCACATCGAGACCCGCCAGAAAATCAGCGTTGAGGAAGTGCGGGCATTGCTGGAAAAGGCGCCAGGCGTCAAGGTAATGGATGAGCAAAAGGCGGGCGGTTACCCGACTCCGATTCCTGAAGGTACCGACAGTGACGCTACCTGGGTAGGCAGAATCCGCAAGGATATTTCTCATCCGAACGGCATCGACCTATGGGTCGTGTCTGACAACCTGCGTAAAGGGGCAGCCCTTAACTCGGTTCAGATCGCAGAAGTGTTGATAAAAGACTATATCTAATGAATACTAGCGGCTGATTTACAAGAGAATTCTCAAGTTCTCAGCCGCTGTTAGATCAGGCTTCTTCCTCAACCGGTTCACAGATCGTATTGGTGGATTGGGTAGCTGGTAGCTTTGGATAGGTGGTTGTTGGCCGGTTCACAGCGTGAGCCGGCAGGATTCCTTGTCGGTCCGGTTGATACAACCGCCTCCAATGCTGGTCAAGGAGCGCTATGCGATTCACATTCCGAACAGGCACTGCAGCCATCTTTTCATTGATGCTGTCCGCTGCTATAGGCAGCTCGGCTGTTGCCCAGGGTCTGGGCGAGATAACGGTTGATTCAGCACTCAATCAGCCTTTGCGTGCTCATATCGAATTGTTGGATGTAAGCAAACTCGATGAAACGCAAGTTAAGGTGGCCCTTGCTTCTGATGCTGAATATGCCCTTGCCCATGTGGTCCGCAGTCCTAATCTTGGCCAGCTGAACTTCCAGGTCGAGATAAAGAAAGATGGCTCTGGCCGCATTCTTGTCACTTCCGGCACTGACATATCAGAACCATTCCTGGATTTGCTGGTAGGCGTTTCCTGGCCAAATGGCCGCACCTTGCGCGAATATACTTTGCTGCTGGATCTGCCACAAAATAAAACCCAGGCAGCATCAGTGTCCAGGGTAAGCCCCGCTGTGGCAGGCCCCACATTGCCGATCCCGACTGCTACTGCGGACTCGAAGCAGTATGAGGTTCAGAAGGGAGACACGTTGTATCAGATTGCTGAGCAAACCCGTCCCTCTGCCAGTGTCGGTGTACAGCAGATGATGGTCGCGATTCAGCGCGCCAACGAAGATGCGTTGGTCAATAACAATGTCAATCGCATCATGACCGGTAAAGTGCTGCGTATACCGCGCCAGGATGAGATCGCATTGATCGATCAGGACGCCGCAGTAGCCCAGATCAATCAGCAAAACCAGGAATTGGATGCACAGCCTCTGGCAGTGAATGACTCGACCGGTGCCAAGGGCGCTGCGGCCCGCGATGAATTGACTTTGCTCAGTGGCGACCAGGATGCAGGTACCGGTGGCAGCAGTGATCTTGATGCCACCATCAAAACCCTGAAAAACGAATTGATGTTAAGTGAAGAAAGTCTCGATCGTTCCAAACTCGAGAATCTGGAATTGACCAACCGTCTCAGCGCTGTGCAGGAACAGATCGACCTGCTGCAAAATATCATAACAATTGAAGATGAGCGCATTGCCCAGCTGCAAAAACAGTTGAGTACTCAATCTGCAGCCACCAAAGATGCTTTGGCCTCTGTCGAATCTGCGGCCCAGTCAGCAGCTGAGAGTAGTGCAGGAATAGTTACCTTGTTGAGCAACAGTGTTGTTTTGTTGGGTGGATTGCTGGCAGTGGTAGTGTTTGTTGCCCTGATGCTGTTCATCAAACGCCGTAATGCACAAGCTGTGATGAATGAGTATGCAGAAGTCTCCCTTGATGAGCTCGCTGACGAGGCCGGTGAGTCCGAATCCACTGGCGGCATAGGTGCAAGGATTGCCGCATTCCTGTCGCGGTTCCGCCGTGCAGAAGCGGCAGAAGCAGAAGAGCCGACTTTTGCTGACGAATACAGTGCTGCCCCTGCAGTTACTGCCGAAGCTGCGATTGCCAAATCAGTGCCTGCGACTGTGCCAACCACGGACAAGCTGCTGGACGAAATGGGAATAACCGATGATTTCATGAGTCTGCATAATGCACTTGATGATGTTGAAGGCGTCAGCGAAACCACCCATCCCAATGCAGCCCCAATGGTGGAAGCTACAGCCAGCTTGCCTGCCAAAGACACTGCAGTGGAAGAGGCGGGTGCAGTCATGCAAGAAGCCGCGTTGCTGGAACAGGCGCTGAGTGATGCTGAAGCACAGGTCGAAGAAGAGCCTGAGGATTTTCTGCAGGCAGCATCTGAAACGCCCCCGTCTGCGCCAGTAATTGCAGCAGTACCGGAAGCATTCGCATTCACTCCGGAAGCTGTGCCTGAAGCAGTTGGGCAAGCAGAAGAAACGACCGCAGAAGACAAGCCCGAAGTGTTTGAATTCACGTTGCCCAGTCTGGAAGACCTCGACTCCGATGACAGCGTCGATGGCGATGCAGCCAGCGGGGATGCCTTGGAAGTGCTCGGCTTTGACGAAGATTCTGTCAGCTTTGATGCTGACGAAGAGTCCAGCGATCTCAGTGGCCCGCAGGATACCCATGATGCCCGCCTTGATCTGGCGGTTGCCTATGAAGCAATGGGCGACATTGATGGGGCAGTGGAAATCCTTGAAGAAGTCATTGCCAGCGGCAAGTCGGCCCAGATAACTGAAGCGAAGCGGTTGAAACAGAAATGGCAGAATGGCTAAGGCTCTGATCCCGGGAGACTCGCAGCAGGATTCCCCTGGCAAAGGGGTGACCATAGCAAGAATTGCCCTTGGCATTGAATACGATGGCAGCGCCTACAGCGGCTGGCAATCCCAACTGAATCCGCATTTGCAGACAGTCCAGGAGTGCGTCGAAAGGGCGCTCTCCCAAGTTGCTGATCATCCCGTTAAAGTGTGGTGTGCCGGGCGTACTGATGCCGGGGTACACGCCAGCGGTCAGGTAATCCACTTCGATACCACCGCCTTGCGTCCGCTCAAGGCATGGATACTTGGCGGCAATTCCAATCTGGCACGCACGATTGCCGTGCGCTGGGCTTGCAAGGTTTCCCACGATTTTCATGCGCGTTTTTCGGCTACCAGTCGACGTTACCGTTATCTGATCAGCAACACTTCGGTGCGGCCGGCCATGTACAGCAATTTCCTCACGCATCATCGCCGGCCGCTGGCAATCGGTAGCATGTATGAGGCCGCGCAAATGTTGTTGGGAGAAAATGATTTTTCTTCGTTTCGGGCTGCCGGTTGCCAATCGCGCACAGCGATGCGCAATATCACAGAAGTGACAGTTAGCCGGTGCGGGGAGCTGGTGACGATCGAGATCGAAGCCAATGCCTTTTTGTTGCATATGGTACGCAACATCGTGGGCACCCTGCTGGAAATCGGCCAAGGCGACCAACCCCCGGCGTGGATGGGGCAATTGCTGTCCCTGCGTGACCGCAACCGGGCTGCGCCTACCGCTCCAGCCCAGGGCTTGAGCCTGATCCAGGTACGTTATCCCGAGGTGTTCGCCATCCCGTCCAGCCTGTCCGCAACCCCGCCTTAGCAAGCTGGTTCAAGACCGGGCAGGCGAAATCTGAGGTACTACTGGAAGCCCAGATACTTTAAACTTGCGCCTCCCTGTAACAGGTTGAATTTGTGCAGCAAACCCATAGAACCAGAGTCAAGATTTGCGGTATCACGCGGGTTGAGGATGCACTGGCAGCAGCAGAAGCGGGCTCTGATGCGATCGGCCTGGTGTTCTATGCAGGCAGCAAGCGCGTGGTGACCCTGCAGCAAGCGCAAACCATCGTTGCATCAGTGCCGCCTTTCGTTACTGTGGTTGGCTTGTTTGTGAACGCGGCCCGCAATGAAATCGAAGCAGTATTGTCGGCAATCCCGCTTGGTCTGTTGCAATTCCACGGTGATGAAAGTGCCGACTATTGCAGCAGCTTCCGCCGTCCTTTCATCAAAGCTGTGCGTATGAAGGCAGGTGTTGATCTGGATGCTGCCAGTCAGGGTTTTGAACAGGCCCAAGGCTTGTTGCTGGATGCCTGGGATGCCGGCAGTTTCGGAGGGACCGGGCAAACTTTTGATTGGAAAAATGCAAGGCCGACTGCTGCCCGTTCTCGTATCATACTGGCCGGTGGTTTGACCCCTGCCAACGTCGCTGAAGCCATCAGCACAGCCCGGCCCTGGGCCGTGGATGTCAGCTCGGGAGTGGAGCTCGCTCCCGGCATCAAATCAGCAGCACTCATGCAATCTTTTATTAGTGAGGTACAACGTGTCTGAGCATCTCATTCACCACAAGACATACAATTTTCCTGACCAAAGCGGCCACTTCGGTCCGTTCGGCGGCATCTTTGTCGGCGAAACCCTGATGCCGGCACTGGAAGCGCTCAACCGTCAATATGATCACCTGAAAAATGATCCGGCCTTCTGGGCTGAATTTGATTATGACCTCGCGCACTATGTCGGCCGTCCATCGCCGCTTTATTTTGCCGAACGACTGACCAAACTGGGCGGTGGTGCGCGTATTTTCCTCAAGCGTGAGGATCTTAATCACACGGGCGCCCACAAGATTAACAACACCATTGGCCAGGCGCTGTTGGCGCGCGCCATGGGCAAGACTCGCATTATTGCGGAAACGGGTGCCGGCCAGCATGGCGTTGCCACTGCCACAATCGCCGCACGTATGGGGCTCGAATGCCATGTATTCATGGGAGTTGACGATATCCAGCGTCAATCAGCCAATGTGTTCCGCATGAAAATGCTGGGTGCCAATGTAGTGGGCGTCACCTCGGGCTCACGCACTCTCAAGGATGCGATGAACGAAGCCCTGCGCGACTGGGCCACCAACGTTGATAACACTTATTACATCATCGGCACCGTGGCAGGCCCGCATCCCTATCCTATGCTGGTGCGTGATTTCCAGAGCGTGATCGGACGTGAAGTCAAACAGCAGAGCATGAAGCAACTCGGGCGTTTGCCGGATTCGCTGGTGGCTTGTGTGGGTGGTGGCTCCAATGCGATTGGCCTGTTCTATCCGTTTATTGATGATAAGGAAGTCAGGATGATCGGAGTGGAAGCTGGCGGCCTCGGTCTGGAAACCGGCAAGCATGCAGCGCCGCTGTCAGCAGGACATCCCGGCGTGTTGCACGGCAACCGTACCTATCTGATGAATGATGCTGATGGCCAGATTCTGGAAACCCATTCTGTCTCGGCAGGTCTTGATTATCCGGGTGTCGGTCCTGAACATTCATGGCTGAAAGACCTGCACCGTGCCGAGTACACCGCTGTGACCGATGAAGAAGCACTGGCTGCATTTCGCACGCTGACACGCAGTGAAGGCATCATCCCGGCACTGGAATCCAGCCATGCAGTTGCCCATGCACTCAAGCTGGCGCCAACCTTGCCCCACGACCACATCATGGTGGTGAACCTGTCCGGACGTGGTGACAAGGATCTGCACACCGTGGCTGCCATCGACAATATCAAACTCTAGCAGTAAAACCTGAGCCAACCCCAGCATGAGTCGTATCACAAACTGTTTTACCGAATTGAAACGCCACGGCAAAAAGGCGCTGATTCCCTATCTGACCGCGGGTGACCCCAATGTCGCCACCACGCTGGGCCTGATGCATGCGCTGGTCGCCAATGGTGCTGACCTGATCGAGCTGGGTTTTCCGTTCAGCGATCCGTCTGCCGACGGCCCGGTCATCCAGCGTGCAATTGAAAGATCACTCGCCAAGAAGACCACCTTGCGCAGTGTGCTGGAAATTGTGCGCCTGTTTCGCACCACCAACCAGCAGACGCCAGTGGTGCTGATGGGTTATCTGAATCCGGTTGAATGCATGGGTTACCAAAACTTTGCTGATGCAGCGGTAGCTGCCGGTGTGGATGGTGTGCTGTTGGTAGACATGCCGCCGGAAGAAGGCCATGACCTGCAGCCCATCATGCGCAACGCCGGACTGGAAACCATTTATCTGGTGGCGCCAACCAGCAGCCTGAGCCGTATTGACGCGATTTGTAAGCAGAGCAGTGGCTATGTCTATTACGTATCCCTCAAGGGCGTGACCGGTGCAAGTCATCTGGATGTTGAATCTGTTGCCACCAATCTGGCGCGTTTGCGCCAGCACACTGCGTTGCCACTGGGCGTTGGTTTCGGTATCCGTGATGCAGACAGTGCGGCACAAATTGCCAAAATTGCTGATGCGGTGGTCGTTGGCAGCGCGCTCATCAACCGCATCGCCGAACTGGATGACCGGGACGATTACACGCTGGCCCAGCTTGAGCGCCAGACCAGTTTGATAGCCGACATGCGCAAGGCCATGGATCAATGATGCGGAACCTGAACTATTCCACCATGAAAGCGGGAGCATTCGACTGACATGAGCAAATGGATTGACAAGATACTTCCCAAGATCATGAAGGCGGCGCCTTCTGCGAAATCTCGCAGCGTGCCGGAAGGGATCTGGAGCAAATGTCCGAAATGTGAAGCTGTGCTCTACAGTGAAAACCTGCGTGACAATCTCGATGTGTGCCCCAAATGCGATCATCACCTGCGCATTTCCGCCCGCCGCCGGCTGGAATTGTTTCTGGACGCCGAGGGCCAGAGTGAAATCGGTGCCGATATTGAGCCGACTGACATTCTCAAATTCAAGGATCTGAAACGCTATAAAGATCGCCTTGCTGCCGCTGCCAAAAGCACCGGTGAAAAAGATGCCCTGGTGGTGAAAGAAGGGCGGGTTGAAGGCAAGGGTGTGGTGGTGGCCGCCTTTGAATTCGGGTTCATCGGTGGTTCGATGGGCTCGGTTGTCGGTGAGAAATTCATGATGGCGGTTAATCGTTGTCTGGAGAAACGCTTGCCGCTGGTGTGCTTTGCTACCAGTGGTGGCGCCCGCATGCAGGAAGCGCTTATTTCACTGATGCAGATGGCCAAGACAGCTGCGGCCCTGGAGCGCATGAAGCAGGAACGCTTGCCCTATTTCTCGGTATTGGTAGATCCTGTTTACGGCGGGGTATCTGCCAGCCTTGCGATACTGGGTGACATCAACATCGCCGAACCCCGTGCCTACATCGGCTTTGCCGGCCAGGACGTGATTCGCCAGACCGTACGCGAAAAATTGCCGGAAGGATTTCAACGGGCAGAATTCCTGCTTGATCACGGTGCCATCGACATGATTGTGCATCGACACAACATGAAGACTCGCATTAGTGCGTTGATTGGCAAATTGTTGCCTGACAAGCGAGCCCGTGAAGGCCAGTTGCTGACACGCCCCGGTGGTATCGGCAGGAGCAGATAGTTGAGTGCAGTGCTGGCACAAACGCTGGATCTGGCCGGGTGGCTGCACCATCTGGAACAACTGCATCCGAGCACAATAGAGCTTGGTCTGGCACGGGTACAACAAGTTGCTACCCGCATGCCGATCGATTTCGGTGCTGCCAAAGTCATCACTGTCGGGGGCACCAATGGCAAAGGTTCTTCGGTAACCATGCTGGCCGGCATTCTGCGTGCCGCCGGCTATCTGGCTGTCACCTATACTTCGCCGCACCTCCGCCTCTACAACGAACGGGTTGGCCTCAATGGACGCCTGGCCACTGATGCCGAATTGTGTGCCGGCTTTGCCGCGGTTGAACTTGCGCGTGGCGATGTTTCGCTGACTTATTTCGAATTCGGCACACTGGCCGCATTCTGGCTGTTTGCCCGCCAGAAGCCGGATTTCATTATCCTGGAAGTCGGGCTCGGCGGCCGACTCGATGCGGTCAACATCATTGATGCCGATGCAAGCCTGTTGACCAACGTCGATCTTGATCATATCGACTGGCTTGGAGATACCCGCGACAAAATAGGTTTTGAAAAAGCGGGTATTTTCCGCACTGGCAAGCCGGCGATTTACGGTGAACGTTCAATGCCTGACAGTGTGCGCGATTATGCGACTGTCAACGGTATCCCGTTATTGCAGCAAGGCCAGGAGTTTGGATGGCATGAAGCGGGCGAAGGTTGGGACTGGTATGGAGAAGACCTGAACGGCGCGCGCATGAGTCTGGCGGGATTGCCTCGCAACGGCTTTCCCCTCGATAACGCTGCCGCCGTTTTGCAAGTGTTGTTCAAACTGCCGGTCTCACTTGAACGTGCTGCGATAGACAGCGGCCTGGCTGGCGCAGAACTGGCGGGCCGCTTCCAGCACAAAGTCCATAATGGTGTGCATGTCATTCTCGATGTGGCCCACAATCCGCATGCAGCCACCAATCTGGCCGCCAATATCCGCAAGCATTTGGCCGGGTGCCGGGTTTTGATGGTATTGGGCATGCTCGGCGACAAGGACAGTGCCGGCGTCGTGCGTTTGCTGGTACCGGCAGTCAGCCATATTTATGCGGCCAGCCTGGGCGGAGAGCGCGGTTCACCTGCCGAAATCCTATATAATCATGCCCGAGAACTGGGCTATCAGGCGCTTACTTGCCATAGTGGTCCGGTTGAAGCCTTTGAGGCTGCCTGCGAGCATGCAGCCAGTGGGCAAGGGGCTGAAACAGTAGTCGTAGTTACCGGTTCGTTTTTCACCATTTCAGCAGTGCTGGAGATAATTTGAATCAGGCCATGAAACAACGTTTGGTAGGCACCCTGGTATTGGGTTGTCTGGCCATCATTCTGGCCCCGCTGTTACTGGATGGTAATGGCATACAACCGCCGCCCCTCTCTGCCAAAATTCCGCCTGCCCCGCAAATCGACAATACGCCGATTGCCGCACCCCAACGCCCGGTCATCGCTTCTGACAAGCTACCCGTATCCGGCCAGGAGCCAGCCCCGCCGGAGGCAGAACTTGCCGCGCCAGGCAAGCAGGTTTCCGCACCATTGCCGGCTTTTAACAGCAAAGAGTCTGAACCGGCTGCTGTCACCGGCAAAGCTGCCGGGACAGCACAGCCAGATGCACTGGAAACTGCAGTAGCCTCGGTGATGGCGCGTGGCAAACAAGCAGTGAACACTCCGAACAAGGACGCAGTGCCCGGTCTCGACACCAGTGGTTTGCCTTTGTCCTACGTTGTGCGGCTGGGCATCTACTCCGATCGCAAAAATGCAGATGCTTTGGTCAAGAAACTGGTTGATGGCGGACACAAGGCCTATGCCCGCGCGTCAAGTGTCCCCGGCAGCAATATGACTGTGGTGTATGCGGGCCCGGTGTTGACCAAAGCTGAAGCCAGTTCACTCACGAGCAAGATCGCTGCCAATTACAAGATCAAAGGCGTAGTGGAAACATTTTCCAGCCAGCCTGCCAAATAGGAAAAGAGCATGGCAACGGTTGATATCTGTGTTTTGGTAATTGTGGGGATTTCCTGCTTGCTGGGCGTTTTTCGCGGACTGGTCAAGGAAGCGCTGTCATTGGCATTCTGGGTCGGTGCCGCAGTATCTGCAGGTTTGCTCAGCAGCAAGTTTGGCCACCTGCTGTCAGGCGCCATCAGCAGCCCGGCCTTGCAGCGAGTGGTGGCATTCGTATTGATCTTTGTGCTGGTGATATTTACCGGCGGTCTCATCAGTAACGGTATTTCACGGCTGATGAGTAAAGCCGGTCTGGGTGCGGCTGACCGTGCACTCGGTGCAGTATTTGGCATTATCCGCGGAGTGGTGATCGTGACCGTCATCGTCATGCTCACCGCCCGTTTCAATTTCATTGAGCAGTATTACAGTCAATCCGTAACCGTGCCGTACATAACGATCATGTCGAATTATCTACAGAAGGTGTTGGGCATTACACCTGCTGAAAACGAGAAAGTGAGAGACGCAGTCAACAGTGCCTGATCCGTCCCTGGAGCAGGCCAGCAATTCAGTCGGGCAATTCTGGCCGGCAAACTAAGAGGTTTCGCATGTGTGGCATTGTAGGAATAGTCGGGCAAAGCAGCGTCAATCTGGCGCTTTATGACAGTCTGACTGTTTTGCAACATCGCGGTCAGGATGCTGCCGGCATTGTTACCAGTGACAAACGCAGACTCTATCTGCGCAAAGACAACGGTCTGGTGCGGGATGTGTTCCATACCCGTCATATGCGCAACCTGCCTGGCAACATGGGTATCGGCCATGTTCGCTACCCCACGGCCGGCAGTTCCGGTTCGGCGCAGGCACAGCCACTGTATGTGAATTCTCCGTATGGCATTGCCTTGGCCCACAACGGCAATCTTACCAATTCCGAAGTGCTGTCCGGCGAGATTTTCCGTGATGATCTGCGCCACTTGAATACCGACTCCGATTCGGAAGTTTTGCTTAATATCCTGGCGCACGAACTGCAGAAACAGCACAAGATCAATCCCAACGCCGAAGATGTGTTCGCGGCTATTCGTGCCTTGCACAAGCGTTGCAGTGGTGCCTATGCGGTGGTGGCGATGATAGTCGGCTACGGCATTGTCGGTTTCCGCGACAAGTTCGGCATACGCCCGCTGGTGTTCGGCAAGCGCAAGGTCCGCAAGGGTTATGAGTATATGCTGGCGTCCGAAAGCGTGGCACTCGATTCGCAGGGTTTCACATTGATACGTGATGTGGCGCCGGGTGAGGCCATCTGGATCGACATGGATGGCAATGTGCAATCGCAGCAGTGTGCAGATGACAGCCGGCTGACGCCGTGTATTTTCGAGCATGTGTATTTTGCGCGACCTGATTCACGCATTGATGGCGTATCGGTTTATTCCTCACGCATCAAAATGGGCGAAAAGCTGGCCAAGAAAATCATGCGTGAACGTCCCGATCACGGCATTGACGTGGTGATCCCGATTCCGGATACCAGCCGCACGGCTGCAGTGGAGCTAGCCAATGCGCTGGGTGTGAAATTCCGCGAAGGTTTTGTCAAAAACCGCTACATCGGACGCACCTTCATCATGCCGGGCCAGAGTCAGCGCAAAAAATCGGTCAAACAGAAGCTGAATGCCATCCCGCAGGAGTTCCAGGATAAAAATGTTTTGCTGGTGGATGATTCCATCGTGCGTGGCACCACCTGCAAACAGATCATCGAAATGGCGCGCGATGCCGGTGCCCGCAAGGTATTTTTCTGCTCGGCTTCGCCACCGGTAAAATATCCCAATGTTTATGGCATCGACATGCCGGCCGTGTCGGAATTGATCGCCCATGGCAAGACTGTTGAAGAAGTACAGAAAGCGATCGGGGCTGACTGGCTGCTGTTCCAGGATCTGTCTGATCTGATTGATGCCTGCACCGCTGAAATTCTGCCGATGGATTTCGAATGCTCGGTTTTCAATGGTGTCTATGTGACTGGTGATGTTACCGAAGCCTATCTGGCTACGCTGGAAGCGCGGCGCAATGATTCGGCCAAAAACAAGAAGGACAGGGAACACGACCTGTTCGGTGTAGACAGCGGTGATGAGGAAGAAGGACAGCTATCCCTGCACAGCAACGGTTAGGACCTGATACATGAACATGCCGATGTCGCCCGTCAGTAACTTGCAGGAAAAAGTGGAACAGGCAGTTGCTGAAGTCGGCAAGGTAGTGCTGGGCAAGGATCAGCAGATTCGACTCGCACTGTGTTGTCTGTTTTCCGGCGGCCATCTGCTGATGGAAGACAAGCCCGGTATGGGCAAGACCACATTGTCGCAAGCGCTCGCCCGTACTTTTGGTTTGCAGTACAGCCGCATCCAGTTCACCAGCGATTTGCTGCCGGCTGACATCCTTGGCGTTTCCATCTATGACCAGAACAAGGCCAGCTTCACTTTCCACAAGGGGCCTATTTTCAGCAATCTGGTGCTGGCTGATGAAATCAATCGCACCACACCCAAAACCCAGAGCGCGCTGCTGGAAGCGATGGAAGAGGGCAAGGTGTCAGTTGATGGCAACACCCGCGATTTACCCCACCCGTTCTTTGTAATCGCCACCCAGAATCCGGTGAGTTTCTCCGGTACCTATCCGTTCCCGGAATCACAGCTGGACCGTTTCCTTATGCGCCTGAATATTGGTTATCCGGATCCGGTGGCTGAGCGTCAATTGCTGCTCAACCATGACCAGCGTGCCAATCTGGTAAACATCAAGCAGACCCTTTCTGCGGATGACGTGAGTGCAGTGCAGGCTGCCATCTCCACGGTGCAGGCCACCGACACCCTGCTTGATTATGTGCAGCGTCTGGTTGCTTATACGCGCCAGGACGACAAATATTCATTCGGACTTTCACCGCGGGGAGCGCAAGCGCTAATGCGATGTGCCCGCACCTGGGCCTTGATGCACAACCGCAAACATGTACTGCCTGAAGATGTACAAACCGTGCTGCCCTCAGTGGTTGATCACCGCTTGCGTTCAGTGGCTGATACGTCGGGCCGTAATGCCGAAGCTTACTCACAGCGCCTGTTGACTGAAGTCGACGTCATCTAGGCAATACTGGAGCAGCTAAGGCGCATGCAAATCGCAGCAGCTCCCGCCAGAACCACTCTTAGACAAATGCTGTTGCGTGCGTGGCATGAGCATTTTGGAAACTGGGTCGAGCGCCGCATCCCGCCTGCACGCAACATCGTGCTTGATCATCGCAACATTTTCATCATACCCAACAAGCAGGGTCTGGGTTTTCTGTTGGTACTGGGCCTGATGTTCATCGGTGCCGTCAATTATGAAGCCAGTCTGGCTTTTGCACTGGTGTTCCTGTTGCTTGGTGTATTTATCCTGTCAATCTTCTACACATTCCGCAATCTGGCGGGCCTGCATCTGTCGGCAGTGCCTGGAGCTTCGGTGTTTGCCGGTGAGAAAGCCGAGGTCATCGTTATTCTCACCCGGCATGGCGTGCGTCGTTATGAAAATGTGCAGGTAAGTTTCAAAGGTTCGCGCAAAGCGTCGTGTGATCTGCTGGAGGCCACCGAACAACGCATGGTCTTGTATGTACCAACAAGCCAGCGTGGCTATTTTGATCCAGGCCGTCTGGTGGTGGAAACCGTGTTTCCACTGGGTATCTGTCGTGCCTGGTCCTTGCTGGATCTGCAAAGCCGCACGCTGGTGTATCCGTGCCCGGTAGAATGTGATCTCGACTGGATACTGGCCAATCAGCAGCACAGTGGCAACACTACCATCGTGCGCGGCAATGACGACTTCCATGGCCTGCGCGATTATCGTACCGGCGACTCGCTCAAGCATGTGGCGTGGAAAATCCTGGCGCGTGGCCAGGGCATGTATACCAAGGAATACTCCAGCAATATTGATGAAAAAATCTGGCTGCGCTGGGACATGTTCGCCGATCTCGGCACAGAAGCGCGGCTGGCGCGGTTGTGCTGGTGCGTGATCAAGCTGGATACAGCCGGCATTGATTTCGGTCTTGAATTGCCAGGCTTGCGGTTGTCGCCAGCAAAAGGTCAGGTGCATTACGTTCAGGCCTTGCAGGCGCTGGCGTTGTTTGGTCTGTCGGCAGGCCTACCCCCATGAGCAAATCCAAGGCGGCAACTCCGGTAATTTCTGGGGAAAACTTCCAGATCCCGCGCATTGCCTTTGCCTGGCTACTGGTCTCAGTGGTGGCAGTTATCATTGTGCATGTCAGCCGTCTGCCAATCTGGCTGACCGCCATGTGCGCACTGTGTGTGCTCGGGCGTGTGCTGATCTGGCAGGGTCGCATGTCGCATCCCGGCAATCGCATCAAACTGGCGGTGGTAGTGCTGATGGTGGTACTGATCATCATCCAGTTCGGCCGCAATGTGTTATCGACGGATGCCACCGTGGGCGTACTGCTGATTGGCATCACCCTTAAATTGCTGGAGATGCATCGAAAGCGTGATGTGTTGCTGGTGATCTACCTGTGCTATTTCACGCTGGTGGCCGAGTTCATCTATTCGCAGTCGATACCCATTGCATTTTATACAGTGGTGACCGTAGTCATCATTACTTCGGCGCTGATTTCGTTGAACCAGAGTCCGCAAGCTCAGCGGCCGTGGCGTACTGCCAAGCTGGCTGCGATAATTCTGGCGCAAAGTGTGCCGCTGATGGCTGCATGTTTTCTGTTGTTTCCGCGCATCAGCCCGCTGTGGTCGATGCCTTTGCAATCCAAAAACGGCGTCACCGGTCTGAGTGACAGCATGTCGCCTGGTGACATCGGCGAACTGGCACGTTCGGCCGAGGTGGCATTTCGCGTCAAATTTTCCGGGGAAGCCCCCGATTACAGTGAACTCTATTGGCGTGCGCTGACCCTGGATGATTTCAATGGTCACCAGTGGCGCCGCGGACTCACGCTGGATATGCCGCAATTTCTCGGCAGCAATCCCGCTGACACACGCCCATGGTTCCGTGACATGGAATACAAGGGCCGGGCAGTCCAGTACAACGTGATCCTGGAGCCTACCTATGAAAACTGGATTTACACACTGGCACTGCCGCAAATCCATGACGAACGCATGCTGATGGGGCGCGACTTGCAGGTGAACTCTATCCGCCGCATCACCCAGCGCTATACCTACGATGCCCGTTCGACGCTGGATTATCGGGCCGATGCCGATGATGAGGGCCTGTCCCAGCGCCGGGCGCGGCGCTTGCCCAGTGACAGTAATCAGCGGTCTTTCGAGTTTTCCACACAGTTGCGCAAGACTGTGCCAAGCGATGAAGCCTATGTCCAGGCGGTGCTCAACCATTACCGCACCGAGAAATTCTATTACACGCTCAGCCCGCGCAAACTCGGCAACAATCCGGTGGATGAATTCCTGTTTGACACCCGTGAAGGTTTCTGCGAGCACTATGCCAGCAGTTTCACGTTCCTGATGCGCGCTGCCGGCATTCCGGCGCGTGTGGTCACCGGCTACATGGGCGGGGAATTCAACCCCTACGACAGTACGCTGACTGTGCGTCAATATGATGCCCATGCCTGGTCGGAAGTGTGGATAGCCGGCAAGGGCTGGCTACGGGTGGATCCAACTGCTGCAGTAGCACCCCAGCGCATAAGTCAGGGCAGTAATATCGCTCTGAAGCAGGAAAAAGAATTCATGAACAACGAAATATTTTCGCTGATGCGCTACCGTGATTCGAGGCTGCTGAATGATTTGCGGCTGCAACTGGAAATGATGGACTACGCCTGGAACCGTTTCGTACTCAATTACAACCAGGACATGCAGTTCCAGCTGTTCAATTCCTTGTTTGGCGCCGTTACCCGTTTGAAGATAGTACTCAGCGTGCTTGGCTTCATGCTGGTGGTCACACTGTTTGTGGTTTTGGTGATTTTCCGCAAATCCGCGCAATCGAAACTGCCACCGGCCACACGCTATTACCTGGATTTCTGCGACTATCTGGCGCGGCTGGGGTTTCCGCGCCGGATTGGGGAGTCACCCCTGCAATATCTGGAACGCATGAGCCGGCAGCACCCGCAGTGGCGCCCTGAAATCGAACCTATCACCCGTGACTTCATTCATCTGGCTTACAAAACCAACAAGCCTGATCCATTCTTACTGCAAAGTTTTCAGCGGCGTGTGCGCCGTGTGCGCTTGTTGAGCTAGGAGCAAAAATGCAAACCATACCGTTGGGCCGTTATCGTCACTACAAGGGCAGGGATTACAGTGTGGTCGGCTTTGCCCGTCACTCTGAAACCGGTGAGTTAATGGTTTTGTATGTGCCGCTCTATGGTGAAGGCGGCTATTGGGTGCGGCCGCTCACGATGTTCACGGAGACCGTGGTGCATGAAGGTCGGCAGTTGCCGCGTTTTCAGCTGGTTCAGCCAAGTTCCAGCAGCACCGGGCAATGATCAGAGCCTTCGATGTGCTTGAGCAGATCAGCGTGTTTGATACGGTCTTTCAGAGTGGCTGAGGTGAGGAAGTAGTCGATTCTCCAGCCTACGTCCCGTTCGCGAGCCCCGGCGCGATAGCTCCACCACGAATATTTCCTGGTGGTGGGGTAGAGATGACGAAAGCTGTCAACAAAATCGGCTTTGAGCAGGGCATCGATGCCGTCAATTTCCTGCTGCATGTAACCGGCGGCCTTGTTGTAGTTCTCTTTGGGGCGCGCCAGATCGATCTCGGTGTTGGCCACGTTGAGATCACCACATACGATTACCGGTTTTTGCTTCTCCATTTTTTTCAGGTATTTGAGAAAAGCCTTGTCCCACTCCTGACGGTAAGCTAGCCGTTTCAGTTCATTGCCGGAGTTGGGTGTATAGACCGTCACCAGAAACCAGTCGGGATATTCAGCAGCGATGACGCGGCCTTCCAGGTCGTGTTCGTCTATGCCAATGTGGTTGTTCACAGCCAGTGGTTTTTGGCGGGTAAGAATAGCGGTGCCGGAATAGCCGGGTTTTACAGCGCTATTGCAATAAATGTCATAACCGCTGAGCTCCTGCAAGGCCTCCCGCACCTGCTCAGGATTGGCCTTGGTTTCCTGCAGACAGATCACATCGGCATTCACTTCCTGCATCTTCGCAACAAATTCTTTTTTGACACAGGCACGAATGCCATTGACGTTCCAGGACAAGAGACGCATGCAGGTTCCTTTTTAAGACGAATAATCAGTTGAGCGGATTGCCCGCGAAGTGCATAAAGAAGCTTTCGCGGTCGGTAGTATCAAGCACGACTTCGCGCATGTCTTTGCCATCGCTGAGCGTAAGCGGCAAACGGCTGCCGGCCGGGCCATAGTGCCACACCATACGGAAGAAACTGGCCATGCTGTGCACAGGCTTCTGGTCTACAGACACAATGATGTCACCAGGCTGCAGCCCGGCGCGTGCAGCCGGCGCATCGTGATAGATGCCGACCACATACACTTCGGAATTATGCTGTTCCACCATTGCTCCCAGCCAGGGTCGCACCTGGCCGGGCTTTTGGCCATGTTCTTTCATGAAGTCGAGATGCGGCATTACCAAGTCCACCGGAATGAACAGGTTGCCCGGCTCCATCTTGCCGGCAGGTGAGCGCATGCCCAGTGCAAGTGAGCCAATGCCGCACAATTTGCCAGTGCTGGTGAGCAGGGCTGCGCCGGACCAGCGTTCATATAACGGCTGGGTATAAAGTGCAGTGTCCAGCAGGTATTCCCAGCGGCCGGCAAATTCTTCCAGCGCGAACAGTTTTACCGCATGTGGATCCTTGTCGCCGGAGGCGAGGATTTGCATGTCATCGCCGGCTTTCACTGCATCCAGCGTGGCAGTGGGCAGATGATGCAGTCCGAGCGGGCTCATGGGTTTTAACAGGGCAATGCCGGAATCGTAATCCTGGGCGAGGATGATTGCTTCTGCCGACTGGCCTTTGCGATTGGTAAGCCATACTTGCTCGGCTTCCAGTACCGAGTAGCCCACCGTCAGCAACAGACCGTCGGCAGTGACCTGGACTGCATGGCTGTTGCGTTCGGTACCCAGCATCTCAGCAGTCAACGCCGCCTCAGGAATCATACTGTGGACGGACATCAACGCGTCCTGGGGCGGACGCACAAAAGGCAGGATCGTGGCACTCATGCCGGTAAAGGCCTCCAATGGTTGCTTAACGGCTATTGTAGGAAGATCACGCAGGAGAGAACAGAAAAAATCTCGCTCTGCATGCCTTCGACCGATCTGTGTTCTGGTGCCGGAAGCTATCAAATTCAAGGGGTAAACAGCGGTGATAATCCAAAACCCTGCCAACTACGTATAGTCCGGGAATGCCATGTTTACGAGACCGCCATGCTATGCAATTTGCTCCGAAAAACCTTGATAGTGCTGTTGTTGGTGCACCCGGCTTTTGCGATGGCCACTGAAGAGCCCCAATACAAGCTGGTCACCAGCAAGAACGGGGTAGAGTACCGGCAGTATGAGCCCTATCTGGTCGCTGAGACCCTGATCGAAGGCGAGGCAGACCGGGACACTGCGGCCTCTCAGGGCTTTCGCCGTTTGTTCAAATACATCAGTGGCGAGAATGCCACCAAGACCTCGATTGCAATGACCGCACCGGTGCAGCAGACCCCTGACCGCAACATCGACCCGTCCACGCCTGTGCAGCAGGCTGCAGTGGCCAATGGCTGGACAGTGGGGTTTACCGTACCCGGCGAGTTCACGCAGACAACCGTGCCGACGCCCACCAATGCGGCTATTTCGATACGTACCGTGCCAGCGCAATTGATGGCGGTTATCAAGTATTCAGGCCGCTGGACCGACAGCAACCTCAAGCAGCATGCAGATGAGTTGCGTGAGAAACTGTTAGCAGCCGGTATTACTACCATCGGTGAAGTCGTCAGTGCGGCTTACAACGCTCCTTTCTCACCACCCTTCCTGCGCCGTAATGAAGTGATGATTGCGGTTGATCGGGCTCCCTTGCCCTAATCAGCCTGCTTGCTGAATAGCGCACACAGTGTGTACTGATAATCCCCGGCTTCCACAAAAGCTTGCAACGACCAGTCGGCATAAATGCATTTGCCGACGAGACAACTCCGGAGTTGGCGCGCGCCAACTATGCCTGCTCGGATAATCCGCACACCGGAAGTGCTTCAACTTTCCACGCTCCCACGTTAGGCTCGCTAATACAAAAACCATAACCAAGGCTCAACCCATGCGACTGGTCTCCTGCCGTTTTACCCTGCTGTTGTTGGCTTGTTGCACGTTTCCGCTCTCGGCCCAGCCGGCACCGGACGGTGATGCGCTGTACCGCAAGCATTGCGCCGGCTGCCATGAAGGTTCGTTGCCGCTGATGCCGGGCCGGGAAGCATTGCGGGCCTATGATCCGCGCGCCATCGTGGCGGCTATGACTTCGTTCTCGATGGTGCGTCAGGCCGCGGCACTCAGCCCGGCAGAACGACGGGCGGTGGCGGAATTCCTCACTGGCACTCCCGCCGGCTCCTATGGCCCGGCCCTCGCGGAAATTCCCGCCTCGGCCTACTGCGCAGCGAATGCGAAAACCACGCAGGCAACATTGGCAGGCGCGGCCTGGAACGGTTGGGGCGCAGGCCTGGCCAATACCCGTTTTCAAACCGCAGCGGCCGCCGGTCTCACGACCGCAGAGGTGCCCAGGCTCAAACTCAAGTGGGCGTTCGGCGTGCCAGGGGTGGCATCTTCGGGATCACAAGCCACGATTGCGGCCGGGCGGGTGTTTCTGGGCAGCATGTCTGGTTTGTTTTTTGCGCTCAATGCGCAAAGCGGTTGTATCGAGTGGGTATTCGATGCCGGGGTTGGCATTCGCTCTACGCCGACGGTGGCCGAAGTCGGCCCCAATAAAACCCTGACAGTGTTTTTTGGCGATACCAATGCCCAGGTGTTCGCAGTAGATGCGGTGAGTGGCAAGCCGGTGTGGAAAGTGAAGCTGGACCAGCATCCGAATGCAATGATCACGGGTGGCACGGTTTATCACGATGGCCGCTTGTATGTGCCAGTGGCTTCACTGGAAGAAGCGGCTGCGGTAATTGCCACTTATCCCTGCTGCAGTTTCCGAGGCAGTCTGGTGGCACTCGATGCCGTCAATGGTAAAACCGTTTGGCAAACCTTTACGTTGCGACAGTCCACCAAGCCCACCATCAAGAGTCGCGCCGGCGTGCAGAACTACGGACCCTCGGGTGCAGCCATCTGGTCGGCACCCACGCTCGACCCGGCCCGCAATCGCATCTATGTCGGTGTGGGTGACAATTATTCCAGCCCGGCGGTGGACACCAGCGATTCCATCATGGCACTGGAGTTGAGCACTGGTCACATCATCTGGGTCAGCCAGGCCTTGAAGGGCGATGCGTGGAATGTAAGCTGTTCCATACCTGATGCGGCCGGGCGCACTAATTGCCCGGAGGGCGCCGGCCCCGATCATGATTTCGGCAGTTCGCCTGCGTTGGTAAGCATGGCCAATGGTAAAAGCATGGTGCTGGGTGGACAGAAATCTGGTGTGTTGCACGCGTTCAATCCCGACACCGGCGCACTGTTGTGGTCAACCCGCATCGGTGAGGGCGGTGTTATCGGAGGCATTGAATGGGGCTTTGCTGTGGATGGCACTGCTGCTTATGTGTCGCTCTCCAATGCGATGGAAAAACCTGCCGGAGAAGCCGGTGGCCTTACTGCTGTGCGCTTGAGTGATGGCGGTATTGTGTGGGCAGTGCCACCCGTGCAAGGCACTTGTGCCAACCGCCCCGGCTGCAACTCCGGCCAGCCGGCGGCAGTGTCCGGCATGCCCGGGGTGATTTTCTCCGGCAGTGTGGATGGTCATCTGCGGGCCTATGATGTCAGTAGCGGCAAAGTAATCTGGGATTTTGATACAGCCCGTAAATTTGACACCGCCAATGGCGTGGCAGCCAAAGGTGGCGCGCTCAACGGTCCCGGCGCCACCATTGTCAATGGCATGGTGTACGTTAATTCGGGTTATGCCTCTTTCGGCTTCATGCCAGGCAATGTGTTGCTGGCGTTTGCGGTTGGCTTGTAAAACTTAAATTTGGTGCCCCGGGCAAGAATCGAACTTGCGACCTGCCCCTTAGGAGGGGGCCGCTCTATCCACTGAGCTACCGGGGCGTTGAAAGGATGTCGGCAATTGCAGCCTATTCTACAGATTACGAGCTGCACGACAACATCGAACACACCACCTGTTGCCGGGTCCACTCCCGCCGTTTTGCGCCAGATGTTCTTTGCGATTTTTTCCGGTTTTATTTAACCACTACACCAGCAATCAAGCCGGACTTGAGCTGCAGATTGATTGTGTCACCATTAGATTCTGCCTGTACAAGCTTCACCATAGCATAATCAAGCTCAGGTGCTAGCCAGATGTCAGTTGTGCGGTTGCTATCGCGGATACGCTTCAAGTGGATGGTGTTGAATGTTCCAACTGGCGTAACAATGCTTTCATTACCTATGATTTGGTAATGTTGCGCGGAAGGTTTCGGATTGTCTACAACGGCAAGGCTGATGTCGGTTTTTCCATCAAGAATATTTTTGCGTAAAACCAAGTTGCTATTCAGGTTGTCAAATGCAGGCTGTGTCAGTTTGATCGTAACGATTTTTTCATCTGCATTGGGTGTGCTGATTGTATATTTGGCGTTTTCACCATTGGCAGAAAACTCTATTTTACGTTGGAGATGGTTCAAACCTTCTTCTGAATATTTGTACTGGTTTGATACGGGCTCCTCGTTAACCCATTTGAAAATGCTGGATTCTTTGATGGTAAGTGCGGTACTTCCCAGTAACTTAACTTCAATTTTTGATTCCAATTCCCAATTATTCGAGGCTGTTACACGATAGAGACTGTACACAGCCGTAGCGTCAAGGTTGCCAAAGTTAGCCTTGTAATAGCTCGCTTTGTAATCAAGTGTGAAG
>CAINTJ010000012.1 GCA_903853385.1 uncultured Gammaproteobacteria bacterium
GGCAGCAGTGTTTTTCCCGGGGGTGCAGGAGTTTCATCCGGATCATCGCAATGCGGCGCTGTTGCTATGGCAGGCGCTGCAGGCGCTGGGGCCGGCGGCACCGCAGGCGATCGCTTATGAAATCACCGGCCAGAGTCCGGCTAATTGCCTGGTCGACATCAGCGATGTTGTTGCGGTGAAGGAGCAGGCCATCGCGGCCTATCCCAGCCAGATGAGGGAAAAGAATTATTGGGAGTTGGCGCAGGCACTCAATAAATTGCGCACCTTGACGTTGCCGCCCCAGGTCGCCTGGGCCGAAGCCTTCTACCGGTTCAGCAAGCAGGAATTGCAGCTGACCCTGGTGGAATGGGCAAGGATGCGTGTGGCAACCCCGCTGTTGTAGCCTTGCGGAACACGTAAGGTTTCAGATCAACGCAGCGGCGGCGCGTTGAGCAGGTCACTGACCTGTTCGATATCTTTCGCGCTGAGCGTGCCCGACTCACGTTGCAGCACCAACTTGTAACGCAGGTAGTCATAGCGCGACTGTTGCAGGTCGCGCTGTGCACGGAACTGGTCTCGCAGGGCGTTGAGGACGTCCACGCTGGTGACCGCGCCAAGTTCAAACCCGCGCTTCATTGCGTTGTAGGAGGCGGCCGAAGCTTCGGCCGACAGATTGGATGCTTCAATGCGCGACTCTCCGGCCTTCGCCTTGAAATAGGCGGTGCGCGCTCGCTCGAACACATCCAGACTTGTCTGTCGCATCTGGTCTTCAGCCACATTGCGCTGGCTTTGAGCTTCCCGCACCAGCGCCCGGTTGGAGCCGCCCGCAAACAGCGGCATGCTGAAATCTATCCCGACGTAATTGCTGTCTGTGCGTGCGATCGGCGCGTTCTGATAACCGATGTCAGAGGCCTGTCGCTGCAAGACGATAGACACCTTCGGCAGATAGGCGCCCCTTCTTGCAGATACGGCTTTGTCTGCAGCTTGCAATGCGAAAGTGCTGGCCTCGATCTGCTTGTTGTTGGCCTTGGCACGATCGAGCCATTCTTGCAGCGGGCCCTGTAATGGCACCAGCGTGATGTCTGTCGGCAGGCGCCTGAGCTCGCCTATCGCGAGCCCGGTGGTGGCCTGCAAGGCGGCCTTGCTGATACTGAGCTCACTTTCTGCCGTGATCAGCTGAGTCTGCACGGCCGCCTTTTGTGCCTGCGCATGGTACAGGTCGGTCACCTTGGCCAGCTGCAGGTTGTACATCTTCTGGATTTGGTTCACCTGGTTGGTGATGGCTTCCAGTTCGGAGTTCATCGACCTGACGGTGTCTTCTGACTGCAATACCGTCAGGTAGTTATCCGCCACCACGGTGAGCAACTGTGCCAGCTGGCCGTAGTACTCCGCCTCTGCCTGATTGCTTTGCAGGTAGGCCTGCTGGCGGTTGGCAAACGACTGCCAGTTGAACAGCGTCTGACTCAACTGCAGCGAATAGCGCTTGCCGTTGTAATCTTGTTGCGCCTGCAATCCGGCTTGATAGGTGTTCTTGGAGACGTTGGCGTCCGCGCTCACCTGGGGCAACAGTATGCCGTTGGCATAGGAGACGCGCGCGTCACTGGCGTGCCAGCGCTCCTCTGCTGCCTGTAATGAGGGGCTGTAGCTGAGTGCAGAATTGAAAAAATCTTTGAGCGTGTTGCCTGCGTCTGCGGCATGCGCCGGCGCAGCCATGCCCAGCAGTAGCGAGAATGCCAGCGGTAGCTGTTTGAGTTTCAGCATGATCAATCTTCTCTCAGGCTGTGGGCCATGGAATCAGTCAGTGGCTTCATCAGGTACTGGAAGAAGGTGCGTGAGCCGGTCTTGATGGACACGTCGGCGGGCATGCCCGGGATCAGTGGCAGCCCGTGCA
>CAINTJ010000013.1 GCA_903853385.1 uncultured Gammaproteobacteria bacterium
AAGCAGGTACTACTTGGCATCCAACGCAAATAATTCAGCCAGAATGCCGCGCCATTCCCGGTATTGCTGTTCAAAGGTGCCGGTGAGCCGGTGCAGCGAATCGTTGGTTTGCAGTTCGGTGGGTTCAATTTCATTGGTGAAGCCTTCCTTGAGACCAAGTTCTTGCCACTCTTCCCGCTGCATTGATTCAGCGTAATTGTTAAAGATCAGTTCTAGCGGACTATCAGCGACGCTCGTATAGCCATTGGTTTTGGTTGATCCACGCTCCTTGGAGGCTTCGCGGGTTTCTGAAATTAGACTCCGCTCCCCGGTTCGCCACGTGTCATAAAGTGGTTTCACTGCATCATAGAATCGGGAATATTCTTCATCGACCACATCGATAAATTGATATTCCTTTTCGCGCACATCGAGTATGCGTTTTAGAAGCGGATCATCAGTAGCAGGCATTCGTTTGAGATTGACTTCGCCAGTGGCGCTTTCATCCAGATATGTAGCAAATGCTGCGGGCACCAGTCCGAGTCCATAGCGCAGCAGGGCCACGCTTTTGATCATGCCGAGTTGTTGTGCATTAAGCTGGGTTGCCCGTTGTTTAAGCTGTGTGGTGATCTGGCCAAACATCTGTGAAAAGTCATCCTCTGCCAGGGAGTCGGCACTGAGTGTCTGGCTGCTTACGGCAGTGCCATTGAAAACCCGATCCAACCAGATCCGACCTGTACTGTCGACGGCTTTGATCGCAAGTTCCAGCACAAAGCCATCTGATTTGATGATTTGGCCAGTGATTTTTAATTCAGAACCGGCATCGAGTGATGGCAGAACCCGCACCGCACCAAAGCTGCCGCTTTTTTCGAGGCGGTACCGCAAATACATTGGTAGCAAACGCGTTTCGCTTGCAAGCACCGCTTGCACTGGATCGGCTTTTTTGGAGAAAGGTTCTGTTTTTGATGTTTTTACTGCGGGCGCTTCAGCATGGCTAAAAGTCTGGATGCTGACATCTAAAAATTGCTCTTCGCTGGCTGCTTTGCTCTGTGAAGTACTCACCATCAGAAGAAATCGGCAGGTCCATAAAAAACATTGCAATCTCATCTGTTGTGGCCCTTTTGCAAACATACCTTGTTGCGGGTCAGGGTCTGTTTGCAGTCATAGTTGTCATCTTGCGACGTAAAGCGTGTGTAGTAATTGCTGATGACAATAGGCGATGTCACTGAGGTAGAGCTAATAGTAGTGGTGACATTGAGTTGCGAACTATCTGCGTTCAGGCTGAGCTTGTGGATGACTTTTAGCACGCCTGACATGTTCATCTTGAATTGCATTTGCTGCATATTATTAACCCAACCGCATTCGTTGGTACCGAAAGAGTTGATGCTGACTACAGATTGCTTTTCTTGATAAAGGCAGCGTAGATTGAAGAGTTTTATACCACTTGAAACCTTATCTTCACCTTCCCGTGCCACATTTATCCCAGCTTCATCCTGCTTGATGTTGAGTAGAGGCATGTTAGTGAGCTTTTGTGCCAGTTTAGCCAAGTCATTGATGGCCTGCCCGTTGCGACCGATGACTCGGCCGTTAGCTTCGTTGTTGCCTCCGGACAATGTGCGCCGTATGTCGCTGACATAAAGAGCATATTTGTTCATGAAGACATCACTTGCCTGATAGTTCTTTTCCCAGTGACCGGAAAAATCCGGCAGCTTGGCATTGTGGAGCTGCGTGGATTCAGGCTTGAATGTTTGCTCATGG
>CAINTJ010000014.1 GCA_903853385.1 uncultured Gammaproteobacteria bacterium
CATCAATACGGTGGATGGATAATTGGCCTTGCCGCCCGGCACGTACATGCCAACGCGATCAAGCGGAGTTATCTGCTGGCCATAGCTGGAACCATCCGTATCGGTATAGCGCCACGAAGCTTGCAGCTGTTTTTCATGATAGCTGCGAATACGCTCTGCAGCAGTTTGCAAGGCCGCCAGCTGTGCTGCCGGCAAATTCCGCAAACTGGCTTGCATGCGCTCGGGTGATATTTTCAAGGCAGCAACAGCGTCAACATCGACCTTGTCGAAAGTACGGGTCCAGTGCAGTACTGCTGCGTCACCACGCAGTTTTACATCCAGCAATATTTCCCGTACACGCATTTCAATTTCGGGTGAAGACAGCGTGTCCCAGGCAAGCGCTGTGCGCAGCTCACTTGCAAAACCAGGAGCTGACGCATCAAGAACTTTCAAAGTGGAGGTCATAGTGTTCATGTTTCAGAAGTAAATCGCCGGCAAGCCTTGGCCTGCCAGCATTGATTGCTCATGCCCTGCCAGCGCTGGTCGCATCCACTGCGGCCTGCAAACGCTGCAACAGGCTTTGTATTCGTTCATGCTTGATCTTCATGGCCGCACGATTGACGATCACCCGGGTGGAAACATCGGCGATGAAATCACGCGGTTCCAGGCCGTGCGCCCGCAAGGTTTTGCCGGTATCAACGATATCAACAATACAATCTGCCAGCCCCATCAGTGGCGCCAGTTCCAGCGCCCCGTTAAGCTTGATGATGTCGACCTGTCTGCCACGACTGGAAAAATACTGTTTGGCGATATTCACGAACTTGCTGGCCACACGCAGCCGCGGGCTATCGAGACTGGCCCCCACTGGTGCAGCAGTCATCAGGCGACAGCAGGCGATTTTCAGATCGACAGGCTCATAAAATCCTTGCGAGCCGTATTCAAGAATCATGTCTTTGCCTGCTATTCCAATATCAGCACTACCCAGCTCAACATAGGTCGGCACATCAGAACCGCGGATTATCATCAACTGCACATCCGGCAAATTGCTGTCGAACAACAATTTACGACTACTACCAATCTCTTCCGAAGGAATCACCCCCGCTTTCTCCAGCAAAGGCAGCACTTCTTCCAGGATACGTCCCTTGGTGAGGGCTATGACAATTTTGTGCGGATTCATGGAGGACTCAGGATGGCAAGCGGCGAATTTTCGCGCCCAGCAGTTGCAACTTTTCTTCAATACACTCGTAGCCACGGTCGATGTGGTAGATACGATCGACAATGGTTTCACTTTCTGCAATCAGCCCAGCGATAACCAGACTGGCGGATGCGCGCAAATCGGTAGCCATTACCGGAGCACCTTTCAACGCATTTACACCCCGGAAAATTACGGTATTGCCTTCCACTCTGAGATCGGCCCCCATACGGTTCATCTCATGCACATGCATAAAACGGTTTTCAAACACGGTTTCAGTGATGGAACCAGAGCCCTCTGCGATGGTATTGAGCGCAGTGAACTGGGCTTGCATGTCAGTGGGGAACGCCGGATACGGGGCCGTCGTCAACGAAACGGCTTTGGGGCGCTGGCCATGCATGTCGAGACTGATCCAGGTATCACCAATTTCGATCTGAGCGCCGGCTTCTTCGAGCTTGCTCAGCACAGCTTCCAGAATGCTGGGGCGGGTATCCTTGACCTTGATACGGCCCCGGGTGGCGGCGGCGGCAATCAGGTAAGTGCCGGTTTCTATGCGATCCGGCATGATCGGATAGGCACAGCCATGCAATTTGTCCACGCCATTGATAGTGATGGTCCCGGTGCCTTCACCACTGATATCCGCCCCCATCGCGCGCAAGCAATTTGCCAGATCCACGACTTCCGGCTCGCGTGCTGCATTTTCAATAACGGTCTGGCCGTCGGCCAGCGTGGCCGCCATCAAGATGTTCTCGGTGCCGGTGACGGTGACGATATCCATCAAAATGTGCGCGCCTTTCAATCGTTTGCCGTTGGTATTGGCCTTGATGTAACCATTGTCCATTCTGATCTGGGCACCCATTTTTTTCAGTGCCGACAAGTGCAGGTTGACCGGCCTGCTACCAATGGCACATCCACCCGGCAATGCCACTTCAGCTTCACCGAAGCGTGACAGCATCGGACCCAGCACCAGGATAGAGGCACGCATGGTTTTCACCAGCTCATACGGCGCATTGAAATTGCGAATGGTGCTGCTGTTGATCGAAACGTTGAGTTTTTCACCCACAACCGTCTCCACTCCCATGCAGCCGAGCAACTCCAGCATTGTGGTGATGTCAAACAGATGCGGCAGATTGCCGATGTCCACGACATCCGGAGTCAGCAACGTAGACGCTATGATCGGCAGTGCGGAATTCTTTGCACCGGCAATACGAATCTCGCCGTTAAGCTGGGCTCCGCCTTGTATGACCAACTTGTCCACTATGTATTCCTCGAAATCCTGCTTTTATGGCTGGGAAATACCGGGCATTTTGCCCGGATTATGTCATTGACCCGCTTCTTCCCGTGTCTGCAACTGCATGTTGACGGCATGAATGGCGCCGCTCTGGATATGAGGGTTCAGTACTTTGTAAACGGCTTGCTGCCGTTTCACTCGATTCAAACCCGCAAAGGCAGCAGATACTATACTCACCTGGTATTTGCCTTCAGCGCCGCCAACTTTGACGATGGCATCAGGGAAGGCGGTAGTCAGCAGTTCTGAAATTTCTGCAATTGTCATTGCCATGATACTTCCTCGGTTTGTGTACAACCCCATGCCAAAGTTTTCGGCAAACGTCCAGTAAAGGCCTTGTGGACTGAGGCCACGGCCTTGTTCTGGCCCGACCTCCACATCCACACCACGCACAATTCCCGAGCGGTGGCTCTCGCCATCGTTGTACAAGTCAGCAAGCTGGGGGTGAAAGGGAATTTATTAGGCCAATTCTATCCCAAACGAGCGACATAGCCCAAGGCAAACAACAAGCCCGGGGGCAGATTGCCAGCCGGCGCAAGCTCCAGGGCCAGGTTTGCAAGGTACGCCATTTGGCATACACTGCCTTGCCATTTTTCCAGCCTACTCTCATGCCAGCAGAATCCTTCATCAAGACTGCCCTCTCAACCATTGCACTGGAACGTGATGCAGTCGCCATGCTGCAATCACGCATTGACCAGAGCTTTGCCAAAGCCTGCCAGCTGATCCTGGACTGCAAAGGCCGGGTTGTTGTCATGGGCATGGGTAAATCCGGGCATATTGCCAACAAGATCGCCGCGACTCTGGCCAGCACCGGCACGCCCGCCTATTTTGTCCATCCTGCGGAAGCCAGCCATGGCGACATCGGCATGGTGACGCGAGACGATGTGGTGCTGGCGCTATCCAATTCCGGCAATACAGTTGAGATTCTTGCACTGCTGCCAATACTCAAACGCAAAGGTGTCACGCTGATTGCATTAAGCGGAAATCCGCAATCTGAACTGGCGCGCACTGCCGATGCCAATCTCGATGCCAGCGTGGACAAAGAAGCCTGCCCTCTGGGTTTGGCTCCGACCACCAGCACAACAGCAGCACTTGTAATGGGCGATGCGCTGGCGATGGCGCTGCTGGAAGCGCGCGGCTTTACAGCCGAGGACTTTGCTTTTTCACATCCAGGCGGCAATCTCGGCCGCCGCTTGTTGTTGAAGGTCTCCGACATCATGCATGGTGGTGCAGCCATTCCCCGCGTGCAGGAAGACACCACTATCAGCGCTGCCTTGCTTGAAATCACGATGAAAAATCTCGGCATGACCACGGTAGCGGACAGTGGCGGCAACATTTGCGGTGTCTTCACAGACGGCGACCTGCGCAGAGTGCTGGACAAAGGCCTCGACATTCACAAAACACTGGTGGCCAGCGTGATGACCACCAGGTTCAAATCAATTACTCCCGGCCTGCTGGCATCGGAGGCTGCACGCATCATGCAGGACAATGCGGTCTACAACCTGGTAGTGCTCGATAGCAAGGGCATCCTGGCCGGCATCATCACCATGCACGATCTCCTGCGCGCCAATGTGGTGTAAGCCATGAAACTGCGTGGTTGGCTTTGGCTACTCGGCTTTTTTTTGCTGGCTGGCTGCAAGCCCGGTATCAATTCATCTGACACCCAGGACCTGGCCGCCAATCTCAATGCGCCCTTCGATTACTACATCAATGGCATGCAGACCCAGCGCTTCAGTGCAGACGGCAAACCTGTCTTCACTTTGCGTGCCGGCCGCGCAACCCACTTCCCTGCTGATGACCACATCGAGCTAACCAGTCCTGTGCTGCACTGGTTCCGGGATAATGCAGAGCCCTGGATAATTTCTGCCGATGCCGGCAACTTGCACCACAATGCCTCTACCGAAGAATTAACACTCACTGGCTCAGTCAAAGCCAACACCTCACTGCCACAAACAGGTAACATACTGCTGGAAACCGGCCGGCTGAATTTATGGCCCAAAGACAAAATTGCCCTCACTGATGCTGAAGTGAAGTTCACTACTCAAGCCACACGCTGGCAAAGCAAGGGTATGCGGCTCAATATAGCCCGCAATACACTATCCCTCCTGAACGATGTGCGAGGCATCTATGCACCCTAGACGTACCCGGCTATCGCTGCGACCCATCCTTTGCATCTGCCTGCTCGTAACTGCCACCAGCATATTGGCGCTGCCAGAAGATGCCAAACAGCCCATTGACGTGGCTGCCAGCTCCGGCGAGATGTCACTGGGCGATGGTCTGTCCGTACTCAAAGGCACACTCGAACTCCCTGCCAGGATCACTCAAGGCAGTTTGCAGATTACTGGTACAGAGATTCGCATTGTAAAACAGCATGATGAGCTGCAATCTGCAACCGCTACCGGCAATCCAGCCCGATTCCAGCAGCAACTGACTCCCGGACAAGAGCCTGTCAAAGCCAGTGCCCGAGAAATCAAATTCGACAATAAATCCCGGGTACTGATCCTGGATACCATGGTGGAACTCAACCAGGTCGGTAAAGTGCTGGTTGGCAACCATGTCGAGTACAACCTCGACAGCGGAGGAGTCAGTGCCTCCAGCAAGGATGGGCAGCAAGTCCATATGACCATCCCGCCCAGCAAAGGCAAACAATGAAGCAGCATGTTCTGCAGGTCCGCAATCTTGCCAAGAGCTACAAGGGCAGAAAGGTGGTGCAGGATGCCTCGCTGCAAGTCACCAGCGGCCAGATCGTGGGATTGCTGGGCCCGAACGGTGCCGGCAAAACCACCTCCTTCTACATGATCATCGGCCTTATTGCTGCTGATGCCGGTCAAGTGCTACTGGATGACCTGGACCTGACTCGCGCCCCAATGCATCAACGCGCCCGTGCCGGCATTGGATATCTGCCCCAGGAAGCCTCGGTTTTTCGCAAGCTGACAGTCGCTGACAACATCATGGCTATTCTGGAAACCCGACCAGAGCTCGATCGCGCTGCCAGAACGAAGGCAATGAATGACTTGCTTGAAGAATTCAATATAGGCCATTTGCGCAGCATCGAAGGCATGAGCTTGTCCGGGGGCGAGCGACGCCGTGTAGAAATTGCCCGGGCCCTGGCCTCGGAACCCGCCTTTATCCTGCTGGATGAGCCCTTTGCCGGCGTAGACCCGATCTCGGTAAATGACATCAAACTCATTATTCGCACCCTGAGCCAGAAAGGTATTGGTCTGTTGATTACCGACCATAATGTCAGGGAAACACTCGATATTTGCGAATATGCCTACATCGTCAATGCCGGCCGCATCCTGGCTGAAGGCGCTCCCGACCAAATCCTGGAAAACCAGCAAGTACGCTCGGTTTATCTGGGAGAAAATTTCCGGATGTAGCACACACTCCCAAAAAACCTTGATGGTTATTCCGGCATGACTTTTGCTAACATCCTCTGCTGTGTAATGCGGCCGACTAGATGTTCCGGTCTTTCCACCGCAATATTTTTCCCTGCCGCAATGAAGTGAAACCAGAAGCCGCAACATGAAAATGTCGTTACAGCTCAAGCTGGGACAACAGCTTACGATGACCCCGCAATTGCAGCAGGCAATCAAGCTGCTGCAATTATCGACGCTGGATTTGCAACAGGAGATACAGGAAGCACTCGAAACCAATCCGATGCTGGAACTCGAAGAGGATTTCGATACCTCTGAATACAAGTCTCCCAATCAGGAAGCCGGCGGAGACAATCCAGAAGCTCCCTCGTATGAAAGTGAAGAAAAAGAGCGGAAACAGAGTGAAGCTGAAGACTTCGGCGAAGCCCAGGATTTCAATGCAGATGACAACTGGAATGAGCAGGAAATCCCCGAGGATCTGGCGGTAGACACCAGCTGGGATGATATCTATGTCGACAACCAGGCGCCGCCAAGCTCAAACAACAATGACAATGATGAAAATTCCAGTGATTTCGAGACCCGCAACAGTAGCGGGCTCACCTTGCAGGATCATCTGCAATGGCAGTTGAATCTCACTCCCATGACTGCCCGCGACAAGCTGATTGCCACTACCCTGATTGACTCCATCGACAACAATGGCCAGCTGACGACCACCGTTGAAGCGCTGCTGCTCGGGCTCAACAATGAACAGGGCCAGATTGATATTGAAGAAGATGAAGTGCTGGCCGTCCTGCACCGGGTTCAACAATTCGACCCAATCGGGGTAGGCTATCGTGATCTGCGGGAATGTCTGACCATCCAGATACGACAGTTCGACAGTCATTATCCCGGGGTCGCGACTGCAATACGCGTAATAGATGAATTCCTGCCGCAACTGGCCAGCCATGATTACAACATGATCATGCGCCGCTTGCGCATCAAGGAGCCGGAACTCAAGGAAGCCATGGACATTATCCTGACGCTTAACCCGCGCCCCGGCTCCGAGATCACCCAGTCCGAAACCAGTTATGTCATCCCGGATGTTTTTGTCAAAAAAGAAAACAATCGCTGGAAAGTTGAGTTGAATCCGGAAACTGCCCCACGCATTCGCGTCAACCCCACGTATGCAGCACTGGCTGGCCGCGCCCGCGATGGTGACACCGCCTTCCTGCGTGACAGCCTGCAAGAAGCACGCTGGTTCATCAAAAGCCTGCAGAGCCGCAATGAAACCCTGCTGAAAGTGGCAACCAAGATTGTCGAACATCAAAAGAACTTTCTCGATTATGGCGACGAAGCCATGAAACCCCTGGTGTTACGCGACATTGCCGAAGCCGTGAGCATGCATGAATCGACCATTTCCCGGGTTACCACCCAGAAATACATGCATACGCCCCGTGGCATCTACGAGCTGAAATACTTTTTCTCAAGCCATGTGGATACTGATGCGGGCGGTGAATGCTCTTCTACCGCAATTCGTGCCATTATCAAAAAACTGGTTGATGCCGAAAATACCCGCAAACCTCTCAGCGACAGCAAGATTGCCGATGTGCTGGCCGACCAGGGTATCCGGGTTGCCCGGCGCACTATTGCGAAATACCGCGAATCCCTTGGCATTGCACCATCCAATGAGAGAAAACAGCTGGCCTGATCCGGATTCTGGCCAATACTATATCCACCTTGATTTCTGATCTGGCCTGGAAGACGGAGGGCGCAAACATGAAATTGATCATCGTCAGCGGTCGCTCCGGCTCCGGCAAGACTACTTGCCTGCATTTGCTGGAAGATCTTGAGTATTACTGTGTAGACAACATCCCCGCCAGCCTGTTGCCGGCCCTCGCGAAGCGTCTTTCTGACGACAGCCTTCATCTCGCCCGTGTGGCAGTCAGCATAGACGCACGTAACATTCCCGAAGACTTGTTCAAGTTTCCCCAGATTTATGAAGCCCTGCGCGCCACCGCAGTGGATACGCAAATAATTTTCCTGGATGCCGAAGACAACATCCTGATCAAGCGCTTCAGCGAAACCCGCCGTAAACATCCGCTTTCCAACAACCAGCTGGGCCTGCTGGAAGCAGTCGCCCACGAAAAGCAGCTGCTCGAACCGATTGCCGGGCTCGCCGATCTCAATATCAACACCAGTGGCTTTTCGATTCATCAGCTCCGCGATGTCATCAAAAGCCGGGTGGCCGGCACTGATGGCAACGGCATGGCCTTGCAGTTCCAGTCGTTTGGTTTCAAGTATGGGGTCCCGGTGGATGCCGACATGGTTTATGACGCCCGCTGCCTGCCCAATCCGCACTGGATTGAAAATTTACGGCCTCTGAGCGGCCTTGAAAAGCCGGTAATCCACTATCTGGATTCGCAGCCGGAAGTGGAGGAAATGTTCTCGGATATCCGCGACTATCTGGCACGCTGGCTGCCCCGCTTCCAGTCCAGCAATCGTCGCTACATCACTGTGGCCATAGGTTGTACCGGCGGCCAGCATCGCTCGGTTTTTCTTTGCGAAAAACTAGGCAAGCATTTCCAAGCCTGTGGCTATAATGTCCAGGTTCGCCACAAAGAACTCGTCTGAAGCCGCCCCATGATCAGTACAACCATCACTGTTCCCAACAAGGCCGGTCTGCATGCGCGGGCTGCAGCCAAACTCGTGGCCACTGCAGCGGCATTCCAGAGCAAAATCAGGCTTGGTACCGCCGAAAAAATGGTGGATGCGAAAAGTATTCTTTCCCTGATGCTGCTGGCTGCTCCGGTGGGCAGCGAGCTCAATCTGGTCCTGGAAGGCGCCGACGAACAGGCTGCCTTTGACGCCATCCAACTACTGCTGTCCCAACGCTTCGGCGAAGAATAGAGGGCAGTGGAGTGAGTGAGTCCACCCTCCAGCACGACAGCGAACACACCCAGGACCGATTGCTGGCTCTTACTGATGCGCTGGAGGACGGCGCACTGGAGAACAGCGCTGCTTTGGTGCAGGTCCGTCGCATGCTTAACCATTTGCCGGCACCCACCATCGCACACTTGCTGGAGTCCTCACCGCGCAACACCCGTGAAGTACTGTGGGCGCTGGTAGACAAGGACAATGTCGGAGATGTGCTCAACTATCTCAACATTGATATCCAGACCGACATTCTCAACAAATTGAGTCCGGCTGAAGTGGTGTCCCTCACTGAAGGGCTGGATACCGACGATATTGCCGACATTCTCCAGAACTTGCCTGAACAGGTTATCCAGCAGGTCTTGGGGGCGATGCGGGCCCAGGACCGCAAGCGACTGGAAGCCGTGCTTTCCTACCCGGAAGATTCTGCCGGTGGCCTGCTGAACACCGATACCATTACGGTGCGCCGCAATCATTCGCTTGATGTGGTCTTGCGTTATCTGAGGCGCCACGAAGAGCTGCCGGAGATGACTGACAGCATCTGGGTAGTCGACCGTAATGACGTGCTGGTAGGTATCCTGCCTTTGCGCAAACTGCTGGTCTCAGATCCCGACCAGACCGTGCAAGACATCATGGATACTGAATTCGAAGCCATTCCGGTAACGATGAACCAGCAGCAAGTGGCGCAGAAATTTGCCCGCATGGACTGGGTCTCGGCACCCGTAGTTGATGAACATGGCAAGCTGCTGGGACGCATCACCATCGACGACATCGTTGACGTTATCCGTGAAGAATCAGAACACTCAATCAAAAGCATGGCCGGCCTTGGCTCGGAAGAAGACACCTTTGCGCCGGTACTGCGTACCGCACGTGGTCGTGCTGTGTGGCTGATCATCAATCTGCTCACCTGTTTCCTGGCGTCCTCTGTCATCAGCAAGTTTTCTGCCACCATCAATCATGTGGTGGCACTTGCTTCACTGATGACAATCGTCGCCAGCATGGGCGGAGTGGCAGGAAATCAGACGCAAACACTGGTGATCCGCAGTATTGCGCTGGGCCAGATCGGGGCCAGCAACACCATGTGGCTGATGAGCCGCGAACTCGCTGTGGCGGCACTCAATGGACTGTTGCTGGCCGTGATAGCAGGCGGCACCGCAGTATGGTGGTTTACGGATTGGACGCTGGGACTTGTTTTTGCGAGTGCAATTATTATCAACTTGCTGGTGGCAGCTTTGGCTGGCGCTTTCCTGCCATTGCTGCTTAAGGCAATGCGGATTGATCCGGCGCTGGCCGGAGGTGTAGTGCTTACCACCATCACTGACGTAATCGGCTTTTTCTCTTTTCTTGGCCTTGCTACCCTGTTTTATTGAATTTTCTTTTTTTGAACCCGTTTTATCAGAGAGTACGGCATGAAAGATCTGCCAGAAGATGAACTGCCATCCGGCCCCAGCAAGAGTCAGCGCAAACGCGACTCGACTGCGCTACAGGAGCTGGGCCAACTGCTGACCGAGGCTACTGCCAGCACGCTGGCCAAATGCGAGCTGCCCGACAAAGTGCTGGCTGCCATCGAAGAATATCAGGCCCTGCCTCTCAAGCACGGCGCCCTGCGGCGACAGCTGCAATACATTGGCAAGGTGATGCGCCTGCTTGATGATGAAGATGTTGACCGCATTCACGCCCAGCTCAATCGCAATGTGGAAATGGACAAGCGCCGCTTCCAGCGGGTGGAGCAACTGCGTGATCGCTTGCTCAATGGTGATACCAAGGTGCTGGCGGAAGTATTGAGCGAACATCCGCAGCTGAATGCCAAGGAAATAGGCCAGTTGGTGCGAATGGCCCGCAAGGAGCAGGAGCGCGGACAAGCGCCGGGCTCCTCGCGCAAGCTATTCAAACTCCTGCGCGAGTCGCTGGCCACCTGAATCCTGTCAGTCGTCAGTCACGCTGATGTTGGGGGCAGCAGGCGCCTGGTAATTGGCGCCTTCCAGCTGGGCTCTCACCCTGCTGGCGATGAGGAGGTAGATCCGGGCAATGGCTCCTTGTGGGTCCGCGGCAACCGCCGGATTGCCG
>CAINTJ010000015.1 GCA_903853385.1 uncultured Gammaproteobacteria bacterium
CACCAAGCGCCCACTTCTATTACTTGATCTCATTTTTAAAGAACTGCTCTTTCGAACCCCTCAGACCCTCGTCTGTGGGAGCGCGCATTATACGTACCTAATTCACCTTGGCAAGTTACATTAGTAAAATAATTTAGAAGGTTGAAATTATAATTTGCGAAACGCGAATTGACGGGCTTTAGGGCTGTATTTATGCAGTACCCGGTAACCAAGCAAAACAGCCAAAATCACCACATAAAGCAAGGCTTCACCAAAATCTGATCGCACTATCCAGATCAGGTGCATAACCGCCAATATGGCGGCTATGTAAGCCCCTCGATGAAGTCGTTTCCAATTTCTTCCTAGCGCTCTTTGCGCCCGATTGAATGAAGTCATAGTCAGCAGCAGCAGCAGAATCCATGACATAAATCCAAGCGTGATATAGGGGCGCTCGGACAACTCCTTCGCTAATGCTGAAAAATCCAGCTCCAGCAACAAAAGCACAAATACAATGAAGTGCAACGACACATAGAAAAAAGCATAAAGCCCCACCATGCGCCGCAATCGCCATAAATAGGCATAATTAAACAGATAGCGCAAAGGGGTGACTGCCAGCGCCAACATCAAGAAACGAATTGACCACTCACCCGAAACCAAGGCCAATGTCTTGGGCGGATCAGGGCCCAGATAAGCGACATCCCCAAGGTAGGCTCGCCATATGATGAAGGCCCACCAAGCTGCGGGGCCCAACAGTGCGACAAACACCAATGGCTTTATCAACTTCTGCATGAATAGCGCATCAGCGGTTAGTGGCGACCACAAGCTTGATCTCAATAATTCCGGCGCAAGTCCATGCCGGTATACAAGGACTCAACTTCGTCAGCATACCCATTGAAGGGCCGGGTTTCGACACGTTGCGGCATAAACAGACTGGCCGGCAACCGGCGCTCTGTTGCCTGACTCCACCTCGGGTGATTTACGGCCGGATTCACATTGGCATAAAACCCGTATTCGCTGGGCTGAAGATCCTTCCAGGTATTGGTGGGCATGTCGGAACGAAACTTGATCCGCACAATAGATTTAATACTCTTGAAACCGTATTTCCATGGCACAACCAGACGAATGGGCGCGCCGTTCTGCGCCGGCATCGCATCACCATATAAACCAACCGCCATGATTGCGAGGGGGTGCATGGCCTCGTCCATACGCAAGCCTTCTACATAGGGCCAATGAATGGTGGCAAATCTGGAGCTCTGTTCAGGAAATTGTTTCGGATCCAATAACGTCTGGAATTCAACAAATTTTGCATTTGCGCTGGGCTCGAAACGTTTAAGTAAATCCCCAAGTGAAAACCCGACCCACGGTATCACCATCGACCAGGCTTCAACGCACCTTAACCGGTAGACCCTCTCTTCCAGAGTATGCGGCTTCAGTATGTCTTCCAATGTGTATTTGCCTGGCTTGTTACACTCACCCGCAACTTCAACCGACCATGGATCCACAGCAAAATGTTTTGCTCTATTGGAAGGATCCGCCTTATCCGTACCGAATTCATAGAAATTGTTGTAAGTAGCGACATCGCTGTAAGGGGTCTTCGCATCGACAGTAACAAACGGGCCCGACGCAGGAACCGGCTTGCGCTGGGAAATCTTCTGCGCAAGCCAGGCCGGCTTGCTGGCCAGATTGAGCTCAGCTGCAGTTTTGTCGCCTTCTGCCAAGGCCGCTTGTGAGATCAGTCCCCCGGCTGCAGAACCGATTGCGATACCACCAACACCTCGCATGAAATCGCGACGCGAGTAATACACAGATTCAGGTGTAATTTCTGATGATGGGATATCACTGCTTTTTTTTATCTTGATTAACATAACACCCTCCGTAATCGTGCGTGTAAACTGCTTTAGTGGTTTTCGGTATTTACATGGGAAACCATACGCTCGGCAGATTTCTTTTTGCGTTTCAAATATATTGCCATCAAGGGTCCCGAGATTGCATAGGAAACCGCCATCAGAAATAACATTGTTGGTGGGTGCCAGGAGACCACGACAATCACAAAAACAATCACAAGAATCAGGAAAAACGGAACAGGATTCTTGAAATCCAGCTCCTTGAAGCTGTAATACCTGACGTTTATTACCATCAATAATCCTGCAATACCGGTTACCAGCGCAGCCATAATAGACATGAGCCTGGTGACTTCCACTCCGTATGAGGAAAACGCCCAGACCATAAATACAACTAGGCCGGCGGCCGAGGGGCTGGCAAGGCCAACAAAAAAGCGCTTGTCAGCTTCAGCTCTCTGCACATTAAAACGCGCCAGGCGCAGAGCCGCGCAAGCCACATATACGAAAGCGACAGTCCAGCCGATTTTCCCCAATCCCGACAAGGCCCAACTGAAGCAGATCAAGGCTGGTGCCACACCAAATGCCACCATGTCCGAAAGTGAATCATACTCGGCACCAAAGGCACTCTGGGTATTGGTCAGCCGGGCGACGCGACCATCCATGCCGTCCAGAAACATAGCCACTACGAGGGCAGCACAAGCGCTGTGAAAATCGCCGCCCATGCCGGCAATAACCGCATAGAAGCCCGCGAACAAAGCACCTGTCGTCAATAGATTGGGGAGCAGGTAGATACCCTTGCGCCGAAATTTCTTGCCATCCTGGGAAATCTCTTCCTCATGCTCTTCAATGAAGTTGGAGGCATCTTCCTGATTACCATCAACCGGTGCAGATTCTGCCTTATCCAGTTTTGGATCTATATCCGGACTCATAGTGTTTCCATATTGTGTTGATTGGTTGATTATAGCTTCTTATTCCCGACAATTGATTGGCGAGCCAGTTCCCAAAAGGCATTAATCAAGGCATTGCTGAGCTTTCTCTTCAGCACACAAAGCCCGATGGTGATTGGCGGCATGGTGTGCCTGATATCAATTTGGCGCACTTTGGCAGCAAGCGGACTGTTCTCAAGTACTATCTGGGGCACTACCCCGACTCCAAAACCAAGGCCTGCCATGCTAACGATGGCCTCATGTCCTGACACTTGCGCATAAATTTCGGGTTTGATTTTCATTGCCCTGAACCATTTATCCACACGGTCCCGCACGAGGCCGCTTTCAGAAATAATCAAGGGGATTTCACTCCATGATCCGCTGGCAATGCCAGCGGAATCAGTACTTACCAGACCAGGCCGGGAGGAAGCGATGAATACCAACGGAGTCTTGGTGAGCTCGAGGATCGAGAATTGGGAAGGCACCCGTTCTGGCAGGGCTGCTATGCCAAGGTCTTCCAATTCCGAATTGATGCGATCGAGCGTTATGGCAGAATCGCCAGTATGCAACTTGATCTCGATGCCGGGGTGCCGGGTGCGGAACCGGCCCAGGATGTCATCCAGGAAACTGTAACTCGCGGTAACCGAACAAAACAGACTGAGTTCCCCTTGCAGGGTTGTCTCCTGGTTATGCAGGGCTTGTTTAAAGGCGGCCCAACTGTCACAGGTTTGCTCGGCATAGGCACGGAAGGTCCTGCCTGTCGCGGTCAATTTGACTCTGCGACTATCCCGCTCGAACAGTTGCCGGCCTATTTCCCTCTCAAGTCTTTGGATTACCCGGCTCAGGCTGGAAGGCGCCACATGACAAGCGGCACTGGTTTTGGCAAAACTCAGGGTTTTGCTCAAATGCAGAAATAACTGGAGTTCGCGCTGGTCCATAACAACGGCCGTCAGGGTTGGATCATTGCCAATAATGGCATGAAGAATTGCTTTAATTTCATTTTACGCAACAACCCGCCATGATTACTATGGCGTCCCGCACTTATTACCCCTTATCTCCGGAGCGATCCTTATGAATTACTTCAATACCTTGCCGCTGCGTCTGCAGCTTGAGCAGTTGAGCAAATGCCGTTTCATGGACAAATCCGAATTCGCCAATGGTGTTGAGCGTCTGAAAGGCAAGAAAGTAGTGATCCTCGGCTGCGGAGCCCAGGGACTCAACCAGGGTCTGAACATGCGTGACAGTGGTTTGGATATTTCCTATGCGCTGCGTGCAGAAGCGATCCAGAGCAAGCGTCAGTCCTGGCTCGGCGCCACCCAAAACAGCTTCAGGGTTGGCACTTTTGAAGAACTGATCCCGACCGCAGATCTGGTGTTGAACCTTACTCCTGACAAACAGCACACTCCTGTCATTAACAAAGTCATGCCCCTGATGAAAAAAGGTTCTTGTCTGGCCTATTCGCATGGTTTCAACATCGTCGAAGAGGGCATGCAGATACGCAAAGACATCACCGTCATCATGGTTGCCCCCAAATGTCCGGGCACTGAAGTACGTGAAGAATATAAACGCGGATTCGGCGTTCCCACCCTGATCGCAGTTCATCGCGAGAATGATCCCGATGGTGAAGGTCTCGAAATAGCCAAAGCCTATGCTGCCGCCACCGGTGGTCATCGCGCCGGAGTGCTGGAGTCTTCATTTGTAGCCGAAGTGAAATCCGACTTGATGGGCGAACAAACCATTCTGTGCGGCATGCTGCAGACTGGCTCCATCCTTTGCTTCGAACGCATGGTCGCTCAAGGCATCCAGCCCGCCTACGCTTCCAAATTGATCCAGCACGGCTGGGAAACAGTGGCTGAAGGCCTGAAACAAGGCGGCATCACCAACATGATGGATCGCTTGTCCAATCCGGGCAAAATCAAAGCATTCCATGTGAGTGAACAACTGAAAACGATCTTGCGCCCCCTGTTTGAAAAACACATGGATGACATCATGGAAGGCCATTTCTCCAGCGGCATGATGGCTGACTGGGCTGACAATGACAAAAAACTGCTGACCTGGCGTGAAGAAACCGGCAAAACTGCATTCGAACTTTCCTCCATCGAAGGTGCCGGCGAAATTACCGAACAGGAATACTACGACAAGGGTCTGCTGATGGTCGCGATGATCAAGGCTGGCGTGGAGCTGTGCTTTGAAACCCTGGTAGCTGCCGGCGTTATCGCCGAGTCTGCCTACTACGAATCGCTGCATGAAGTGCCATTGATTGCCAACCTGATCGGCCGCAAAAAATTGTATGAGATGAACAAAGTCATTTCTGACACTGCGGAATATGGCTGCTATCTGTTCTCGCATGCAGCAGTGCCACTCCTGAAAGACTTCATGAGCAAAGCAGACACTGCAGTGATCGGCAAAGGCCTGCAGGTAAAAGACAATGGTGTTGATGATCGTGAACTGATTGCTGTGAACTCAGCAATACGCAATCACCCGGTTGAAAAAATCGGCCAGAACCTGCGCAGTCACATGACCAGCATGAAGAAGGTGGTATAAACAAGAAGCTCCGGAGTGTGCGCCCGCCAGGGCGCACACTCCCCCGCCATTTGTAGCAATTCAGCCCCTCCCCTGACCTGAATCCGCCGGCAGCGTTCGCAGTAAAACCCCTCCTCTGCGCTAATTATCTGCCGATGGCGTCAAGGCCGACTCATGAAAAGCTGGACATAAAAAAGCCAGGCTTTTTGGCCTGGCTTTATCTGTGCTTTTGCAGATTTGTAATCCGCTAGAGTAGTGGTAGTTTTCGTGTACAGGTCGTTTTGTATTAGCTGCATGTCCAAATTAACCAGATAAGTTAACCATGGACTGCGGGCCTGTTAGAGACTCAGTACCTTTTCCCCTCTTGCTATTCCTGATACGCCAGTGCGTGCAACTTCCAGAATCGGAGTACCCGCTAGTGCAGCGATGAAGCCGTCCAGCTTGTCACTGGTGCCTGTGAGCTGAATGGTATACATGGTCGGGGTAATGTCAACCACTACCCCCCGGAAAATGTCAGCCACACGCTTTACTTCGGCGCGCTGGGCGCCTGTTGCCTTCACCTTGATCAGCATCAGTTCACGTTCAATGTGATTACCTTCGGTCAAGTCCACCAGTTTGGCCACGTCCACCAGCTTGTTCAAATGCTTGATGATTTGTTCGATCTTGCGATCATCCCCGACAGTGGTCAGGGTAAGGCGCGAGAGTGTTGGATCCTCGGTAGGAGCAACTGTCAAAGAATTGATGTTGTAGTTGCGCTGCGAAAACAGCCCAACCACCCGCGACAATGCACCAGGCTGGTTTTCCATCAGAACAGAAATAATTCGTCTCATGTTCAAGTCCTCTCGGTTTTGCTCAGGTACATTTCATTCATGGCACCACCACGGATTGCCATCGGGTAGACATGTTCCTCGGGGTCAACAGCAATATCGATGAAGACCAGCTTGTCCTTCATCGCAAACGCCTGTTGCAGCTTCGATTTCAATTCACTGAGCTTTTCAATCTTGATGCCCACATGGCCATAGGCTTCAGCGAGCTTCACAAAATCCGGCAGTGAATCCGCATAGGTGCTATGTGAATGGCGACCACCGTATTGCATGTCCTGCCACTGTTTCACCATGCCGAGCGCTTTGTTGTTGAGATTTACAATCTTCACCGGCAATGCGCACTGTTTGCAGGTAGCCAGTTCCTGGATATTCATCTGGATCGAGCCTTCCCCGGTGACGCAGGCAACAGTCGCGGCCGGGAATGCCAACTGGACGCCCATTGCTGCCGGCAGACCAAAGCCCATGGTGCCAAGACCGCCGGAATTGATCCAACGGCGCGGCTTGTCAAAATGGTAATACTGGGCAGCAAACATCTGGTGCTGGCCCACATCAGAAGTAATGTAGGCATCACCATTGGTGACTTCATACAAGGCCTGGATCACCTGCTGCGGTTTGATTACTTCATGCGCACCAGGCACAACTTTCAGTGACTCTCGTGTGCGCCAGTGATTGATCTTGTCCCACCAGTGTTTGAGAGCGGCAGTATCAATTTTCGCTTTGCCCGCCTCAACCAACTCCAGCATTTCCTTAAGCACAGGTGCGACCGGACCAACAATCGGCACATGCGCCGTCACGGTTTTTGAAATCGCGGCAGGGTCAATATCGACGTGCAGGATAATGGCATTCGGGCAGAATTTTTTTACATCGGAATTAGTCACCCTGTCATCAAATCGCGCACCAACAGCCAGAATCACATCGGATTCATGCATGGTCATATTGGCTTCATAGGTGCCATGCATGCCCAGCATGCCCACGAACTGTTTGTCAGTAGCGGGATAAGCGCCAAGTCCCATCAGCGTGTTGGTAACCGGATAGCCCAGTTTACGCGCCATTTGAGTCAGCAAGTCCGAGCCTTCGCCCTGCACAACCCCGCCACCGGCGTAAATGATCGGACGCTTGGCCGCCAACAGAATATCGACGGCCTTTTTGATCTGGCCGGAATGGCCCTTGGCAGGCGGGATGTAAGAACGGATTTTTACAGTCTCCGGATAGGCATATTCAAATTTGACATGCGGATCAGTCACATCTTTGGGGATGTCGATCACCACTGGTCCCGGGCGACCGGTGGTGGCGATATAAAAAGCTTTCTTGATGATTTCCGGGATGTCCTGCGGATTCTGCACCATGAAGCTGTGCTTCACGATCGGACGCGACACCCCGATCATGTCAGTTTCCTGAAATGCATCAGAGCCGAGCGATTCACGCGCTACCTGGCCGGAAATGACAACCATGGCGATGGAATCCATATAGGCAGTCGCAATGCCGGTAATTGCATTGGTGGCACCAGGACCGGAGGTCACCAGCACAACACCCGGCTTGCCGGTGGCACGCGTATAGCCATCAGCTGCGTGGGTGGCAGCTTGCTCATGTCGCACCAGAATGTGCTCTACCTTGTCCTGTCTGAAAATCGCATCGTAGATATGCAGCGCGGCACCGCCCGGATATCCGAAAATGAACTCCACACCTTCATCATGCAGAGCCCTCAGTAACATTTCTCCACCAGACAATAATGCCATGGCTCTATCCTCCCGGTTCCTGTCAGGAACTTTAGTTCATCAGTAGCGTTGCAAACTTCAGCAGCCACATCGGCAAACACCAATGGCAGCTTTAAATCCTGTTAGTTTGACAACAATGTATGGGCCAACTGCAGCATGGGTAGCCTGGCAGTTCGAGACGGTTCGGTTTGAACCGGATGACCCTTGGCGTGATGCGCCAGAGGAAGAATTTCCCGCGTCCCTCAGCAAACTGAATCAGCCGGCTGCAGACGGGGTATTCAAGCGGGTCGTTGACTACACAAGGCGGTGGTCCGCCGGTGCGTGGCTCTCTCGCAAACTTCTACGCAACCTGCCGCAGAAATCGTTACGGAAATCTGTCGATGGATAATCGACGATCCCACATGTCAAACAAGCGGGGACATTATCGGGAAAAATCCTTGTGTGTCAAGGGATTGCTGGAACTAATGACAGATCTTAGTGACTGTTGCCACCGGGCTGCTCGGCCATGTTTTCAGCCAACTCCAGAATACGCAGCACGTTGCCACCCCAGATAAGGCCGATGTCCTGCTCGGAGTAGCCGCGTTTGACCAGTTCCAGCGTGACATTGAAGCTTTCAGCCGCATTGTTCCAGCCGTTGATGCCGCCGCCACCGCCGAAATCGGAGGAAATCCCCACATGATCGATACCGATTTTTTTGACGGCATAGTCGATCTGATCAACAAAGTTACTGACGTTGGCATCATTACCATCTTTCAGATAAGCCTTGAAGGCAACCAGCTGAATAACCCCTCCGTTTTGTTTGAGCGCCAGTAATTGCTCATCATCCATATTACGGGCGTGGACATAGACACCCGCAACCCCGGAATGGGATGCAATCACGGGCACCTTGGAAAGCCTGGTTGCTGCCAGCATGGTAGGTTTGGAGACATGCGAAATGTCCACCAGTATGCCCAGGCGATTGAGTTCGGCCACCACTTTCTCTCCAAACGCACTCAGTCCGCCATGTTCCTCGGGGCCCTTGTCACCAAACTCGGTGCGCGGCTGCGCCGAATCCCCTATGTCATTGTGGCCGTTATGCACGAGCGTCATATAACGCGCACCCATTGCCCGAAAATCTTTTAATACACCAAGATCCTTGCCAATTACATAACCGTTCTCGATACCAATGAAAGCCACCAGCTTGCCAGCTGCATGCAACTGGCGCGCTTGTGCTGCAGTTGTGGCCAGGCCGATGCGTTCCGGATAGAGCTTGACCATCCGGTGAATGGCATCAAATTTGGCAAGCGCGTCTGCACGTGCTTTCAGGTAATTATCCGGGGTGCGTGGTGATTGCCCGACGTAAACAACAAAGAACCCGCCATCGAGCCCGCCGGCTTTCATCTTGTCGAGCGTTACTTGCGCTTCTGCCTTGTCTGCAGGCATGAATTCACTGGTTGCGAAACCGAGCTCAATATCATCGTGCGAATCGATAGTGAACACATGCTCATGGATTGCGCGGGCGCGCGCCTCGATATCATCAGCAGCAGCATGAACTGTTGCCCACGTTGCCAGCCAAAAACCAGAGATCGCAGCCAGTGAAATAAATTTCTTCATGCAGACACCAAAACCTTGCAGCAGCTGAAAATTGATAGCGTCAGTGCGTCATCGCATAGACAACGTAATTGACTGCGAAGCGATAGGCCAGAGCAGTCATTTTTTCGGGATACTCGGGTAAATCGGCATTTTCCCACGCATCCCCCATGTCCATATTGTGATTGATCATTACCATCAGCCTGCCATGATCATCATAGATGCCGCGATAATCCGGCTTGAAGCCATCTTTTTCAAAGGTCACACCATTGTAGAGTGCGGCCAGGCCGGGGATCTGGATAGTCTTGTCCAGATCATAAACAGTGTGAAGGATTTCGCTGCTCTGCTCAATTTCTACTACCGGCCGGTCCGGAAAGACTTTTCGCATTGACGCCATAAAGACTTCCCATTCCTGGGTGCCATGAAAATCATCCACCATGAAAAACCCGCCGCGCAGCAGGTAATCACGCAAAATAGCGGCTTCTTCATTGCTGAGGTTCCAATGCCCGACTTCTGCTGCGTAGAGAAACGGATAATCATACACATTGTCTTCCGTCAGTCTGATGCGTTCGCCGCCCTGTCCATTGGGGAGGCTGACATGGGTAACATCAATATTCGACAAGCGTTTCACACCTTGAATGAAGAAATGCTCAGCTTCAGGCCAGTCGGTTAGCCAGCTTTGTCCTCTGCCCGAGAATTTGTCGTTGAAGCCATTGCCGCCATAGATCAGACGCACAAAATGGAATTCCGAGCCGTCAACATCCACTGGCAGATTATGATCAATTGAATCAGTTTTGCTGCGTGATGGCATGAACCTGCGCTGTGCTGAAGCGGGTTCTGCAACAAACAGCACCATCAGCAGCAAGGCCAGCAATCCTGCGTACAGCTTGAAACGCATTGTTGAAAACTCCGAAACCACACGGTAATACTTTGTGAATAAAGACCATCACTTGCCAAGGCGTAATTTAAACGCGACGCCCCATCGCTGCCAAAGCTGCTACAACAACGTCTTGATGCGCCGTTCCAGCTCCCCGGATTGCATGAGATCCCAGTAATAGGTGGTGGGATCGCAACTATCGTGCTCGACTATGCCCATGAAATCGTCACGCGCCGAACCGCGGCGTCGCACCAGCGGCTTGGTGTAATAATCGTCGTATATCGTCATGACCCGGTCCAGCGACAAACGATCGGCAGCAAAGGTGTAGCGTTCGACAATGCGGCTGTTGGCACCACCTTTCAGCGGCAAACCTGAACCATCAAGCCAACCCCCTGCAAGATGGGTGGTTTCAACCACTAGTTCGTTACCTTCCCAATGGCCTACCGAAAATCCCATCGGACGATCAGGGTAGTCAGCCGGGGCTTTACGGCCATCCATGTAAATGCGACGCGGGGTATTGTGCTCAATATAGACAAATTCATACAGGATGCCGCCGTCGATGATTTCCATGTCATAGGGCGCTCCAAAAATACGTGGCAATCCCGGGGCCACACAGCGCAAAGAATAATCGTCATGATGGGTGGTGTGCTCAAACAACGTCTTGCCCTCGGCTGAAAGCGGCGTGGGCTTTGGCTCCAGATCGTCAACAGTGACGTGGAACTTGTAACTGTTGCGCCAGGGACCGCTGATATCGAAGGGGGCGGCGGTGTTCACCTTGGCATATCCATAGTTCTTGCCCTTGGTGGCATGCACCTGGTCGGGATCGCGGCGAACCAGATTGGTGGGCGGGAATGTGTCGCCGTTGGCTTTGGTGACTCCCTCTATGAACATCTTGTTGCTATTGTCACGGCCCAGCGATCCCCGCACCGTGATTTCGTCACCCGGCAGCAGGAAATTGGCAGGCCAGCCGGCATTGGTGAGCGTGGTGACACTGGAGCCTTCCAACTCCCACACTTCCTTTGAGCCATTCTTTTTGGTGACTTCCACCTGATAGCGCGGATGGGGATTGGCAAAACGCCCGCTTTTGACCACCCCGTGGATTTCGCCCTTGGCCTCACTGAAATCAGCGTTGAATGAGTGGTGCGCATTGGCCTGTGACACTGGCAGCAGCGCAGAGAGCACTGCCACTACAAAACATGAAAAAAGCTTCACTATTTTGACCCCCCAAAATGGATTTACATCCGCGCATGGCAGACCGATTATAGGCACTTTACGTTTGTCAGCCATAGGTAAAGCTGACCCCGAAGTCCGCCAGCCAGATCCGCTCTTGTTCCAGCCCCGCCAATGTCAGCGGATGTGCCGCCAGCCAGCGTTTGTTGAATTTCAGATGAAAACCCTTGCCCCGCTGCGACAAGCGCGGCAAGGGTGCCAGATTTTCACGGCGCCGGTGTAACAGGACTGCCAGTCGCAAACACAGAATCAGTGGTGTCAGCGCAGCCAGGGTCGCCATGTCAAACTCATCGAAATCCTTGATATCCAGCGCTTTGCGCTGGCTACGCACCAGTGCGGCCAGCATGTACTGCTCATAACGACCAAAGCCGGCAAGATCACTATTTCGGAGAATGTAGTAGCCATGATGATGATGGCCGGAATGGGAGATGCTCATACCTATTTCGTGTAATTGCCCGGCCCACGCAAGAATCTTGGTGCGCGAAACCCGCGCAAGCATGGGTGTGTCGAGTCTGCGCCAGAAGGTTAACGCTGTCGCCGCTACCCGCTCTGCCTGCGAAAGGTCAGCGGTGTACTGTTCCTGCAGTTTTGCAACTGTGGCAAACCGGGCATCGGCATGGCTCTGGCGACCGATAATGTCGTAGAGCAGCCCTTCCTTGAGGGCGGCATCTTCAACATGGATCTCGGCCAATTCGAACAAATCAAATACTGCTTTGAGTATGGCGATACCAGCGGGCAACACGCTTCTGCGCGTGGCTGGCACCTTTTCCATATCAACATTGCCCGACACCAGAGCTTTCGCCAGCAACTGCAAGGATTGCCGGGTAATTACGGCACCTCCATCACGGTCGGCTACCAGTTCACCCACTGCCTTGATGCTGCCCGACGTGCCATAGGCAATTTGCCAGCCTACTTTCTGATAACCCCGCAAAATGGTTTCAATTTCCGTGCATGCCGCCAGATACATTTTGCGAAAGCCGGCAGCGGTAACCCGTCCGGTTTTGCCGGTGTATTTACGGGTATAGGCGATACACCCCATGTTCAGGCTTTCCAGGCTCTGGGGCACAAAATCCTGGCCAATGATGAACTCGGTACTGCCACCACCGATGTCTACCACCAGCCGCTTGCTATGGTCATTGGTGACCGAATGGGCCAGCCCGGAATAAATCAGCCTGGCCTCTTCATAACCGGAAACGATTTGTATTGGCACTCCGAGTGCAGACTCCGCCAGCCTGATGAAACTGGCAGAATTCTCGATGGCTCGCAGGGTCTTGGTGCCAACAGCACGCACCTGCTCCAGGGGAATATCCCGCAGTCGCTCACCCAGCCGCCGCAAACAGGCTACCGCACGTTTTTGCGCATCCTTGTCGAGCTGGCCAGCGGCATTAATACCTCTGGCCAGCTGCACCATCTCCTTTTCCCGATCAATGATTTCAACCTGCTTGCGATGTACGCGCGCAATAACCATATGAAAGCTGTTGGAACCAAGATCAACTGCGGCAAAATAAGGAGACTTGCTTTTCATTGCATTTCCAACTGTGGGCTAGGGCCAACATCCACGGCCATCATAAAAGTCACACCCTTGTAACAACAGCAGAATGTTGTGCTGACAGCAATTTTCTCAAAAGCGATAATCGCCAGTGTCCTTATCCCGGCTTTTTTTGTAGTCTGACACCCTGAGAGTAGGGGAGAAATACATGTCTTTGATCAAGCGTATGCTGCGCATTGCCTTCTTGTGGCTGGGACCAGTTGCTGTGGCAGTAGCAGGGGGTTGGTTATACCTGCACGGCGGTCGCATTGTGTCCACCGAAGATGCCTATCTTAAAGCAGATCTGGTCAGCATCAGTAGCGAGCTGGGCGGCAGAGTAGTGGCCGTGGGCGCGCACGACAACGAACGGGTCAGTGCCGGCCAGATGCTGTTCAGCATTGACGGTGACAACTACCGCATCGCACTTGCCCGCAGCGAAGCCAACCTGCTCAAGGTACGCAGCAACATTGAAAGCCTGCGCGCGGATTATGCCAATAAACTGGGGGATATCAGAAAGGCCGAAAATGATTACGATTATTTCCGGCGCGAACAGGAGCGTTTGCAGAAGCTGGCAGAATCCAAGTCTGTATCAACCATCCAGGTCGACCAGGCTACCCATCAGGCAACTTCAGCCAGCAAACAAGTGGACATCACCCGACAGGCGCTGGATGTTGTGAAGGCCAAGCTGGTCAACCCCAGCCTGCCCACTGAACAACATCCCGACTATCAACTGGCAATGGCCGAGCGTGAGAAAGCCCTGCTCGATCTGTCACATGTCGAAGTACATGCCCCGCGCGACGGCGTGCTGGCCAATTTCGGCGTGAAAGTGGGGGAAATGGTGAATGCCACCATACCTCTGGGCACTTTGGTGAATGACAGTAAAATCTGGGTGGAAGCCAACCTCAAGGAAACCGATCTCACCTATTTACGCCTGGGACAGCATGCCACCATCCATATAGATGCTTATCCTGATCTGGTATGGGAAGGCACTGTTATCGCACTGACTCCGGGCACTGGTTCGGAATTCTCCTTGTTACCGGCACAAAACAGTTCCGGCAATTGGGTAAAAGTAGTGCAACGCCTCAATGTGAAACTGGAAATGACTCCACTTGCCAATTCGCCAATCTTGTCACCCGGCATGAGTGCGCTGGTTGAAATTGACACCGGCCATCAGCGCAAGCTGCCCTGGTTCTGACATGACATCAAGATGAACCAGGAAGCCGCACTGGATCCCGCCATCAAGAAGATCATCACCTTCGCGGTGATGCTGGCCACCATCATCCAGGTACTTGATACCACCATCGCCAACGTAGCGTTGCCGCACATGATGGGCAGCCTGATGGCCACCCAGGATCAGGTGTCGTGGGTATTGACCTCCTACATCGTTGCCTCTGCAATCATGACGCTGCCCACGGGCTGGCTGGCCGGGCGTTATGGCCGCAAAAGCATCATGCTGGTTTCAGTGGCAGGCTTTACCCTGAGTTCCATGCTGTGCGGCATGGCGACCTCGCTTGAGCAAATGGTGGTGTTCCGCATATTTCAAGGGATCTTTGGTGCGGCACTGGTTCCACTGTCGCAATCGACCCTGCTTGATATCAATGAACGCAAGGACCATCCCAAAGCGATGGCGGTGTGGGGCATGGGCGTAATGATCGGCCCCATCGTCGGCCCATCTCTCGGCGGCTATCTGACCGAATATTATTCTTGGCGCTATGTGTTTTATATCAACCTGCCACTAGGCATCCTTTCGTTTCTGGCCCTGATGGTTTATCTGCCCCAAGGCAAAAAACTTGATCGCCCGTTCGACATGACCGGATTTTTGACCTTGAGTCTTTGCATTGCCTGCCTGCAGCTGATCATGGATCGCGGTGAAACCAAGGACTGGTTCTCATCCTTTGAAATCCAGCTTTATGTTGCGCTCTTGCTGTCATGCATATGGATTTATGTGGTGCATACCATGAAGGCTCAGCATCCGTTTTTGTCGCCCGGCATGTTGCGGGACAAAAACCTGCAATTAGGCCTGTTTTTCATATTTATAGTGGGCATGGTGCTGCTGGCAACGATGGCATTGTTGCCACCCTTCATGCAAAACCTGATGGGTTACAGTGTGCTGGATGTCGGCATGATCCTGGCCCCGCGTGGCATTGGCACACTGATAGCTATGACCATTGTCAGTCGAGTTGCCAACAAAATGGATCAGCGCAAACTGATTCTGGGCGGGCTGCTGTTGACGGCCTATGCGCTGTACTTGATGTGCCAATTTTCAAGCTTTGTGCCCGCCACCAACATAATCATCACCGGCGTAATTCAGGGGCTCGGCCTGGGCTTTGTTTTCATTCCGCTCAGCAGCACCACCTACACCACCCTCGACCAGAAATACCGAGCGGAAGCGGCCAGTCTGTTCAGCTTGATTCGCAACATGGGCAGCAGCATTGGGGTTTCCGTCGCATTTACCCTGCTAACCCGCAACACCATTGCCATGCACTCCTACCTGGTTGAATCCCTGACCACCGAAAAGGCCCGGCTGAATCTGCCGGTTTCATTGGACTTTGTCTCTCCCGGGGCTTCAGGTGTATTGAAACTTGTCGATATGCAGATAACCCGGCAAGCCATGACAGTTGCCTATATTGACGACTTTCGTTTGATGATGTGGGTGGTGCTGGCGTTGGTGCCACTGGTGTTTGTGCTAAGCAACACCAAGCCCAGCACAGCAGGCACTGCCCGCTGAATCTGTACGGGAAACTGACAGCCGGAAACGCCCATTGTTGGTGCTAGTATCGTCCGGCACTCAGCTTTTATTGCAGGTATGCAGCATTTATCCCAAAAAATAAAATTACCCAACCAGGAGAAAGTCATGAGTCGTTTCGCCTTAATGGCACTCGCCAGTGCCATTCTCACAGCTACCGCAGCAGCCCAAACCGCACCCAATATTGAGGAAATCCATATCACCGGGCGCAAGAAGCCGCTGCCGCCAAAAAAAATGGCCTCATGACAGCAGCAGTCAGTTACTGATCGCTGCTATCGCTGCTCTTGCCGGTTTCAGGCTTGTACGGCTTCAGCCGCTTTCACCTTCTTGCTGAACGCAATGTCCTGTCCGACCAGGCTCACCACAATTGTGCTGCCGGGCGGATAAGCACCTTTCAATACTTCCTGTGCCAGCGGATTTTCCAGCCACTGCTGGATTGCGCGTTTCAGAGGACGTGCACCATAGACCGGATCAAAACCAAGGTTGGCCAGCATATCAAGCACACCATCATCCAGCTGCAATTGCAGATCGAGCTCCGCCAATCGTTGCTGCAATAAGCCGATCTGGATTTCAGCTATGCCGCGCATCTGTGACTGCTGCAGCGGATGGAACACCACGACTTCATCGATGCGATTGATCAGTTCGGGCCGGAAGTGACGGCTTACCACCGGCATTACGGCGGCTTTGACCTGCTCCTGCGTTACGGCATCGGAGCCATCCTGCCACAGATCCATAATGCGGTCGGAGCCAAGGTTGGATGTCATCACAATGACGGTATTGCGGAAATCCACTGTGCGGCCGTGGCCATCGGTCAGCCGGCCGTCATCCAATACCTGCAGCAGGATGTTGAATACATCCGGATGCGCTTTTTCCACCTCGTCCAGCAACAACAATGAATAAGGCCGGCGTCGTACCGCCTCGGTCAGATAGCCACCTTCTTCATAACCGACATAACCAGGAGGCGCACCAATCAAACGCGCCACGGAGTGTTGCTCCATGAACTCGCTCATATCGATGCGAATCATGGCTTCTTCGGTATCGAACAGGAATTGGGCGAGCGCCTTGCACAATTCGGTTTTACCTACACCGGTGGGTCCGAGGAACAGGAAGGAGCCGCTCGGACGCCGCGGATCAGCCAATCCGGAGCGAGAACGGCGCACCGCATGGGCAACCGCATTCACAGCTTCGGCCTGGCCAATCACGCGCTTGTGCAATTCATCTTCCATGCGCAACAGTTTCTGCTTTTCGCCTTCCAGCATCTTGGCTACCGGAATTCCGGTGGAGCGTGACACCACTTCCGCGATTTCTTCTTCAGTCACTTTGGTGCGCAGCAATTTGAACTCGGTGTTTTGCGGATTGGCAGCTGCTTCCAGCTTTTTCTCCAGCGCCGGAATCACCCCATATTGCAATTCGGACATGCGCGCCAGATTGCCGGCTCGACGTGCGCCTTCCATGTCGATGCGGGCATGTTCGAGTTCACTCTTGAATTTCTGCGCGCCCTGTACGGCCGCTTTTTCAGAGCGCAGTATTTCATCGAAATCGGAAAATTCCTTCTCCAGCTTGAGGATTTCTTCATCAATTTTGGCCAGTCGCTTTCTTGATGCTTCATCGGTTTCCTTCTTCAAGGCTTCGCGCTCGATTTTCAACTGGATCAGACGACGATCGAGTCGATCCATGTCTTCCGGTTTGGAATCTATTTCCATACGGATCAAGCTGGCAGCTTCGTCGATGAGATCAATGGCTTTGTCAGGCAGCTGGCGATCGGTGATATAGCGGTTCGACAGCTTGGCTGCGGCTATGATCGCGGAATCGGTGATGGTGACGCCATGATGTACTTCATAGCGCTCTTTCAAACCGCGCAGAATGGCAATGGTATCGATCTCGCTAGGTTCGTTGACCAGTACTTTCTGGAAGCGGCGCTCAAGCGCTGCATCTTTCTCTATGTATTTGCGGTATTCGTCCAGCGTGGTGGCTCCCACGCAATGCAGCTCACCGCGTGCCAGAGCCGGCTTCAGCATGTTACCGGCGTCCATCGCACCTTCAGCTTTGCCAGCACCTACCATGGTATGGATTTCATCAATGAACAGAATCACCTTGCCTTCCTGCTTGCCAAGTTCGCTCAGCACAGCTTTCAGACGCTCTTCAAATTCACCACGGAATTTGGCGCCGGCAATCAACGCCCCCATGTCGAGCGATAGAATTTTCTTGTCCTTGAGCCCCTCCGGCACTTCGCCATTGACGATGCGCTGGGCCAGACCATCAACGATAGCGGTCTTGCCCACACCGGGCTCACCGATCAGCACCGGGTTGTTCTTGGTGCGACGCTGCAACACCTGGATAGTGCGGCGGATTTCATCATCACGCCCGATTACCGGATCCAGCTTGCCCTGGGCCGCACGCTCAGTGACATCCACAGTAAACTTCTTGAGTGCCTGAAATGCTTCTTCTGCTTCAGAACTGTCCACACTGGCGCCACCACGTGAATTGCGGATCGCGGTTTCCAGCGCAGCAGGACTGACGCCACAGGAATTCAACAGCTTGCCGAGTGAGGAATTCTTGTCCTGCATCGCAGCCAGCAGCATGGCTTCGCTGGAAATAAACTGGTCATTGTTTTTCTGCGACAATTTGTCGGCCAGGTTGAAAAGTCTGGTAGTGTCGGGAGAGATCGACAGCTCACCACTGTGATCCTTCACTACCGGCAATGCCGCCAGTAGCTTGTCCAAGCCACTGCGCAACATGGCCAGATCAAAACCGGTTTGCGTCAACAGCGGACGCAAGGATCCACCCTTCTGCTCCAGCAGTGCGCTGATAACATGGACTGGCTCCAGATAGGAGTGATCCTTGCCCACCGCCAGGGACTGGGCATCGGAAAGTGCTTGTTGCAGTTTACTTGTCAGTTTTTCCATTCGCATGGGGAAGCCTCATAACTCGTGATGAAACTAACATGGGGGCCAACCGGGCTTGATTCAAGAGCAGGCAATCAACCTCGATCCAGCAAGGCCCGCAATTCAATTACCGTCGCATTGGCACGCGAAATGTAATTGGCCAGTGTCAGTGAATGATTGGCAAAGAGGCCGTAGCTGGCACCGTTGAGTACCATCGGACTCTGGAGCGGCTCTTGCGCCTCTTCCAGTTCACGGATGACCTGCTGCAGATTGACGCGGGCGTTCTTTTTGTCGAGCACCGTACCGAAATCATGCTCAATGGCGTGCAGGAAAACTGCCAGGGCAAACGCGTTGCCGCGCGCCTCGTAGAAGACATCATCAATCTGCAGCCACGGGGTCTGTACCTCGTTTTCTTTCTCGCCAGGGCGTGCTTGGGAAGCGCCACTGTCGCTACCCAAATCGGTATTGATCCGCAGCTGGCCAACACTGGCTGACAGCCGTTGTGACAAACTGCCAAGCCGTGATTCCACCACCCCCAGATAATCAGCCAGGTTATCCGCACGCGCGAAAAACTGGGCATCATCATTACCACCATCCTGCAAGCGCTGACGATAATGCATGAGATGCTCGACTGCCTTGCCATATTGGCTTTCACTGGACGGGAACAACCAGCGGTCGTTGGTGGATGACAGCAGCGGGTCAGCTTCAGCCAGATCCTTGTCCTCCATCGATTGTGTCAGTGACCGTGCAAAACCATTGCGCAGCGTCCGCGCCAGATCCCGGCATTGCACCAATACGCCGAATTCCCAATTGGGCATGTTGTCCATGAAGATGCCGGGGGGCAGCAGGTCATTGGAGAGATAGCCGCCACGCTTGTGCAGCATATGATTGACTACCTGGATCAGGGCATCGGTGGTCAGTGTGCCCACCACTACTTTTTCGCCGCGGGCAGCAGCCTCCGAACGTGTGAGCACCACGCTGTCATAGAGTGGCACTTCCTTGTCCCACCACCACATCAAGCCCAGCATCACCAGCGCCAGCAACACCAAGGGGGAAAGCCACAGCACCCAGCGGCCTTGCCTGGTCAGTTTGAAACCTGAGCCGGCTTGGGCAAATTCAGTCTGATCCATTTTCCAACCTCTGGTTAGCTTACGGGCAGCAGCCGATTTCCATTTCTGCATGCTACACCTATCCATCGCTGCTAGAATTGACGTGTATCAGCTCCTATATCAGGACAACCCATGAGAATAACAAGCCTGCTCGGCCTGACCCTATGCGCCCTGATCCCGGCCAGCTTGCTGTCGGCAGCAACACCCGCCGGTGAAGAAACCTTCACGACGTTCTGCGCCAGCTGTCACAAGGCGGAAGCCAGCGACAAGATTCCTTCTGCCGCCATGCTGCGCAAACTCAATCCCAATGCCATATTGCGCACACTGACTGACGGCGCCATGCGTATCCAGGGCGACAGTATTGGTGCAGACAAGCGCGTGGCAGTCGCGGAATACCTGAGTGGCCAGCCTGTGGTCGAGAAGCCGGTGAATTTCACGGTGGGCATGTGTGACAAGATTCCCCCGCTCACCACCCCTGCTGCGGCCAGTGTATGGAGTGGATGGGGGCTGGATGAAAAGAACAGTCGCTATCAAAGCCAGACCGGAGGTGTCACCGCCACCAATATACCCAAGCTGAAACTCAAGTGGGCCTTTGGCGTGCCTGATGTCACCTCACATCGGGCCCAGCCTGCGATCTATGGCGACCGGTTATTCATGGGCAGCCAGGCTGGCCATGTGTTTGCGCTCAATGCCAAAACCGGTTGCACTTATTGGAGCTATAAAGCCGAGGCCAGCATACGCACAGCCATTTCCATGGCGGAAATCACCGCGGCGGGCAAAAAGCACACTGTTGCACTGTTCAATGATCTGAAAGCAAATGCCTATGCACTGGATGCCGAAACCGGGGTACTGGTATGGAAAACCAAAGTTGACTCGCACCAGGGTGCAATGGGCACCGGCGCCCTCAAGTACTACAACGGCCGCGTCTATGTGCCCACGGCCGGTTTGTCGGAAGAAGCTGCCGCCAACGGCAATTCTTCCTATGTTTGCTGCAGCTTCCGTGGTTCCGTCACTGCACTTGATGCCAATACCGGCAAGCAAATCTGGAAAACCTACACGCTGCCCGAACCACAACTGATCCGCACCCTGCCCGATGGCAAGGAATTGCGCGGCCCGGCCGGCGGCTCGGTGTGGAATTCACCCACGATTGATGTCAAACGCAAACTGATCTATTTCGCCACTGGCAACGCCTTTGTGGAACCGCGTGCCTCCACCACCAACGCCATCATCGCGATCGAGCTCGATACTGGTAAAATGGTGTGGGTGAACCAGGTGTTGGAAGGTGATATCTGGAGTGGCGGTTGTGAGCCGGCGCTCGGCGGCAAAACTGACAATCCGGGCTGCTCGAATCCGGTAGGCCCTGATTTTGATTTCTCCGCTTCGCCGGTGCTCACAACTGCTGCCAACGGCAAGGACTTGATCATAGCCACGCAGAAATCCGGACTGGGTTTTGCGTTCGATCCGGATGACCACGGCAAATTACTGTGGACCTACCGTTGGGGCGAAGGCTCGGCAGCCGGTGGCGTCTATGGCACCGCCACTGACGGCGAGCGCGCTTATTTTGCAGTGGCCAGCAATCGTACCAAAACCCCCGGCGGCATCCACGGCGTCGACCTGGTCACCGGCAAGCGGCTGTGGTTTACACCCCCAGCCGATCTGTTGTGCAAGGGCGGCCCTGGCTGCACACCCGTGCAGGCGTCGGCAGTCACCGCCATACCCGGAGCAGTGTTCTCCGGCTCTGCTGATGGCGGCTTGCGGTCTTACAATAGCAAAACAGGCAAAACCATCTGGACCTTTGACACCAATGCCAGCTTCAACACTGTCAACGGCATCAAAGCCAATGGTGGCTCGATGGATGGTCCGGGGCCGGTGATCGCCAATGGCCTGGTCTATGTGGTGTCGGGTAACGGGGGGCCGTTTGGCAATCCCGGCAACGTACTGCTGGTATTTGGAGTCGAATGAAACGATTGCAGAAAGCCTTGGCATTTTTCAGTGCTTTGGTACTCATGTTGGGCGCTGTAGCCAACGGCGCTGAAGACAACAATATCAAGAGCCTGATCGGGACCTTTGAAGGCATGGCCTTCAATGGTGATGGTCTGTATCCCGTCAAAACCAGATTCACCATGGAGATCGGCAATCGCTTGTCGGGCAGCTATGATCTGGCAGGCCAAAATCAGAGCTTTCACGGCCATTTGTCCAACTTCATGTTTGAAGGCCCACGCACAATCACGATGCAGTGGACTGACAAAGACGGCGAAGGCTTTGCCACCATGGAATTCTCGCCTGACTTCAAGTCCTTCACCGGCGGCTGGACTGACAAACGCGGTGAGGATCCACTGCCGTGGACCGGCAAGAAAATTAACGACTATTGAATGGGGCGACTTCATGCGTCTTATCGGCATGCTGGATTCGCCTTTTGTAAGGCGCGTTGCGGTAGCGCTGGAAGTGCTGGGCGTGCCGTTTGAGCAAGAAGCAGTGTCGGCATGAGTGCGCTGCTACTGCCAGCAGAATCCCGCCACTTTGTGGTTCATCAGTTCCTCATCAAACACCACTTGTGCCGGCGCACCGCCGGCAATCGCTGCACACACATGCAGCGGCAACAGATGTTCGGCGCGGGGATGGCAAAAACGGGCATAAGGCGCCTGCTGCCAATTGGCGAGGGCTGCAAGCCGTGCTTCGGCTGACAACTCCGCTGAGCCAACAGTAGCCAGTAACCATTGGTGAAACTGGTCGCTGGCTGCGCGCAGTTCCGGTTGCTGGCCGGCGAACACCGCTTGCAGATTGTGAAACGACATCCCGGAACCGATGATCACCACGTTCTCTTTTCTCAACGCTTGCAACGCCAGCCCAAGCTGCAGGTGCGCAACCGCATCGAGTCCCTTCAACAGCGATAACTGCAGGCACGGAATATCAGCCTCGGGATTTATCAACATCATCGGCACAAAGGTACCGTGATCAAAGCCGCGGGTGGATTCCAGGGCACACGGCAGCTTGGCGGCCTGCAACAAATCCCGGATACGGCGTGCCAGTGCCGGAGCTCCCGGTGCTGGATAGCGGTATGCATAGGTTGGGGCCGGGAAACCGTAATAATCAAACAACATGCCGTGGTGGTCACCGGCATAGACCGAGGGCTGCGCCTCTTCCCAGTGTGCGCTGATCAGCACAATCGCCTCGGGTTTGGCAATCTTGCCGTTGAGCGCTTTCAGAAACCGTATCAACCCTGCATGGGCAGGATCATCCAGCAACGGCATCGGGCCGCCACCATGGGGCAGGTAATAGATGGGGGCAGTCATAATTGGTCTACCTGCAGTGAGTGACCGGCGTCAAGTTCGCCCAGGTCCTGGCCACTGATTCCGGTCTTGCCGAACCACGGCATGATCGACACTCCGGGGTCCATTGCAACATGTACGCAGGCTGCTGCCTGCATCGTTGCAAGCCTATCATTTTTGGTTTGCTGGGGTACACTTATGCCCTGTTCTGAGAATCTGAGGGGGTTCCGCCATGTTTAAAATCGATCGTCGTGAATTTATTGCCGCGCTGGGCGGAATTGCCGCCGTCAACTTGATGTCGCATGAAGCGCGTGCGGATGCGCTGGAACATTACATGGAAGACCGTCTCTACGCACAGACTGAAGGCAAAGCCGCTGATGGCAGCGGCGGTGACTTCCCCTCTGCGGCACAGGTCACGTCGCAGATCACCACCCGTCACTACCGGCGCGGTGTGGGTGGCTTGTTCGTCACCACCAATCCGGCCGAGAAAGTGACGCAGCTGCCGGCCATGCCAGCCAAACCGAAGCTGCTCGATTTTTACGAACTGCGCTTTACCCGCACTCGCAACCACTGTTACCAGAGCGCCAACAAGGCCCTGCAGAACGGTTTGTCGGAAGAGGTGGTGCTGGCCTGTTTGCTGCACGACGTATCACAGGAACTGATCCGCGTTGACCACGGTTACTATGGTGCCCAACTATTCGAGCCCTATGTGCCGGAGCTCACTGCCTGGGCCATTCGCTATCACCAGCCACTGCGCTTCTTTGCCGATGAAAAAGCCGGCTACACTTATCCCGACTTGTATCGCAACATCTATGGCTATGACTATGTGCCACCGCCGCATGTGCAGGCCGCTTACGAAGCCGCGAAAAAACACAAATGGTATTACGCAGCGCGTGAAGTGACAGTGAGTGATCTTTACGCGTTTGATCCCAATGCCAAGGTCAATATTGATCCGTTTGTGAATCTGGTTGCCAAACACTTCAAGCAGCCACCGGAAGGTCTTGGTTACGACAACAGTCCGTCCGCCCATATGTGGCGCTCACTCATTTATCCTGATTCACCGCTGTAAACGCGCCTATTTGGCTTGGTTTGCGGCTGCCAGCCGCTGCTCTTCCAGTCGCAGGTTCATCGCCTGCTCGTTGATGGCAATCTCGTAAAGATAGCCTTCATGATCAATGAACGGGTTCGGGCTCTGGCCGATACGCGGATATTTATCCTGCATGCGATACATGGCCGGATGTGAACCCAGTGGCACATCCACTGCCAGCGCACGCAGCTTGGCGTAGCTGGAACGGTATTGTTCGACAATCTTTGGATTGGCGGGATTGTTATAAAGCTGGTAGTTGGGATTTACACCCAGGCTGCCAATGATTACCACTTTGTAATCCTTGCCGCCTTCTCTCACCGTCAACTCCCAGCTGATGCAGCCATCGGTGTGGCCCGGGGTCAGATGCGCGATCAGCGTTTCATCGCCCAGCGTGACCTTGTCGCCATCATGCACAATCTCGTCTATCGGATGCGGTTTGTCGCCGGGCTTCATCGCCGTCAAGCCCTTTACCTGCTCCGCCACTACCACCACTTTGGCCCCCGTCATCTGCTTGGCCAGCGCATCGCCTTCCATGTGATCCGCATGCTCGTGGCTGCCGATGATGATCTTGATGTCCTCAAACTTGAACCCGAGCTGCTCCACCGATTTTTTCAGTGTGGGCACGGTGCGCTCATAGTCGGTGTTCACCAGAATATGTCCGGCACTGGTAGTTATCAGGAACGAACCCAGCGATTCAGTGCCAATGTAGTAGATATTGTCGATGATGTGGTGCGGCGGAAATTGTTTGTCGAGCTGCTCGGGTGTGCCGATGTTGCGGCGGAACAAATCGTCCGGCATTAACCGGGGCAGTTGTTGTGCCAGAACTGGCGTGATGATTGCAGCCGTCAACAATGACAGCAAAATTCTATTTTGAAATTTCATGAACACTCCCCCAGGACTTCAGGCACTAATCAAGTTTGTGTAATGGTGCAGTCAACCACTGCCGTTCTTCCGCTACTGATACCGCCAGCCGGGTTACCTTGCCGATAACCCGATCCTTGTTCACAAAGCCGAAATAACGGGAATCTTCGCTGTTATTGCGGAAATCCCCCATTACAAAATAACAATCCGCCGGCACGGTCAATTCATCGCTGATCTCACGCATCGCATAGCGCAGATCTACCTGGATTTCATGCAAGTGTGCTCCCAGTTGCTCCGTCGCACGCAGGATACCAGTGCGCTCTCCCCTGTCTGTAATCTGCAACGACAGCGGCTGGTCGTTGATGATCAATTGCATATCACTCATACGAATGCGATCACCCGGCAAACCCACCACCCGCTTCACAAAGGTCTCGGTCTTGCCTGGCGGAGTGAGGGTCACGATATCACCGCGAGCTGGCTGCTGATATTGCAAAAGCCGGCCTTCAGTAAACGGTACATTGGGTCCGAGCAGGGTTTTGTTGATGAGCAACACATCTCCTGGCCAGATGGTGGGCTCCATCGATCCGCTCGGCACCGGGCTCCAATCAGCAATGGCAGTCCGAAAACAGATCATGCCCAGCAGGATCATGATGAAGGCACGATTATCCATAAGCATCTTTTTCATGGTCGCTTTACTCTGTTGAAAAAAGCCGGCACTGCAGCTCCAGGCTGGCGCCAGCAGAATGTAGCAACCTTTCCTGGTAATTCACCACCGCAATATAGATTGCATACGGGTATAATTCAGGAATGTATTCAATTTACGACATCATGCTGCTGATACCGTTTGTACTGGCAGCCATGTACTGGTGGCATACCAGTCAGCAAAAGAGCGTTGCAGTAGCGGCGATCAGAAGCTATTGCCGTGAGCGCAACCTGCAACTGCTTGATGAATCACCGGTGTTTGTCAAATTCCGCATCGAACGCAACTTGCACCAGCAGCGCTGCCTGTGCCGCGTCTACGAGTTTGATTATTGCCCCGATGGCAACGAACGCAAGACCGGCGAGATTGTGTTAACCGGCTTTCGGGTGTTGCGGATAATCCTGCAAAGTGATGTGCTCGATATCACCCAGTACTAGGCCGGGACTGTTTCCATCGGATTGGCATGAAAAATCAGCTCACTCATACCCGGCCTCCCTTGCCCAACCTGTCTCAGCCTGAATCATTACCCGGTGTTTTCTCCACCAGATACTGCTCACGGTAGATTGAAATAAATGACATCAATACCGCCATCAGGATGGGGCCGACAATCAAGCCGGTAAATCCGTAGACATTGACGCCACCGAGCATGCTGCAAAAGATCAGCAAGACCGGCATGCCGGCTTCTTTGCCGATAAACAATGCCTTGATGACGTTGTCACTCAAGCTGATCAGGATCAGTCCCCACACAATCACGAAAAAGCCCCAGAATTCTGATTCGGTCATCATGAACAGCCCCACTGGCAACCAGATCAGCCCGCCGCCAATAACCGGAATCATGCCGGCCAGTCCGGTCAGCACACCGAACAACACTGCCAGCGGCACACCGGCAATCAGGTAGCCAATGATCGCAAGCACCCCCTGCGCGACGGAAGTCAGCATGGCACCGCGAATTACTGCGGTAGTAGTCATATAAATTCGCAACGCGACTGATTCGGTCTGTTCGCGCTGCATCGGGATGATCGAGAACAACCATTGCAAAAAGCGTTCGCCATCGCGAAAGCAGAAAAACATCAGTACCACAATCAAAGTCAGATTAACGATACCAAGCAGGATATTGCGGGCCGTGGCAGCACCCACATCGGCCAGCCTGAGACTAAGTGCATCCGTGTTGTTGAGCAGGAATTGCTGGGGGTCGAACTGCGCCAGCGCCGGGTTACTTTGCAGATAGCTGCGCAATTGCGACCAGTTGGCTTGCATCCACTGCGGCAGCAAGGTCAGCACATCACCGTGGGCTCTGGTATTCAGATCGGAAATCCAGTGGCTGACCGTGGGATACAGTTGCGCAGATTGTGCTATCACCACCCAGAACAACGTAGCCACCGGCAGTAGCACCAACAGCGATACGCCAGTGGTAAACAGCAAGGAGGCACTGGTGCTGCGGCCATGCATGCGCTTTTGCAACAAGCGGAAGGCCGGCCAGAACACCAGCGTCAGCGATACGGCCCAGATGATCACATTCGAGAACAACGACAGGATCAGCAACAACTGATAGAGCAGAAAGGCAAACACGCCAAAGAAGAACCATCTGAACAAACGCAGTTTGTCAGTATTTTCCCCGGGGGGATTGGCTGGCTCTTGATCACTCATAACAGGTTCCGTCTCGACAGGAAACAGCACAAGTATAGCCGAGCAGGCGGCCTACGTAAGCAGCAGCTGCCTGGCTCCGCAATTACCGGGCAGGAGCTTCCCAACCGCCGCCCAGCGCCTGATACAAGCCGACGGCGGCATTGAGCTGCAACAGTTTGGTGTCAAGCCAGGAGTTGCGGGCGGTAAACAAGGTGTTCTGGCTTTGCAACATGGTCTGGTAATCCGTTACTCCCTCGCCATAGCGGGCCTGGGCTTCGCGGAACGACTCTTCGGCAGCATGGAGATTGTTGAATGCCGTAAGGTTCTGTGACTCCAGCAACTGGATATTGCTTAACTGCACTTCCACATCGTTGAAGGCCGCCAGCACCGACTTGCGATAACTGGTGAGATTGTTTTCCAGCGTAATCCTGGCCTGGTCGATATTGCGGAAGCGCTGGCCATTGTCGAGCAAGGTTTCCAGCAAGCTGGCACTGATAGTCAATGAACTGGTGGGGGATGCAACCAGGGTACTCAGCGCAGTGCTGCTGACACTGCCGGCAGCAGTGAGACTGATTTGCGGGAACAGGCTGTTGTGCACAATGGTCAGGTTGGCATTGGAACTTTTCAGAGTTGCTTCAGCCAGCACCAGATCGGGCCGCCGCCGCAGCAAGTCTGACGGAATGCCCGGCTGCACACTAGGCACCTTGATGTCGAGCATGCTCTTGCTGTTGATATTGAAGCCTTGCACGTTGCGACCTTGCAACAGCGCCAGCGCTGCACGCGCCGACAAATCGTTCTGCTGCAGGGAACGCAAGCTGTTACGGGCATTTTCAATGGCAATCTGCTGCTGCAAGGATTCAATCTGGACCGCCACACCCGCATCGAACCGTGCCTGCGCGATAGCACCAATCGCCTCGGCATTGGCCAGGTTCTGCCTGGCAGCCACGACTTTGTCACGGGTCAGCAGCAACTGGAAATAGGTGGAAGCTGCGGTGCCCAACGTGGTCAACGCCAGCGAACCAGCTTGCGCGACCCGGCCACTGTAATCGGCCAGCGCCTTGTCGTAGATGGCCGGTTTGCTGAGAATATCGTTGTAGGTGAAACCTGCATTCAAGGTCAAAGGCTGATTGGTGCCGGTTGACTTGTCACCCAACAAGGGCGAATTACGCACTTCTGAGGTAATGGCACCGGTGCCGATCGTCACCACGGGTGTTGGCAGCAGGTTGTAGCCCGCCTCACGCAGACTGATCTGTGCAGAGTCAAGATTGCGTTTGACGTTGGCCAGATCAAGATTGCTCGTTTGCACACTGCTGATCAGGGTCGTCAGTTCCGGATCTTCAAAATTGTTCCACCAATCGCGCTTTGGCCACATCGGGGCCTGCGCATTCACCGGGGCTTCCCAGCCAACCGGCACATCAGCAGCGGGCAGAGGCGCCAGTTTGCTGACACAACCGCTCAACACCAGCGGGATGGCGAACAAAAGACCGATTGTGTAGGCGGCTTTCGGATTCATTGAAGGATTCATTGTGTTTGTATTACTCATGACTATTCGTTCGCCAACGCGACTACAGGATCCAGCCGCGATGCCTTGCGAGCAGGCGCAAATCCGAAGATGAGCCCGGTGGCAGTCGCACAGGAAAAGGACAGCAGGATGGGCTGAATGGAAAAATGTACTGGCATGCCCATGGCGCCGGCAATGCTGCCGATGCCGATGCCCAGCGTGACACCCAGCAAACCGCCCACACCGGTGACCACAATGGCCTCGGACAGGAACTGGCTGAGAATATCGAACTGCCGCGCCCCGGTAGCCATACGGATGCCGATTTCCCGCGTACGTTCCGTCACCGACACCAGCATGATGTTCATGACGCCGATGCCACCCACCAGCAAGGAGATGGCGGCGATGGCACCCAGCAGCGCCGTGAGGGTTTTGGTTGTGGACGACAGTGTTTCCAGCATTTCCGACGCATTGAAAATACGGAAATCCTGCGAGCCGTGGCGCGATACCATGAACTGGATCAGGTTGCGCTGCGTCTCTTCGATCTTGTTCACATCCTTGGCATAGACCCCGATGTTGCGGGCGAATTTCTGGCCCATCAGCCGCAACGAACCGGTTTTGAACGGAATGTACACTATGTCGTCCTGGTCCTGGCCGTTGGCTGAAGAGCCTTTCTTGGTCAGTACGCCGATAACCTGGAACGGAATGTTTTTGATCAGAATGTATTCACCCAGTGGATTGGCGTCATCCGGGAACAGTTGTTCAGCTACTGTAGCTCCCAAAATCGCCACCGAAGTGTATTGTTCGTTGTCTTCCTCGCTGAAAAACACGCCTTGCGAAAGTTTCCAGCTACGGGCATCCGGCAGGCTGGAACCGGTGGCAGTCACCGTGGTCGAATAATCCTTCTTCCTGAAGCGTACTGTGTAGTTGCTCTGCAGCTCAGGCAAAGTGCCAATCACATTGGGGACGTTGTCCATGATGGCGACGGCATCATCAAAGGTCAGCGTCGACGGCAGATTGCGCCGCTGACTATCATCGCGGGCCGGTTGCAGATTCATCATGTTGGTCCCGATCGAGCTGATGCGGTCGACAATCTGTTGCTCGGCCCCCTCACCAATCGCCAGGATCAGCACCACCAATACAATGCCGATCACAATCCCCAACAAGGTCAGGAAGGTTCTGAACACATTGGCACGCAATGAGCGCATCGCCATGCGGGTTGCCTCACCAATACTGGCCACCATGGCGGCTTCAGTACGGCTGAGAAACAAGTCACGTAATTTGTCATTGTTCTTGGCATCAATTGCGCCAGGCGCGGAGCCACCATCACTGATCACTGCACCATCACGGAATTCAATCACGCGGTCAGCGTTCTGGGCCACTTTGGGATCGTGGGTAATGATGATGACGGTATGGCCATTGCGGGCCAGATTTTTCAGCAACTCCAGCACTTCCTTGCCGCTTTGGGAATCAAGAGCTCCGGTAGGCTCATCCGCCAGAATGATCTTGCCGCCATTCATCAGCGCACGTGCAATGGAAACGCGCTGTTGCTGGCCACCCGACAATTGGGTGGGACGATGGTCCATACGGTCACCCAGACCCAGTGACGTCAGCAGTGCTTCCGCTCGCACATGGCGCTCATTGGTGGTTTTACCGGCATAAATCGCGGGAATCTCCACATTTTCGAGTGCAGTTGACGCGCCCAGCAAGTTGTAGCTCTGGAACACAAATCCGAAGGCCTCGCGCCGCAGCCAGGCCAGGTCGTCATTGTCAAAAGTGTCGATATTACGGCCACCAAACAGATAGGTACCGGAAGTCGCACGGTCAAGGCAACCGAGGATGTTCATCATCGTCGACTTGCCGGAGCCGGACTGGCCCATGATGGCGACGAACTCACCCGGATATATCTTGAGGTCGATGCCGCGCAGGGCATTAACCACCACTCCACCACCCGTGACAAAGGTGCGGCGGATGTCGCGCAATTCAATTAAAGGGATGGCTTCCACGGCTCAGAACCGCCCGCCGCCGAAGCCACCTGGCAAACCACCACCGGGGAAACCGCCACGATTGTTATTCTGCTGAGGAGCGCCGGCAGTTGCGGGCTGGTTAGGCTGGATGATGCCGGCAATTACTTCTTCGCCAGCAGCTAGGCCCGAGATGACTTCTGCTGATACCCGACTGGTAACACCGATCATCACCTGGCGCTCTTCGCGGGTGCCATCAGCTTTCATTACAACGGTTGTGGCCGGACGCGGTGCATTGGGATTGACGTTGGCAAAACCACCGCGACGGCCCTGGCCGTTTCCACCGCCAAAGCCACCGGGCGGTCTACCCTGTCCCGGCGTGAAACCTTCCGGACGGCCACCACCAGGTCCGCGGGCCTGACCTTCGGCTCCGCCCTGGGCTGCACCTGCGCCAGCGGGAGACCCACCAGCCGCCGCCTGTTGGCGACCACCACCGGGAGGACCATATTTGAGAGCACCCACTGGCACGGTCAGCACATTCTGGGCCGAGGCAGTGATGAAAAACACCTGCGCCGTCATTTCGGTAAACAGCGCACTATCGGCGTTATCGATATCGAAGAGGGCGGTATAAAGCACCACGTTGTTCGTCACAGTCGGGGTCGGCATGATCTGGCGTACCTTGGAATACCAGCGCCGATCGCCACTGCCGAGCGTAGTGAAATAAACCGTCATGTCTTTTTTGATATTGCTGATGTCGGCTTCGGAAATCTCCGCCTCCACCGTCATGGTCGACAGGTCGGCAATACGCAGGATGGTCGGCGCTTGCTGCACTGCATTCAAAGTACGACCTTCGATCAAATCAATGGTGACCACCGTGCCGACAACTGGGGCATATATCTTGGCGTAGTTAAGCGAAGTTTCGTCGCTGGAGAGCGAGGCCTGACTCTGCTGAATCTGCTTCTGCAACTGTTCTAGTGAAGATTGGGCTGAGGCCAGATTGTTGACCGCAGTATCAAATTCAAGCTGGCTGGTGGCATTGGCGGCCCGCAGGCGTTGCTGGCGGGCCGCATTCGATTTGGCCAGTTCAAGCGCTGCTTTACGGCCATCCACCTGGGCGACCAGCGCGGCAATGCCGGCGCGGCTTGCCGCCACTTTTGATTCCTGCAGCTTGGCATCAATCTCGGCCAGCAACTGCCCCTCTTTCACCACATCGCCTACTTGCACATACATCTTTTTCAGCTGACCCGACACCTGGGCGCCCACATCCACGAAGGTTTTGGGCTTGAGGGTACCTGAGGACGCAATGGTGTTCTCGATGGAACCCATGTCAACTTTGACCAACAAGGGCTTTTCTTCAGTTTTTTTCTGCCCATTACTACGAACAAACCACCCCCCCGCAGCAACCACCGCAACAACTGCGGCTACCAGGATAAGCTTGAATGATTTGCGACGCATAAAACTAGCCATTGGAAAATCCGGTTCAAAAATTAATGGTTTACTAAAAACATAACGCTCGAAAGCGCGCACAGTTTACGTGAAATGATGCAGCAAAAAAGGAATAATGACCCGCAAGTCATTTATTTATTCCAATTGTTACACCAGCCTAATCGGACGTCGGCAATTGCTTGGCCCGCACCAGTGCAGAGAACTCGTTATAGCCACCCACACTGACCCCATCGATAAAAATTTGCGGCACGGTAGTGCGCCCGCTGCGCTCGCGCATCTCCTGGTAGCGCACCACATCATTGGTCACATCAATTTCTTCAAATTTGTAGCCAAGCTGGGTGAGCAACTGTTTGGCGGCGTGACAATAACCACACCAGTCTTTTGTATAGATAACGATAGCAGTCATAGCGGGATGGAGGCGGGCCGGTCAGGCCGGGCCGTGGGCGTTGGTGATCAGGATTAGCGCATCTACTGTTTGTTGGGCCCTGCCACTGTCTATGGCGGCCGCAGCCATCGTAATGCCTTCATGTAGTTCCGGTACTTTTCCTGCCACCAGCAAAGCAGCAGCGCTGCCGAACAGCACTATGTCACGATAGGCGTCACGCTGGCCGGCCAGTAAGGAGCGCAGGCGGTCGGCGTTATAGATGACATCGCCACCCTTGATGTCTGCCAAAGTCGCAACCGGCAATCCTGCCTGTGCAGGACTCACCTCAAATTCAGTCACCTCGCCATTACGCACCGCACACACAAGATTGCTCCCCAGCGTACTCAGCTCGTCAAGACCGCCGGCACCATGCACGACCCAGGCACTTTCACAGCCGAGTCGCGCCAGGGTTTCAGCCAGCGGGCGCACCCACTCCTGTGCATAGACGCCGAGCAGATAGCGTTTGACGCCGGCCGGATTACACAGCGGCCCCAGCAGATTGAAAATGGTACGCACTCCCAGTTCTGCGCGCACCGGCCCTACATGCTTGAATGATTCATGGTGACGCGTTGCCAGCATGAAGCCGTAGTTGACTTCGCGCAGCGACTGCTCGATTACAGAAAATTCAGCATTGATATTGATGCCGAGCGCAGTTTGGACATCGGCAGTACCTGACTTGGAAGAAATCGCGCGATTGCCGTGTTTGGCCACCGGCACCCCGCAGGCGGCCACCACCAATGCAGTGGCTGTCGAGATATTCAGTGTATGCATGCCATCGCCACCGGTGCCAACGATGTCCATCGCACCTGCTGGCGCCTTGATCGGCAACGCTTTGCTGCGAATGACCGTGACCGCAGCGCTGATTTCATCAACGGTTTCGCCCCGCATGCGTAGCGCCACCAGCAGGGCGGCAATCTGCGCCGGCGTGGCGGCGCCACTCATGATGATACTGAAGGCACGTTCAGCCTCGGCAAAAGTGAGCGAGTTTCCTCCCACACTCTTGCTGATCAGGCTCTTCAGTTCAGCGGACGTCGCACTCATGCTCAGCGATTCTTCAGCTCAATGGCCAGCAAGGTGTTCTGCATCAGTGACGCGATGGTCATTGGCCCGACGCCACCTGGCACCGGCGTGATCCAGCTGCATTTGTCTTTGACATTTTCGAAGTCGACGTCGCCACGCAGTTTGAAGCCTTTCGGATCCGAGGCATCCGGCACCCGGGTGGTGCCCACGTCAATCACTACTGCGCCCGGCTTGACCATGTCGGCGGTGATGAACATCGGCTTGCCGATCGCCACAATCAGTATGTCTGCGCTGGCGCAGATCTCTTTCATGTTGGTGGTGCGACTGTGCACCATCGTTACCGTGCAGTTGCCGGGATTGGTGTTGCGCGACATCAGGATCGACATCGGCGTACCGACGATATTGCTGCGACCCACTACCACGCAATGCTTGCCGGCCGTTTCGATCTTGTTGCGTTTCAGCAATTCCATGATGCCGTTCGGCGTGGCGGAAATATAAGTGGGCAGGCCCAGCATCATGCGACCGAGGTTTTCCGGATGGAAACCGTCGACGTCTTTACGGTAGTCAATGGCTTCGGTGACTTTGTCTTCGTTGATGTGTTTGGGCAGCGGCACCTGCACGATGAAGCCGTCAATGGCCGGATCCTTGTTGAGCTTGTCGACCACGGCCAGCAGTTCAGCTTCAGAGATAGTGGCGGGATAGGTCAGCAGCGTGGAATCAAAACCACAGGCCTTGCAGGCCAGCACTTTGTTGTTCACATAGGTCATGCTGCCACCATCGCTGCCAACCAGCACGGCAGCCAGATGCGGCACCTTGCCACCGACCTGCTTGATGCTGGCGACTTTCTCGGCGATTTCTTTTTTGAGCTGATCGGACGTGGCTTTGCCATCGAGTAACTGCATGGTGACCTCTGGGTTTGAACTGGATAACTGGAGACCCCGGAAGCAGGCAGGGATCAAACCCGCGCATTCTACCCTTGGGCTTGGGGGTGAGTCACTCTGCGCAATCGGCTGGATCGATCAAATCACTGGAGCTGTCAGCCCGCTAAGGCTGGGGACTTGCGGCAGCGCTTGCGGTTCCAAGCAGGGTTTCGGCATCAAGCTGCATTTCATGCAAAACCTTGATTTTTTGTACGCGTGCACCGGTCTGGATATCGTTGTGTTCGAGCACCAGCGCCAAGGCCGCATCAATCGTCAGCAACGCAGCCCGGGGGTCCTGCATGTTCATTTGCAGAATTGCTTTGGCAAACAGGATGCCGGCGTCATGCGAAATCGCGAAGGCCTGGTTATAAAAATCAAGCGCAGCTGCATTGTCTCCGGCCAATTGCCGGATTCTGCCAAGGGCAAACAAAGCGGCGGGCTGGTTGAAGCGGCCAAGTCTGGGGACGGCCCTGCGCAAGATCCCCTCAAGATAATCCGGGCCAACCGCAGCGCATGCACCGGTCAGCGACTGTTGCACTAGTTCGTTGAGAGGAGTCAGCACATCCATCTCACTGCTGTTGCTCTGCTCAATATGAGCGTTGACGACTTCTGTCTCAGGCAATGCAATCGCAGGCGAGATACAGGCCAGCAGCAAGCGGTTGAATAGTGGCCGCAGCATGGTCGGGTTGTTCTGCAGGATACCGTCATAAATGTCACTGGCTTCCTGCGCTCCTGCCTCACCGGTACGGGCTATTTTGATTGCATAAAACTCCGCACTGCGCACTTCGGAAGGATCATGGGTAAACCAGTCAGCAGCCAGCTGCAGCGGGTCGCGCCACAGCGCTGCGTTATAAGAAGTTTGCCAGCCATTGACAGCCACCATCAGGCCGGGGATGGCCAGCAACCACACTCTGGCAGAGGCGGGCATTTTTTCCCGCACGACGACGAGCAGATAGAGGAAAGCAAACAATGGGCCCACGATTGCCAGGTAATTGCGATGATTAAAATACAGCTCCAGCGGGATTACGGATCCCTCAATGCTGTGTCCGGCCAGAAACCAGAACACAGCCAGCGCCAGCACTGGTAGTCGGCAGCGATACACACAGGCCAGAACCAGTACTGCCAACCAGGCCAGGGTGGCCAGCAAGGTGGTGATTGGCGCAAACAATGAAGTGGATAAGCGGGGGGAGTGGAACAGCTGCGTGCTGAGAATATCCGGGCTGAACAACTGGCCCAGGTAAGTCCACAAGATACGGCTCTCGCTTAACAGCCGGTCCAGCCTACTGAAACCCAGCTTACTGACGAAACTTTCTGTGCTGACGAGCACATAAATCATGGTGCTGGCCACCAGCACCATGAAGGGCACCCACAAGACCAGCATCCGCCAGCGATTGAAAACCGTGCTTACTTTACTGGCGGTGAAGATCGTATATTCCAGCGCCATTACATACAGCAACAACGAAGCGGCATTCTCCTTTGCCAGCAAAGCCAACAGCGCTGAGCCTCCCAGGCCTGTGGTGAGTGGCAGCAAATCCTTCCATGTAGTTGCGGCGGTGACTTTGGGTCGGCAATGCAGATAGCACAGCAATCCTGCCAGCATGAAGGTGCTGCACAATAGTGTCATGCGCTGCACGGTGTACAACACCGCCGTGACATGCAGCGGATGCAAGGCCCATAGTGCTGTGCACAGGCCGGCAACCAGCAGCGTGTCTTTGTGAGGCAATCTTTGCGTGCGACAACACAACACGCACAGCGCATAAACCAGCAC
>CAINTJ010000016.1 GCA_903853385.1 uncultured Gammaproteobacteria bacterium
CATCTTGTACAGTGACGGGACAAACGTGCTGCGTGCAGATACTGCCGGTGTCTCGTACCCGATTGCGGTGGCACAGGGCGGCACTGGCGCCACAACGGCTGGCGCTGCGCTGATCAACCTTGGCGGCACAGCGGTAGGCACCGGCCTGTTCACTGCCGTCGATCAGGCTGCGGCTTGGTCAGTGTTGGGCGCTGCACCGTCAGGCACCGTGAATGGCGGTAGTTTCTGATGGCTGAAACTACCATCATTCTGAAGTCCGATTCCGGCATCAAGCGGGACGGGACGAAATATGACGGGAATTTCTATACCGATGGCCAGTGGTGCCGATGGCAGCGTGGGCTACCCCGCAAAATTGGCGGCTACAGATCAACACTGAAATACCTCACTGAAATCAGCCGAGGGTTCACAAACTTCCGGCAGATGGGTTTGCTGTACTGTCATTCTGGCGGCCAAAACATAGTAGAGCGATTCACAATCGACAATACTGGCAACAGCTCAATTGTGACCGACCGCACACCTGTTTCGGCGCATGCGGTTGGCGGTGTTCTTTTGGCTACAGGCGCGGCTGGATCTGTTGACACTATCACGGTTGACGGCGTGAACATCATGTCGGCGCCAGTGGCCTACACTACCAGCCTGTCAGTTACAGCCACCGCGGTCGCCGCCAATATTACCGCTTACACATCAACCCCGGATTACACCGCGGCAGCCCTCGGCACTCAGATATTCATCAGTGCTGCCGTTGCAGGCTCGGCGCCAAACGGGTTTGTCGTGGCCGCCACATCGACGACTATTACGACCACGACTAACGATATGTCGGACGGTTGCGACGCGATCATTGATAGCCCATACAATATGTGGATGTTCGATTACCAGTTCGATTCCTCCACCAACAATAACTACCTGCTGGCCCATGTCGCGCCCAATATGTCCTGCATTTGCAATGATACCGGCGGGCAGATATTCGTTGGCGATGTGTTGGGGACTGCCACTTTGCAATCGGTAAACCTCCCCCCGGACGCCAACTGTACCGGCGGCATAGTCTCGCTTCACCCGTACATGTTCTACTACGGAACCAGCGGGATAATCGGATGGTCAGTCGCTGGCAACCCAACAGATTTGATTGGCGCCGGCTCTGGTCTGGCTCGGGTATGGGGCCAGAAGATTATCAAGGGCATGCCGTTACGTGCAGGCTCAGGCAGCGCCCCGGCTGGGATATTCTGGGCCTTTGATGCTGTGATCCGGGCCACGTTTGTGGGCGGCGACACCATATTCCAGTTTGACGTGCTTGCGTCTGACACATCAATAATTTCCGAGAATTCCGTAGTCGACTTTGACGGGGTGTTCTACTGGGCTGGGACAGACAGGTTCATGATGTTCAACGGCGTGGTGCGCGAAGTCCCGAACGCAATGAACATCAACTACTTTTTCAATGGCATGAACAAAAGCCAACGACTCAAGGTGTTCGCCTTCAAGATCCCACGCTACGGCGAGATCTGGTGGTGTTACCCGCGTGGCGATGCTACTGAATGCTCGCATGCAGTTATCTACAACGTGCGTGAAAACACATGGTACGACACCGCGCTGCCTGTTGACGGAAGGACTGCCGGCGGGAATTGCAATACATTCTCTGCCCCTATCCTGACTGGCGCACAAAGCGAAGATGGCAATTACCGGGTATGGATCCACGAGCAAGGCGTAGACGAAATCAGTGGCTCTAACATCAATCCGATACGCTCTTATTTCGAGACTGCCGACCTGTCAAACTTGGTACAGGGCCGCAACGAGTATGTGCGTATCACCAGAATAGAACCCGACTTCATCCAGCAAGGGCCGATGACGGTGCAGGTTACTGGCCGGGCTAACGCCCGCGCCGAAGAAGTGTACGGCACGGTGTTCACCTTCCAAGATGTAGCTACAGAGCCGTATGAACAGATCGTGATGCTTAAAGAACAGCGCCGAGAGCTTCGGGTGCGCTTTGAGTCCAATGCCTTCAATGGCGATTTCCAGATGGGCCAGATCATCGGCCACATCTCGACTGGCGATAAGACGGTGCTGGGATGAGCATTCGGCTTACGCTGCCAACGGGGATGGAACTTCGCGACTGGGCTGATCAAGTGGCGCTTGACCTCGACCCTTACGGGACGATCGGCAAACTGGACAACGAAGAAAGGTGGCAGGATTGGGCGGTTCAGTTTTTGAACATTTCAACCCTGAAAGATAATCTGCCTATCCCGTACTTCTTTTCAGATTGGCGTGAGTGGGCCGAACGTCTGTGTCAGGTGGCCCGATGAGATTTGTTGGCTTTCAAAAGGAAGACGCAGCCGAGAAGTGGGCCAGAGACCAGCTGGCCGTCAAAGGCGAGCCGGAATTCTTTCGCGCCATGACTGCTGTAGACGACAACGAAGAGTTTGCGTGCGTGGTGGTGTTCACCAACTTTACGTCACAAAACGTAGACCTGAACATCGCCGCAAAGAAAGACTTTTGGAAATGTCCGAAGTCTGTGATCAGCACGTTCAATGGGATATTCAGCTACACGTTTCATACGATTAAGGCTGCGCGAGTTACCGCCCTGATCGCCGACAGTAACAGGAAATCGAAGAAGTTTGTGGAACATATGGGGTTTACCCTTGAAGGCGTCATGCGCAAGGCATCAAATAATAATGAAGACGTTTGCATATATAGTTTTCTGGCAGACGAATATCATCAACATAGTTGGTACAGAGGTTAAGTTATGATTCGCGACATGATCATGCAGATGGCAAGCAAAGACCCCTCATTGACTCAGGGCGTCGATGCAATGGAAGCGCAATTGCAGCGCACCCCTATCGTGCCTGAAGACATGGACGAGGCAGTCAAGCTGCTCGAATACGTCATACAGAACCCCGACAAATACAAAGCCATCCGTGACGCGGCGATCAAGGACGGGCTGATTGATGAATCTACATTCCCGCCAGAATACGATCAGACCGTGGTTGTGTCTTTGCTGATCGCAATGTACGGCCTGCAGGATCGCTTGAAACAACGCGGGTTCTCACGTGGAGGCCTGTCAGTTGCTGGGCGCCGGCTGATGACTGGCGGCCAAGGCGGCGACACCATGCTGGCCCACATCAATCCACGCGAAGCTGAAGTGCTGCGTCGTATGGGCGGCCAAGGATCTATCAACCCGAACACCGGACTCCGAGAATACAAAGGCCTGAAGAAAATCCTTGGCGCCGTGTTGCCAATTGCGTTGAGCATTTTTGCTCCCGGCATAGGCACGGCGATCAGTGGGTTTCTAGCTCCCATGTTTGGCGCGGCTTCCGGAATTGCAGGCGGCGCTTTGATGGGGGCCGCATCTTCCAAACTGACCGGCGGCAACGTATTGCAGGGCGCCTTGTTAGGTGGTGCGGGCGCAGGGCTTGGCAGCACAATTGGCAAAACGCTTGCACCTAGCTTGTCTGGCACCGCTCAGAACATGATTGGTAGCGGCTTAATTGGTGGTGTGGCCGGCCAATCGACAGGTCAAGGATTTTTAAAAGGCGCTGCTATGGGCGCTGCAGGTGCAGGCCTCAGCGGGGCTGTAAATTCCGCAGATCTTGGTAACGGCGCATTTCAGGCCGGAGTTCAAGGCGGCGTACAAAACGCAGGCAACATGCTGGCCGCTGGCTACGATCCGAAGTCGGCCCTGACAGGTGGCGCACTGGCTGGCATTGCTACTGGATTAAATTACAAAGTCCCAAAAACCGGCTTTGAAGATGTTTTGAAAGACCCATCAACATTGAAGCCCGGTGAAAGCGTAGTCAAAAACATTGCAGACCTTAAAGCTACAGGATCGGATCCGTGGACTGTAGGGAATGCAGGCACAGGCGCCCCAGTAACTGCCGCAGATCCGTGGACTGTAGGAAACGCTGGAACTGGAAACGCCAGCGGCGTTGCATCTCCTGACTTTAATACGCCCTACCAGCTGCCAACAGTTTCAGGTAATTCACCATCGGCAAATATTGCGCCCTCGGCTGGAACGGCGGCTGCGCCTGCACTGAAAGGCATGGGCGCGCTTGGGTATGCAGGGCTGGCCCTTGCCGGCGCGTCACTGCTGAAGAGCGCCCCGCCTGCCGTGCAAGAAGCTGTTAGCAGCCTGTCGCCTGCCCAGCAAGAATATTTCAACCGTCCGTCGACCCCGTGGGATTGGAATAGAATCCAGACAGAGGCCAACAACGCCAACGTAAGTCTGGCTGACTTCATGTC
>CAINTJ010000017.1 GCA_903853385.1 uncultured Gammaproteobacteria bacterium
GACAAAAATGATGGTGGTGCGATGCGCAGACGTGAGTTGTTCCAGCCGCTGATAGATTTCCACCCACACTTCATTGCTCATCAGTGCGGTCAATGGTGAGCGCGGCACTTCCAGCGCAAGCTCCAGTTTGCGTTGGTGGCCGCTGTCGACAATGAAACAATCGGGCTTGTCCCGACCAAGGCTTGCCGAATCGGACTTGTCCCGCCGAAGCCTTGGCGAAGGCGGATCCATGCCGACCAGATACTGCGCCACTTGCTCGATCGGCTTCTGCGTAGCCGACAAGCCGATGCGCTGCAGCGGCTGCTTTACCAGGTTCTGCAGCCGCTCCAGCGACAGCGACAGATGCGAGCCACGCTTGTCGCCGATCAGTGCGTGGATTTCATCGAGAATCACCGTGTTAACGCTGGCAAGCAGCTGCCGCCCGCCCTTGCTGGTCAGCAGCAGATACAGTGATTCCGGCGTGGTCACCAGCATGTGGGGCGGCTTTTTCAGCATGGCCTGGCGTTCAGTCTGCGGCGTGTCGCCGGTGCGTACCGCTACTCTGATATCCACCGGTGCCAAGCCGAACTCTGGCAACAGTGCGGTGATGCCCGCCAGCGGCACTTGCAGGTTGCGCTGGATGTCGTTGCCGAGCGCTTTCAGGGGCGACACATACAGCACCGAGGTCTGGCTGCGGTAATGGCCCGGCGTGAGACTGGCCTGCAGCAGCCGGTCGATCGCCACATAAAAAGCCGCCAGGGTTTTACCACTGCCGGTGGGGGCGGCAATCAGCGTGTGACGCCCGGCCATGATCGCCGGCCACGCCGCCTGTTGCGGCAGTGTGGGCTGGCCCAGCGTGCGCGCAAACCAGGCCCGGGTGACGGGATGGAAGGCGGCAAGCGGGTCGGGTTGGGTGGCCATAGGAACAGCGCGGACAGGGGGTTAATGTGCAAAAGCCATGAAAGGCCCGCGCTCCGACTTCAACGCGGGGGAATTGGGTTATAGTAGTCAGTAACCACGACAGCAACCAATACCAGAACGCAAAAATAACTGCAGTTCCAGCACGGTCTTACATGCGTCTCAACATCAAATACAAACTGTTTTTCATCCTGCTGCTGGCCAACGCCCTGGTCTATGTATTCACCTACAGTGTGTGGTACTACAACTTCAACCGCGGCTTTCTTGAATATGTCAGCCGCATTGAGGAACGCCAGGTACCGGCGCTGCTGAAGGGTCTGGAAAAATTCTATCGCGAGAATGGTTCGTGGAATCCGATCCACGAGAATTTTACGGTCTGGTCCGACCTGATCGCCTTCAGTATCGAAAGCTCCACCGACCCGGAACTGATCGAAGCCCGCCGTCGCCGCGTCACGCGTCCGGTGCCCGGCCGTTTCACACCCAACGATTGGTACTATTCCTCCGAGTACAGCCCGGCCCGGCCTTACCTGCAACTACTCGACGACAAGAAGATCCTGGTGCGTACCACCCCTACGCCGGATGCCGCCAGCAATCCTGCCCCGCCAGCCAGCGACTCGCTGCTGGCCACCTCGGCGGCGGCGCCTGAAATTGTCACCCGCAACCCGCTGCCTGACGCCACCATCCATACGATCATGGTTGACGGCAAGACCGTGGGCTATCTGGCCGTCACCAGCCGCCAGCAACTGTCGGAGCAGGGTGATGTGCTGTTCGCCACCCAGCAGAAAAACGAATTCTTCCTCCTGGCCTTGATTCTGGGCTTGATCTCGGCGCTGATAGCCTTCCCGGCGGCCACCTTTCTAACCCGCCCGGTGCGTCAGATGGTGGCGGGCGCCCGTGCGCTGACCAGTGGCGACTACAGTTCGCGCATTCCGACGCGCGGCAGTGACGAGCTCAGCCAGTTGTCGGGGGACTTCAACACGCTGGCCAAGACCCTGCAGCAAAACCAACAGGCGCGCCATCAGTGGATTGCCGACATTTCACACGAGTTGCGCACGCCGCTGGCGATCCTGCGCGGCGAGCTGGAAGCCGTGCAGGATGGCATACGGCCACTAAATGCCGACACGCTGGATTCACTGCACCAGGAAGTGGTGCAACTCAACACCCTGGTCAACGATTTGCACGAGCTGTCGCTGTCAGACATCGGCGCTTTCATTTACAAGAAAGAACCGCTCGATCTCAGCGAAACCCTGCATCAGTGCCTGGACAAATACATGCGTATGGGCACCGCCCAGTTGCGGGTGAGCCTGAAGATCGACTCATCGCTGCCGGACGATTCGCTGCCGATGCTAGGCGACCCGAGCCGCCTGCTGCAGCTGTTCGACAATCTGCTGCAGAACTCCATGCGTTACACCAATGCCGGCGGCGAACTGCAGGTACATGCCCATGACGACGGCCGCCATGTACTGGTAGAGTGGATGGACAGCGGCCCGGGCGTCAGCGACAACGACCTGGTGCATTTGTTCGACCGCCTTTACCGTGTCGAAATGTCCCGCAATCGTGCCAAGGGCGGCTCCGGTTTGGGCCTGGCCATCTGCGAGAACATTGTCAATGTCCACAACGGCACCATTGCCGCCAGCCATTCACCGCTGGGGGGATTGAGGCTAACCATTACATTTCCGCGTAACATGGAAATGCTAGACTGATACAAAATGAACTGGCCCAGCCAGCATATAGAGGTAGCCGTATGTCACAACATATTCTGATCGTCGAAGACGAAGTCAAACTCGCCAGCCTGCTGCAGGATTACCTGATACAGAGCGGCTTTGATGTCACCAGCCTCAATGACGGGGCACTGGTGCAACCCTGGCTGGCTGAACATCACACCAACCTGGTGCTGCTCGACCTGATGCTGCCCAACAAGAGCGGTGTCGAAATATGCAAGGACATCCGCAAGCATTCCCAATTGCCGGTGATCATGATCACCGCCAAGATCGACGAGATTGATCGCCTGCTCGGGCTTGAACTTGGCGCGGATGACTACATCTGCAAACCGTTCAGCCCGCGGGAAGTGGTGGCGCGCGCCAAAGCCGTGCTGCGCCGCAGTGAAGGCAAGGACAAACCCGGTGACCGCGGACTCTTGCTCGACATCGACACCTACAAAGCCACAATCCATGGCCATGATCTGTACCTTACCGCCGTGGAATTCCAGCTGCTGAAAGTGCTGTCCGATCAGCCCGGTCGCATCTTTTCGCGCGGCGTGCTGGTCGACAAGATCTACTCTGACGGCCGCGTGGTGAGCGATCGCACCATCGACAGCCACATCAAGAAACTGCGCAAGAAAATCAGTGTGCAAGTACCCGAAGAAGAATTGATCCATTCGCTCTATGCAGTGGGTTACAAGTTTGAGTGGCAATAGGCAGAACCACTAACATGAACCAGCGTTTGTGCGGATATTGCTCCGCCGCTTTAATCGCGTTATCCCTGATATTAGTGCGCCCATCCCTGGCGGCCGGCAGCGAGGATTTTGCTGCGTGGCTGGCCGCTCTGCGTAGTGAAGCTGCCAAAAAAGGCATCTCCACCAACATCCTTGAAGCTGCTTTCACCGGCGTCGATGAACCATTGGCCCGCGTGCTGGAACTGGACCAAAGCCAGCCGGAATTTGTGCAGACCTTCTCGGGTTACATGAAAAACCGCATGAGTGACGCCCGTATTCGCCGCGGCCGTGAACTGCTGGTGAAACACAAGGAGCTGTTCAAGCGCATCGAGCAGCAATACGGTGTGCAACCGCAATACCTGGCGTCGTTCTGGGCGCTGGAGAGCAATTTCGGCGATGCCACTGGCGGTTTTTCTGTAATCAATGCGCTGGCCACCCTTGCCTATGATCCACGGCGCAGCGATTTTTTCCGCGGTGAACTTTTCACCGCGCTGCAAATCCTGCAGGCCGGCCATATCAAGCCCGGTGAAATGACCGGCTCATGGGCCGGCGCGATGGGCCAATGCCAGTTCATGCCTTCCACGTTCCAGCACTATGCCGTGGATGGCGACGGTGACGGCCGTATTGATATCTGGCACTCATTGCCGGATGTGCTGGCCTCGGCAGCGCATTACCTGGCCCAGTCGGGCTGGAAAGCCGATGAACGCTGGGGCCGCGAAGTGGTGTTGCCGGCGAATTTCGATTTTGCGTTGTCTGGCACTGGCGCGCGCAAAAGCGTCAGTGCGTGGAATGAACTGGGCGTACGCCGTCTTGACGGCAAACCCATCGGCCAGGCGGAAATGCTGGCCTCCATCATCGTACCCGCCGGCGTTGATGGACCAGCCTTCCTCACTTACGACAACTTCCGCACCACCATGGTATGGAACCGCTCCACTTTCTATGCCATTGCCGTGGGTCATCTTGCCGATCGCTTCATGGGGGAAGGCCCCATCGAGCATATGCCCGCCAAAGAAGAACGCGCGCTGGGCCATGCTGATGTAGAAGAACTGCAGAGCCTGCTGATTCGTTCCGGCTCCAGCCTGGCTGAACCCGATGGCGTGCTGGGCACCAAAACCCGTGATGCCGTGCGCGATTATCAAGTGCATCACAAGCTGAAGCCGGATGGATATGCTTCGTACGAATTTCTCGAAATGCTGCGGTCCCGTCCCAATTTGAGCAATTGATACGCGAACCGACCAGTTCGGCCCGACGTGCAAACAATATGGAATTTCCAGTCAACTGATAGTGATGCTATGGTGCCTTTGGATGATCGTTGTAGTATCAGACATCTTTCGGAGGAGCTCTTATGTTTGTACGTTTATTGATGTTGGTTGCCTGTCTTGGCCTGTCTGCCCCACTCATGGCCCAGACCGGTCACCCCGCCAAGGGATCATGGACAGGCGATCTCACGCCCGCCAGTGGTGCCCCCGTGCATATTCGTCTGCTGATCAATGCCCATAACGGCGATCTCAAAGGCAACGTGAATCCCGGCAAGGGCGAAGTCGCCATGAAAGGTGTGACCCTTGACCCAGCTACCTGGGGTCTTGTTATCAAAGCCCCCATGAAAGAAGGTGAGCTGGTGTTGACCGGCACCCTCAGCAATCTGGGTTCGTGGACCAATCGCAAATACATCGGCACTTACGTCCAGGGCAGCCAGAAGGGCAAGTTTGAATTCACTTTGAATTGATAATTATCCGGTTAAAAACCCTTTAATACAGAGGAGCAAGACAATGAACACCAAAATAGCAGTTATCGCAGTGGCAACACTGGTCGGCGGCCTGACCGCTTCCCTGCAGGCATTCGCACACCATTCCTTTGCTGCCGAATTTGATGGCGACAAGAAACTGGATCTGCATGGCGTGGTTACCAAGGTCGACTGGACCAACCCGCACACTTATTTCTATTTGGAAGTGCAAGGCAAAAAAGGCCTGGAAACCTGGGCCCTGGAAATGGGCAGCCCCAACGGCCTCATGCGTCGCGGCTGGACCAAAGACACCTTGGCAGTCGGCACCGAAGTCATCGTTGCAGGTCGACAGGCTCGTGATGGCACCCTTAAAGGCAATGCCCAGAGCGTGATCCTGGCTGATACCTGCAAACGCCTGTTCGCCGGCAGCAGTCAAGTCGATTTCGTCGAAGATGAAAGCGCCAAAGTTGAAGGCTGCACGAAGAAATAACAGGATTAAATAATAGAAAGAAACACCAGACAGACTTTTCAGGTTATAGCCCGGGATATTTCCCGGGCGAAAGGGGATTTATATGTTCAACCGCAAGCAACTGACCTTACTGGCAGTGGCTCTCATCGCCGCCAGCGCCGCCAATGCACAACGAGCACCCAAAAAAGAAGCGCCACATACGCCCGCACCTAAAATGGCTGACGGCCGTGTGGACTTCAGTGGCAACGGCATCTGGGATCTGCCCTACATCACCGACATCTCGGCCCGTATTGTCGGAGCCCAGAAGGGAGACCAGCCCCCAATGCTGCCTTGGGCCTTGGCCCACTGGAAATACAATCGCTCCAATGATGTGAAGTTCGATCCGGAAGGTCTGTGTCTGCCGCCTGGCGGACCGCGTGCGATGGGCACGCCCTATCCGGCCGAGATTGTTCAGGACGATCACAATAAACGTATCCTCATTATCTTTGAGGGTGGCGGACACGTATGGCGCGAGATCCACATGGATGGTCGTGCACATCCGGTAGGTGACAAACTGAACCCGACCTATTTCGGTGACGCCATAGGCAAATGGGAAGGCGATACCCTGGTGGTGGACACCGTTGGCTTCAACGAAAAATCCTGGATCGACTACAACGGCCACACTCATACCGACCAACTGCACACCGTGGAGCGCTTCAGCCGTCCGTACAAGGAAGTGATGCACTACGAAGCCACGTTCGACGATCCGGGTGCCTACAGCAAGCCATGGACTGTAGCCTGGGACATCGACTGGAACGAAGGTGCCGAGCTGCAAGAATACATCTGCCAGGAAAACAACAAATACCTGGGTGATTTGAAAGATGATACCGGCAAGCCGTTCTTCAAGACGACTGAAGGCAAGTAAGCATCAGCAAGCAACAAAAAGGGGCCTCAGGGCCCCTTTTTGTTGTCCACGCATTGCGCCAGCCAGTGACCATCCGGGTGTAACGCCACCTTGAGCGCGGATCAAGCCACCGCTTCCAGCTTGTTGCGCTCTTCCTGCTGGATGCGCCACATATGCGCATAGAGTCCATCCAGCGCCAGCAATACCTGATGGGTGCCGCTCTCGACAATACGGCCATGCTCCAGCACCAGTATGCGGTCAGCATCCACCACTGTTGAAAGCCGGTGTGCTATTACCAGACTGGTATGACCACGCGCGACAATGCGCAACGCATCGAGAATCCCGCGCTCGGTTTTGCTGTCGAGTGCCGAAGTGGCCTCATCAAATACCAGAATGCTTGGGCGCTTGAGGATGGTGCGGGCGATCGCCACCCGCTGCTTCTCGCCACCGGACAGTTTCAGGCCGCGCTCGCCGACCAGAGTGTCGCTGCCTTGCGGCAACTGGGCAATGAAATCTGTCAGCTGGGCATGATCAATGGCTGCGGTCACTTCAGCATCGGTGGCATCCGGCCGGCCATAGCGCACATTACGGAAAATGGTGTCGTTGAACAGCACCGTGTCCTGCGGCACGATGCCGATGGCCTTGCGCAGTGACTCTATCTGCAGATCGCGCACATCCACGCCGCCAACCCTGACTGTACCCTGTTGGCAGTCATAAAAGCGGAACAGCAACTTCACCAGCGTGGATTTGCCGGAACCACTGGCACCCACTACCGCCACTTTTTCACCGGGCGCAATCTTGAAACTGACATCCGACAAAATGCCGCGCTCGGGTGAATAGGCAAAACCGACATGAGTGAACTCCACCGCTGGCAGGGGGTCATTGATCGGCACCGCTGCCGGTTGTTCGGTGACTTTCGGCGCTTCATTGAGCAGGCCGAACATCTGCTCGATGTTGGCCAGCGCGCCCTTGATCTCGCGATAGACGAAGCCCAGAAAATTGAGCGGCAGGAACAACTGCAGCATGAAGGTGTTCACCAGCACGAAGTCGCCCATGGTCATGGACTTGGCAGCCACCCCGCGTGCAGCCAGCCACAACATCACCGTCATCGAAGCTGCCACAATCAGCGCCTGGCCGCCGTTGAGAAAAAACAGGCTCATGCGACTGTTGCGGCGGGCGTGCTCCCAGTTCACCAGTTCGTGGTTGTAGAGCTCGGCTTCATAGCGCTCGTTGGTGAAGTACTTGACGGTTTCATAGTTGAGCAGGCTGTCGATGGCACGGTTACTGGTAGCCGAATCGGCCTGGTTCATCGCGCGTACATATTTGGTGCGCCGCTCAGTCACCACTACCGAAAATACGACATAGCACACCAGCGCCATGAAAATAACACCGGCATATTCAGCGCCATATTTGCCGAGAAAAATGCCGATAACCACCAGCAACTCGAATATGGTGGGCAGGATATTGAAGATCATGAAGCGCAGCAGGAAACTGATGCCGCTGGTGCCACGCTCAATGTCGCGCGAAAGCCCGCCAGTACGGCGGTTGAGATGGAATTCAAGATCAAGCCGGTGCAGATGCTCGAAAATCTGCAGACTGATGCGCGTCATGGTGCGTTCGGTGACGCGGCCGAACATGGTGTCGCGCATTTCGTTGAACATCACGTTCATGAAC
>CAINTJ010000018.1 GCA_903853385.1 uncultured Gammaproteobacteria bacterium
CATTCAAACCAGCATGGTTGCCAGTTGGCTTGCTGGTGCTGCTGACAGCCTGTGGCCAACAACCGGCCAAGCAAGCTGCCGTGGTGACCCCGGCCGAATTATGCCAAAAACTCGTTGGTTTCAGCGTTGCTGCCACAGCCATCGGTGAAACCAGTTCCGGCGCTTCCATCACTTCGGCCGAACTTGTCGCTGCCGATGCCGACAAAAACAGCAATGGTGAATATTGCAAAGTGCTCGGCGCCATCCATCCGGCTGACAGCACTGCCCCCGACATCAACTTTGAAGTGAACCTGCCCACTGAGTGGAATCACAAAACCCTGCAATTAGGCGGTGGCGGGCTAAATGGGGTTCTGGTTAGCGGCCTTGCCCACTATGCCAAACAACCTGATTCCGAACCTGCACCGCTCAAGCGAGGCTATGTGACACTGGGCAGCGATTCCGGCCACCAGAGTGCCGGCGGTTTCGACGGCAAGTTTTATTTGAATGCGGAAGCAATGGATAACTACGGCCATATGCAGATCAAGAAAACCCATGATGTGGCGCTGCAACTGGTGCAGGCGCGTTATGGCAGCGCACCTGTGCACAACTATTTTATTGGTGGTTCGCAGGGTGGCCATGAAGGCTTTGATGCGGTGCAACGTTATCCTGATGATTACGATGGCGTGGTGGCGGGTTATCCGGCCCACAACGTGGTGATGCTGCATTTATCGGCATGGAATTATGCCAAGGCGTTGCAGGCCAATGACGGCAAGAGCTGGATCAATCCGGCCAAGGCCAAAAATTTTGTCGCCAAAGTCTATGAGCGCTGCGATAAGCTGGATGGTGCCACCGACGGCATCATCAGCAACATCAGCGCCTGCGAAACTGAAAACGCCAGCCTTAAACTGCTGACCAAGGACAATCCAATCCGCTGCGCCAAAGGCGTGGATAGCGGCGATGACTGTTTGTCGGATGCGCAGATCAAGGCGCTCACTGAAATCGATAAGCCCTATGAAGTCGGCTTCCCGGTTTTCCCGGACGATACTGCCTCGGCTGCGTTTCCGAAGTGGGCGCCATTTGCCGGCTCCACATTCCGGGATGGTGGTCTCGACATTCTCGGCAGTGACAGTCCACTCAAAGCCCTGCAATACGCGCCTGGCGCCGCCACGCTCGGACTGGCCATTGCGCAGGATGCCAGTGTGAATGTGTATGAAAAATTCGATCCCAAAGCCTATGAGGCCCGCATCAAGGATGTGGTGTCCCGCATCAGTGCCAACAGTATTGATCTGGATCGTTTCCAGAAGCGCGGTGGCAAGCTGGTATTCTTCCATGGGCTGGTTGACGATTTCATCTCTCCCTACAGTTCGATCCAGTATTTCAAGCGCCTGCAAACCAGATACGATGAGGCGGCACTGGGCGCCTTCGTGAAGTTCTATACCATCCCTGGCATGGGCCATGTCACGGGCGTGTTCAATGCGCGCGTGTCCTCACTGGATGCGCTGGAAAACTGGGTGGAGCTAGGAAAAGCGCCAGACGAGTTGCTGGCCACTGATGCCAACAAGGACACTGCCGGCCGTACCCGGCCAGTATGCCAGTATCCAATGTGGCCGCATTACGATGGCAAAGGTGACGTCAATCAGGCGGCGAGTTTTAGCTGCGGGATTTAATGGGCACAGCAAGTCAGGGCCAAACGTGATGTCAGCCAGAAATCGGCGCAGTGATTCATCCAGCCCCGGGGGAGTTTGGTTCCAGTGGCAGCTGCGTGATGAATCCTTAAACCGGGGCGCCCTGCGCCACTTTCATCTCGGTATTTGAGAAAGATTCGATTCCCTTGTTTGTCGCCAGCGATGGCGACGGCAAAGTGCAATGGAGAATAACTGACAAGGTTGCACTGCCAGCTGATATGACCAACAAGTTCGTCAGGCATGAGTCGTGCAGATACAACGAGAGCTTCAGTAAACCGGTTGTGGCGGTTGTTTCTTACTATGACCGCAGCGCGCCGCAATTTGTCAAAGCTGCAGGTTGGGCTTACCAGGTGGAATTGCCTGCAGGAAACTTCGTGGAAATAAATGCGGATGGGGTCGACTGTCTTGCCCAGGTTGGCGAGGACTAGAGCCTGGTTCTTTGCTGCTTGTACAAGGGGCGATATTCGAGCTGAACAAACGGCAACCGGAAACACACATGGCACACATAGTTTTGGCCCACGGCATACTGGGCTTCGGAGAAAATCCGCTGACGATCGGCGTTAATTATTTCAACGGTGTGGCCGCCGCCTTGTCGAACGCCGGGCATCAGGTATTTGCCCCCACGGTTGATGCTTTGGGCTCACTGGAACGTCGTAGCGAACAGCTGGCCAATGCCATCACTGGACATTGGCCGGGAACCTTTGACCTCGCAGTTATTGCGCACAGCATGGGTGGACTGGATGTGCGCCGTGTTATCAACCGGCATCGCGCCGCCGGCAGTCGTATAAAACATCTGATAACAATCGCAACGCCTCATCTTGGCTCGCCAGTGGCAGATGCGGTGCTCGATAAAACGCACGCGCTACGCGCCGCCATCCCGTTCTGGTGGATAGATGCCCTTGGCGAAAATACCGGCGCTATTCCGGATCTGGCCACAAGAACAGTAATGCAAGATCCGGATTGCGAGGGAGTGCGCTACATGGAAGTTGTTTGCAAACCGGCCGGGCAAAGCTGGAAGACTTCACCCTTTTTTGAATTATCACGTGCTATCGGCAATTTCGCGGGTGAAAACGATGGCGTAGTGGCGCGCAGTTCAGCCTGTTGTCAGCGGCGAGCCCCGATAGCGGAATGGCCGGTTGATCATGGCGGTGCCATCGGCTGGCCCACCGATTTGTTCGGACTTGGCACCCTGGCAGCTGCAATAGCCGCACCGGCAGGACATATCGAACGCTACCTGGCTCTGGCTGAGCGCTTCAACAACTAAAGCCCGGCTTCCTTCACGATGCTGGCGTCGATCAACTGTGCCAGCACTTGATTGGAGCGCACGCTGCGCTTGGCCACCTCGGCGGCCCAAGGCTCCATTTTCTCCAGTATTTCCTGCAGGGCTTGCTGCTGGAGTCGGGCCGGGAAGCGGAACTGTGACCAGACCTTCTCAATGGTCTGCACCGGGGTGTTGATTGCTTGCGACAGCGCGGGCAGGAACGGTGCCGGTGTCTTCTCCAGCTGGCGGGATACCTGGTCAATGGCTTTTACTGCCTGTACCAGTACCGCCCGCCGCTGCGGATTGTTCAGCACGCTGGCAGTGGTATTGAGATTGAAGCGTTCAAAATACGCGCTGGGATGTGTCAGTATCATGTAATCACTACCCAGCTGATCCAGGGCATTCTGTGCATGGGGTTCCCACATCGCCATCGCATCAATCTGATTGTTGGCGAGTGCGGCCGGCATGTCGGGGCCTTCCATAGTAACCGCTGTTATATCCGCGAGGGTGAGACCAACCATGCGCAACATATCGACCAGGAAGTATATCGATGAAGTCCCCGGCGTCTGTGCCACGCGTTTACCTCGCAAATCAATGATGCCGTATATGCCGGCGCTGCGGCGTGCCACCATGCGATAGCGGCATTCGGATACTGTCAGCACGATGCGCAGATCCGGCTGTGCTATGGAATTCAGCAAGGCCTGGGTCTCGGAACCGGTGGCGGCATCAACCATGCCGTCCACCAGCAACCTGGAGGCAGCGCGGCCATTGGCCACGGGGACTACCCGAATGCCAGGAATGGAGTGGATGAAAAAAGGAGCGCTTTCAATGGTGGTCTGGTTGACGGCCACCACCAGTTCAGCATCGGCTGCACGCACCAAGGGTGCGGCTGCAGAGGTCGCCAGCAGCTGTAACAATCTTCTTCTGAGCATGGATGCTCCTGGCTTGTCCAAGTAAGCTCAATAATAACAGGCCGCAGTGAGTTGCAGCCGGTATTCACCAACAAGAATGGCGTGAAGGATTGCATCAGTCCTCACACCATCAATGAAATGTTCGTCACCGGCGTTGTTGTAATTATTATTGTTGGATAGTTGGTTGGCGCAGTTTAAACCGGCTTCCACAATCGTTGCATTTCAATGTAGAGGAACGAGGCGGTCCATGACACCAGCACCATGCCGGTCAACGAGGAAATGCCGGTGATATAGCGGATATCGCCGACCGGGTGGATGTCGCCGAAGCCCAGTGTGCTGAAGGTAGTGAACGAGAAATACACGCAGTCCATCAGAGAACCGGTGAAGTGGCCTTCCATGCCGCCCCAGCGGCCATCCAGCACCAGCAGATAATAGACAATCGCAAATATCCACACTTCCACCGTGTGGGCCACCAGCCCGATGCCCACGCCAAACATGATGCGGAAGCGCGGCTGCATCCGCATTTTCGGGATCAGTCGGGTCGCGTGAAAAAGAAATTCGTAATGAACTGTCACCACCAGCATTACCACCAAGATGTTGATGATGTAGAGAGTCAGCATGGCCCTGCTCCGTGATGGCTGGTTGGTTTTGGTGCATTGGACGCTGTGATGATGCGCATGGCCAGCCTAATCGTGCTTGCGGGCAGTTGCCAGCCAATCCTTGCCTTGATCGTACTCAGGTGTCTGTATGTCAAGAATGCCCAGCACGGTGTGGAAAAAGTCATCGTGACTGCCGGCAACGGTGGCGCGCTGCTTCAACTGTTCCCGGTCAATCGGGTAATGCGCGCCGAACCACATTAGCGCGCCGACATGGGTCTGCGCTTCGGGTGCCAGCAGGAACGGTGCACCATGCAGATAGAGACCTTTTTCGCCAAGTGATTCGCCATGATCACTTGCATAAAGCATGACAGTAGCAAAGTTGTCATCCTGGATTTTAAGAAAATCGATCACTTGTGACAGGAAGAAATCAGTGTAGAGCAAAGCGTTGTCATAGCTGTTGATGATTTCCTGCTGGGTACAGGTTTCCAGTTGATTGCTGGTGCAGGCCGGCAGGAATTTCGCAAACTCGGCAGGATAGCGCTTGTAGTAGGCCGGGCCATGATTGCCCATCTGATGCAACACCACCGTCAGATCACCGCTGGGATGCGCGGCTATCCATTGATCGAGTCCGTCGAGCAGGCCGACATCCCGGCACTCAACCTCATCACAGTGGGAATTGAGGGTGCTGGTGCGGAAATCCTGGAATTCCACCGCTTGCGCTACGCCCTTCGAGTCGGAATTGTTGTCTCGCCATAACACCGACACACCGGCATGCTGCAGTACGTCGAGCAGATTTTCGGTATGGGTTGCTTGTTCCAGATCGAAATTCTTGCGGCCGGACGCAGAGAACATGCACGGCACGGAAAAGGCAGTCGAGGTGCCGCATGAGGTGATGCTGGAGAAAAATACCACATCGGCTTTGGTCAGCAGGGGATTGGTGGCGCGGTCATAGCCATTTAATGAAAAATGATCGGCGCGCGCTGTTTCGCCCACCACCAGAATCACCAGATTGCGGCGAGTTGTGCTGGCGATCTTGTGGGCGTTGACGCCAACGGCAACCCGCGGGCCGCTCGCGTGTTTGGCCAGCTTGTCATGCGCCAGACTCACCGAGCTGTAAACGAAAGTTACCGGATTGGTGTAGTAACGCAATAATTTGTGTTCACGCAGAAAACTGGCGTAATCGGCAGTGAATGGCACTGCGCTGACCAATGCCAGCACCAGGCTGCCGACCACCATTAGCAGACGGTTGCGCAGTTCCCGCGTCCAGCGGCAATAACTGATGGTGGTGTGCCACAACCACCAGGCCGGCAACAAGCCCAGTACCAGCAGCTCTCCGATCAGCGCAACCGTCAGCAGGTCGCCGGCTTCACGCGGGTTGGTTTGCAATACATTGGTCAGCATCGTGCTGTCGACCACGATGTTGAAGTGGTCCATGTAATAGGATGCCGACGCACCGCCGACCAGCAGAATCGTCAATACTGCTTTGGTGGTGAAGCGGAAACACAATATACACAGCAACAGCACGTTGAGTGCAAACAACAGCAGACCCAGAGAAGTGATGAAACCCCAGCCATGCAGTGAGCTGCCATAGAGCGCATACACATTGCTGAAGAAGCTGTGGTTGAACACCAGTGTGAACACCGCAGCAAGCAGCAGGATCAGCCTGTGGATGCCAATGCGGGGAGCGCGAAATATATTCAGGAACTTCTGCATGGGTGATCCCCAGAAAGCAAATCGCCGGCAACAGCCGGCGATTCAGACGAGGAAAAAAATTACCTCTTGCCTTCAGCCGCGGCCTGAACCTTGGCCGCATCCTGGGCAGAAGTGCTGCGCATGCCGAAGAATTCGTCTTTGGCGGTTACTACTGAAACCACATAGCCACCTTCGGCAGCGGATTTCAAAGGTGCGGTGTTGACGGTGATCTTGTCGCCGATGCCAACCATGCCTTTGCGATAGCCATCGCGATACATGTTATTAAGACTGTGGCCTTCAAACTGCACAAGATGCGGGCCTTTGTCATTGGTAACTTCCAGAGTGATCAACAAGTGCGGGTTCTTGGCGCTGAATTCCTTTACAACGCCGGTTACAGCAGTCTGCTTGGTAAAGTCATATTGCACGGCAGAGTGATGAGCTTGGGCACTGGTGCAGGCGAGGCCGAACAGCAGGGCGGTACTGGCAATCAGGGTATGCAATTTCATGGTACAGGGCTCCGGGTAGGGGATCAGGGCAGTTTGACACCGGCTTTTTTGGCCAGTTCGGACAAGCGTTCACTCCAGATTTCTTCGGCACACTCATAAGGCAGCAAACGCCCATTCGGCACTTGCGCCCAGTTCTTGGTGAACTTGACCGGCTCGCTGTAGAAGTCCGGATCAGTCATTACCACTTCGGCAGTGAGTATACGCCGTCCTTGCTTGTCGGTGCCATTTAGGTGGTAGCGCTCCACAATGGTTGCGTTTTCTGAATGTGCATATCGCTGGTCGACCTGGTCCACCAGATTGTCGGTTTCCACTACCAGCGTATCGCCTTCCCAGCGACCGGATGAATAACCGTCGCGACCGGGTACCCGATCTTCCTGTTTGGCATTGCGATCACCCAGGTAAATGTGGCGTAGCTCACCGTGGGCTTCGTAAATGAGGGTGAGCTGGTCGGGCCGCTGGATGATTTCCATCGGATAACCGCCGGAACCCTGCATTGATCCGGGCATGCCGGTACCGAGGCAGGAGCCACCCGGGCTGGCACCGCTTTCACGAACCAGCGTCTGATAGGCTTCAACCCGGGCCTTGGCTTGGGGCAACATGGGTAAAGGCGGTGGTGGTGTTCCGCGCGCCACCACAGGGCCGGCACCAGGTGCTGGCGGACCGTTGGTCCACAGACCTGTGAAATCGGGCTGGGCATTGGCTGCGCTGGTGATTGACGCAGCAAAGCAAAGCCCTGCGCCGATGGCGAGATGTTTAAAAACGGACATCTTCATGCATTTTCCCCCTGTCTGGGTGTCGCCCCGTAGAGTGACACCTGTTGGTTAAGCAATTGTTGGCGAACCAACAAAAGTAAATCAGTGGAACGGATGATTGAGAATGATGGTCTCATCACGGTCCGGCCCGGTGGAGATGATATCCACCGGCGCTTCGATCAATTGCTCAATACGGGTAATGTAGTTGCGTGCATTCTGGGGCAGTGCATCCAGCGTGCGTGCGCCGAAGGTGGATTCTTTCCAGCCTGGCAGCTCTTCATAAACCGGCTCGAGAGTATTGTAGCTGTCAAAACTGGTAAGGCAGGACATTGAACTCGAATTGTTGCCCTTGTAACCCACACATACTTTCACTTTGTCGAGTCCATCCAGCACATCCAGCTTGGTCAGGCAAATACCGCTGACGCTGTTGATGCGGATTGCCAGTTTCACTGCAGCGGCATCGAACCAGCCGCAGCGACGGCTGCGACCGGTGGAGGCGCCAATTTCCTGGCCTTTGCGGAACAACATTTCACCCACTTCATCGAACAATTCAGTCGGGAACGGGCCGCTGCCAACACGGGTAGTATAGGCCTTGGTAATGCCAAGCACGTAGTCGAGATAGAGCGGGCCATAGCCACTGCCGGTGGCGGTGCCGCCAGCAGTGGTGTTGGACGAAGTCACAAACGGATAGGTGCCGTGATCAATGTCTAGCAGAGAGCCTTGCGCGCCTTCGAACAGGATGTTGCAGTGCTGCTTGCGGGCATTATGCAGCAGATCAATGGTATCGCACACCAGTGGCCGAATGCGTTCAGCCATCAACAGCGAGTCGTCGAGGGTCTGTTGGTAGTCGATAGCGGCAACGCCGAAATAATTGGTGAGTACAAAATTGTGGAACTCCAGCACCTCTTCCAGCCGGACACCGAAATGCTTGGCATTCATCAGTTCACCCACGCGGATGCCGCGGCGAGCCACTTTGTCCTCATAGGCAGGGCCAATGCCCCGGCCAGTGGTGCCGATCTTGTTGGCGCCTTTTTTCAGTTCGCGCGCCTGATCAAGCGCTATGTGATACGGCAGGATCAGCGGGCAGGCAGCGCTGATACGCAGATTGCCGGTGACATTGACGCCTTGCGCGGCTACTTCATCAATTTCTTTCAGTAGCGCGGGAGGAGACAGCACCACACCGTTGCCAATCACACAGGTAACGCCATCGCGCAGAATGCCGGAGGGCAGCAAGTGCAGCACAGTTTTTTTGCCGCCGATGACCAGAGTGTGGCCGGCATTGTGCCCACCCTGGAAACGCACGACATGGGATGCGCGCTCCGTCAACAGATCCACGATTTTGCCTTTGCCTTCGTCACCCCATTGGGTGCCAAGTACAACGACGCTTTTTGCCTTGCTACTACTCATGTTGATGCCTTGCTGTTGCTGATTCTGGAATTGTTGCTTTTGCTGATTGTTACTGCTGCCGATAAGGTGCATGTGCGATCACTGCTTACACGACCGCTACTTTCCATTCGTTGCCGTCTTGCACCAGCTGTTTGTTGCAGCCAAGTGTAGCCGGCTGGTCCTGCTGTCCGGGAAACGCCTGTACCACCCGCCCACCCTGGCTGCGCAATTCGTCAATGGTGCGAGACAAGCCCGCATCTGCAGTTGCCGGTGCGTAGATCAGGTCTGGCGTGGCGAAGGGACGTTTGCTGAGTCTGAGCAGGGTCATGAGGTCAGTGTCAAAGCCGGTGGCTGCGCGGGCACGACCGAAACTGGCGCCGATGCCGTCATAACGACCACCATTGGCAATGGCTTCGCCGTGACCTTCGACATAGGCCGAAAAAATCACACCGCTATGGTAGTCATAGCCGCGCAGTTCACACAGGTCGAGATAGATTTTTTGCTGTGGAAAACGCTGACATATGGCTGTGGCCAGCTGTTCAAGCTGGTCGAGCGCAGCCAGCACTGCGTTGCTTGAGTTGTTGAGCAGGGAGCGGGCCGTGGTGAGTACGCTGATGTTGCCATGCAGTGTAGGCAATAAGCGCAGGCATTCAGTCAAGTCTGCTGGCAGCGCATATTGCTGCAGCAAGCGGTTGATATCGGTAGTTGCCTTGTTTTGCAGGGCTTCGAACAACTCGGCAGCAGTGGCCGCTGGCAACTGTGCTGCTTGCAGAAGTTCGCGGCAAATTGTGCTGTGGCCGAGAGCCAGCAACGGCTGCTCAATACCGGCAATCTGCAGCGTGTGCAGCAACAAGGTTATGATTTCAAGATCACCTTCAACTCCTGTGTAGCCGTAGAGCTCGGCACCTGCCAGACGCGGACTGCGTGAACCCAGCTGTCCATTGGGAAGGGTGCGCAGCACGGTGTCGGCATAACACAGACGGGTCGGGTGGTCGTTCTGCAAGACGTGCGCATCAATGCGCGCCACTTGCGAAGTAATGTCGGAACGCACCCCCATGCTGCGGCCGCTTAACTGGTCGACCAGAGTAAAGGTAGAAAGCTGCAGTTCCGGACTTGGCACAATGTGCAGCGATTCGATGAATTCGATCAGTGGCGTCTTGATCAGGTCGTAGCCAAAGCTCGCGAACAGATCAAGAATTTCCCGGCTCAGGGTTTCCAGTTGCAGCGCTCTGGGTGGAAGGACTTCATCCACGCCATCGGGCAACTGCCAGCAGTTGGCTTTTGGTGTCATGACTGGCTCAGGGTGCTTTGCTTTGTTTCAGGTATTTGAAGAATTCGCTGTCAGGACTGAGTACCAGCAAATCACCACTGTTGGCGAACGTCTCGCGGTAGGCATTCAGACTGCGGGTAAATTCGTAGAACTCGGGATCCTTGCTGTAAGCGGCGGCGTAGGTGGTCGAGGCCAGTGCATCACCTTCCCCGCGCGAGCGTTCGGCATCGCGATAGGCTTCGGCTTCGATCACGATTTTCTGGCGGTCTGCATCAGCACGGATGCCTTCTGCAATTTCGCGGCCGGTGGAACGCAGTTGCTGTGCTTCCTGCTGGCGTTCGGATGCCATGCGGGTGTAGACGTTTCCACTGACTTGCTCGGGCAGTTCGATTTTCTTGACGCGCACGTCCACCACCTCAATACCAAGTTGTTCCTTGGTGATTTTATTCAGGGACGCAGTAATTTCTGTCATGAGCTGATCACGCTCGCCCGAGACGACTTCATGTTTGGTGCGAGATCCAAACTCGTTGCGCAGGCCGGTGTTGATGCGCTGTGCCAGCAGGTTGTTGGCAATTTTTTCATCACCGGAAGTCGCAGTATAGAAAAGTGCTGTGTTGGAAATGCGCCATTTGGCATAGGAGTCCACTTCGAGATAGTTTTTCTCGGAAGTAAGATAACTCTCGGTAGGTGCGTCAAGCGTCTTGAGGCGGCCATCGAAAATACGCACGGAATTCATGCCGGGTATTTTAAAATGCAAGCCGGGAGCAACGTCGCTGCTGGTGACTTCACCAAAAGTCAGCAGCACGGCCTTGTCAATTTCGCGCACAACAAACAGGCAGTTGGAAGCAACGATCGCCAGCATTGCCAGCACAATCAAAGGAATGAAACCGGAAGCTTTCATTAGCGGCCTGCCTCGCGGGTAGAGGGTGAACGTGTTGGCGGTGTGACGGTATAAGTCGCGGGGCTCGGAATGTCATTGACCATGGGGCCACTATCCAGGCGTCGCGACTGTTTCATCAGCTGTTCCAGCGGCAGATACAACATGTTGTTGCCACCTTTGACATCGACCATTACCTTGCTGCTCTTGCTGTAGATGTCCTGCATGGCATCCAGGTACATGCGGGCGCGGGTGACTTTGGGAGCCTTCTGGTATTCCACCAGCAGCTGGTTGAAACGCTGGGCATCGCCCTGCGCGCGTGCAACCACACGATCCTTGTAGGCATTGGCTTCTTCGATCTGGCGTAGCGCTGCGCCGCGCGCTTCCGGCACCACCTGGCTCGCATAGCGGCGGGCATCATTCTGGATCGATTGTTTGTCTTCGCTGGCCTTGATCACATCATCAAACGCAGCCCGCACCTGCGGTGGTGGCTGTGATTGTGCAATATTTAACTGGTTGATCAGGATGCCGGTGCCGTAGTTATCGAGGTAAGTCTGCAGCCGTACCCGGGTATCCTGCGCCAGTAGTTCGCGACCGGTGTTGATCACATCATTCATGCGTGAACTGCCCACTACATGACGCAGTGCGGATTCCGCTGCCTGCTGCAGGCTTTTCACCGGGTTCTCAACGTTAATGAAAAACTTGTGGGGATCCGTGATCACATATTGAACAGCCATCGAAATATCAACGATGTTGTCGTCTTCAGTCAGCATGGTGTTGGTGAAGCGCTCGTCAAATACGCGGGTAACGTTGATTTTGGTGATGGAGTCGATCAGAGGCGGGTTCCAGTGCCAGCCAGGCTGCACCACATTTTCGAGTACGCGGCCAAGTCTCAGCACCACGCCGCGTTCCTGTTCGTTGACAGTATAGAAGCCAGTGAAACCATAGATTACTGCGGCCAGCACCAACACCGCCGCCACCACAAGACCGGTAAGACCGCCGTCATCGCTCGAGCTGCGCTGGGGACCACCCAGCAGACCGCGCACTTTGCGCAGCAGATCGCCGATAAGCTGATCCAGATCAGGAGGCCCCTGATCTTTTTTACCGGGTCGCGAGCCCCAAGGATCGTTTTTGCGATCGTTATTGTCGGGTTCGTTCCAGGCCATGCTCGCTCCGTTGGCTAAGGGTAAATTGGGGGCAATGAAAGGTGGGTTCTGGTGACTTGAACCGGGGCGTGATTCTAGCGGAATCCCCCTGCAATTACACGGCTGGATCGATAGTTCCAGCGTCGGCGGCAACGGAGCTTTCCTGGACGGGTAATTCGGGTGCAGGCAGCCAGGGGCCTGGGTCCATGCCGTCATCACTCAATAGTCGTAAAAACTCGCCGCGCGGTAACCTCAACTGCAGGAGGGAGTTGCCTTGTTCGTCACTGCTTTCGGTGATTACCGCGCCCAATTGGTAGAAACGGGACCGCAAACGGCCCTGGGCAGCAGTCAGGCTCAGAGTGGGGGTGAGGTAATCATCGCTGAGCAATTCAGCGATCGCGGCCAGCAAATCCGGGATGCCGGCACCGGTGTGGGCCGAAACCCATACTCGCCAGGGCTTGCCGCTTTCATCGCGATCGATGCCGGTATGCTGGTCGCCCAGCAGGTCCACCTTGTTGAATACCAGCAGGCTGGTGACCTGATCGGCGCCGATTTCAGTCAGCACCTTGTCGACCTCTTCAATGAAGATCTCGTGCTCGTCATCGTGACAATCGACCACATGCAGCAAAAGGCGAGCTTCTACCGTTTCTTCGAGGGTGGCGCGAAATGCATCCACCAGTTGGTGGGGCAGTTGGCGGATGAAGCCCACTGTATCGGCCAGAATGGCAGGGCCGAAATTGGGAATCGGCAGTTTGCGCAGCGTGGAATCCAGCGTGGCGAACAGCTGGTTGGCCACATAGGTGGTATCCCCGCACAGGCGGTTGAACAGCGAGGATTTGCCGGCATTGGTATAGCCGACCAGTGAAATGGTGGGGATCTCGGCACGTTTGCGTGAGCGTCGGCCCTGGTCACGCTGGGAGCGGACTTTTTCCAGGTTTTTCTTCAAGGAGGTGATGCGCACACCGATCAGGCGCTGGTCGATTTCCAGCTGGGTTTCGCCTGCTCCCCGCAAGCCGATGCCGCCTTTCTGGCGATCAAGGTGAGTCCAGCCGCGCACCAGGCGGGTAGACGCATGTTTCAGCTGCGCCAGCTCCACTTGTAGCTTGCCTTCATGGCTGCGGGCGCGCTGGGCAAAGATATCGAGAATCAGGCCGGTGCGGTCGAGCACCCGGCATTTGAGCTCTTTTTCCAGGTTGCGTTCCTGGCTGGGTGAGAGGGTATTGTTGAACAACACAATTTCGGCGTTGTGGAGGGCAATGGCGGCGGCGATTTCGTCCACTTTGCCGGTGCCCACGTAAAAACGGGGCGAAGTGGTACGAGCAGAGGCGGTTATCAAGGCGGCCGGACTCGCTCCCGCCGATAATGCCAGCTCTTCAAATTCGCGAATGTCGGCCGCTTCACTGGTGGAATCAAAGCCGACATGGACGAGTATGGCTACTTCACCACTGTCTGGGCGTTCAAAAAACACAAGATACCCGAAACAGGAAGTGGCCTTTGGTCATGCACAAGCCATTCAGAAGTTGTTGCCTGAACCGTCATCTTCCACAGGCATGCCATCGGCATCGGTGCCCAGCATGGGTACACGCACCTGGCGGGCAGGGACCACGGTTGAAATGGCATGCTTGTACACCATCTGGTTAACGGTGTTTTTCAATACGATGACAAATTGATCAAAAGATTCAATTTGTCCCTGCAGCTTGATGCCGCTGACGAGATAAATCGCAACCGGAACCTTTTCCTTGCGTAGCACGTTCAGGAAAGGGTCTTGTAACGAGTGCCCTTTTGACATGTTCAACTCCTGCTCCAAATTATTGTCATAAATAAAAATATCTAGGTTAAAAATCGGGAATGCATCGGGATATTATCAAGCCGATACGGTTTCCACGCTGTTCTGGATCAATAGATCATCACATCGCGTGAAATTTGCATTCATGTCCGGAAAATCAGGCAACTATTATAGGCCGTACACTTTCCTTGCTACCAGTAAATGGCGGCGCGAGTGCAGTTTTTCAAGTGGTTCTTCACAATAATTGCATCTTCAATTGTGAGCGAACAAACGAGTTCGGTTAACTCTGGCCAGCTTCTGAGCCAGGTTAATTGGCGTTTGGCCAGCTGACGCGTGGCAGCAATGCCCTTCTCTATCATGGTGGCGTAATCAACCTGACCTTCCAGATATTCCCATACTTGCCGGTAACCGACGCTGCGGATGGAGGGCAGCTCAGCATGCAGATCTGTGCGCCTTTTCAGTGCGGCCACTTCGTTGACAAGGCCCAGCTCCAGCATGGCATGGAAGCGATCACTGATGTTCTGGTGCAGCTGTGAACGCTGTTCGGGCAGCATGGCGACGAACAGCAGTTCGCAGGGCAGATCATCGGTTTGGTCCGTCGCTTGCGCTGCATGCAGCGCAGACAGTGTGACACCACCGGCCTCGTAGACTTCCAGAGCCCGCTGCAAGCGTTGCGGATCATTGGGATGGATGCGCAGGGCAGCCGCGGGGTCCACCGCTTGCAAGCGGGCGTGTACTCCGGCCCAACCCTCGGTTGCGGCCAGATCCAGAATGCGTTGGCGGATTTCCGGTGTAGCTGACGGCATTTGTGCCAGCCCATCACGCAATACCTTGAAATACAGCATGGTGCCGCCAACCAGCAGTGGCAGTTTGCCGCGCGCGATGATGTCCCGCATCTCGCGGATCGCATCCACACGGAATTCGGCAGCCGAATAGGGCTGCGACGGATCGCGGATGTCGATCAGGCGATGAGGTGCGCGCGCCTGGGTGGCCCGGTCGGGTTTGCCGCTGCCAATGTCGAGACCACGATAAACCAGCGCTGAATCGACGCTGATGATTTCGAACGGTCCGCTTGCAGCCAACTCGACGGCAATCCGGGTTTTGCCGCAGGCAGTTGGGCCCATCAGGCAGATGGCAGGGGGAAGTGCAGAATCAAGGGTGTTCAAGGTTTTGTATCCTGGTCAGCGATTCGCGCCATCACGCTGGTAGAATGCTCGCCATCATTTCTGCAGTGAACCTGGTGCATGTCGGCTTCCCCCATAGGCGTATTTGATTCTGGAGTTGGTGGGCTTTCCATCCTACACAGTATCCGGCAGTTGTTGCCACACGAACACCTGATCTATGTGGCAGATTCAGCGCATGCACCCTATGGACCCAAAGGCGACAATTTCATTGTGCAGCGCAGCCTGCATATCATGGAATATCTCAAGGCCCGGCAGGTAAAAGCGGTGGTGGTGGCGTGCAACACCGCCACTGCGGCGGCAATCGCCGTGTTGCGTGAGCGCTATCAGTTGCCGCTGATAGGGGTGGAGCCGGCCATTAAGCCGGCGGCAGAGCAAAGCCGCTCCGCAGTGGTGGGAGTGTTGGCTACCAGCGGCACCATCGCCAGCGACAAATTTATTTCACTGCAAAACCGCTTCAGTGAACATGTGCAGATCATTACCCGCGCGGGCACCGGGCTGGTGGAGTTGATTGAACAGCCGCAGTTGGATGAGGCGACATTGCTGGCTTTGCTGGAATCCTTCATCCGCCCGATGCACGACAAGGGTGCAGACACCCTGGTACTCGGCTGTACACACTATTCATTGATTCGCAGCCAGATTGCCAAAGTGGCCGGGCCCCGGATGCATATTGTGGATGCCGGCACCGCAGTGGCGAAGGAATTGCAGCGCCGCTTGGTTGCCAGCGGGCTTGATAATCTGCTGGCCTCAACAGCCCCGGTGCAATTCCTCAGCAGTGGCGACCTCAAGGTGCAACAGCAGTTGCTGGCGCGTTACTGGCCAGAACCGGCAGCAGAAGTTACTGCCCTCGCTTGAACGATTTGTCCAGCTCGGCAATGCTCACCAGGCGCCAGGTTGGACGGCCGTGATTGCACTGGCCGCCACGTTCAGTACGCTCCATGTCACGCAGCAGCGCATTCATTTCCGGTATCGACAGCTGACGATTGGCGCGCACCGCCCCGTGGCAGGCCATGGTCGACAACAGTTCATCACGCACTGTTTGCAAACGATCAGAAGTGCCGTGTTCACGCAAATCCGACAGTACGTCGCGCAGTAACTGCTCGACGTTGGCATTGCGCAAAATAGCCGGAATTTGCCGCACGCTCAGCGTTTCCGGCCCTAGTCTTTCCACCGTCAAACCGAGCGTGCCGAGATAGTCGTGCTGTGCCTCGGCGCAATCGGCTTCCGCCTCACTTACCGCCACTGCTAGCGGCACCAGCAGCGGTTGCGAGCGTATCCCTTCCGCGTCAGCAGCCAGTTTCATATGTTCGTAGGTCATACGCTCGTGGGCGGCATGCATGTCGACAATGATCAGCCCTTGGGCATTCTGCGCCAGCACATAAATACCGTGCAGCTGGGCGATGGCATAGCCGAGCGGCGGCATGTCGTCATCGTTGCTGCTGATTGGCGAGGTTTCCGAACTCTGTGGCGAAAAGCCGCTGCGAAAACTACTGTAAGTGTTGAGCTGGTCATGCACTTGTTGTGGTGTGACTGGATCAGGATTCACCCGGCTGTTGTAGGCCACTGCCCCCGGCGAAAACAGCGGCATGCGGGTTTGCTGGCTCAGGCTGAGCGAGTTGGTGTTGTCAGCGAAGCCGCTCGCATTATCGGACGGCAATTGATCAGCAGGCCGCACATCGGCCAGGGCGCGATGCAACGCGCTGAACAGGAAGTCATGGATGAGGCGGCCGTCGCGAAAGCGCACTTCATGCTTGGTCGGATGCACGTTGACATCGACTATGGCCGGATCCAGTTCAAGATAAAGTACAAAGGCAGCATGACGGCCTTCAAACAGCACATCGCGATAGGCTTGCTTGATGGCGTGTGCCACCAGTTTGTCGCGGATTACGCGGCCATTCACATAGAAATATTGCAGATCCTGCTGGCTGCGTGAAAAAGTCGGCAACGACACCCAGCCTGACAAACGCACTCCATTGTTTTCAAAATCAATATGCACGGCATTTTCAATAAAGGCCGGCCCGCACACTTGCGCTACGCGCCGGGTCTTCTCGCTGTCAGTTTCGGCTTTTTCAAAACGATGCACTACCCGCTGGTTGTGCTGGATGGTAAAGCTGACTCCGAACCGGCTCAGCGCCACCCGCTTCACCATGTCTTCGATGCGCTGGAATTCAGTCTGTTCCGTTTTCAGGAATTTGCGGCGCGCTGGTGTATTGAAAAACAAATCCCTCACTTCAACACAGGTGCCCACCGGGTGTGCTGCCGGCGTCAGTGTGGCAGCCATGTCGCGCCCTTCGGCCTGCACTTGCCATGCTGAGTTGCCGGCAGCAGTGCGGGATACCAGTGATAATCGCGATACCGAGCTGATGCTGGCCAGCGCTTCGCCGCGGAAGCCGAGGCTGGCAATGGCTTCCAGGTCTTCGAGTGTGGCGATCTTGCTGGTGGCATGACGACTGAGTGCCAGCGGCAAGTCGTCTTTTTCGATGCCACCACCGTTATCGCGGATGCGAACCAGTTTGACACCACCTTGCTCAAGATCGATTTCGATGCGATCGGCACCGGCATCAAGGCTGTTTTCCAGCAATTCTTTGACAACAGACGCGGGACGCTCGACGACTTCACCGGCCGCAATCTGGTTACACAGACGCTGGCTGAGCACATGGATGCGGGAGGCAGAGGAGGAAATGGACACTTACGACGCTGGGATCTTGAGAACCTGACCTGGTCGTATGTTATCACTCTTTAACTGGTTGGTAGACCGAATGATCTCGAGGGAAACCGCGTACATCGATGCGATGTTGGACAGGGTTTCACCCCGTGCAATCTTATGTTGCTTGAATGCCGGTTTGGCAATGGTTTTCACCGGAATTTTCGACAGCTGGCCATGCGGTACCGAGTTGCTTTTCACACTATTGGTGCCGGGGCGGCTCTGGTCATTTTCATGGTCTTTTTGCCAGGCGATCAGCGTGCCGCGTGGTGGGCGATCATCAAACCAGGCTGTTATGCCGTTGACCATCGCAGCGGCGAATTTTTTGCGCCAGGCCGGTGAATCCAGATTCTCCGCATCGGCAGCATTGGTGATGTAGCCCGATTCCACCAGCAGTGAGGGAATATTGGCTGACTTCAGCACCACGAACGCGGCTTGTTCAACATTGCGCCGTCGCAGATGAGTGACAGTATCGAGCGAGTTAACCAGTTTCTGGCCAATTTCCAGGCTATCACCCACGCTGGCTGTCATGCCGAAATCAAGCAGGACACTGACCAGCCCTTCATCCTTGTCCTTGAGATTGCCGGCACCGACGCCTCCGATCAAATCGGCCCGGTTCTCCTTGTCGGCCAACAGGCGAGCTTGTTCACTGGTGGCGCCGCGTGAGGACAAGGCATAGATGGTGGCGCCTTTGGCGCTTTTGTTGTCGGCGGCATCTGCATGAAATTCAATAAACAGATCAGCATGCTGGTCATGCGCCATGTTGACTTTCTGGCGCAGCCCCACATAGTAATCTCCATCCCTGATCATCACGGCCTTGTAGCCGGGTAACTTGCCAATCAGCGCAGCAACTTCGCGGGCAATTGCCAGCGTGACCTGCTTTTCCTGCAGCTGCTTGACGCCGATGGCGCCGGGATCATCACCGCCATGACCAGCCGAGACGGCGACCACGATGTCGCGTTTGCCACTCTTGTCGAGACTGGCAGAAATTGCAGAAATGGGATCAATATAATCAGTTTCGGCCGTGCCGTTGGGTTTGACCACTATGTCGTAAAGGTCGATGACGAGGCGGTCACTGTATTGCTCGTTTTTGGCCAGAGTAAAACTGCGCGGCTCCACAGTGCTGTGCAGAGCCATCTCTATCAGCAGGTCATTTTCGTTTTCTTTTTTGCTGCTGATGCCGGTGATGGGTGTGTTGTTGAGTGTCAGACTGTCCAAATGGCCACTGAGCGCGGCATGTTTGAGATTGAGAATCAGTCGATGCGGATCAGTGCGGGATTCCAGTTGATATTGCAGCGGGGCATCAAGATCGAACACCAGCCGGGTGTATTCAGGCGCCCGATAGGAGCGCACTCCCAGCACTTTGGCAGCTATAGCGGATTGCATGCAGCTGCAAAGAGCGCAGATCCACAGCAGTGCCAAGTTGCCAATCTTCATCATGAAGTTTTTATTCCTGAATTATTCTTATAATTTACAATTAGTTGAGGAATAAATCTAGAAATACTTGTAGAAGCGTTCGGCCAGTCTGGTAGTGAGCAGTGGAAACGGGGCTCAGCGATAGCGGTGAGTAAGGGCTTGACTCAGTTTGCGGCCGTAATCGGTGTGGGCCAGCCAGGACAATTCACGCCCCTTGTTGACTACGATGATCGAGATGGCCAGATCGGGCTCCGGCAGCCAGCCTTGGCCACGTTCCGGCCATTCGATCAGCGTCAGGGACTCAGGACCAAGAAAATCCCGCATGCCGAGAAAGTGCAGTTCTTCCGGATCGTTGAGGCGATAAAGATCGTAGTGCAGCACGCGGCCGGTGGGCAGCTCATAAGGCTCCACCAGTGTGTAAGTGGGGCTTTTTACCGCGCCTTTATGGCCCAGCGCCTGGATTACTGCGCGGCTCAAGGTGGTTTTGCCGCTGCCAAGATCGCCTTGCAAGGTGATAACACCGCGGCCGCCGCTGGCTTCAGCCAGGGCGCGGCCAAAGGCCAGGGTGGCAGCCTCATCAGGCAGAATAACAGTGGAAATCATGGGTTCAGCAAGCGTCGCAAATACGGGTACAAATCGCTGGCCAACAGCCCGCGTTCGCCGTGATCGGCAGCGACGAGGTCAGCTGCTTTGCTATGCACACACACTGCCAGGCGGGCACTGGTGGCCACATCAAAGCCTTGGGCCAGCAATGCGCCACAGACCCCACTCAAGACATCACCCATGCCGCCACTGGCCATGCCCGGATTGCCGTGTTGGCACTGCTCCAGTTTCTGGCGTGACGTTGGGCCGGTGCATACCAGTGAGCCCTGGCCCTTGAGGATTACCGCGCCGCCGAAACGCTGCTGAATCAGGCGGGCGGAGCCGTGGCGATCAGCCTGGATGGCATCGGTTGATTTTGCCAGCAGGCGACCCGCTTCACCCGGGTGAGGAGTGAGTATCCACTTATCGTAGGGTGCATGAAATTGCCTGGTTTCGCACTGGCTCAGCAGGTTTAACCCATCAGCATCCAATACGATGGTTTTTTGCTGGGTCTGCGCTTGCGTCAGTGCTGCGAAAAAACAACTGCGTGACCAGGCAGATTGCCCCAGGCCAGGGCCTAGCACCACCACAGTGGCACGTTCGAGCAGGGGAGCAAGCAGAGCGGGGTCAGCGATGGCGTTCACCATCAATTCCGGGCGGCAAGCCAGCAAGGCTGCACTATGCGCCGGATGGGTGGCAACCGAGGTAAGGCCGGCCCCGCAGCGGGCAGCCGCTTCGGCAGCCAGCAAAGCAGCGCCACCAAGACCTGCATCCCCGCCTACCACCACTACGTGGCCATAATCACCTTTGTGGCTCGCGCGCTCGCGCGGGGCCAACAGTGTCTTCAACATGTCCCAATCAAGCAGCGGGATCATAGGCAGGGAATCCCCAGATAAAACAAACCCCGCCGGAGGGCAGGGTCAAAGCAGCAAAACGCAGCGAAAACTATGAGAAAACCGGTCAGTTATTGTGTTTGCAGATGACGTTTGCCCAGCGTGATATGGCGTGGGCCGGTAGTAGCGACCTGGCCACTGACGCCCAGTGCGATCTGCTGGACTTTTCCGCCGCCAGCAAGGAAACGGGCAGTCTGCGCTTCCAGTGATTCGGTAGAGAAGTCGTTATTGGCAGCGACAACAGGTTTGGATTTGGTGCTTTTTGCAGGAGTAGCCATGTTGATCCTTGGTCTCAGTAAAATGTTGAAACAATCGAACGTTAAGTACTGCAGCGATGACACATTGAACCGGTTCGACCCAAACTGCTGGTAAGGGCCGGGCTGAGCATTATAGAGACTCGTGATGGTGCGTGCTATCTTGACAAGCCCGAAACCGGTGCGGTTGGGGGGTGTCCTTGCCTCTTGCACAGTGACACAGCCCTTGTGAGGGAGTGTAAACACAGACGGGAAGCCAAAGAACCGGTGGTGAACCGCTTAATCGCCGGTCAGCAGATTCAATAATGCCGACTGGCCCTGGGCATTGGCAGCCAGACAGCGCTTCAGCGCAGCCGTGAGTTGGCCGGGATCGTCTACTTTCTCGCCATAACCACCACAGGCCTGCATGATGCCATCGTAGGCTGGCGAATCGCCCAGGGATACCAGCGGCATCATGGCTTCCTTCGAGGCTACACCATCGGGATACATGCCCAGCGTTGAGCGATGCACGGCATTCCAGCGGGCATTGTTCATTACCAGTGTCGTAGTAGGCAGCCCGTGCATGCGTGCCGCGTGATGAGCGGCAGTGGGGCAGCCGAACATATAGGAACCATCGCCCACGATAAGAATCACTTGCTTGTGGGGGGCGCCGAGCTTGGCGCCCACCGCTGCGCCGAGACCAAAGCCCAGGCCGCCAGCCAGACTGCTCGACAAATACGAGCGCGGGGTTTGCAATTCGAGAAACTCCATGGGTACACCCATTTCGTTGACGATGATGGTGTCTTCATTGATCACTTGATTCAAACAGTGTGCGATCCATGCCGGATGCAGCGGCCGGCGGTCTTGCATGGCCTGCACCAGTGCCTGCTGTTTGCGATTGCGTTCAGCGGAAATGGCAGTGAATTGACTTTGACGTGCAGCCACTGCAGCTGGATTGGCTGCACAGACGAGCTGCAGGGCTTGTTCCAGTATTTCCAAAGCCTGGGAAGAAGAGCCGGCAATCGCGAGATCCATCTGGAAGCCTCGCACCGGATAACGCGCAAACATCGGGTCAGGTGCAATGTGAATGAGTTTGGCATGGGCCTGCGGACTCACCTTGCTTGGCCACCACGGTACTTCGCAATCAAGCGCCAGCACTGCGTCCGCCTGCGCGATGGCATCGGCGGGATGAATGCCTAGGAACATCGGGTGATTGGTGGGAATGTTGAGTTCGCGAGCACCCGGCTCACCGGGCATCGCTACTCCAATGCCATAGGTGGCAGCGATGCGACTCAGACGTGCAACGTTGGCAGCGTCACGACCACTGCTGGAGGTGATAATCAACGGGAATTTAGCTTCACTCAGCCACTGCGCGGCCTGCCTGATGCCGGCTGCCGACGGCGTGGCCGGCAAAGAACCCAGCTCACGCGCACGCGGTTTGGGCGCCTGTTTGTCGGTAAGATCGCCCAGCACTTCGCGCGGCATGCACAGATAAACCGGGCCTTTGGGTTCGCTCATGGCTATATCGAGCGCACGGCCGACAATTTCTTCCGGTGCCTGACCCGGACGCAATTCGTAATCCCATTTCACCCACTCACGTACGCTGCCACCCTGGTCAAAACTGTCCTGGCCCCAGTGGATGCTGGCATTGCGCGAACCGATGTGGCCGGTTTCGGTGCTAGGCGTGCGGCCGGCCGTCAGCAGAATCGGAGCCTGGTCACGTGCGGCATTCATCAAGCCGCACAGCGCATTGGCCGTGCCGACAGTGACATGCACCATCACGGCGGCTGGTTTGCCGGTGGCCAGGAAATAACCGTGCGCCATCGAGATCGCCACGTTCTCATGTGGAATGGTTAAAAACTCGGGCGTTTTGATGCCGGCGTTTTTGGCGGCCACCAATGCTTCGATGATGGGGGCGGTGTCGGTACCGGCGTTGGCGAACACATAATCAATGCCACGATCGAGCAGTGCTTGCAGGTAATTGGCGGCGACAGAACGGCTTGGATTGCTCATGGGGTTTCTCGAAAATCTGAAGTGTTGCCAGGGCTCAGAGTGGGCTGACGTAGCGGTTGACTACTGGTGTTGTATCCGTCACCAGCAGGCCAAGAATTCTCGACTGGATCTGTGCGTCATGGCGGGTAATTCTCTCATGCTGGCGCAGATGATCAAGCCAGGTGTTGACCACGTAGGTTTCCACAAACAGGCCGGGACTGTTGGTATCTTCGAACAGCTGCCAGAAGGTGGCACCATCACGGCGGCGCACGCGGCCCAGTAACTGTATTTCAGCAAGAAACGCTGGCTTGTGCTGATTCGCCACTTGATAACTGACACTGATCATCACCGGCCCTTGTTCATGGTGCACCGCCAGCACGGGTTCGGTTTTGTCCCAATGCTGCGAAGGCGTGTGATCCAGCTGGGCATTGCCCGCCACCGGCCAGCGGCGGGTGTACAGCGTGGCCAGTACCACGCCCACGGCGGCGCTCAGCAAGGCGGTGCGAATGGACGTGAGCTGGGTAATACTGCCCCATACCACTGGTCCGATTGCCAGTGAGCCCATGAAAAACATCTGGAAAATCGCGATGCCACGCGAACGTACCCAGCCCGGCAAGGCGGTTTGTGCCGACATCTGCGCACAAGTCATCACAGTGATCCAGGCCGCGCCGCACATGGCCAGTGTCAGCAGGGCCAAGGCATGCACCGGCACCAGCGCAGTGAGGCTGATGCCGCAGCCAAATACAATGGCCGCGGCGGTCAGCAATTGATCGGTGTTCATGAACTTGCGCAGGCGTGGTTGCATAAAGCCGCTGATGATGGCGCCTGTGCTGATCGCTGCATACAAATTGGAGAATGTGGTTTCATCTCCTTCCAGCAAGTCACGCGCGATTAGTGGCAGCAAGGCCCACATTACGCAGGCAAAGAAATAGAAACCGACACTGCGCACAATGGTGGCTTTGAGCGCCGGTGAATGCCATGCGAACCGCAGGCCGCTGCTTACTGCCGCCATGAATTTTTCCGGTGGCAGCGTAACGGGTGGGGGCACCCGCTTCCATTTCCACAGCACGGTAATGATGAACAGGAAGCTGATGGCATTGCACACAAACACCATGCCGCTGCCGGTGCGGCGCAGGATTTCGCCGGCAATCAGTGCGCCAATCACGCGCGACATGTTCATGCCCAGCGTATTGAGGCCTATCGCGTTTTGCAGATCTGCGCGGCCGACCACTTCCGGAACGATGCCCTGCCATGTGGGCATTATCATCGCCATGCCGGCACCTAGCAGCAAAGTAAGTGTGAGCAGGCTCCACGCGGAGATATGGTCGGTCAGTGTCAGCACGGCAATCGTGATCGCCACCAACGCCATGCCGATGTTGCCAGCCATCAAATACAGGCGACGGTCGAAGATGTCGGAGAGCGCGCCGGACGGCAACAGGATAAAGAAGGCTGGAAGTGAAGTGGCTGTTTGCATCAGAGCCACGACTACGGCGGAATCAGTGAGCGAAGTAATCAGCCAGCCGGCACCGGCATCATGCATCCATGAACCGATGTTGGAAACCAGTGTGGCGAGCCATAACCAGCGAAATATGGGATTGCGCAAGGGTGACCATAACGACTGACTGGGTACTGGTGCTGTCTGGCTCATAAAGTCTCGTACTCGGATTCAGTTGCCATTCTGGCATCCAGCTTGCGCAGCGTCGGGCTCAACAGGTAAAACAGAGCCACGATGGTGAGCAAGATCAGGCAGGCGCCAAAGATGGTGTAGGGCACCCCGAAATGTTCGGCAGCAAAGGCCACGGGCAGTACTCCCAGCGGTGTCAGCCCTAACGACATCATCAACATGCTCGACATGCGTCCGCGCACTTCATTGTGTGCGAGCATTTGCACGATGGTGGTGTTCATCGTCTGTTGCATGTCGGCCATCATATTGGCACACAGCAGCAAGATCAGCGCCAGCCAGAAATACGGGCTCAGGCTGAACGCCGCCAGAAAACAGCCAAACAGCACCGCGGAGCACATCATCCAGCGCGTGCGGTATTTGCCGCTGCTGAGGCGCGCTACCGTCAGCGCGCCGGTTATGCCGCCGGCCCCCACCATTGCCATCAGCATGCCTAGGCCGTTCTCGCCGACTTTCCACACATCGGTGGCAAACACTACCAGCATGCTGTGCACCGGCAGCGTCAACAGCAGCGGTGGAATGCCAAACAGGATCACCAGCCTGATGGGCCGGTTCTGGCCGATATAGGTGAAGGTATAAGTCATGTCTGCCAGTAACGATTTTTTTGATTTTTGGTCGGGCAGGGAGCGCGGCAGCATGAAGGTGGTTATGGTGGCCACCCCATGCAGAAAAATTGCCACCGCGTAAGCACCGGTCAGTGTCAGCCACGGAATCAGCATGCCCATCATGGCCGGGCCGATAAAGCGCCCTACATTCATGGTGGCGCTTTGCAGGGCCATGGCATTGCCCAGCAGCTCACGCCCCACCATGCCATAGATCATCGCGGCCCGGGTTGGCATCACGAACGGAAACATCATTCCCATCAGGAAGGTGCTCACCAGCAACAGCGGGAAAGTCAGCTGGTGCAACAGGATCAGCGTCAGCAGCAGCAGCTCATTGGCCATGATCAGGGTCTGGGTGACCATCAGCAGCCGTTTGCGTTCCACTCGGTCCACAATGGCTCCGGCCACGAACGACATCGCTACCATCGGCAAGGCCGCTGCCAGATTCACATAGCCCAGCGCCAGCTCGCTTCTGGTGATCTCCCACGCCAACAGCGAGCGCACCAGCAGCTGACCCTGCATGCCGAGCATGAAACTCAGCACAGAGCCGATCAGCCAGCGGTATGGCACGTTGGCAAGCGATTCAAACCCCTTGGGCATACGATGCGGATGCGCCGGGGCGGAAGTGAAAGTGGGCTCAGACATGGAGGTGGTGCGGACGGTCGGGCTGAAAAGAGTCAATTCTACGCGAAGCCTGCTGGTTGATCATGTAAAAATCCCGCAATTAGCGCTGCGTGTAATTATGGAGCGCCTTCGGTATCATGGCCACACGTTGTTAAGTCACCGATTGTGCGCCCGTAGCTCAGCTGGATAGAGCGTTGCCCTCCGGAGGCAAAGGTCAGAGGTTCGAATCCCCTCGGGCGCGCCATGTGCAGTGGCCCTCTTCAGGGTGAGCGCTTGGCGAACATCAATCCCCGCGGGCATTCTGCGAGGATTTCACGTAACCTGTTCGAATTGTTGTGATTTACACACTGCTTTCCGCGCTCGTAGCTCAGCTGGATAGAGTAACTGGCTTCGAACCAGTTGGTCGGGGGTTCGAGTCCCTCCGGGCGCGCCAATTCAATCCTGCATATGCTGCAGGCGGTAATCCCTCGCACCTGCAAAGGTCTTTTCAGCTTCCATGACTAATGGAGCTGCTTGCCAGGCGACAGGCTGAATCGAACAAACACGAGCAGGCTGACCCCAAGCAAGGTGGCCAGCAGGTATTGACAGGGCTTGTTGATTACAAAACCCATCTCGTCAGTCGTCAACATGTAAAGGCTCAACACGCCAAAGCCGGCTACGCCGCGCATCAGCCAGCTCTGCGGTTGCAAATACTGCAACTTGATAAAGCTGCACAGCCAGACACCAATCAAACCGCAGAAAATGTCCAGTGCCAGCGAGCGATGCGGGGTGAAGTGGCGAGCGAGGCAGCTGTCATTGAGAGCAATGCATTTCCAGGTTCAGGGGCTGTTCCAGCGGCGAGTAAAGCCTGGAAATTCATCAATAAAGAACGTGCAACATCAAAGAACGTGCAACATCGCGGCTGAAAAGTGCTGCTTCACGTCCAATTTCTTCGTCTTGGCAGATTCGATACTAAAATTCGGTTCGTTACCTGAGCAAACCCGCAAGTTTACTGATGATATCCTGGCTTGCTTTGACGCAGGCATGAGCACATGCACCCTTTCCTTCAAAAATAATCAGGACTCGGACAGTTTGCCTGCATACAATATGGCCAACATTCCTGGACACAAGAACTTGCTCACGCCAATGAATTGCAGAACTTACTCCACGTTGTCGCTCGTTGTGTTGCTGGGTGTCACGGCCATTTCGCTAGCGCCTGCACCAACTACGGCAGCGGAAGCAGCCCCGGCTGCGCAGCCATTACGGCTGACGCAAACCCTCACCAATCCGCAGGCATTACCGCCTTCGTTTTTGCCGACTATCACCGTATCTGCGTTGATGAAAGACACCATCAATCCCAACGTCAGGGCCTTGTGGAATGCCGTGAGTTATACCGTGACTGAGCAGGGCGTTACCGATACCAAGCCCGCCACCCAGGCCGATTGGGATGCGCTGCATGTCAATGCGGATACCTTGTTGAAGGCAGCTGGCACCCTGATCTTGCCGGCGCTGAAGCTCGAGCATGATCCGCAACAAAAGACGCCTGATTACCAGTACTCAGCAGCAGAGATCCAGACGCTGCGTCAGCAAAATCCGGAAGGCTGGCGCGAGTATGCGCAACGCTTGCAGGCCACCACGCGGCAATTGATCATCGATATCGAAAAGCAAGATGTCGAGGCTTATACCGAGCATGGCTCTCCGATCAACCAGGCCTGTGAGGGCTGTCATGCCGAGTTCTGGTATCGGCCGCCGCCACGGCGTGCGCGCTAGCTCATAGAGTGCAGTCAGGCGCTGGGTAAGCTTGCTTCAACAACACAATAACCCCAGAGGATGAATATGACCTTTCCTGTAGCGCGTATGCTCTTGCTGGTTTTGGTATGGGCGGGGATCCCGGCCGTAACCGCTGCTGAAACTGTGCGCACGACTGACGGCGTTGTGCATGGCTTTGCTCTGCCCAAGCCCAACAGCGGCCCCACTACTCTGGCGGTCGCTCCCGATGGCGTGTTGTGGTTCACGCTCAGTAGCGCCAATGCCATTGGCCGTATCAATCCCGATCTCACCGGGTATCGGGAATTTGCATTGCCCAATGCCAACAGCGGGCCACGCATCATCTCGCTCGGCAGCGATGGCAACATGTGGTTCTCGGAGCACACCGGCAATCGCATGGCGCGTATCACCAAAGATGGCGTAATCACGGAATTTGCCATCCCTACTCCCGACAGCCAGCCGCGTGCGATTGCGCTCGGCAGTGACGGCAACATCTGGTTTGGGGAATTTGCCGGTGGCAAAGTGGGTCGCATTACTCCCGGCGGCACGATCACAGAATTCCGGATTCCCACCCAGGACGCCGGGCCACGCGCGCTGGCGGCCGGTCCGGATGGCAATATCTGGGTGTCCGAGTTCAAGACCAGCAAAATTGCGCGCTTGACACCCAAAGGCGAGTTCACCGAATTCACGTTGCCGCGCGCCAATAGTGGTCCCGGCGACATTACGGCCGGTAGCGATGGTGCGATGTGGTTTCTGGAATTGTCGGGCACGATGGATGGCTTGCAGCCCGATGGCAATCGCGTGGTACGGATCAGCATGAGAGGTGAATTCAGCGAATATCCGTTGCCAAGTCCGCAGCCGACCGCCATCAATGTGGCTGTCGGCCCTGATGGCAACGTGTGGTACACCAAGAACAACATGTTGGGTCGCGTCACCCCCGCTGGCGTGATCACTGAGTTGCCGATTGCAGAAGGTCAGGCGCGCGCCGTGGGTCTGACAGCCGGCAGCGATCGCCAGCCGCCGCTGCATATCACCGACAAACTGTGGTTCACCGATGGCAGTGGCAATCGCATTGCTTACCTGCAGTTTAAATAAGCGGACAGGGCGCTGGCTCGTGCGATAATGCGGCATGAGCAAATTTTCCGAATTACCCGCATTACCCCCGAGCCTGCTGCAAGCAGTTGAAGTCCTGGGCTATACCGAGATGACGCCAGTGCAGGCAGGCGCGCTGCCACTGATGCTGGCGGGTCGCGACGTGCAGGCCCAGGCCAAAACCGGTAGCGGCAAAACTGCCGCGTTTGCGCTGGCGCTGCTGGCGCGGCTGCAAAGCGAGCAGATCGCTCTGCAATCACTGGTGCTGTGCCCCACGCGCGAACTGGCCGATCAGGTCAGCAAGGAAATTCGCGCGCTGGCCCGTTTCATCCCCAACATCAAAGTGGTGACGCTGTGTGGCGGCATCTCGTTACGGCCGCAACTGGCGTCGCTTAAACATGAGCCGCACATCGTGGTGGGCACACCGGGCCGCATTCAGGAATTGCTCAATCTGGGCGAATTAAAATTTTCCGCATTGCAGACGGTAGTGCTGGATGAAGCTGATCGCATGCTCGACATGGGGTTTCTGGAAGACGTCAGCAACATCCTCAAGCACGCGCCGGATGCCCGCAACACCTGGCTGTTTTCCGCCACTTATCCCAAGCAGATTCGTGCACTCAGCCAGCAGTTCCAGCGCAATCCGGCCGAAGTCACCGTGGAAGCGCAGCACGATGCCAGTGTGATCGAACAGCGTTTCTATAAAGTGGAAGCCGGTGCCAAGCCTGAAGCTGTGCTGGCTCTGCTGCTGGAGCAACAGGCCGACAGTTGCCTGATCTTCTGTAATACCAAGATCGATGCCAAGGAGCTGGCTGACTTTTTATGGAAGCGCGGCATTCCGGTGCTGACGCTCAACGGCGATCTTGAACAGCGCGAACGCGAAGAAATCCTTGTGCAATTCGCCAATGGCAGCTGTCGTGTGCTGGTCGCTACTGATGTGGCTGCGCGCGGTCTCGATATCAAGGCACTGCCGCTGGTGATTGCCTATGAATTGTCGAATGACGCCGATGTGCATACCCATCGCGTGGGTCGCACAGGCCGCGCCGGCGAGACTGGCCTGGTGCTCAGTCTGGTCGCCCACAGTGAAATGCCCAGACTGGCGCGTATTGAAGCACTTGGTGATGGCGAGGCCAGTTGGTCGAAACTGCCAGCGTCCGGCAATAAAGCGGCGCTCGCCAAACCGGCGATGCGCACCTTGATGATAGATGCCGGCCGCCAGGACAAACTGCGTCCTGGCGACATCGTTGGCGCCTTGACCGGGGTAGGCGGTCTCACTGCGGATCAGGTTGGCAAAATTGATGTGTTCGCCACGCGCGCCTATGTGGCAGTGACGAGCGCTGTGATCGACAAACTTATGGAAAAGCTGCGCGCCGGCAAAATCAAGGGCCGCAATTTCCGTCTCAAAAAGTTGTAATGCATGCGTCTTAACAAATACATCAGTGAATCCGGGCTGTGTTCACGCCGTGAAGCCGACGACCTGATC
>CAINTJ010000019.1 GCA_903853385.1 uncultured Gammaproteobacteria bacterium
AAGTTCAAGCCGCAACCCACAGCAGAGTAGAGCAGGAGAAAATCATGCATTTTCTGACGCAGAAACACATATCCCGCCGCAGGCTGTTGCGTGGCGCAGGTGTGGCCATGGCCTTGCCACTGCTGGAATCGATGCTGCCTGCACGCGCAGGGGCTGCAAGCAAAAAGCCGCAGTCGCGGTTGGCTTGTATATACATTCCACACGGTGCGGTCGAGAAGAACTGGGTACCCACAGGTGTCGGCAAGAATTTCGAATTCACGCCTTCGCTCAAAGCGCTTGAGCCCTTCCGCCAATACGTCAGTGTCGTCAGCGGTCTGGCCTTGCCCATTGCCTACCAGGGCGATCCATCGGCGGGTGGGCATCACTCACGTTCGGCTGCGTGCTGGCTAACCAGCGTGGCGCCGGGCAAGGGGCCGTCGCCGACATCAATGGACCAGCTGGCAGCGGATCACATTGGCCAGCAAACCAAATTGCCCTCGCTGGAACTTGCACTGGAAGAGCGCGCTTCAATTTCATTTCGCACGCCCACCACGCCCCTGCCCATGCAAACCAATCCGCGTGTGGTGTTCGAGCGCTTGTTCGGTGACGGCAGTACGCCGCAACAAGTTGCTGCACGCCGCAAACAAACGGGAACCATCCTCGATACCGTTCGGCAGGAACTCACTTCCCTTGATCGCACTTTGCCCGCTGTCGACCGCATCCGCATGGAGCAGTACGTGAACGATGTGCGCGAAGTCGAACGTCGTTTGCGGCTGGAAGCTGACACGGCACCACGTCAACTGGAGCTGCCACCGCGGCCGGCAGGCGTGCCGGAAAATTTCGAAGAGCATGCGCGCACCATGTTGGATCTCGTTACGTTGGCCTGGCAGGCTGATCTGACACGCGTCTCCACCCTGTTGCTGGCCGCTGAACTCAGCAATCGTGTGTTTCCGCAAAGTGGAGTGAACGATCCTTTCCACAACCTCTCGCACCACATGGAAATGCAGGAGAACATCAGGAAGCTCACGTTACTCAATGCCTATCATGTGAGCAGCACGCTCGGCTATTTCGTGGGCCGACTCAAGGCCACTCCCGATGGTGATGGCTCGCTGCTCGATCACTCGCTGGTGTTGTACGGCAGCGGCATGGGTAATTCGCAAGTACATAACCACAGCAGTCTGCCGGTGGTGCTGGTCGGTGGCGCTTCGGGCAAGATGGCGGGCAACCAGCATGTGCGGGAAGCGGATGGCACGCCGATTTCGAATTTACTGGTAACCCTGCTCGATAAGGTCGGAGTTCCAGTCGACAAGTTTGCGGACAGCAACGGCAGCGTGGCTGTATGAACAGAATCGGAGAACCACCAGTGACTAAACCGCAACCCTGCGCATTGTCCCATCTCCGGATTCTCAGTAGAGCAGTAGTGCTCTGCTCTCTCTCACTTGGCGTGACGCCGCTCTCTGCGCAGACGCTGACGGTGCCTGGGCCGGATACAGAGCAGGGTTCCCCGCTGGCAGACGCAGCGAGGCAGGGGGATCGGCAAGCGGTGCAGACCCTGTTGAATCTGGGGCTGGATGTAAACGGTGCAGGCAGGGACGGTACGCCGGCCCTGCATTGGGCGGTGCGCGTTGACGATCAGGAATTGGTGCGAATGCTGATCGCCAAGGGCGCGGATGTGAATGCCGCCAATCGTTATGGGCAAGCGCCAATCCATGTTGCCGTGCAGAACCGCCATCCCGACATGGTGCAAACGCTGGTGGGTGCAGGTGCACACGTGGAAAAAGCAGATGGCAGCGGCGAACCACCGCTGTTCATTGCCACCAGGCAAGGCGATATCGACATGGTAGATTTGTTGCTGACGAAGGGAGCGCAAGTTGCTGCCCGCGATCAACGCTACGGCCAGACCGCGTTGATGCTTGCTGTGCGTGAAGGTCATACCGCGCTGGTACGACGCTTGCTGAAGGCAGGTGCCGATATCAATGCGAAAAGTCTCCCCGGGGAAGAACACCGGCGCGTCCTGCCGAGCGAAGTTCCTGTCGGAACCTCGCAAGGTGTCGGCATCAATCGCTCCGGATTGCCTGACCGCGGCATGCGCTACCCGATTACCGGCATGAAGACTCCGCTCTTGTTTGCCACGCGTGAGGGTAATCTGGAACTCACCCGTTTGCTGGTTGAAGCTGGTGCCGACATCGAGCAGGCTGATGCCAACGGCATCACACCATTGATCAATACCATCCTCAACTACAGTGTTGTCAGCGTGAAACGGGCGCCGCAGAGCGATCACTTCAGGATCGCCCAGTACCTGATCGAACGCGGTGCCAACGTCAATGCCCAGGACTGGTACGGGCAGACTCCGTTATGGGTAGCCGTGGACATGCGCAACCTCGAAATGCGTGTGACCGACACGGTCAACTTTGTCGACAGGGAAGCATCTTTCGCGTTGATCAAGACCTTGCTGGACAAAGGTGCGAATGCAAACCCGCGGATCAAGGAGTTTCCGCCGGAGCGACGCTTCATAGCTGGCACCGGTTTCAACGGCTGGGTCGACATGACGGGCCAGACGCCTTTTTTGCGCGCAGCCATTTCAGGCGACCTGAAAGTGTTGCATTTGTTGCTCGAGCACGGTGCTGATCCCTCGATCACTACAGCGGGTGGCACGAGTCCATTGATGGTGGCTGCCGGTGTTTCGTGGGCGCTGGCCGAAACCTATGACGAAGGCGCCGAAGCCTTGCTGGAAACCGTGAAGCTGACCCACTCGCTGGGCAATGACATCAACGCAGTGAACTCAGTGGGGCTGCGTGCACTGCACGGGGCTGCCAATCGCGGCTCCAACGAAATTATCAACTATCTGGTGGAACATGGTGCGAAGCTGGATGTCGTCGACAATGAAGGTCGCACGGCCACCGACTGGGCCGAGGGAGTGCTCACCGGTGCGCGAGCACCTACGCGCAAGCCGCAGACCATTGAACTGCTGAAAGAGTTGTCAGCAAGCAAAGCCATCACTGTTGCTCCCTAAGCCGGGCGGTATAGGCAACATGAAGCCCCTTTTTGGTAAAAGCAACTCACTCCATGGGCGTGGCTCAACCGCTGAATTCGCCCCGAATTAATGGTGGCCGTGCCAACTGTTTTCTTTGAGCCTTTACCACGCTGACTGGGTGTGACTTCTGCTCGCTGTGCGCTGTGCGCTGTTGGGCGCAAACACTTCGTGATAGCGCGTGGGGTTGATGCGCGGCTTTCGCACTAGCGCAGCAAGCCTGGCCATAAAATCGAGTGGATTGAATATCACATGTGTAGTGCCATTGCGGTAACTAAAGGTGCGAGTAGGCCCAAGGTTAGCAGCGTGATTGCAACAAACGTGGAATGCGGTCTTGGTGGCATTGTTGTTTTTCTCATCGCAACTACACCTTTTTTTGCTCTTTACCGTTTGTTCTACTGAGAGGACTAACGGCATTTGCAGCTTCACATTACAGATGTGAACAGTGGGTAGTGCTTACTTCGCCGGCGCATTGCTCACCGACGAATCGGTGAACAGCTTGGTACCATCCTGCAGAAACACAGCACCGGCATTGGCGACAGTTGAGGCATTGCGTGCCCGCCAACCGGTGACTTTGATTTTTTCGCCGGCTTTCAGGCTATCCCGCTTCCAGCCATTGCGCATCAGGATGTTGGGTGTGCCCATCTCGAAGTTCCAGTGCTCGGTTTCACCCTTGTCATTCACCACATCAACATGGATGCGCGCATGCGGGTTGGTCCACTCTACGCTAGTGACGCTGCCGCTGATTTCAACTGGTTGACTGCGATCGAACTCGGCAGAAAACGAATGATGCGCAAAAGTGCCGGCAGATTTACTCAGCAATAACGCTGCGACTGCGATCAAGTGACTCTTGCGTTGCATGGTTCCACCTCATGTTATTGTTTGTCGTAATACAGCGAGCTTTGTTCGTTTTCCTGGCAAATAAATTCGATCAATTCGCTATTTAGCATTACGCCATGCTCGATGCGCACAGTGAATGGCTTGGTGTAATTCACCGAGTCGTCGATGGTTACATCCACCGTCATCTTGCCGTATTGCGGCCGTTGAAAACGCTCGGTCACGCGGGCCTTGTCGCTCAAGGGGCTGCCATAGACATCCAGCCAACCGCTATCGCGGATGCCGATGGTTTCTACCACCAGCACATCGCCTTCCCAATGTCCGACTGAATAGCCATACCACCAGGGCAGCGGATCATCCTTGGGCAGCGAGCGACCATCCAGAAAAATCTGCCGCAGACCACCGTTGCCTTCCCACAGCATGACAATGAGATTTGGTGTTTGCACTATCTTGTGCGGTTGCGGATGCAAGTGCAGCTGCGTGAGCCCCATCGGCAAACAGTGGGCATCGGGATTATCGCGACTGTCGGTGGCTTTGCGCTTATCATGCAAGGCCTTGGCTGCAGGCAAATACGGCAAGCCACCTTCCATGTTGACGCCGAGATCAAAGAAAGTGCCCACCGGCGCTATGCCGTTACCGCCTTTGGCATTGACCGCTTTGGCGCCACCGGCGGCACGCCCTGGCGCGGAGGAGACCCAAGGCTCCCACAGCCCGGAGAAATCGGGATGCTGATCAGCGGTACGCGGTGCCACCGCTTGATAGTCAGGAGCGCCCGTGGCTGTTTTTGGCACATTGGGTGTTGGGTGGTCGGGCCATTGGGCGTTGGCAAGGCTTACCCAAAAAAACAGCACAATCGGCCAAGTACTGCGGATTCGTGAAGCTCTGGCACTGTGATACTTCATGGGCCCCCTCTTATATGGCTGAACCTGATGAATGAATCTTATGGCTGAAAGTGTGGGATAACAACCGCTTTGACCAGGCGCAGTATAAAGCCCATCGCTTTGACTTGCGCAAGACAGTCATTGCATTATTTCACGCGATCTCTCTATACTCAGACAGGCTCTTGCTTCAAGTGTGCCGCTTGCACACAGCACTCATCCGTCTGAAGCCTCCATAAAACCAAGCGTGGCAAATGCAGTTAGTGAGGGGATAAGACATGACACGCTCCATCAGTGTGGTTTGCTTGTTGATACTCGGTGCCTGGCAACAATGCGCTTGGGCGCATCATTCATTCGCAGCCGAATTCGACCTGCAGAAACCGATCCAGCTGCACGGCAAGATTTCGAAAATGGAGTTCATGAACCCGCACTCATGGATTCATGTTGAAGTAAAAAACGCCAAAGGCGAAATGGAACACTGGGAGATCGAGGGCGGCACGCCCAACACACTGTTCCGCAAAGGCATCAATCAGAACACCGTGCCCGTGGGCACTGAAGTCATCGTGGATGGCTATCAGTCACGCGACGGCTCCAACCATGCCAGTGGTCGCAACCTGACGCTGACTGATGGCAGCAAGCTTTTCATCGAAGGATCTTCTACTCCCTGACCATAGCGCAACCTTCAAGGAGGACACTTTGCTGCACAAGCGTTTAATGCGGATAGCTCTGACTGCGCTGGCAGTCTTGCTAGTGAATGCTGCCCTCGCGCAGCCAAAATCCAAGGCAAAGCCTGATCTCAGCGGCATCTGGCAGGCTATGAACACTGCCAACTGGGAACTGGAAGCCCACGCTGCCGAAGCAGGACCCGTTGCCAGCCTTGGTGCATTACTGGCAGTCCCTGCCGGTATTGGTTTTGTCAAAGAAGGCAAGATTCCCTATTTGCCTGCGGCACTCGCCAAGCGCAACAGCAATCGTGCGCAACGCTGGACCACTGATCCCGAGCTCAAATGCTTCATGCCCGGCGTGCCACGCGCCAACTACCTGCCTTATCCGTTCCAGATCATTCAGGGCAAGGACACCATCCTGATTTCCTACGAATTCGCCGACGCCGTGCGCACTGTCTATATGCAAGACCCAGGGCCAGCGCCGGCATCAAGCTGGATGGGCTGGAATACCGGGCATTGGGACAACAACACGCTGGTTATCAATGTGAGCGCACAAAACGATCAAACCTGGCTGGATCGTTCCGGCAATTACCACAGCGACAAACTGGAAGTTACCGAGCGCTACACGCCGCTTGGCAACGATGTGTTGATGTATGAAGCGACGCTGACGGACCCGGAAGTGTTTGCGCAGCCGTGGACCATCCGTATGCCGCTGTACCGGCACAAGGAAGACAACGCCCAGCTGATCGAATTCAAATGTATTCCTTTTGCCGAAAGCGCGTTGTATGACGCGATTGGCAAGTAAATTTCAGAGCTTGCTGCTGAGAGAAAACCATCATGAACCCAATCAGTGCCCTGCATAGCTTCTCGAGTGCCTTGTTGCTGAATGGCCTGCTGCTTGTCACCACAGTCACTGTGGCCGCCACAGTGGATTCGGCAACGGTTGCCATTCCACGCATGGCCGACGGCAGGCCGAATTTCGAAGGCATCTGGACCAATAAATCGATCACGCCGCTGCAACGCTCCGCTGAGCTCGGCGACAAAGCATTTTTTACCGCAGAAGATGCCAAAGCTTTCAAAGAGCGCCTGCAAGCGCGGGGTGATCGCGATACGCGGACCAATGATGTGCGTGATGTGCTCACCGCCTACAATGATTTCTGGTGGGATTCAGGTACAGAAATCCTGCCTAACATGCGCACCTCCATCGTGGTCGATCCACCCAGCGGCCGCATTCCGGCCATGACTGAACAACGCCGCGCGGCATTGGCAGCCGAACAAGCCGCCGTCACTGAGCGCTGCCGGCAACCAGGTTGCACGACCAACAACGGGGGAGCGCTGGCGCCCTCTTATGCGCCACAGGTGCTGGACTTGATGACAAGGTGCATTTCGTTCGGCACCACGGTGCCGATGCTGGCAACGGCTTATAACAACAACTACCAGCTGGTGCAGTCAAAGGGCACACTGGCCATCAATACCGAAATGGTGCATCAAGTTCGCCGCATTCCAACCACTGGCTCACCCCATCTGCCTGCCCAGGTAAAGCAATGGTATGGCGACCCGCGCGGCCATTGGGAAGGCGACACCCTGGTGGTGGAGTCCACCAACTTCACCGGCCAATTTCAAGGCGCCCTGCAAGCAGCAGATGAAAATCTGCGCGTGATCGAACGCTTCACGCTCAGCAGTGCAGACATCCTGCTCTACGATTTCACCGTGGAAGATCCCACTGTGTGGACCAGTGCGTGGAGTGGCGAAATTCCGCTGACGCGTTCTGATGGCCTCTTGTACGAATACGCGTGTCATGAGGGCAATCGTGGCATTCAGAATATTTTGCGCGCGACGCGGCAGGACATGAAAAAACAAGCACCTTGAGAGGAGGGCTACGCTCTTTATGTTGGCGAAGGTCGCTGATGTTAATGCGCGCTCAAAGAACCCCACCATCGGGCGTCACCATGATTTCGCCGACGGCGAACTCGGCACAGGCGCTGCTGCAAGAGTTCGCCAAGACCAGTCGATAAAGCGGACGAACCCCGCTTTTTTCACCATGTTGAGAGAGCAAGCTCGTTTGTCAGGCGTCCTTGCATGATCGCTTCGCGCTGGTGCGCAGAGGATCAAGCAATGCAGACAAACCGTTATGATCGATCTCGTGCATCAGCGCCAACAAACTACCTAATTCGCCTTTGGGAAAACCCACCCTGGCAAACCAGTTCAGGTAATTGCCCGGCAGGTCGGCGAGCAGGCGCCCTTTGTATTTGCCGAATGGCATCTCGCGGCTTACCAGCAACAGAAGTTTTTCCTGATCCATAACGAGCCATACTCCATCGCTGCAAGGGGGTAAGGGTATAGGCAACATTAAGCCCCTTTTTAGTAAAAGCAACTCAATCTATGGGCGTGACTCAACCGCTGAATTCGCCCTGATTCGTAGCGCACGTTGCCGCTTTTGGTCAGCGACAGGCGTGGTTCTGCCACCGCTGGGCGGGCGATGTAACGGCAAATGCGTTCCAGCTTTTTCCGTTCGTGGGCTTGGGTGGCAACGGCTGCGTGCAGGCTAAAGCCATCGACTTTGCCCACTTGGCTGAAACGGTCGTCCTCTTCGATTTAGGCTGGAATCGTCTAGGGAAACCGAGTTCAAACCTCACAGCAACGCAGCGAAACCGAACGGTGCGGATCGCCACCGCACACCTGCACGATTCCGTTCTGGCTATCGCTGTGTAGAATTGCACTGCTATGATCGCGTGCGCGCAACCGAACCATTGACCAGTATCCAAGGAGCAACGTTCATGCCTTCACGCCTGCAATCGCACTATGTGTGCGCCGCGAAAATGCGGCTTCATTTCGCCACTTTCGCCATTTTTGCCGGAGCACTTGCTTTCACCGCACCGGTGTCGGCGCACCACGGCACCGCACCCAATTACAAAATGGACGAGAGCATTGTGCTGACAGGTACCGTCACCGAGTTCCGCTGGAGGAATCCGCATTCGGCGCTGTTACTTGATGTGAAAGACGCATCCGGCAAGGTCATCAATTACGCCATCGAACTGCCCAGTCCCGGTGTGATGGCGCGCGGCAAGATGGGCTGGACCCGCAACACTTTCAAGGCCGGCGACCTCGTCGAGTTTCATGCGCATCCCTCGCGCACCGGAGCGCCGGTGGCGGTAGGTGGCTGCACTGATAGCTGTGAGGTATTGATCAACGGCGTCTCTCCCAACAATCCTGAAGCCGACAGCAAATCCGCCACGCCTGCCAGCGCTCAGTGATGCTGCGCGACACTCCCATACACCTATCCAGACAGTGAGTTAGCCTCATGCGAGATCGAATCTGTAGAGTTTTGTTCGTGCTTGTCGCGAACGCCGGCTTGTACTGCGCCACTTGGGCGCAGGCAGCCGATCTTTCCGGCGTATGGATGCAAGGCGCCGCCGGCAACCAGACCTGGAATCCTGAAAAGCTGCCGTTCACACCAGCCGGCCTTGCCGCTTTCAAGGGCAATCTGCCTGCCGGTGGTAAAGAGCAGCGCCTTGCTGCCGACACCAACGACCCGATCGGTGGCGCCAATCCACCAGGTCTCTATCGCTCATTCACCTACCCGCGTCCGTGGGAGTTCATCCAGTTGCCTGATCGCGTGGTGCAGATCTTCGAGTGGACCAATCACTGGCGCATCATCTGGACCGACGGCCGCGACGTGCCGGAAGAAGTGGTGACCGGTCCCTTCTGGTATGGCTATGCAGTGGGCAAGTGGGAAGGCGACACCTTGGTCGTGCAGACGGTGGACCTCGACGGTCGCGCGTGGATGGATGGCCGCGGAACACCGATCAGTGAATTTGGCGGCAAGGTGGAGGAGCGCTGGCAGCGCACCGCTCCCGACACGCTGCAGTTGAGTATCACCGTCACCGATCCCGCCTATTACACGCAGCCGTGGACCAGCAATGTGAAGACCTACAAACTGCAGAAAAAGGGTGCCGAGTATGGCGAGCTGGGCGAAGTCATCTTCGCGCCGATCGACGAACAGTTGTTCAACAGCACCATACGCGATCCATCGGCAGTGGTGCCCAACAAGGCGCCGTGACCGCGAAAGCAAGCTGCCGTCGCTCGAACGTTGCCATGAATGGCTGATCGCGCGCGCGAAATTGTTGCCCGGTAAGGCGCGCGATCAGTGCCTGTTCAGCGCGCGAAATCGATCATTGGTTCGGCGGGCATGGTGGGGATATGCAATTTGAGGGAGGGCTTTTCGCTCGCCTCATGGCAACCCTGGCAACCGTGCATCATGCCGGTATAGCCAGCGACAAATCCCGTCTTGTCTTTCGCGGTGATGCTTTGCTCGATCGCCGCCAATTGGGTAGTCTCCAGGGCGGTGGCAATCGGCGTCAGTTCCAGATTGCCGCTACTGATCTTGCGCGACGGCTGAACACGCATCGCCCCGCGCAGCCTGACCTTGGTTTCACTCGCATAAAACTGCGCCAACGGCCAGTTTTCTGCCTGCACAGCGAACCACAGGTTGCTGAAATTGTAGGCTACCTGCGTCATCGCAAAGGCCTGGCCGGGCATGATGCTCTGCAAACGGGTGACATCAGCCTGCAGTGATTCCAGTGTTGGTGGTGCTGGTGCTGCTGGTTCCGCCGCCTGTAGCGGCATGACGCATACCAAGCCGGAAACAATCATTGCGCATATTCTTGTGTACATCTTTATGGCCCCCCTGGGTGAGTTGGTTTTGTGGTTAGTGTGCCGGCCCAGTCTGCTGGCTGGGACCAGGCAACATTAAGCCCCTTTTTGGTAAAAGCAACTCAATCTATGGGCGTGGCTCAACCGCTGAATTCGCCCCGATATGGAGTCCTGGTCGGCATCCTGGGATTGTTGGGCGTTCTGCTCCTCGGCGTATTCGTCTGACTGCCCATCAGTAGGGCGAGCTACTTGCCAGGTAGTGCGAACACTTCCAGTGAGATTTCGGTTTTTGGTGCGGAGAGCTCGGGCACCAGTCCGCGACTGTAGTCGCCCAGATGACTGGCTTCGCCGCTGACCACGGCGATGTACTGCTGGCCGCCGACGGCGTAGCTGATGGGCGTGGATTCCGCCGCGGCCGGAAGAGGCGCCTGCCACAACAAGGTGCCGTTGCTCTGGTCGTAGGCGCTGAACATGCGGCCCATGTCGGAGACGAACACCAGTTCGCCCGCAGTGGCCAGCAGCGAGCTGGCCATGGGCAGGCGCTGCCGGTGCGTCCACTGCACGCGCCGCGTAGTGAGATCGATGGCCATCACGCGACCCAGATTGCCGTCGCTGTCCGGCCGGGATCGCGGTGAGAAGCGGATGTCGCTGCCGCCGTTGGCTGTTTCCTGCGGGCCACGCGGTGAATAAGTGTATTCAGCGCAGGATTCCAGCGCCGATACGAACAGCATGCCCGTGGCCGGATTCAGCGACGTGGCAGGCCAGTTGCGCGCGCCGAGATTGCCCGGGCATACCAGCAGGCCTTTGCCAGCCACGGGTTCAAGTCCGGCGCTGGTGCGTTTGTCACCAGTGACCGGATCGATGCTGGCAAATACATTGGTCAGGCCTGTGTCCTGCGCAAACAGGAATTTACCGGTGGCTGCATCCACCGCTTCAAACACCGCGCCTTTGCCGCCCGTGACCACGGCGCGCCGGGCGTTTGCGCCGCTGCCCAGCGTCACCACGGTGCGCTCGAAGGCCCAGTCTTGATCCCACACATCGCGCCGATGATGCTGGTGATACCACACCAGTTCGCCCGTTTCGGGCCGCAGCGCCAGAGTGGTATTCGTGTACAAGCCGTCATTATTCGTGACCGCACTCGTGCCCGCGCGCGGCTCAAGCAATGTGGCGGTGTTGTAGGTGTTGCCCGTGCCGAAATACGCCAGGTTCAGTTGTGCGTCGTAGCTGCCTGTGGTCCACACGCCGCCGCCGAATCGTTCTTCGGTGGGCGCGTCATTCCAGGAGTCGCCGCCCGGTGTGCCGGGACGCGCAACGGTATAGAAGCGCCAGCGTTCTTCGCCCGTTGTGGCATCGAGCGCGACGATGAAACAGCCGCCCTTGTTGGTGAGGCCCAGGCTTACGCCGATCATCACTACGCCGCGCGCCACCAGCGGACCGCTGCTCAGCTGCAGACCACCATTGGGGCCGTCACCGTTGAGCGCGTGATCCCACAGCACCTTGCCGCTGCGCGCATCCAGCGCCAACAAATGCCCGTCAGCGGTGGGCACGAACAGCGAGTGGCCGAACAGCGCCACCGACTTCGACTGCTTGCGCTGACCACCATTCCCGGACGCTTGCCGGCCCGCAACGGCCGGGCGTTTGAATTCGCGCTCGAATCGCCATAACGGTTTGCCCGTGGCCGCGTCCATGGCCTGCAGCCCCGCGCCGCTGAATACGAACAGCACGCCATCGTGTACCAGCGGCGTAACTTCATTGCTGCTGGGATCCAGTGGCGCGCTCCAGACCTTCTGCAGCTTCTGCACATTGCTGCGGTCGATCTGCTTGAGTGGACTGAAGCCGGCAGCATCGAAGGTGCGGCGCCACATCAGCCAGTCTGAATCAGAAGGCGCGGCCAGCATGGCCTCGGTCACCGGGCTCAGCGCCGCGAGCTTCTGCGCCAGATCCGCCGACATGGCCGCGGGTTTGGTTGCATTTGCGGCCACAGCGCTCTGCACAGCCGGCTGCACACCGGCAAACGCAGCAGGTCCCTGGAGATTCGCCTTCACCAGAAAGGCCATCAGATCCGGGTAGACTTCGACATTCAACGTGGGCAGGCCCTTGGGCGGCATGGTGGTGCGCATCTGTGTGAGCAGCTCCGCCGCCTCTTTGCCGCGCCAGTGGCTCATGAATGTTTCGCCGATCAATGTGGGAGCGAAGGGGCTGCCTTCGAGCTTGGGTCCATGGCAGCTGATGCAGCTCTCGGCATAGACCGACTGGCCCTTGGTGGCGCTGCCGCTCACCGCGCCATTGGCTGCGAAAAGAATCTGGGCTGAGGCGTGCCCGCTCGCCAGAAGCAGCGTTGCGGTGAGCAGGGTGGCGTGTCGGGAAAACATGAATTTTCGCTATTTGAAGCCGGTCCGCGGCGCTTGGCGCAATTTATAACGCATTATTCCGCCTGGGTATACGGTATAGGCTATAGGAAACATAAAGCCCCATTTCCAGTCCTAGGTACAGTTGGACTCAACACAGTCCAGCTTTGCTTATCGTTTTACCGTAATGCTGACTTGCGTGCCCGAGGGGACAAACTGATCCCTGCCCATGCCCTTGGGTTCAGTCGGGATGACCAGCTTCACCCAAACGGCATCCGGCGCTTTGAAATACGAAGTCTCGGTCGCCTTGCGCAAGCTCTCGAGGCTGGCCTGCTGCTTGCCGGAGGTCGCGTTGGCGAAACCCGGCAACTCGAACACGACCCAGGAGTCTTTGGCCATTTCACTCAGGCTGAGAGAGATTTCAGGTCTTTCGGTAAGTACCCTGATCTCGGTGCCGGCACGCACTGTGCTCTGGTTGGCGGTGATCTTGAATTCCTTGCCGTTGCGAACCAGCGCAACTGGCGCCTGCGGCGCGGGCGGAGCAACCGGCGCAACCGGAGCGGCCCCAGCGGGCCGAGGAGCCGGACGGGCGTAGCCGAATCCGAATCCTCCTCGTAATGCTCCGGGAGCGGGAGCCGTTATGGGTTGACCCGGCCGGAAAGCCAGGCGTCCAACATCACCCGTGCACACAGCGGCGTTCCAGGTGGGATGAATATCACAGCTGTCGTCGGTAGCGACGCTGTCATTCTCGCCGTCGTTGATCAGGATGTAGGCGTCAGGTTTGCCACCTACGGAGCCGTCCAGGTCGTGGATTGCTGCAGTGCGATAAGCCACGCCACCTCGGTTGTCATTATCGAATCGGGTATCAATGTTCGGAAAATACACTGGCTTGGCGTTGACGAATTTCGCACCGGCAACAGTGCTTTCGGTAGTGACTGCAGCACCGGTGAACAGCAGCCAGGAAAGTGCGCCGGTCTTACGACGGCTATTGTCCTGGTAATTCACGAATGTCGTGTTCACCACTTCATGACGGTAATCGTAGAACTCGTAGGCGCGGATCGGGAAATCCGGTATTGGTGGCTTCGGCAGGCTGCGACCGTACGCGACTTCCTCTGGCGTTCTGGGATTGCCGCTGTTCTCTGTTTCGCCCACCACCAGCGAATCGGTCAACCGTGAGGTAAACCGTTCACTGCCGAAAGTGCCGGTCGAATGCGTCATGCCAATGGCGTTGTCAGCGAGTTTGGCGTTGCTGAATACGTGCAGCTCGCCCCGGCCCCAGATACCCCCATTGCGGTTCTTGTAGCTGGTCAGATTCTCGAAGTGCGATTCCACCATAGCGCTGTACGGGTCAGCAGGATTTTTCAGCGGCGTATACGCGCTGAAGGACAAATCGAAGGTGTTGTCTTCATTGATGTTACGGTCAAACATGAAACCGTCGAAGTTGGAATGGGACACGTTGCCTCTGAATGCGCGCAGCGGCGTTCGGCGCGGCCAGATGTTCTTGGCTGCGTCCGAGCCAAGGAATGCGCCCTGCGGGTGCTCCGGCAGGGAAAACCAGAAGCCGGTCTCATCGGCACCAGCGGCCACGTTGTCCACGAAAGTATTGTCAGGGTTCGTGATCCAGTATGCCGCTACCGTATTGTCGGAAGGCAGCAGAGTATTCTTGCCGGACATGCTGATTCGCCGGAGGCCCTGGCGGTTTGCGGCATCAATCTCGCCGTTTGCTGCGAGGTTGGACGGCACACATTTCAGCGTGGGATTGCACTTGATCTGGATGGCGAGGTTGTGCACGAACTCATTGCCGTGCTCGATGCCGTCCTCGAGGAAGAAGCAGTGGCCGACGATGTTGTAGGTCACGTTGTTTTCGACCCGCACGTCGTTGGTGCCGTGCACGGTCACGCAGCGGTTATAAGTGTCGTGGATGGAGGCGTTCTTGACGTACTGGCCTTTGCCGGCATCGCCCACCAGATGCCAGTGAATCGGATAGCGCGCCAGCTCCATGTGCTGGCCCATGCGATTGAGCTCAACGCCATCGACATACATCTTGCTCGTCACCATCGCCATAATGTGGCCGCCGAAGAAGGTCTGTGCTGCGTCCTCGGATGCTTGAACTTTGATGTTGCGGGTCAGCAGGCCCACTTCGCCGCGCTCATCCACGTCGAAGGTAATCTTGCCGAAGTGCATGTAGTCGAGCTTCTTGTCGAGCGTGATGTTGTTGCCGGTGATGGCAGCGATTGTGCGACGCTCGGCCTGACGGGGATCATAGTCGGTGGAAGCGAGCACAATCTCGTCGCTTACCTTCCATTGGGAAGCGTTCAGCACGTCGATCGACGTGGCGCCTGCCTCAGCGGTCTTCGCCAGCTTGGTCCAGGTGTTGGTGCGATTGCCGTGCAGGTTCAGCATGCCGCCCGACAGCATGATGCCGCGGTCACCCATGCCCATCATCTGCTCGTTTTTGACAGTGTCGGTGAGCGTAATGGTCGCGTTGTGGGTAAAGGGCCTGGCTGCAGTACCGATCGCCAGCTCCCCATGCACCATGATCCACTCAGTGCTCAGAGCCAAATCGGAGTTGTCGGCAAAACTGAGTTTGCCATTGATCGTCATGCCGTTCAGTGCCGGCGGACTGACGTCGAGGACAACGTCCTTGCCTGCGGCAATAATGACGACCTCACCCGGCGCGGGAACCGCACCATTTGCCCAGGTGGAAAGAGCCGACCACTTGCCGCTTTTGGTGGCGGTAGTTTCAGCATGAGCGCCAAGGGCGAAACAGCAGGTAACCAGCAAGGCAAGCACTGACGAAACGCGGTGACTTCTGGTGTGAAGAGAGCGCATGGCAGATCTCCGGTACTCGAATATTTTCTTTCAGGTTGGCCCTGCCCTAGCGGCTGACCGTTATGCTGGCTTGCAGATCCGTTGGGCGAATGATCGGACTGACTGGAGCAGCGGCCACCAGCTTGACCCAGAGCTTATCCCCGCTCTTGAACCAGGCAGTCTCTTTCGCTGCGCGCAATGCGTCCATGCTCTTCAGCTCCGTCCCGGTTGTTGTTTTGGCAAAACCCGGCAGTTCGAACATGACCCAAGAGCCCTGGTCCATCTCAGTCAGACTAAGAGTGACTTCCGTCCTTTCGGTCTTGACCTTTATCTCGGTGCCGGCCTTCACAGTGCTCTGGTCGCCGGAGATCTTGAATTCCTTGCCGTTGCGAACAAGCGCGATGGGCGGCTGCGGAGCACGACGGGCGCGCAGAGCGGCACGTTGGGACAGAACGAGGGGAGTTGCCGGAGCATTTGGACTGAGCCCACCGATCAAAGCGAAGCGAGCGGTCCGGGATTCGAGATCGACTTTGGCTGGAAATTCTCCTCTGCTGTCCGAGAGATTCAGGCGACCGATATCGCCTGTGCATACAGCGGCGTTCCAGGTTGGCTGGATCTTGCAGGTATCGTCGGTGGCGACGCTGTCGTTCTCGCCATCGTGCAGCAAGACCTGGGAATTGGGGATGCCGGTCACCGAACCGTCCAGGTCGCGGAACGACAGAGTCCGATAGGCGTTGCCGCCGCGGTTGTCATTATCGAATCTGGTATCGAAAAGCGGGAAATAGACCGGCTTGGCATTGACGAATTTCGCACCCTTGATGGTGCTGCCGGTGCTGAGTCCCGCACTCGTGAACAGCAGGAAGGAAAGCGCGCCGGTCTTGCGCACCTTGTTATCCTGGAAATTCACGAATGTGGTGTTCACCACATCATCGCGGTAATCGTAGTATTCGTAGCCGCGGATCGGGAAATCCGGAATGGAAGGCTTCGGCAGGCTGCGGCCATAGGCGATTTCCTCCGGCGTCTTTGGGTTGCCGATATTGTCGGTCTCGCCCACCACCAGCGAATCCACCAGCCGTGAACTAAATGGCAGGCTGCCGATGTCGCCAGCGGCCTGCGTCATGCCCATGGCGTTGTCAGCCAATTTCGCGTTGCTGTAGACGTAGAGATCGCCCCGGCCCCAGAGACCCCCATTGCGGTTCTTGTAGCTGGTCAGGTTCTCGAAGTGCGTCTCCAACACTTCACTATCCAGATTTGTAGGATCTGCCAACGGCAGCAACGGAAGAGAGGCCAGACCAAAGGTGTTATCTTCGTCGATGTGCCTGTCAATCATGAACCCGTCGAAGTTGGAATGGGACACGTTGCCCCTGAATGCGCGCAGCGGCGTTCGGCGCGGCCATGTATTCAGGCTGGTATCTGAGCCCTGGAACGCGCCATTCGGATGCATCGGAATGGAAAACCAGAAGCCTGTCTCATCAGAGCCGGCTGCTACATTGTCGATGAAAGTGTTGTCCGGGTTGGTGATCCAGTAGGCCGCCACCGTGTTGTCTGAGGGCAGCAGGGTATCCTTGGCGGACATGCTGATTTGCCTTAGGGTCTGGCGATTCCCGCTGATCTCTCCATTGGCGGCGAGATTGCTCGGCACGCATTCCTTGGTGGGATGACACTTGATCTGGATCGCCAGGTTATGGATGTACTCGTTGCCGTGCTCGATGCCGTCTTCCAGGAAGAAGCAGTGCCCGACGATGTTGTAGGTCACATTGTTCTCGACATGCACGTAGTTGGTGCCGTGCACCGTCACGCAGCGGTTGTAGGTGTCGTGGATCGAAGCATTTTTGACGTACTGGCCTTTACCGGCATCGCCCACCAGATGCCAGTGAATCGGATAGCGCGCCAGTTCCATGTGCTGGCCCATGCGGTTGAGCTCAACGCCATCGACATACATCTTGCTGGTCACCATCGCCATGATGTGGCCGCCGAAGGAAGTTTGCTCCGCATCTTCTGACGCCTGCACTTTGATGTTGCGGGTCAGCAGACCCACTTCGCCGCGCTCATCCACGTTGAAGGTGATTTTGCCGAAGTGCATGTACTTCAGCGGCTTGTCCAGCGTGATCGCAGAGCCCGTGATGGCAGCGATCGTGCGACGCTCGGTCTGACGGGGGTCGTAGTCGGTCGAAGCCAGCACAATCTCGTCACCGGCTTTCCATTGCGCCGCGTTCAGCACTTCGATTGACGTGGCGCCTGCCTCAGCGGTCTTGGCCAGCTTGGTCCAGGTGTTGGTCACGTTACCGTGCAGGTTCAGCGTGCCGCCCGACAGCATGATGCCGCGGTCACCCATGCCCATCATTTGTTCGTTTTTGACATTGTCGGTGAGAGTAATAGTCGCTTTGTGGGTAAAGGGCTTGGCTGCAGTACCGACTTCCAGCTCGCCATGCACCATGATCCATTCTGTGCTCAGCGCCAAATCGGTTTTGTCGGCAAAACTGAGTTTGCCATTGATCGTCATGCCGTTCAGAGCCGGCGGACTGACGTCGAGGACAACGTTCATGCCGACGGCAATCGAGACGATGTCACCCTGCGCGGGAACCTTGCCCTCAGCCCAGGTGGAAAGCGCCGACCAATTGCCGCTCTTGGTTGCGGTGGATGCAGCATGAGCGCTGGTGGCAAAACAGCAGGTAACCAGCAATGAAAGAACAATCGAAACGGGGTGACTTCTTTTGTGAAGAGGGCGCATGGAAGATCTCCTGGGTTCGATTATTTTTATCGCGGTACTGAGGATGTTGCGGGGATTATCAAGTATGTGCTCTTCAGGAAGCAAACCGAAGCAATGCTGCTCTGACACCTAACAAAGCGTAAGCGATGCTATGGGTGAAATGCGTGAAAAAAACGGAAGCAACTCGTCAAAATCTTACCCCCGGCAAAAGCCGGGGGTAAGATTCATATAGCAGGTTGCGGCTTAGCGGCTGACCTGCACGCTGGTGCCACCGCCAGGGGCGCCCGTGCCACTGTCACCGATCGAGACCACCTTGACCCAAAGTGCATCCTTGTTTTTGAAGTACGAGGTGTCACTGGCTTTACGCAGCGCATCCAGACTGTTCTGCTGCGTACCTGACGCTGCCGCGGTGAAGCCTGGCAGTTCGAAGATCACCCACGAGCCTTGGTCCAGCTCCGTCAGGGAGAGGTTGATAGAGGGCCTTTCAGTGGTCAGCTTGATCGTGGTGCCGGCACGGACGTTGGTAGCTCCGGCTATGGTGTAGGTCTTGCCATTGCGGCTGAGAACAACTGGTGGTTGAGCAGGAGCTCCGCCACCGATAGCACCGCCTGGACCGCCAGCTGCGCCACCAGGACCAGCAGCAGGACGTGGAGCGCCAGCTGCGGGTGCAGCACCTGGGCCACCAACAACGGCGTTAGGGCCAGCACCTGCCGGTGCAGCGCCAGCAGCGCCGGGTCTGGGAGCGCCAGCACCGCCACCCAATCCACCGCCAGGAGCAGCAAAACTCAAGCGGCCGACATCGCCCTTGCACACGGCAGCGTTCCAGTCTGCCTTGATTTGACAGGCTTCAACGTCGGTGGCGATGCTGTCGTTGACGCCGTCGTTGATGATCACGAAAGAATTGGGGCCACCGCCGAGCGAGCCATCCTTGTCCCGGTAGGCCGCGGTCTTGTAGGAAGAGCTGCCTGCATTATCGCTGGCCCACTTGGCATTGCCCTCCATCGGCGGAAAATACACTGGCTTGGCGTTCTCGAACTTCAAGTGCTCGAAGGAGTTATTGGTGCTGACCCCGAAGCTGCTGAACAACAGATTGGAGATCGCTCCGGTCTTGCGGGTGGCGTTGTCCTCAAAATTGCGGAAGGTGGTATTCACCACATCATGCCGGTAATCGTAGTACTCGTAGCCGCGGATCGGGTAATCCGGCAGCATCGGCTTGGGCAAGCTGCGACCGTAAGCTTTTTCCACGGCCGTCTGCGGATTGCCGACGTTCTCGGTTTCGCCGACGAACAGCGAGTCAACGACCCTGGACGTATATTCGTAACGACCAAATGCGCCAGACGCATGTGTGAAGCCGATGGCGTTGTCGGCCACCTTCACGTTCTTGAACATGTGCAGCTCGCCACGGCCCCAGATAGCGCCATTGCGGTTCTTGTAAGAGGTGAGGTCCTCGAACACCGCTACCACTGGCTTGCTGTTCGGGTCAGCAGGATTTTCAAGGCCGGTATGCGAGCTGCCGGTTACACCGAACGTGTTGTTGGGGTTAAGGTTGCGGTCGAACATGAACGAGTCGTAGTTGGAGTGGGCAACGTTGCCCTTGAACTCGCGGAAGGGCGTGCGACGCGGCCAGACGGCCTTGCTGGTATCCGAGTCTGCAAATGCACCGTTCGGGTGCTCCGCCAATGACATCCAGAAGCCGTTCGAATCGGAACCCGCGGCCACGTTGTCGCGGTAGGTGTTGTCAGGGTTGGTGATCCAGTAGCTCGCCGCCGTGTTGTCCGAGGGCAACAGCACTTCCTTGGATTGCTGGCCATTCTGTCTGACGGCCTGGCGATCACCATAGTTCGGGTTCTCGCCGGCAGCGGCGAGATTGGTCGGCATACACGGTTTGCTGGTATGGCACTTGGTCTGGATCGCCAGGTTGTGCACATACTCGTTGCCGTGCTCAATGCCGTCTTCCATGAAGAAGCAGTGGCCCACGGTGTTGTAGGTAACATTGTTCTCAACCTGCACGAAGTTGGTGCCATGCACCGTCACGCAGCGATTGTAGGTGTCGTGGATGGCCGCGTTCTTGACGTACTGGCCCTTGCCGGCGTCGCCCACCAGATGCCAGTGGATCGGATAGCGCGCCAGCTCCAGGTTCTGACCCATGCGATTGAGC
>CAINTJ010000020.1 GCA_903853385.1 uncultured Gammaproteobacteria bacterium
GGCGACCATGTGTTATTTGGTGAATATTCAGGGCAGAAGGTAGAGCTTGACGGGGATGAATATCTAATGATGCGCGAGCCTGAAGTAATTGGGATTTTAGATGACAACTGATTACACTGGCATGAAAGCCGTTAGCAATATTGCTAGTGGTGGTAAAAAGAACAAAGACGCTGACGCTGACATTCTATCAGTAGCCCGCGATCGCCTAAATATGGCGATCTCTGCGTATTCTGAGTCGCGTGAGGACGAGCAAGACGACCTCAAGTTCTACGCTGCATCGCCAGACAATCAATATCAGTGGCCCGCAGACGTACTGGCTACACGCGGCGCGGTACAAGGTCAGACAATCAACGCCCGTCCGTGTTTGACCATTAACAAGTTGCCACAGCATGTAAAGCAGGTCACTAACGACCAACGGCAGAACCGTCCAAGCATCAAGGTCATCCCAGTGGATGACAATGCAGACGTTGAGGTAGCAGAAGTATTTAACGGAATGATCCGTCACATTCAGTACATTTCGGATGCTGATGTGGCCTACGATACGGCCTGTGAGAATCAGGTGACGTTTGGTGAAGGCTACATCCGCATCCTAACAGACTATTGTGACGACAACACGTTCGATCAGGACATCAAGATCGGACGCGTCAGAAACAGCTTCAGCGTGTACATGGACCCGCTGATTCAGGACCCCTGCGGCATGGATGCTAAGTGGTGCTTCATTACTGAAGACATCACCCGTGAAGAATATGATCGCCTATACCCGAACGCGTCTCCTATATCTACTTTAGAAACACTCGGTGTCGGCGATCAATCTATATCTCAATGGATTAACGAGAATACTGTCCGCATTGCGGAGTATTTCTACATTGAGTACGACCGCGCGACGTTGAACCTGTATCCAGGCAACGCGACGGCCTTTGAAGGCACGCCAGACGACAAGCAGCTTAAGGCGCTGTATGGCAAGCCGTTAAAATCCCGTGAGTCTGACCGCAAGAAAGTGAAGTGGTGCAAGATCAACGGGTATGAAATCCTAGAAGAACGTGAGTGGGCGGGTAAATATATTCCCGTTGTGCGCGTCATAGGTAACGAGTTTGAGGTGGATGGCCGCATTTATATAAGTGGTCTGGTTCGTAATGCCAAAGATGCACAGCGCATGTACAACTATTGGGTCTCCCAAGAAGCTGAAATGCTGGCACTTGCCCCGAAAGCTCCGTTCATTGGCTATGGCGGGCAATTTGAAGGCTACGAAACGCAATGGAAGACTGCAAACACGCAGAACTGGCCTTATTTAGAGGTCAATCCAGACGTCACTGACGGCCAAGGGGGTGTTCTACCCCTGCCTCAACGAGCACAGCCTCCAATGGCCTCTAGCGGCCTGCTACAGGCCAAATCTGGAGCCTCTGAGGACATTAAGTCAGCCACAGGGCAATACAATGCGTCGTTGGGGATGACGTCTAATGAGCGATCGGGCAAGGCAATTCTGGCTCGCCAAAAAGAAGGTGATACGGGAACTTATCATTATGTTGATAATCTGGGCCGTGCAGTTCGCTATGTGGGGCGTATCATTATTGATTTGATCCCTAAAATCTACGATACGCAGCGAATTGCTCGTATTATCGGCGAAGATGGCAAGGTTGAGCACGCAAAGATCAACCCAGAGCAACAAGAGCCCGTCAGAAAGATCGTTGACCAAGCCGGTATTGTGATTGAGAAGATTTATAACCCAACAGTGGGTAAATATGACGTCATGGTCGAGACTGGTCCTGGCTATGCCTCTAAACGTCAAGAAGCGCTGGACGCCATGTCTCAGTTGCTACAAGGCAATCCAGAATTGTGGGCTGTGGCTGGCGATCTGTTCGTCAAGAACATGGACTGGCCTGGTGCTCAAGAGATGGCGAAGCGTTTTGCTAAGACCATTGATCCTAAATTGCTTGAAAATGGCGATAAAACGCCAGAACTTCAGGCTGCTGAGCAACAGATTCAGGCGATGGGTCAAGAATTGGATCAGTTGCATCAGATGTTGCAGCAAGTGGGCAACTCTATGGAAGCCCAAGA
>CAINTJ010000021.1 GCA_903853385.1 uncultured Gammaproteobacteria bacterium
ACAAAACCAACTAATACCAACTAATACCAACTAAAACCAACAATGATAAAGGGGACACCAATGTCTTTCAAAAAGCTGAGCTTGAGTTTGGTTACAGCCGCCTTGATCGCCGGTTGCAATTCCGAACCTGTGACAACCACAAGCACCGTTGCCACTGATAGCGCCACCCAAGCCCAGGCCGCTGGCATTTCCCAGGGTGAATATGTGGCCCGGCTGGGCAACTGTGTAGCCTGTCACTCAACACTCGATGGGGCCCCGCTGGCAGGTGGCTTGAAAATGGCTGTGCCGATGCTGGGCAACATCTATACCACCAACATAACGCCTGATCCGCAGAATGGCATAGGCCAATATACGTTTGCACAGTTTGATAAAGTGATGCGTTCTGGCGTCGCTCGTGATGGTCATCGCCTCTACCCGGCCATGCCTTATACCTCCTATGCCAAGATGTCCGAACAGGACATGCAGGCTCTTTTCAAGTTCCTGATGGAAGAAGTAAAGCCAGCAGCTCAGGCCAATATTGCTGAAGAAATCAAAGGCATTCGCAATGTACGCTGGGGCATGGGCATCTGGAACTTGCTTGCCCTTGATAAAAAACCCTATGAAATGGACAAAAGCAAAAGTGACAACTGGAACCGTGGCGCCTACCTCACCCAGGGCTTGGGCCATTGTGGCGCCTGCCACACTCCGCGCGGTTTGCTGATGCAGGAAAAAGGCCTGGGACATGGCGACAGCGAGTTTCTTGCCGGTGCGCCGCTTGACCATTGGATGGCCTCTTCACTCAACGGTGACATCAACTCCGGCATTGGTCGCTGGGATCAGCAGGATGTTGTTGAGTTCCTCAAAAACGGCCATAACAAGTTCGGCACTGCCTTTGGCACCATGGTGGAAGTGGTCAACAACTCTACCAGCCACATGAGCGACGCTGATTTGCAAGGCGTGGCTGAATATCTCAAATCATTGCCTGCCAGAAGCGAAGCCAAAGCCACTCCTTATGTAGCCGGCACTGCAGAAACCGAGCAATTGAAAAAGCTGGATTTCAGCAAAGCGGGCGCTCGTGTTTACTACGAATATTGCTCGAACTGCCACGTGACTTCCGGTGCCGGTTACGCGCCTTATCAGCCGCCTTTGGCCGGCAACCCGGTGGTTATGGACAAGGATGCTTCCTCACTGATCAATCTCACCCTCAACGGTTCCTTGCGCGTATTTTCGGGTCAAGGTCCTGATGTGAACAACATGCCTTATTTCAGACAGTTGTTGACTGACCAGCAGATTGCAGAGGCGGTAACCTTTATACGCAGCAGTTGGGGCAATACAGCCTCGGCAGTTACAGCTGCCGATGTGGCCGCCATCCGCCAGGCAACTGACCCAACCCGCAACGACACTTATGTGTTGCGCATGAAGTAAGCTGAAATAGTAGAAGAACTTCGCAAAGTCTGGCGGTGCACTAGAGCACCGCCAGACTTTGAACCGCTACCTGGATGAGCCGGCGCCTTTGCCATCGGTTTGTCCCAACTTGGAACCATCCGCCAGGATGATGCCAATATACAAACCGCCTTGACTCCCATCATTCAGCGTAATCGCATTTTTAAGTGGATTGATAAACACCACCACCTTGTCTCCAGGCTGCACTGAAGTACGCTTCCATCCCAGCAGCAGCAAACTGTTAGGCGCCGTCATTTCCACAGTCCACAGACCATCCGGGCCTTCACTGGGATGGCCGTCAAGCTTGATGGAGGCATGGGGATTGGTCCAGCGGAACTGGGTGACTGTGCCTTCAATACGGATTACTTTCTCATTCTCAAAGGCTGAAGTGGAATGATGCGCAAGCACCGGCGTGCTCATCAATGCAAGACTTGCCAGCAATTGTATAAGGACATTTTTTGGATTGACCATTTGCGGTTCCTCTGTAAAAAACTAGGTAAAAAAATTCCATCTTAACGTGTCAGGCCTTTTTGTCCGGCCTGGGTACTGGGCAGGTTGTCGTTGAGATCCGGCAAACATTCCACTTCTCCGATGTCGGTAGTGTCGGCTCGCAACCACTGCTTCTTGTTGTGCCATTCGCCTACCCAGTTAACAGGGTCAGTCATGATGTATTCAATTTCGAGAATTTCGCCTTTCTCGAGTATACGCATGCGCTCTTGCACACGGAATTGTTCGGAAATCGGAATGCCATTATCGATGAAATGGTTATAGGTTTCGATATAGCGAGTATTGACCACCAAGGTGTCACCTTCAAAATGCCCAAGCGATTCACCGTTATAGGTAAAGATGACCTGGCCGGGATCCGAGTAGTCGCGGCCATCGAGATAGATCTGGCGAAAACCATTGTTGAAGTTGGAAACCATGTAGATAACTGTGGGCAACTGCACCATTGCAATCGGCCACACTCGTGTCATGAGCATCGGAAGGCCCGCCGGGAAACACTGGCCTATGGCGTCACGATAGGGTCGCTTTTCTGCAGCTGCGCGCTGACCTTCTTCAAAATCCAGTTTGGCCTGCCCGATGAATTCAGGGTAAGGCGGCCCAAAACGAAAGCGGGCAAAGCCTTCGCTCAAATCAACGAACCAGGTTCCGGTAAGATTGAAAGGAGCTGCCGGTCGCGGCTTTTTGAGGTTCTGGGGTGCCAGTGCTCCCAGCTTGCCATCCGCATGCTGCATGATGGTCTTGCCCATTTTTGTGCGTCTTTCGGCTGCGGTCTGCGCTGACACCACGCCCGACAACAGGCAAAAAACTGCAAACACCGTTGCTATTCTCATTGAAAACATGAAGCTCCCCCCCGGGGATAGTGATAACTGGTTATTGGTACAAATGGCTCAATTGGTACAGGCGATCCCCTTCACATTGCGGACATAGGGCTGATGCTGGGCCATATAGGGCGGCAAATGCTTGATGAAGTTTTCTGCCTCACTATAGCCGGCAAAAAGTTCGTGCAGGATGAGCCACTGGGCTTTGAGGCCACCTGTTGCTGAAATCCTGCACAGATAAGAGTCCTGCAACATGCCATTCATTTCGAGAAATTCCAGATATTCCTGAATCTTGTCTACTTCACTGATTCCAACCGCATACAGCTGGATGGAATAACCATTGCGGCCGGCCAACGCTGCCAGCCAGGGCCCTGAGGCCCGCGCCCTGACACCAACCAAACCATTCAGTCCCGACGGCGGCTCATGGCCTGCACTCACCAAAGGAGTTTGCTGCGGCAGCTGGACGGCGGCTTGAGCGGAAGGCACCGTCGGTGTTGCAATCGTTGCCGGTAGCGTGGTTGCCGGGGCGGGATTTGCAGCAACAGCTGCATTTGCAGTTACCACCGTATTAGCTGAAGCGAGGGCAACCGTATCGTCTTGCACTGTTTCCACAGCCTTGACAGGCAGCGCCACAGCAGTCGCCGTCTTCGAATCCCTCTGTACCACAGTAGCCGGCTCTGCCCTTGGAGTTTTGGCAACGGTAAATACATAACCAATGCCAATACCAAGCGCCAGTACAGCAACAACAACGCTGCCGTAAATGAAAGTTGTTCTCAGCGCCGGCTTCTCATCGTTATAGCTGCTGTCCTTGATTGCAATTTTCACATGTTTTGGCAGCACCATCGGCAGGATTTCGCCGGCACTGTTGCGGCGATCTGGCCTGGATGCCGGATCGGCATAAGTCGCCAGCAAGGACTTGTCAGCCAGTATATTGATCCGGCGACTCAAGCCGGCTGAAGCCTTTGCCAGCATTATTTCAGCCTTGGGACTGAATAATTGGGGCAAGGGACAACCTGCAGCCTGCAAGCGGAAATGCAAATATTCGCGAATCTCCTGCTCATTGAGCGGCTGCAGGTAGAAGCTGTGCGTGATTCGCTCACGTAACTGGCGAATGGATCTGTTCTCAAGTTTGCGGTCCAGTTCCGGCTGACCAAACAAGACGATCTGCATCAATTTATGTCTATGGGTTTCCAGATTACTGAGCAGGCGTACTTCCTCCAAAGTTTCCAGTGGCATGCTTTGCGCTTCTTCAATGAAAACCACTACATTGGCGCCGGCCGCATGCCTGGTTAACAGATATTCCTGCAGCTTCTGCATCACCACTAGACGATCGGTGCTGGCATCCACCGGCAATTTCAATTCAAATGCAATCGCATAAACAATGTCCCTGGCGCTCAGGTTCGGATTGGCCAGATAAACGATTTCCACCGTGGTTGGCAGCCTGTCTTCCAGCATCCGGCACAACATGGTTTTGCCGCTACCAACTTCGCCAACCACCTTCAATATGCCTTCGCCGGTGGTAATTCCATAGACAAGTGCATCCAGCACCACTCCGCGCCCATGCGATCCGCCATGAAAAAACAGCGACGGATCCGGAGTAATCCGGAAGGGATGGCGCTTGAGTGAAAAATAATCTAGATACATGGGCAGTTACGGTTCCGTGGGAACCAATTCGGATGTCCAGCAAGCATCCCTGATTTTGTAACGACAGGCAACGCGAAAAATGGACACTGCAAGTACGCGGAGTTATCCTGCAATAGATTGACTAGGGTCGGCGTCGTTGAATGACTGAAAACACTTCCAGTTCCAATTATGTCCTGCGTCAGCTGGTTTCGCTGGGTTCTGCCAGTTCTATGGTGGAAATCATCCTCAAAATGCTGGGACATGCCCAGTTTTTTGATGACTTCACCATGGACGACATCGTCATGTTGTCCAAATTCATGGCGGTTTATCGTGCCGAGCCCGGACAAACCATCATTCGTGAAGGCGACCACGACGATTACATGCTCTTCATTCTGCAGGGCCGCATCAGCATCGTCAAAACCGATGGTAATGGCGAGCGTCGTGCAATGACCTCGGTTGGCCCGGGTGCCACTCTGGGTGAAATGTCGATGATTGACGGCGAGCCCCGCTTTGCTACCTGTATTGCTATCGACACCACCACTATTGCCGTATTTGCCAGGGACAGCATGGTGAAAATCATCATGGAAGAGCCTGCACTGGGATCGAAAATCCTGATAAAGCTGGTGACGCTGCTGTCGCAGCGATTACGGGAAACCAGTGTCAGCCTTTTGCAACATCTGGAACGCTCTAACACCGTTTAGTACATGAAATTCAGGACTTACACCCCAGACTTTCAAATAAATTTGCCGGAATCATGAAACAGCTCTAACTATTTGCCACAAGCTGTTGTATGAAAAGACATTTTTTAATATAAAGGCCTTGTATTTAATGGGGGCATAAATTTGATACTTTCAGCGCGACAGCAATCGCACCAACGTGAGCGATTCATAGCCAGGCTGGCTGGCTGCAGCCTGGTCATTTTACTTGTGCTGGCTGGCTGTAAAACTGATCTGAATTCTCCTGAACGCACCAATGTGCATCTGGGAGCTCCGGAAGCCAGGACGCAAACTCCTAATAACATCCCCGCCATCGTCAGCCCGGTGCCACTGGTACCGGCGCCGAGCTCCGGACAGAACCAGGAGCTGTTCTCAGTAGTGGCCCAGGACATCCCTATTCGTGATTTGTTGTTCAATCTGGCGCGGGATGCCGCTCTCAACGTTGATGTCGACCCCAATGTCAGCGGAATTGTAACGATCAATGCTATCGACCAAAGTCTGCCGCAGATCATGGAAAGAATAAGCCACCAGGCCAATATCCGCTGGAACTATGATGAAGCCGGCAATTTGTTTGTCAAACCGGATGATCCGTTTTGGGGTACTTACAACATCAATTACGTCAATGTGCAGCGACTTTCCACAACAACTACCAATGTCTCCTCATCAGTCGCGGGCAGCTCGAGTAGTGGTGGTGGCGGTGGTGGCGGCAAAGGCGGCACCAACAATTCAAGCAGCAACATGACACAAACCAGCAATAACAACTTCTGGGCAACCATGACCAGCAATCTGTCAGCACTATTGGGAGACGCCACCGGCGGTGGCACGGGAGCATCCGCGAAATCCAGCAGCAATATAGTCATTAATGCTGAGAGTGGCGTAGTGTCCGTGCGGGCAACTGCAAGGCAACATGCTGAAATCGCCGCCTTCATCAAAAATGTGGAAACCCGCTCCTTATACCAAGTGCTGATTGAAGCCACCGTGGTTGAAGTAACCTTGGGCGACCAATATCAAGGCGGAGTGGATTGGGCTGCAATTCTTCGTAACCACGGCAACATTGCTTTCCAGCAAAACACGCTGAGCAACAGCCCTATCAACATTCTTACATTTGGCAACAAAACCACCACCCCTGCAGATGCTATTGGAACTACCATCAAACTGCTCTCCCAATTCGGAGAATCCAGGGTTTTGTCTAGTCCCAAACTCATGGTTTTGAACAATCAAGTAGCCATGCTGCGGGCAGCGGACGACAAGGTTTACTTCACACTGGAAGTGCAACCGGGAACCAAAAACGCTCTGGGAGGCAACGCCACCGATCCTACCTACACCACCGTTCTGCATACTGTTCCGGTTGGCTTTGTGATGACAGTTACGCCGCAGGTCAGTAACGATGACCAGGTAACCCTCTACGTACGTCCAACCATCTCCAGAATTACCGGCTTTATCAACGATCCCAATCCCGCCTTTGCCACGGCAACTGTCACCAACAAAATACCTGAAATCCAGACCCGCGAAATAGAATCCGTGCTGAAGGTTTACAGCGGCCAGATCGCGATACTGGGAGGTTTGATGCTGGACAGTGTCAGCAAGGATGTTGATGGGGTGCCCGTGTTATCCCGCATGCCAGGCATCAGAAATCTGTTCAGCAACCGCAATGACAAGGCTACCAAATCCGAACTTATTATTTTCATACGCCCAGTGGTTGTGAAGAGTCCTTCCGTAGATGGCGATCTGAAGGATTATCAGCAATTCCTGCCCAAAACGAGTCTGGAAGAACAAAGTTCGGCCATCAGTACTTCCCTGGTACCTTCCCTGTCAAAAGGTTCATCTGAATAATTCAGGGTGTGCAGCATGAGTCTTTTGATGGAAGCATTGCGCAAAGCCGAAGCCGCGAAACGCGCAGGCCATAGCGCTGTTCCTGAGGCAGACCTGGATGCCGCCGGTACCAAAGCCGAGCCGGCCACCACACCCGAAACCATCCAGAGCGCACCGGATGTATTCAAATACACTTCGCCCGAGGACTTGCTCGCCCTTGCACCGCGCGAAGAAGAACCGCTTGCAGCACCCACGCCGCCGGTTCCGCTAGCTCGAGCGCCTGAACCACACATCACCGATAACGATGATGTGCTTGATGATTATCTGACCACCGCCAACGAACCTGAGCTTGATGAAATCCCTGCACGGCAACCGTCACGCGATCGCGTTATAGTCCAGCAGCGGCGGGAACGTGCAGCTGCTGCTTCCATGTTTGAAGCCAAGGTGCCGCAAGAGAACCTCAACACCCGGCGTCGCCAGCGCATACAAATTCTGGCTGGAGTCTGCACGCTGGTGGTGTTGATCGGAGCAGGCGCCTGGTGGTATCTGGCCAGGATGACGGGTAGCTCAGCAATCGGAGTCAATCCTGCCATCGCCAATTACAATCTGGAAAAACGCGCCCCGCCGGGCGAGCCGCCAACTGGCACGCCCGCGTCTGCCACTGGCAAAGACGGGACCACATCAGCACTAGCTGCTCCAGCGTCACCATCAACTACCGCTGCGGCGCAGCCTGCTCAAGCTGCAAACCCCGCCCTCTCTGCACCCACTGCCAAAGTTGATCCCAGCCCGAATGCGAGCAAAACCACTACCACTGCAAACAAGCCTGCCGAAGCTGTTTTGGCTGTATCTGATCCGCAACCCACCGGCGCTGCCAACAATTCTGCAAAACCCCGGACTGCAGCGCCAGATTCTGCAGTACTTGCCAATCCCGCCACGACAACCCCAGGCGCTCCTTTTGCAAATATAACTACTACTGACCAGCAGCCTTCAGGCAACATTCTGGAAATCAGCCGTTCAAATACTCCCTCCAAAGTCCAGCCGGCTTTGCAATCCGCCTATAGCCAGCTGCAAAAAGGCAACTTATCCGCTGCCAATGACCTGTATCAGGAATTGACAACCAGTTACCCGAACAATCGTGATGCCTTGCTGGGCCTGGCCTCGGTCCAGCTGCAGCTTGGCAACCTGAATGGCGCCCGCAGCACCTACATGCATTTGTTGAAACTGAATCCTCTAGATGCATGGGCAAGAACCGGCATTTTGCAGGCAATTCCAAGTACTGATCCTGCCACCTATGAAAAGGAACTGCTGGCGTTGCGTCAGCAATTTCCCACACTGGCCCCGCTCAGCTATGCGCTCGGCAATCACTACGCAAAAAATGCACGCTGGCATGAAGCCCAAAGCGCCTACTTTGACGCACTGTTGCAAGCCCGACGTGAAAGCGCAGATAACGTCAACCCTGACTATGCTTTCAACCTGGCAGTAAGCCTGGAACAACTTGGGCAGAAACGTGCAGCTCTGGAGTACTATAAGCAGGCAGAATCATTAACCAATATTGTCAAGCCAGGTTTTGATCCCATGATGCTTCGCCAACGACTCAAAGAGCTGGAGCAACCTTAATGACAGCCCGTCGAGATCCAACCCAGCCTACCCGCCGCCGTCTGGGCAGGATTCTGCTCGATGAGGGTGCCATCAGTGAAGACCAGCTTCGCATCGGCCTGCGCGAACAACAGAATACGAAACGTCCGCTCGGTGCGATCCTCATCGACCTCGGCTTTGTCACCGACTCCATTGTTCGTGATGCACTCAGTGCCAACACTGGTCAACGCAGCGTCGACCTCACCCAAACGGTGATTGATGCGGAGTCCATCCGCATCGTTAACCAGGCTCTGGCTCGTCGCCATACCGTGTTGCCGCTTTCCTACGACCGCGAGTTGCATCACCTCACGCTGGCGATGGCCGACACTTTCAACATTGTTGCACTCGACCAGATCCGCGCCCAAAACGGCGGCAATCTGCAGATCACACCGGTGCTTGCAAGCGAAACCGAAATCGTCCGTAATATCGAGAGCAATTACGGCTTCGATCTTTCCATCGATGGCATCCTGCATGAAATCGAAACCGGCGAGCTTGATTTCGACAGTCTCTATGCCGATGACAAGGGCTACAGTCATCCGATGGTACGCCTGGTGAATGCCCTCCTCGCTGATGCTGTACAACGGGTTGCCTCCGACATCCACTTCGAACCAGAAGATGCTTTCCTGCGTATACGCTACCGCATCGACGGAGTACTGCGGCAGATCCGCAGCCTGCATAAAAGTTATTGGCCAGCGATGGTGGTTCGACTCAAAGTCATCAGCGGCATGGATATCGCTGAATCACGCATCCCCCAGGACGGCCGTATCTCGCTGTCACTGGTAGGCCGACAAATCGATTTTCGTGTGGCCTCACAACCTACCACCCACGGTGAAAACGTGGTGCTGCGTATCCTTGATCGCAAGAAGGGCATTGTACCGATGGACAAGCTCGGCCTCAGTGAAGAAAACCTCTCGCTGTTGCAGCTTTTACTGGCACGACCGGAAGGCATCATCCTGGTCACCGGCCCCACCGGCTCCGGCAAAACCACCACACTGTATTCAGTGTTGAACCACATGAACACCGAAGAAGTGAACATCATGACGATGGAAGATCCGGTCGAATATCCAATGTCGATGATCCGGCAATCCTCAGTCAATGAAGCGATCCAGATGGGTTTTGGCGAAGGTATCCGCTCCATGATGCGTCAGGACCCTGACATCATCCTTGTGGGTGAGATACGTGACCATGTCACTGCCGAGATGGCATTCCGCGCAGCAATGACCGGTCACCAGGTATTCTCGACCTTGCACACCAATTCTGCGATTGGCGCCATTCCGCGCTTGCTGGACATCGGGGTGATTCCCGATCTTATCGCCGGCAATCTGGTTGGCGTGATTTCACAAAGGCTGATCCGCAGTCTATGCAAACAATGCAAGCGCCCGGCTGAAGTCACTACCGTGGAAAAACGTTTGCTTGGTATCGACCCGGCTGAGAAAAATCCCGTGATCTACCACCCAGTCGGCTGTCCTGCCTGCGAGAATCTCGGCTACAAAGGTCGCTCATCCATCATTGAAATTCTCAAAATCACCGGCGAATTGGATGACCTCATCGGTCGTCGGGCCAGCTTCCGCGAAATGTTGCGTCAGGCCCTGGCACAAGGATTCAGACCGATTCTGGTGGATGCATGCCGACGCGTACTGGACGGAACTACCAGTGTGGATGAAATTTCCCGCGTTGTGGATCTGACCGACCGGCTGCGCGAATAAGGTCCCTGCCATGGCGCTTTACAACTACAAGGCAATGACCCGCGAAGGCCTGATCCGGCAAGGCGCTCTGGAAGCTGTCAACGAGGCCGATCTCGAGAAACGCCTGCTCAACATGCGGCTGGATCTTATCAAGGCCACGCAAGCAGTAGAGCGGAAAATCAATACCAACCGTCACCAGGTTGATCGCCGGGAGCTAATCGTGTTTTGCATGCAGATGTCCCAGCTTGCCAAGGCTGGTGTGCCGCTGCTGGAAGCAATGGCTGATTTACGCGACAGCGTGGAAAGCATGCAATTCAAGGAAGTACTCAACTCACTCATCGAATATATCGAAAGCGGCAAAAACCTTTCGCAGGCTCTTGAGCAATACCCCAAAATTTTTGACACGATGTTTATCAACCTGATCAGGGCGGGCGAGGCCACCGGCAAACTCGGGGATATCTTTGAGTCGCTCAGCGAAATGATCAAATGGCAGGATGAACTCTCTGCCACCACCAAAAAACTGCTGATGACTCCATTGATTGTCGGCAGCGTGGTGTTGGGTGTAACCATCTTTCTGATGGTGTATCTGGTGCCGCAACTGGTTGCCTTCATCAAGAACATGGGAGAGAAACTGCCAGCCCATACACGGGCTCTGATCGCCACCTCTGATTTCATGGTTCATTACTGGTATATCGTGATTTTTACACCGCCGGCACTGTTCATATTCATCAAGACCATGACGGCTACCAATCCCAAATTCCGGCTGGCATGGGATGGCTTCAAACTTAAGATTCCCCGGTTCGGCCAGGTCTCGCAAAAAATCCTGCTTTCCCGTTTCGCCAATTTCTTTGCGATGATGTATGCCGCAGGCATTCCCATCCTGAGCAGTCTCGAAATCGCAGAAGGCATCATTGACAACCTCATGATCAGGGCAGCCCTGGTGCGGGCTCGTGAAGACATCGAACAAGGTGAGCCCATCTCCACTTCGCTCGCCAACACCGGCATGTTTCCGCCGCTGGTGGTGCGTATGCTGAAAATTGGCGAAACCACGGGGCAATTGGACAAGGCCCTGCTGAACATCAGTTACTTCTATGAGAGGGATATCAAGGACAACATCGAGAAGCTGCAGGCAATGATTCAGCCTGCAATGACTGTGGTACTGGGTGCGTTGCTGGGCTGGGTAATGATTTCTTTACTCGGTCCTATCTATAACAGTCTTAGTCACGTCAAGGCGTGAGGCAAACCATGGCTGCCCAACAAAAGTCACTGATTCTGCTGATCCATGATCAAGGCGCACAACTGTTGTTGTGGCAACAACGCAAATTGTCGATCCTGGAGAGTTTCCAAAACTCCGCGGAAGATCATGAAGCCTTCAGGGCGCTTATCGATACCTATCCTGAGCACCGGATTCTAGTAGTCACCGATCTGATTGATGAAAATTTCAGGCATGATCACATTGTGCATGTCAGTGGCGCCGACCGCGACGCACTTATCAAACGTAAACTTGATTTCTCATTCCGCAACACGCGCTATCGGATTGGCCGGGTAAAAGGCCGGGAACAAGACGGGCGCAAACAGGATAAAGTATTGTTGGCAGCCATCAGCAAACCTGAAATTATTGATATCTGGATCAATGAGTTACTGGAAGCCAAGCGGGCAATACAGAGCGTCACTTCAATGGCGTGGCTATTACGCAGTTACTTGCCACTGAAGAAGCTGGACAAGGAACTTTCGCTGTTGATTGTCAGTGTTGATCCCGGCAACAACTTGCGACAAAGTTTTTTCCAGGAAGGGAAACTGTTGTTCAGCCGACTTTCCAATCTGACCAGCCAGTCCGGCCCCGAGCTGGCTTCCGAAATCAATAATGAGACTTTGCAAGTTCGCCAATATCTGGAGCGTATCCAGTTCGTGCCATATGAATCCGTGTTACGCATACAGGTGCTTTCAACCCTGAACGACAACCTGTTGACCATGCGAGCCTACGGCAATGAAGCCAACCGTTTCGAGTCAGTCGATATCACCAAGGACATGAACAAGCTGGAAATCACGACCAATGGGCATCCCTACCAACCCTTGCACCATGTGCTTGCCTACGTTCTCGCGAGCTCAGCTCCGCCCAATATCTATGGCCCCGCTTCGGCTACCCGTTATCACGACCTGCTCCACCTTGGCAGACTGGTGAGTATCGCCGCAGGTTTGGTACTGGTGGCGGGGATTGGCGGAAATCTCCCCACAGCCATCGGCATCAAGGACAAATGGAATCAAACTGCTGAATTTGTCGCACGCATGCAACCCCTGCTCAATACTTACGAACAGTTGACCAAGGGCTTTCCCAAGACTGAATTACCGACATCAGAGATGGCCTTGATTGTAGAAGCGCATTCACGCATCAAAAACCAGCTGTTCGTCCCCACCGCAACCTTCAACATGGTGGCCGAGGCTCTGACCAAAACCAGTGGTCTCAAATTGCTGAATTTGCAATGGAGTCTGAAAGCCATCCCCTTTGTCGGTGGCAAAGACGCAAATGGCAAAGACAAGAAACCGCCTCTCCCTTTATCAGGGTCAACCTCCTCCACACAATTCACCAGTGATGTGCTTCGTCAAAACACTCGTATCAAGCTGGTTATCGCTGGTGAATCCTTTTCTCCAGACAGTTTTCGCGCTGCACAGGATCAGGTGGTAAAGCTTGTAGACACCCTCAAGGAAATCCCTGGCGTAAACGTGTTTGCCACCAAAATGCCGACCGATGTGCGAACCGATGTCGATCTTTCCATCACCGTCGATGACAGGGAGATCCGCGCACCATTCACACTCGAAGTCACCATGACGGTGGCACCCCTAGCCAAAGCCGATGGGCGAGTGGCGGTGCAGCCATGAGTGAATTTACCCGTGCTGATTATCTGCGTATCAAATGGCCCTTCGTTGCACTCGCCGCCTGCCTGATGGTCGGCATCGGCTTGTTCGCCGGCCTCAAAGTGCTCAGTCAAAAAGCCGCTAGCCAATTGCAACAGGCACGCACAGCCAGTGAAGAGGCCCGTCAGAAGGTAGACAAAATTTCCCAGGAAGAGGCGACCATTAGCGCCAATATTGGCCGCTATCAAAGTATCAAGGAGGCCGGCACTGTCGGCCCGGAAGACCGCCTGTTAATGAAAGAGCATTTTGAGATGCTCCGCTCCCAAAACAACCTTTTCCCGATATCCATGGACATTAATCCCCAGAGTTCATTTCCGCTCAAGTACGGCGAACTGGATGGCAAAAAAGTCGACAACCCTGGGCGCCAGATTGTGCTGCAAGTCACCAACATCAGCTTCAAATTGCCGCTTTTGCATGAAAATGACTTTGCCAATTTGCTGAATGGCCTGCTGTCGCGATCTGAGTTTCTGCAAGTCCAGTCCTGCTCGCTCGGCAGCAAAACCCGCTCAGACCCGAATTTCAGGCGGCTTGGCCAACATCTCAACGCTGACTGCATGCTGACCTGGTATACCTTCCGCATCAATGACACCGGGAACAATCTGGAGCGCAAACGATGAAAATGCACAGCTTGTGCTTGCTCTTTTTGCTGGCCGCGCCAATGTCGATGCGGGCCCAAACCACGATGGAGGGAAAACTTTTCTTCACTGGCGAACAAAGGCAATACCTCGATTACCTGCGCAAGGAGTTTCTGGCAAAAAACAAAAAAGCGGGATTCGACATAGAAGATAGCCAGGTGCCTGAAATTCCCACCAACGCCCCCGGCTCCCCTACCGGACCGGTAGAATATTCGCTTGATGCACTGATGGCGCGTGCCGATGGCCGCGTGACAATTTGGCTCAACCATCACTCAATAACCGAACAACAGCTGCCCGCGAACATGCATTTGGTGCATGAAGGTAATACTCTGGCCTTGAGAGTTATCACCAATGACGGCTCCAGCAAGTTGTTACGCACTG
>CAINTJ010000022.1 GCA_903853385.1 uncultured Gammaproteobacteria bacterium
CGGGGGGAAAGTACCGGACAGGCGTCCATATCAGTAATGAATCCGCTCTGTTGTTCTTTGAAACCCACCAAAGCTTTTCCCTTCTTGCCAACCCAGCGTACTGCCAGCCTGGCCTTGCGGCGATAACCAAATACCTCACCACTGATAACAGGCAGCTGCTGGTAGCTACCGGCAGTAACAGCATGCGCCAGGCGTTCATGCAGCACCTCTGATTTGAAGGCCAGCTGGGACGCACTGTCGAGGTGTTGCAGACTGCAGCCCCCACAGACGCCGAAGTAGCGGCACTGCGGTGTAACACGCTCTGGCGCAGCCCTGAGCACTTCCTGGGTTACGGCCTCGGCATAACTGCTTTTGGTTGTGATGAAGCGAGCCAGCACCTGTTCACCTGCCAACGCACCACTTACGAACACTACCTTGCCTTCTACATGGGCAATGCCGCGTCCTTCGTGACTGAGTTTGCTGATGTCGACAACCAGTGGTTCTTGTTGTTTAACTTTGCGACGCGCTCTGGCACCCATCACACCCGCCCATGCTTGCTGAACACACCTGTGGACAGATAACGGTCACCACGATCACAGATAATCGCAACGATGACAGCATTTTGCAGTTGTGTGGAAAGTTGCAGAGCGGCAAACACCGCCCCGCCGGAAGAGACTCCACAACATATGCCTTCTCTGCTGGCGAGTTCTTGCATCGTACGTTCCGCATCCTGCTGGCTGATATCCATCAGCACATCGACACGCTCACGCTCAAATATCTTGGGCAGATAGGCTGCGGGCCAGCGCCGGATGCCTGGGATCTTGGCGCCTTCCTGCGGCTGCAAGCCGACGATGCGGATTGCCGGATTCTGTTGCTTCAGGAAACGGGACACCCCCATGATGGTGCCAGTGGTGCCCATCGAACTTACGAAGTGGGTGACCGTACCCTGGGTATCACGCCAGATTTCCGGGCCGGTATGTTCATAATGAGCAGCGTAGTTATCCGGATTGGCAAACTGGTCGAGCACGCGTCCTTTGCCTTCACTTTCCATCTGCTTGGCGAGATCACGCGCACCTTCCATGCCTTGGGTTTCCGTTACCTCAATCAAGGTGGCGCCATAGGCTGCCATGGCATCCTTGCGTTCCTGGGAACCATTGGCAGGCATGATCAACGTCATCCGGTAACCCTTGATTGCCGCCACCATCGCCAACGCAATGCCGGTATTGCCACTGGTAGCTTCTATCAAGTTGTCGCCGGGCTTGATAAGACCACGGGCTTCGGCCTTGCTGATCATGCTGAGAGCAGGACGATCCTTGACGGAGCCGGCCGGGTTGTTACCTTCGAGTTTCACCAGGAGGGTATTGGTAGTTACTCCAGGCAAACGCTGCAGGCGTACCAGCGGTGTGTTGCCAACCAAGGATTCAATAGCGGGATAGCGGAAATTGCTCATTTGCGTGCACACTGACTAAAAGCGGCATATTAGCCTTCAGGCGAGCGAGGGGGAAGTTGGCGGTGTCACTTTACCGAACAAGGTACGACTGACCAGTTCACGCTTGCCCAAATGCTGTTGCAGTACGGTGCGCAGCAAGCGCTTGGCAGTAAGCCGCACCGGTTTGAGCGAGAAGTCCCGCTGGGCAATTAGCAGCAGTTCCGCGCCGCGATAGAAATTTTCCTGTTCGTGCCGGTCCGGAGCCTTCAGCTGTTCACCAAAACCCCCGTCCGCATGCAGGTGGTACCAGCCATCGTTATGGATGGGAGTGCCACTTTGGACATCATGATCAAATTGCAAACCATAACCCAGTGCATCCAGCAGCATCAGTTCAAAATTGCGCAGGAGGGGTTCGAGTGGTTCACTGCCGGCAAGCGCACGCATCAGGATGCCGTACTCTTCGAACATGGCAGGCTCCTTTTCATGTACCGGCAACAATCTGACCAGCAACTCGTTGATATACAGAGCTGACATCAAGCGCTCACCCTGCAAGGGGATGCCCGTGCCGAGTGCTTCCAGCTGGCCCACTGTGCGTAGTTCACCGCGTCCACTCAAGGCAAGTTGCAAAGGTATGAAGGGTTGCAGCAGGGAACGTTTGCGGGATGGGCCGGCTTTGCTGGCAGAACGCACGCCTCTGGCGATTGCGCCGATCCTGCCTTCATGATCACTGAACAACTCCAGCAGCAGGCTGCTGTCCCGGTAGGCCCGGGCATGCAACAACCAGCATTGATGGAGGATCTCTGCTTTCATGTGCCTGCTTTACAGCTCATTCCACAGTTTATTCAAAACCAAGGCTGCGCAGTGCCCGTTCATCATCCGACCAGCCACTTTTGACCTTGACCCACAGTTTGAGCATGACTTTGCAATCGAACATGCGCTCCATATCCTTGCGGGCCTCTGTGCCAATCAGCTTGAGCCGGGAACCACCCTCCCCGATCAGCATCCGTTTCTGGGTTTCTTTTTCAACCAGAATGACCGCACTAATATGATACAGCGAACCTTCTTCCCGGAATTCTTCAATTTCAACGGCGGTTTCATAGGGCAGCTCATCCCCCATCTGGCGCACGATCTTTTCCCGTACGAATTCTGCAGCGAGGAAACGGGCATTACGGTCGGTCAGCTGGTCTTCGGGATAGAACCAGTCCTGGGTGGGCAGATAACGCACGATAGTGGCTTCCAGGGCATCGGTATTTTGCAACTTGAGGGCGGAGACCGGAATTACCTCCTTGAAGAAGCCCCATTGCTTGCTCACCTGGTCAATGAAGGGCAGCAGCAGCGATTTGTCTGCCAGCTCATCAGTCTTGTTGATGACCAGCAATACGGGGCAATGCAGGCGCTGTAGCTGCACCAGCAGTGCTTCGTCCTCTTCTCCCAGCCATAACTGGTCTGTGACGAACAACACCACATCGACATCCAGCAAGGTTGTGCTGATCGTGCGGTTCATGTATCTGTTGATGGCCTTGTTGATACCACGATGAAAGCCGGGCGTATCGACAAAGACCAGTTGATTGGTTCCGACCGTCTTGATTCCCAGTACCCGGTTACGAGTGGTTTGCGGTTTGCGGGAAGTAATGCTGATTTTCTGGCCGACCAGATGGTTCAGCAATGTTGATTTGCCAACATTGGGACGCCCCACCAGAGCCACCAGACCACATTTGGTTTCGTTACTGTCAGACACGTGCCACTCCCAAGAGTTCCAAGGCTGCTACTGCGGCCATTTGTTCTGCCTCTTTACGGCTCGCACCGGTACCGGCCAGCGGGGTCGGCAAGCCTTGTATCAGGCAAGACACGGTAAATTGCTGCTGATGATCACTGCCATCGATGCTGACGACTGTGTAGACCGGCAATGGCTGGTGTTTGGCTTGCAACCATTCCTGCAACTGGGTTTTTGCATCCTTGCCAGGTTCATTGACCGTAAGAGCAGATAACCTGGCACCCAGCCACAGCTGGAGTTTCTGTGAACACACCGCCAGGCCGCCATCGAGATAAATGGCACTGACCAGTGCTTCCATCGCATCTGCCAGAATCGACTCACGGCCGGCCCCGCCACTTTTCAGCTCACCCGGCCCGAGGCGCAGTGCCTGGCCAATATGCATTTCACGCGCGAGCTCGGCCAAGGTAGTGCGTTGCACCAGCCGTGAACGCAAACGGCTCAGCTCGCCTTCACTGGCAGTAGGAAATCGTTTGAACAGGATTTCAGAAACTACAAAACCAAGCACAGCATCGCCCAGAAACTCCAGACGTTCATTGTTGCCTTTGCCGGCGCTGCGATGGCACATGGCCTGTTCCAGCAGGCCGGGATTCTTGAATTGGTAGTCGAGTTTGTCTTCGAAGGTAGCCAAAATTGCTCGTATCAATTCTTGTCAAAGCGGTTGTTGAATTCAACCACGACGGACATGTTGGCAGCGAGATGATTACGGATTTCGTAGGTGATATCGACAAAGTCTTTGCCGGCCTCGTGCGTGATCTTCATGTTCGTGGTTTCAAAACCATCGACACTATTGACCCGCAAGGACTTGGACAACTCGCTACGCAGTTCAGCAATATCCATGTCCTTGAACTCTTTTTTGGCCATGATGGCTGACATTGAACTTTTGAGGATCGCATTGCCGGTATAGGCAGGTGCCACCTTGAGTGCAAAGGTAATCACACACCCCAACAGCAACAGCATAAAGAGGGTCACATACATGGATCCGCGCTGACGTGAAGGCAGCTGGCTATTGATCTTGTTCATGGTGTCTCCTTGGCGTTTTGTATCAAGCGGATATCAGAGAACGAAGGCAATGAAAATCCGGGTTCTTTGTGCATCCACACAGCTACAGCTTTGCCGACGATCTTGGCTTCAGCTGCTGGCCCCCAGAACCGGCTGTCGAGACTGTTGTCACGATTGTCACCCATCATGAAATACTGCCCCTCGCCAATGACCATGCCTTCCGGCTGCAGCCAGTCATAAACGCGATTGAAACGTTGAGAAGCTGCAGTATAGATATCATGCGTAACTCCGCCAACGGTTTCCCTCGACAGCATCACACCTTTCTCACGAATGATCCCGACACTTTCCTGTGGCGCAGCTGCACCATTGACATAGACCACCCCGTCTTTGTAACGGATATGGTCGCCTGGCAGACCGATCACCCGCTTGATGTAGTAATCGGGCACATGTGGCGGCACAAACACCATCACATCGCCACGCTTGGGTTCGCCAATGCCGATAATCTTGGTACCAGTGACTGGCAGTCGCAGACCATAGGCAAATTTGTTCACAACGATGAAATCGCCAATATTTAACGTGGGGATCATTGAGCCGGTAGGTATCTGAAACGGCTCAAACAAAAATGAGCGCAATAACAATACTGCAAACAGAATCGGAAAGAAGGCGCGTGAATAATCCACCAGTACCGGATAGCGGTTGAGCTTGAAAGCAGCCTGCAAATGTTTGAGTTTGGCAGCATCCGGACTTGCTGCTGTAGCGTTGGCGGTGGCAGGCAAGGGAGTGCCATCTTCATCCAGCGTGGCAAGCCAGCTGTTGAACTCCTCAGCTGTAAGTCCCTTGCCCTTGAGGAACTCAACAATGGCGGTCTTGCGGGGCGTGGCCAGTACCAGCAGGTCGAACAACCATGCCAGTCCGGTAATCGCAGACAGGATGACCAATATAAGCGAAAAATCGATATTCATTGTTTACTCTCTGCCAAGCTCCGGGGCCGAAAGGCACCAGGATGCTTATTTGTCTACTCGAAGAATTGCCAGAAATGCTTCCTGTGGTACTTCCACTGTTCCCACCTGTTTCATGCGTTTCTTGCCGGCTTTTTGTTTTTCCAGCAATTTGCGCTTGCGGGAGATGTCGCCACCATAACATTTGGCAGTAACGTTTTTACGCAAGGCCTTGACGGTGGTTCTGGCGATAATCTGCGCACCAATAGCGGCCTGGATGGCCACATCATAAAGTTGGCGGGGTATCAGTTCCTGCATTTTTTCCGCCAATAGCCGGCCTTTACTCTGCGCCTGATCCCGGTGCACGATCAGTGCCAGCGCATCCACGAGATCGCCATTGATCAATACGTCGAGTTTGACCAGATTGGCCGCCTGGAAGCGGATGAAATGGTAGTCCAGTGAAGCATAGCCGCGACTCACCGATTTCAGGCGATCGAAGAAATCCAGCACGACTTCATTCATCGGCAGCTCGTATCTGATTGATACCTGGTTGCCAATGAATTGCATGTCTTTCTGTACGCCACGCTTGTCGACGCACAAGGTCAGCACGTTGCCGACATATTCCTGTGGCACCAGGATATTGGCTTCGACAATGGGTTCGCGCATTTCTTCGATGTTGCCCATGGGCGGCAAGCGTGAAGGACTGTCAACCCGCATCACATGGCCATCGCGGGTTACTACTTCAAACACAACCGTCGGAGCCGACGTGATCAGGTCGAGGTTGTATTCGCGTTCCAGACGTTCCTGCACGATCTCCATATGCAGCATGCCGAGGAAACCACAGCGGAAGCCTATGCCCAGGGCATCGGAATTTTCCGGTTCATATTGCAAGGCTGCATCGTTGAGGGTCAGTTTTTCGAGCGCATCACGGAAGCTCTCGTAATCATCTGCTGACACCGGGAACAGCCCGGCATAAACCTGCGGTTGTACTTTCTTGAAACCCGGCAGTGAATCCACTTCCGGCGTCTTGGCATGAGTGATGGTATCACCCACCGGTGCGCCCTGGATTTCCTTGATGCCCGCCTCGATGAATCCCACCTCACCGGCTTTCAGCTCGGTTAGCAGTTCCCGCTTGGGGTTGAAAATGCCGACATTGTCGACCGTATGCACGCGCCCCGTCGATTTCGCAATGATCTTGTCACCCTTGCGGATGGTGCCATGACGAACTCTTACCAGCGAAACTACACCCAGGTAGTTGTCGAACCAGGAATCGATAATCAAAGCCTGCAACTTGTCATCGACATTGCCGGTCGGAGCAGGAATCTCCAGAATCAATGCTTCCAGTACATCTTCCACGCCCATGCCGCTTTTTGCGCTGGTCATGACGGCGTTGGAAGCATCAATGCCGATGATTTCCTCAATTTCCTTGCGCACTCGCTCTGGCTCAGCTGATGGCAGATCCATTTTGTTGAGTACCGGCACTACTTCCAGCCCCTGTTCCAGCGCTGTGTAGCAATTGGCTACAGACTGGGCTTCCACACCTTGTGCTGCATCCACAATCAGCAAGGCGCCTTCACAAGCCGCCAGCGAACGGGAAACTTCATAACTGAAATCCACGTGGCCAGGAGTATCAATGAAATTGAGTTGGTAGGTTTTCTGGTTCCTGGCGGTATATTTCAGCGTGACCGAATGCGCCTTGATAGTGATGCCACGCTCGCGCTCCAGATCCATGGAGTCGAGTACTTGCGCCGACATTTCCCGATCGGTCAGCCCCCCGCACATCTGGATAAAGCGGTCTGCAAGCGTGGATTTGCCGTGGTCGATATGGGCAATAATGGAAAAGTTGCGTATGTGACTGAGATCGCTCACGAACTGCTGTGACTCCGGGGTGTAAAAAGCGGGCAAGTGTACCGTAAAGGCGGGGGTGCTGCCATGCAGACAGCACCCGTTTTCAGAAGGGAATCAGGTCCTTGCGTGCCGCTACTCGCCGATGCGCATCGTGAAATAGCTTTGTTTGTTGTCACGCTCGACCAGAATGGCCAGCGGTCGTTTTACCGGTAGTTTGGGTTCCAGCAGGGCCAGTTCCAGCGCGGAACTCACCTCTATGCCATGGATCGAGACAATGATGTCCCCGGGTTGCAGTCCGGCGGCTTGCGCAGGCCCACGCACGCTGGCCACCACTACCCCGCTTTCCAGCTCATGTTCCCGTCTGGCCTTTTCATCCAGCCCAAGCACTTTCAGGCCCAAACTGCCAACTTTGCCGGTAATTGCTTCGTTTTTGCTGGCAATTCTGGCGTCATCCAGATTGCCAATTTTCACATGCAAGGTCATAGGCAGACCCTTGCGGATCAGGTCGACATTTACCTCCGCGCCGGGCTTGATCAGACCGACAAAATACGGAAGGTCATCATGGGTGCGGATTTCATGAGAATTGAATTTGACGATGATATCGTCCTTGGCAATGCCGCCCGCTTCGGCCGGACCGCCTTTCCTCACTTCGTTCACCAATGCCCCATGGGGGCGGTCCAGGTGAAACTCTTTGGCTTTGACCTGATCCACATTGTCAATGCCGACACCCAGCCAGCCGCGCTGGACTTTGCCAGTCTCTCGCAATTGAGCCACCACATTTTTGGCAACATCCACCGGTATCGCAAATGACAAACCGATCGAGCCGCCGGTTTCAGTGAAAATCTGTGAATTGATGCCAACCACTTCTCCGGCCAGATTCAATAAAGGTCCACCGGAATGGCCAGGATTGATGGCAACGTCAGTCTGGATATAGGAAACATAATTGGAACCGTCGGTGGGCAGGCTGCGCCCCATGTAGCTGATGATCCCGGCCGCCACTGAAGATTGCTGACCGAACGGCGAACCAATTGCCAACACCCACTCTCCCACTTTCAGCTTGTCGGAATTGCCAAGCTTTACCACCGGCAGCATGGTGGCTTCAATTTTCAAAACTGCCAGATCACTGGGTTTGTCCGAGCCGACCACTTTTGCTTCAAATTCACGCTGATCATTGAGGGTGATTTTGATGGACTTGGCATGCTCAACCACATGGTGGTTGGTGATGATGTAACCATTACTGTCAATGATGAAGCCGGAACCGGTAGCCCCCCCGCCGTCTTCGGGCTGCTGGTCGTCAGGATTGGGTAGCTGCAGCTGAGGAGCCCGACCACCTTGTCGATCCCCTTGAAAGTAACGCAGCAAATCCTTGAGATTTTCACGGTCCGGGGTCGGGGACTGGGCAGCTTCGAAAGTTGTGGTGACATTGACGATGGCGGGTACGTTTTTTTCCACCAATACCGTGAAATCCGGCAGACCTTGGCCGTGGACGCCAGACGCCCACACCACCAGTGTTGCTGCCAGTAAATGCATTACTTTCTTGCAACTGTTTCTGCCTGCTGCCAATGGCAAACTCATCACTGAACTCCACTCTCTAAGAGCACTTCAATACTGTGCCCGGTTTCACTTGCATTCAACATGGTGGCGAGTGAAGTGCTTATCAACAAGGTTGCCCGCCGAAAACCTGATAAATCATACAGGTGTGATGGCAACCACAACAGCTATACGATTGGAAGAGGACCGGGAATTCACAAACATCTGGCACCAAATCAGACTTTGTGCCGGGTCAGTGCGTCCGCAGACAACGATGGAACTGTATTTGATTAGCGGCGCTGGGCTGGCTGCTCAGCTGCAGTGGGAGCCGGTGGCACCTGAGTGCTAGTGGCAAAAGGCTGAAACTGGTTTACGAACATTGCCGAACTGTTGCTGTTCAATACCGCAGACTTGCCAGAAAAATTGAGGACAACTGTTTCCAGTCGACGCCGTGCCGCATCATCCAGGCTCACCGTTCTGGTGAGGGCGGATGCGCTATAGTCACCATTCATGGCAGGCATGCTGCCTTGGACCGGCATCTGGGCGGCTACCAGAGTTGTGGTGAGTGCACCCGGTGTAAGCTGATTTGGCGAGCGATTGAGCAAGGGATAAGCCACCAGCACTGCAGCTGCCACTGTAGCCGCAATCAGTCCCTGGCCGGCCATACGGGCCATCTTGCCAGTACGTAAAGACTTGCGGAATAAACCGCCAGCGTTGTTATTGGCGCCAGCTTCCTCAGCCAGTCGGGCACGGATACCCGTGAGCAAATCTATAGAAGGTGTGGCGTGTAGGTCGTGCTGCAAACTGGCCCGTACAGCATGATAACGGCGCCAGTGACTCAACAATTCCGAGTTAACAGCTGCGGATTCAGGGGAGGACACAGCAGATCTGACAAGGCGCCGAATTTCCAGGGATTCGGCTTCGTCGTCCATCATTGCAGACAGTGATTCAAGCAGCTCGGCACGCGGCGCAAGCGGGCCACTGCCCTGCTTGCTGGCAAGATCTGAACAAATTCCAGTAACATCTTGTTTTTCTTGTGTTTTATTATTCATTCCAAGTCCTGGGTGCATGCCTTGTCATTGTTTGCAGCTGTGACGCTGTCTGCATAGACAACGGCACAAACAAATAATTCCCTCTTTGTGCAAATAAATTCAATCCGGTTCCAGCAAAGGCCTGATCTTGTTGTCTATCGCCTCCCTGGCTCTGAAGATCCTAGACCTCACGGTACCGACCGGGCAGCCCATGATTTCCGTGATTTCCTCGTAACTTAGCCCACTGAACTCACGCAAACTGAAAGCAGTACGTAAATCTTCCGGCAGCTCGGCGATGGCCTGGTCTATGGCCTTTTTCAGTTCATCCCGGCGCTGTAGGCTCTCGGGATTATCATGATCGGCCAAAGCATACTGGGCATCAACCTGTTCATCATCGTCGATATCCACATCGGTATCCGGTGGCCGCCGGCCCCGTGATACCAGGTAATTGTTGGCAGTGTTAATGGCGATCCGATAGAGCCAGGTATAGAAAGCGCTTTCCCCTCTGAAATTGGCAAGGGCCTTGTAGGCTTTTATGAAAGTTTCCTGGGCGATGTCTTCGGCTTCATGCGGATCTCTTACCAGCCTGCCAATCAGTCCCAGTAATCGATGCTGATATCGTAACACCAGAAACTCGAATGCCCGCATTTCACCACTGAATACTCGCTCGACCAGTTGTTCATCTGTGTCTTTACTGCTTGCTCTTGCCAACCTGACAACTCCCGATGTTGCATTGACTGGCTCCCGCCATGACGGTATCAGCCACCCGCAAAAATACTCAACTGCTGTCAATTGTACCCGACAAGGTAGAATCAGGGTTTGCTCCCTGATTGTGATGTTCAGCTATGGCTAATGATTCTACCTCCCCGGCTTTGACTTGCGATGTCCTGATCATCGGCGGGGGTGCTGCAGGACTTACTCTCGCTTTGAAAATGGCTGACAGCGCCAAAGTGACAATTCTATCCAAAAGCTCTTTGAAGCTGGGCTCAACTTACTATGCCCAGGGCGGTATAGCGGCAGTGCTCGATTCTGAAGACAGCGAACTTTCCCATGTCGAGGATACGCTGGCAGCAGGTGCCGGTCTGTGCCACCGGGATATAGTGGAATTTACAGTAGGCAGGGCCAAAGAGTGTATTGAGTGGCTGGTGGAACAAGGCGTTGAGTTCAGCAAGGATACCAGCAAAGCCAGCAGCACCATCACCGGCAACTATCATTTGACACAGGAAGGCGGACATCGTCACCGGCGGGTGATACATGCCGCTGATGCTACCGGCAAAGCAGTATTCGAGATTTTGGCTGCCAAGGTGTTGGCCCACCCCAATATCAGATTCATCACCAACAGCATTGCCGTTGATCTACTGACCTCACGCAAGCTGGGGCGTGCAGGCAACCGCTGCCTGGGTGCCTACGTGTTGCAAGAAGAAAGTGGAAAAGTGAATACCATCGCCGCCCGCTTTACCGTGCTGGCAACGGGCGGGGCCAGCAAGGTTTATCTTTATACCTCTAATCCGGACGGTGCCTGCGGAGACGGCATTGCCATGGCATGGCGAGCTGGTTGCAGGGTTGCCAATATGGAGTTCAACCAGTTCCATCCTACTTGCCTCTACCATCCACTTGATCGCACTTTTCTGATTAGCGAAGCATTACGAGGTGAAGGGGCGGTTTTGCGGCTACCGGATGGCACCCGGTTCATGCCGGCCTATCACGAACTGGCCGAACTGGCACCGCGCGACATCGTGGCACGCGCCATTGACGCCGAAATGAAGAAAACCGGTTGTGATTGCGTTTATCTTGATATCTCGCACAAGCCGGCTGATTTCATCAAAGCCCACTTCCCGACAATATATGCCCGCTGTCTGTCGCTCGGGATTGATATTTGTAAACAACCGATCCCGGTAGTCCCTGCAGCCCACTATAGTTGTGGTGGTGTGGTAGTGGATCGCAATGGCAAAACCGACGTTGACAGTCTTTATGCCATTGGTGAAACCAGTTTCACTGGCTTGCATGGCGCCAACCGGATGGCGAGCAATTCATTGCTTGAATGCTTTGTGTTCGCGTTTTCAGCCGCCGAACATATCAAAAGCAACTTGGCCGCTACGGTGATGCCAGCTGCACTACCCCGGTGGGATGAAAGCCAGGTCACTGATTCCGACGAAGATATTGTGATAGCCCACAACTGGGATGAAATCCGGCGCTTCATGTGGGATTACGTCGGCATTGTCAGAACCACTAAACGCCTGCACCGTGCCCAGCACCGCATCAATTTGCTACGCAATGAAATTCTCGATTACTACAGCAATTACCGCATCAGTACACCACTGCTTGAGCTGCGTAATCTGGCCCTGGTGGCAGAATTGATCATCGAGAGCGCCTTGTCACGCTATGAAAGCCGTGGCTTGCACTTTTGTCTCGACTACCCTGAAAAATCGGCAGTGGCCAACGATACCATTCTGCAGCCCGGGGCCAGAGCTCAGGAATGACCCGGTACCGACTTGCCATGGCAGGCCAATACCAACTCGACGATTTCACGCAGGCTGGCTGAAGGTGCCTGATCACGCCGGATAAACCAGCCGAACAGATCCTGATCTTCCTCTGCCAGCAATTGCTGGTACTTACCTAGCTGGTCGTCAGACAGGTGACCCAGCTCGTGTTCAGCGAATGGAACCAGGATCAGGTCGAGCTCGAGCATGCCGCGCCGACTGTGCCAGCGCATGCGTTTTTGGTCTTCCAGAGTAAATTGCAATCGTTTCTCCCTATGGCGGCATGGTTTGCTCGCCTATAATTCGCTTCTGTTTTTATTCTACCTCTCAGGAAATCCTGGATGCACAGTTTTGTAGTTAGTGCTGATACTTTTGATGTGATTCAAGCACAAGGTCCTGACGTTGTCCGCTTTCTGCAAGGCCAGCTTACTTGTGACGTCGCCGCATTACCTGCCAACTCCCAAATCTATGGTGCTTGCTGCAACAACAAAGGCCGCGTGATTGCCGGGTTCACGTTGGTGCGTGTTGAAGCAATTTATTATTTGTGCATGGCGCGTGGCCTGGGAGCTTTACTGATCGACGCATTGCGAAAATATCTGCCATTTTATAAATGTGAACTGATTCTGGCTGCAACAGGTCACCAGTTGCTTGCAGTTGCAGGAGTCCATGCTGAGCAAATGGAAAAATTCGCCGGCCTCCACACACTGGCAGCTGGCAGCGCCTTGGCACAGGATTCCGGCTGGCTATGCAAATTGGAGGGCGCGGGCGCGCGCGGACTGTGGTGGTGCAATCACTCGCAAAGCGATATCAAGACCATAGTCAATGAGCTCCCGGCCGGCACGCTGGAACAATGGGAATGCCTGGGGTTGCTCGCTGGCCACTATCCACTGCGTCAAGCGGATTGCGGGGTGTTCACACCGCAGGAACTTAACTACGACCAAAACGGTTATATAAGCTTCTCCAAAGGGTGCTACACAGGCCAGGAAATTGTGGCGCGCATGCATTATCGGGGCAAGCCCAAAAAACAGCTTTATCTGGTAAAACTGGCGCAAGCCGTAACGGCTGACATGCTCGACCAGCAGCCTGATGTCACTGACCGGCAAAATCAAAGTCTGAGGCACTGCCGGCTTACCCGTAGTGACGGCAACCTGCATCTGGCTCTTATTGAGCTCGCAACTGATTACGCAGGTGATTTTGGTGCACTGCGGCTAGCACAGGTGCCGGTGGTGGCCGGGTGCGCTTTCGAGTCTAAAGTAATCCAGTTTTCACACTTCAGCTAACTGTCAAAACTGATCC
>CAINTJ010000023.1 GCA_903853385.1 uncultured Gammaproteobacteria bacterium
AGCCTGGCTGTTTTGGCCAGACTGTCCCTGCTGTCCCTGCTGTCCCTGCTGTCCCTGCTGTCCCTGCTGTCCTTGCTGCCCGGGTGAGTTTTGCGCTTGCTGTGGTTGCCCCTGTTGCTGGCCGGATTGTGGCTGGTTCGATTGCTGGCCCCGCTGCAGCTGTTGTTGCTGTAATTGTTGTTGCAGTTGTTCTGCCTGCCGCTTGAGCATTTCCTGCTGATAGCGCTGTGCATCAGTCAATTGCTTTTGATTGCGCAGATTGCTGGCGAGTTCGGCCTGGCGTTTGGCGAGCTCATCCAGTTTTTTCATGATGTCGTCGGTTTGCTGCTGTTGTTGCTGTGGCGTAACGTTATTGCCGGTCTCGTATTGATTGAGCGACAAATCCATTTCCAGCTCATACATCTCTGCCAGGTCCTGGCCAGAACGACCACCGCCACCGCCGCCGCCGCCGCCACCGCGTTGTTGCGATACTGTGATGTCGTTGAATACCGATTCAGCGCGCAACAAATGCTGCAAGGCTTCCTGGGCGGGCTGGATGGCTGCGTTCAACTCGGACTTCGCCAGTTGCTCGGAAGCCGGGTGCATGCTCTGCACTGCCAGATCCATGTTGCTGACAAAGTCGCGAATCTGTTCGTCATTGTCGAGGCCACGCGCACGTGCGCGATCTGCCAGGGTCGTGGCTTGTTCAGCGAGGGTGTTTTGCAGATCCGACAACAACTTGGCATTGAGCTCGACCTGGCCATTGGCATCGCCAGCGGATTTGTCGCGGATCAGGTTCCAGGTGGACACGATGATCTGGCGCTGACGTTTGGAAATTTCATCCTGCTGCTGGCCGCCACCACCACCACCGCCTCCGCCACCGCCCGACAACTGCGATTGCGAATAGCGGCGGTTATAGGGCTGGATCTGGATGAAGAACATGTCGGTACGCACTGTTTGGGTGCGATCAGCGGCTTCTGCGTAAAACGAAATCAGGTCGCCTGGTTGCAGCGCAGTGGTTTCGGCCGCTACGGTTTTATCAGCAGAGGCCGCCGCAGATTTTTCATCCAGCGCCACTTTGAACTTGCCGACATTGGCTGTGGTCAGTTGCTTGCGGGCAACGCGCAGGTCTTCCAGCATGAAAATATGGTCGGCAGTAATTTCGCGCACGGGATTTTTCAGTAAATCCACTTTCTGGAACGCACCGCCATTGACCGAATATTGCAGTGCCAGCGCTTTCAGGCCGTAATCATCCTTGGCTTCGACCCGCGCCAACACTTCTTCGATGCTGCTGGCGTTATAGTCGCCGCCGGGCTTGGTGATTTTCAGTTCCGGTTTGCCATCGGCAGCAAGACGAATGAAAAAGTCATCAGATAGGCGCACCTGTTCGCCTCCGACCGTGGTGGCCAGGTAGTACACGCCATCAGCAGTGACGGTGAATTGACCACTGGCATCATTGCCGCTGGAGCTTAAAGACTGCTTGGTACCATTGAGCACCAGTTGGCCATCCCTGAGTGGCGCGGTAGTGGTGACTTTCAAGGTAATGCGCGTGTCAGGCAGTGCGTTGACGTCGCCGGATGTGGAAACTTCCGGATCACGCGCAGTCCAGTTCGGGAAATTGTAGGTCAATTCGAGTTTTTCAATGCCGGGAACATCCACTACATTGAGGCTGTATTCAGGTGAGCGCAGACTGGTGGCGCTGACGTAGTAATGCGAATTGTTCTGCATCGCAAAAAGAGTGAACTCGAAACCGAGTGGACCTTTCACCATGCCTACATCCTGCCAGTTGCCACTGCTGTCAAGAATGTGAATCACCGCATCATCCGGATCAAAACCGCTCATGGCCGCAGTGATGCGCATATTGGTGCCACGTCGCACATTCTGGTCGCCTGGAGTAACCGCGATGCTTTGCGGCGGCAGTAAATCGACAAAGGCCCAGCCTGCGAGCAGGTTGCGCAATGAGTAGTTGAGAAAGCCGGGTCCGGCAATCAGCAGATACAGCAACACCACCACTGCGCCTGCCAGCGCGCTGGCGGCCACGGCCAGCTCCTTGCGCGGCACAGTGACTGCTACCGGATGGTGTTCGCTGATCTTGAGTGCATCTTCCGCGAGCAAATCAAGGAATGGGTTGTTGGCGGCCTTGAGCTGGCTATAGGTTTCGATGCGGCCATTGAGTTCCGGCACGCGTTTTTCCACCGGCTGGCTGAGATTGTCTTTCAGGTTTTGCAGCGGGTCGATCAGGAAACGCAAGGCCACCGCTACCAGCGCCAGTACCAGTAATACGCGGAAGGCACCAATGGTTGTGGGTGCGAAACCACTTTCCACCGAAAACCAGGCGCCGACGCCGCCGACAACCAGCACCACTAGTGCCAGTGCAGCTGCGCCACGCAGCCACAACAACTTGCGCAGCCGCTGGTTGAAGGCTGCGAGATAGAGGTCGAGCTTGCCGGTTGCGTTCATCAGAAGGTTCCTGTTTTGAAGTTCAGGCAACGATTGCCAAGCAAGGATTCAGCCAGCACCAGCGTCGCCATACCCAGCAGAAAGAAGCGCCAGATTTCAATTTCATTGGCATCCTTGGATGGTTTGGCTACCAATGCCGTATCAGTTGCCACTACCCCTGCGCTGGCGGCGCCAGTTACGCTGGCTTGCCAATCCTGCAGGGTTTTGGCAGTGATCGGAGTCAAATCGGATTCTCGACGGTCAGGATTGACTGCCACCAGCACTTCGCCGGCAGTGGTGAATACGCGGTAATAGCCAGTGAGATTCAATAATACCTCTTGCGCCTGGGTGGTGCCCTGCAACGACAGCAGTTTTTTGCCGTTGGGATCTTCTACTTGACCGGAGCCACCGCCGCTTTGTGTCAGCTGCAGATAACTGTCAGCGACTTGTTCCTTGACCAGCAGCTTTTCGTTGGACAGATATTGCGCCATTTCTGCCATGAAGCTGACAAACACCGGCTTCACCGGCAGGTCGGAGGCTGTGTTATCGAGGCTGCTGGTGAACAGCACGAAATGGCCGGCGCCGATGTTGCGTTCAAGCAGCACCGGGGTATCACGGTTCTGGGCGATCAGCACATGGTCATCACTGGTGGGCACTACTTTCAGCGCGCGCACGTTGATATTGTTCCAGCCGCTGCTGTCATTAAGGGCGGGATGACTGGTGTCAATCTGGCTGATCAGCGTGGCGGTCTGGTCTTTGGCAGGAGCGGGATTGGTCAGTGGCAGATTCAATACCGGCACCGTGCCGACACTGCTGCTGTGCGGGCCGAGTGCTGCAAATACGGCACCACCGCCGTGCACATAATCAGTGAGCGCCAAAGCCAGGGAGGCATTGACGGCGCCGAGATCTTCAATGATCAGCCATGGATAACGTTGCAGCACGCGGGCATCAAAATCATTGATGGATTTTGCTTCTACAACATAGCCGCGGGGAGCCGTACTGAGCGCGGCGCTGATATAGGTAACGCCCAGTGATTTGACATCGGCCGTCAGCAGCAACACCGTCGCCGGCGGCGAGTTGTCAAAAACGGTGTGCCGCACGTCGTCTTCTGCCAGGCTGTCGGCGGGGGTCAAAAGCAGATCGACCTTGTTGTAGCCCTCGGCAAATACTACATCCTTGAAAGTCACCGTGGACAAGCCATTGCTGCTCGCCGGCACATCCTGGGTTTGGGTTTTGCTGCCATTGATGCTGAGACTGACCTGCTTGTCCTTGCCGGCTATTTCGCCATTGAAAGTGCGGATTGACGCGATGACACTGGAGCGGTTTTCCACCAACACTGATTCCACCATGGTGTTTGCCGGTGTCTTGCTGCCAAGCTGCTGGATGTCGAGCGTGACGGCACGGCCATTGACCACATCCGGAATCATGTCGGCAAAGCGTACTGCCTGACTGGTGAGTTGGTAATCGCTGACCACATGCAGTACCACGGCGGCCTTGCTGTTTTTCAGAAGCCCATTAAGCGCAGCCACCATTGCGCCCAGATCAAGCCGGCCATTGTCGGCAGACAGCGCCGGCAACAGTTTGCTGATCTCGTTGGTGGAAGTCTGCTCCGCCAGCGTGGTGACGGAAGCGCTGGCCGCATAAAGGCTGGCGCTATCGCCTGACTTCAAGTTGTCGAGAATTTGCTGGGCGCGTGTACGGGCCTCCGCGAGCTTGCTGCCTTCGTGCATGGAAAACGAGGTATCAACCAGAATCACATGATGCACATTGTCATCACCTACTGCAGCGACTTCAGGTTGTTTGAACAGGATGGGTCGGGCAAATGCAAACACCAGAAACGCCAGAAACGCCATGCGCAGCGCCATCAGCACCAGAAAGCGCAGCTTGCGCTGTACATGTATACGTTTTTTCGATGCTTCCAGAAAACGGGTGGTCGCGAATTGTTCCCGCTCGGTAGTCTGGGTTTCCAGACGGTGCAGCCACCAGGGCAAACCCAGGCCCAACAAGCCCAGCAGAAACAGTGGTGCAATCAGCATGGCTTGCACCTCCGGCCGGGGTACAGAGAGTTGGCGAACAAGTCGCAATTGACGGTTTTCATCCGCGCTTCTCCCGGAAGGTGAGGTAGCTGTGCAGCGGCTTGTCGAGCGGCTCGGAAGTGTTGATCAGCACATGATCACAGTTCATGCCGCTGGCGGCTTTGCGGATTGCACTGATGTGGGCGTTAATGCGGTCGCGATATTCAGTCTGCATGAAAGCCGGCGAGACTTCGACTGCATGCCCGGTTTCCATGTCTTCGAACAAAGTTGAAGTAAGCAGCTTGGGTGCCAGTTCGGCCGGGTCAAGCAGATGGAACAAAATCACATCCTGGCCTTGCACTGCCAGCGGCCGCACGTTGTCGAGCAATTCCTGGGTGTCGCAGTAGAAGTCGGAAATCACTGCCACCAGTCCGCGGCGGCGGATATTTTCCTGGAACCGCGTCATGGGCTTGTGGATGGCGGTGCCTTGTTTCGCTTCTGCCTTGTCGAGCGCATGAATCACGCCTTGCAAGGAGCCACTGCGGGATGCGGGCGGCCGGTAGGACAGTACTTCGTCGGCGAACACCATCACTCCCACTGCGTCATGTTGACGTGATGACATATAAGCCAGCGATGCGGCCAGGAATTTTCCGACCTGCAATTTGCTCAAACCCTGGCTGCCATAGCCCATAGAGGCACTGCTATCTAGCAGGATCATCAGATGGCTGTTGGTTTCGCCGAGAAAGCGTTTTATATAAGTCTTGTCGGTGCGGGCATAAACGTTCCAGTCGATATAGCGCGGATCATCACCTTCACCATAGGCGCGATATTCCACGAACTCCTGGCTGAAGCCGAATTTCGGTGAACGATGCAGGCCAATCACAAAACCTTCCACTGCGGCTTTCGCCACCAGCTCCAGATTGGACAGGCTGGCCAGCACCTGTGGATCAAGCAGATGCATCGGGGAGTTCTTGTTAGCAGTTGCGGCCATTACCGGGTTCCAGAATTGTGCAACAGTGAACTTTCAGATCAGCGTGGTCAGTCAAGGTTTGCTTGGCGGTTTACTCTGAGCCCGTCGGTGCAGGCAGACTGTCGAGCATGTCGGCCAGGATCTGGTCGACGGTGATGCCGTCGGATTCAGCGAAATAGTTCGGCAACACACGGTGCCGCAAAATCGGCGGTGCCAGTTTCTTCAGATCATCGGCAGTGACGTGATAACGGCCTTCCATCAGGGCGCGCGCCTTGGCAGCCAGCACCAGGTTCATGGTGGCGCGGATACTGGAGCCGAAATTCACATATTTCTTGATGATGTCGGGTGCAACCGGATCCGAGGGTCGCGTGGCGCGGATGATGTCAACTGCATAACGGCTCAACGAGTCTGAAATCGGCACCTGGCGCACCAGCGCCTGGAACTCGACGATTTCTTCGGCATTGGTGCAGGCCCTGACATGCGGCATGTCTACGCTCTTGGTGAAGCGTTCAATGACTTTCACTTCTTCTTCCGCCGAGAGGTAATCGAGCAGCACGTTGAACAAGAAGCGGTCGAGCTGCGCTTCCGGCAGCGGGTAGGTCCCTTCCAGTTCGATCGGGTTCTGCGTGGCCAATACAAAGAAGGGTTTGCTGAGTTTGTGATTGATGCCGCGCACGGTAACGGTTTTTTCCTGCATGGCTTCCAGCAAGGCTGCCTGGGTTTTGGGCGGGGTGCGGTTGATTTCATCGGCCAGCAGCACATTGGTGAATACCGGGCCGGGAATGAAGCGCCATTCTCGTTTGCCGGTGCTCTGGTTTTCTTCCACCATATCGGTGCCGGTGATGTCGGTGGGCATCAGGTCCGGGGTGAACTGGATACGCTTGAACGTAAGCCCCAGTGCCGTGGCGAGTGTGTGCACCAGCAAGGTCTTGGCCGTACCGGGCATGCCGGTAATCAGGCAATGGCCGCCGACAAACAAGGTTATCAGCAGGTTGTCCACTACCTCATCCTGGCCCACGATGGTGCCGCGCACCTGTTCGCGGATCGCGGTTGTGGCGGCATGGAAGCGTTGCACCAGCTGACGGGTGGAGTCGTTGTTGTTCTGCTCTGCTACATCACTCATGGTTGGGTCCTGTGGGTCGCTTGTTTGGGATATCTGTAAATTCATTGTTTGGCAGTGGTGCTGCGACTGAGTTCCAGCAGCAGCGACTGCGCTGGCCGGTACTGTGGTGCAACATCCAGTGCGGTCATTACATATTGCATGGTCTTGTCCTTGTCATTCATTGCCTGGTAGGCAGTGGCCACTTTGTAATTGGCATCGGCCTGGTCGGGCGGATTCAGCGACAACAGCACCAGGTATTCACGCAAGGCCTTGGCGGCTTCCTTGTGGGTCATGTACAAATCGCCGAGTTTGCTGTGCAGCTCTTGCGAGAATGGATCGGCCCACACCACGTCTTTGAATACCTTGAAGGCATGTTCAGTGTCGTTGCGCTCGATGTAGTCATTACCCAGTGCCAGTAGCGCGCGGGAAGCATAGCCGCCTTTCTGCCAGAAGGTTTCCAGCGTCCTGAATTCATTGTCCTTGTCATTGAGCCGCGAATAACCACGCGCCAGTGCAATGTACGCTGAATCGGCTTCAACATAATCAGGAAAAGCAAACACGGCACGTTTGGCGGCATCGACGGCACCTTGCCAGTCTTCTTTTTCCAGCGCGGCGAAGGCGGTCTTGCGGTCTGCCTGCCATCCGGGCAAATTCTTCAGCAATTTGCCGTATTCAATATCGATATATTGTTTGAACTGTTTGTCGAACACATCAACGCTGATGCCCAGGCTTTGCTGGACTGCGTCCTTCAGTTTCACGCCCTTGCCGAACAGCTCGAGCATGTCGACGATCTTGTCGAAACCGAACTCACTGTTGATGAAATCGATTACCAGTCCGCCTTGCATGTAGGACACGATTACCTGGTTTTCATAGGTGGGCCGCATGAAGCCGTCGTCGAGTTTTTCCACCGGCAGGAACTTGCCTTCGGCCATGGCCTTGTAAACATCGAGTGGAATCTTGCGACCGGGGATCGGGCCGGTACGCCACTCTTCAAATACGGAAATGCCTTCGGTATACCAGCGTGGCACCAGATGCGAGCTGGCCTCCACTGTGTAGACGTGAGCCAGCTCGTGCCAGAGTGTAGTACCCCAGTGATAACTTTCACTGCGGGCATGCGCGGTGGGTGAGTCCATCGCCAGCAAGTAGCCGAAGGTCACACCCAGCAAGCCCACTCCCGGCATGCCCACCGAGCGCACCACGAAATCTTCATGGTTTGGATAAACCTCTATCACCACCGGCTCGGTGGGGGTGAAGCGATACCGTTTCTGATAGGTGGCCATGCCGGCTTCTGCAAGTTCGCGCACATAATCCTTCAGCACGGATGATTCGGATTTGTTGAGTCGCAAACTCAGTTTGGGGAACGGTCCTTCGGGTGGATTGGGGAAGCTGAACGCTTCGGTCTGGTTAAGGAATACTTCCAGCATGCGCATCAGGTTGATGGTGGTGGGGTTGAACTTGTCGCCATCAAACGAAGTGTGGATATGGTCTACGCCTGCGCTGATCTGGTTCAGGCGCATATAGTTCTGGCCTAGCTCCAGATGTGCCTGCCAATGGTCCGGTTGCACCAGCACCGCCTTTTCATAAAAAGCGCCAGATTCGCGGTAGCGCCGCGTCATCATCGCAAACCGTCCCGGTATGGCCCAGGCATCACCATAGGCCGGATCTTCGTGCAAGGCCTGGTCGATGTAAGCCTGGTAGGGCTTGAAGGTCATGAATGCGTTGGCGGCTTCCAGCGCATACAACTCCAGCTGCGGCAGCTTGCCACTCTCGGCCGCGGCGCGCGCGTCCTTAATCACTTTGTCAGCCTGTTCAAACTGGTCTTTGCCAAGTGCGTTGTGCAGCAGCATCAGCAAGCCGCGATAACGTACGCCGGCGGGAGTGAAGTCGTTTTCAACCACATCGGTCATCAGCTTGTTGATGGTGGCGGAGTCGCCGCCACCTTTTGACAAGGCTTCGGCTGACCCGATCTTGGCCCAAGGATTTTTGCCATCGATCGCGAGCGCTTCATCAAACAAGGTTTCGGCTTCGTTATATTGGTAAGTTTGCAAATAGAGTTCACCCCAGCGCACTCGCAGCAGGGCATTCTTGGGTTCGGCTTTTACCGCCTCCTGAAACAGACTGTTGGCTCCTTGCAGATCGCCCAGCGCCCAGCTTGCTTCGGCGCGGATGGTGATCGGTGTTGATGCAGTTTCCAGCAAGTGGTAACAACTGCGGGCTTCTGCGGCATGTCCATGCCAGAACAGATCCTCACACCGCAGCAAGTCGGCATGGTCGAGTGCGCCATAGAGCGGCTCGCGCGCGAGCGCAGTGCTGGCGCTGATAGCCAGCATAAGGGCCGTTGCTGCCAGCGTACTTCGGCGCGCTTGCTGTTGCTCAAGGCACACGGGTGCCTCCCGGGGGTTTGGGTAAAGCCGGATCCGCTTCGATCATAGGTTTTATCGGGCCGTTCGCTTTTTGGGCGGCTTCAATTTGCTCACTCACCTCTGCGCTTTGCAGAATCAGCTGCTGGAAGCGTGCCAGATAATCGGCATTGTTGAGCTGGCTGCGGCGCACTTGCAGGTCTTCGATCTGCGCTTCCAGATCCTTGCGTTTTTTCAGCAGTTCGACGAGTTTGCCACTGGCACTGGCAAGTTCGGCTTTTTGTTCGGAGGCATTGAGTCGGGCCAGGTTGAACAGGGTGGCACCGTCGCCCCGCAGTTGCGCATGCTCGGTTGACAGCTTGCTCTCATCCTGAAAATGCGTGCTCACCTGCTTTTCGGCGTAGTCGAAAGCTTCCTGGATGCTGATGTTGTTGTTCTTGTTGAGATCAGCATCCTTGTTGCGCAGCGCCTCGGCAAAATAACGGCCAAACTGCGTGGCATTGCGCTCGTTGCCATTGCGGGTGGCGCTGATCACGACAAACGCGGGATTACTGGCCTTGTCGCCTTTGCCGACCAGGGTTTCCAGCATCGCGCCGGAAGTGCTCGACGTATTAACCAGAAAATGATTACGACCAGGCAGATGTTCAAGAATGCTTTTCAGATCCTGGGCAGTGAGATCGGGGCCGGGAATGTTGAACTTGTAGGTTTCGCCATCGAAACTGCCATGTCCAATCAGGTAAATCGCAGCGCGGTCGCCGGTGGCCATTTTCTTGCCAAGCTCGGTGAAATGTTTCAGCAGCGCCGCACGGGTCGCGCGCTCACCAGAGAACGAAAACACCTTGTCGGCATCGGTGATGGTGTTGGAAGCCGCTTCTATTATTTTGCGGGCGTCAACGAACTGCTCATCATAAAGCGGTTGTCCCCCCAGCCCTTGCACGATGCTGATATAGAGTGCTGCCTGTGACAGCGCCGGCACTACCGCAAGCGCGGCAACCAGGTGCAGCGCAGAACGACGAAGGATGAGGGACAACTTCATGAGTCAGCTCCTAGATCACGCGCCAGCGGCGCCGCAGCAACCATTCAGCCGATTTCAACAGCACCAGTAACAAAAAGAAAAACGGTGCATCCCACAAGTAACTGATCTGTTGTTCAGTGATGCCGGCCTTGGAATAGCTGATGGCTTCGATCAGTTTCCGCCACTGCGTCGGTTCCCAGTACTGGCCGGAGCTGCTTTGGCTGAGCCGCTCCAGCAAGGCGCGATTCTGGCGGATGTTGAACATTTCTTCTTTCTGCTCATAGCGGATGGCAGTGCGTACCGAATTCACCAGCTTGCTGCCTTTACGTGAAATGGCTTCGATGTTGTAAAGCCCCTCGGCCTTGGGTGTGAAGGCCGCTTCAAACATGCCAGCCCTGCCCGCTACCGGTAACATTTCCAGGTTGACAAGTTCTCCGTTGGCTGAGCTTGCCACCGCGGTAATGGCGACGCCTTTGTTGTCGGCGGCATCAGGATCGCGCAGTTCTGCCTTGATCCTGATGCTCTGGTTATCCACCACGGAACTCACCTCAAACGGCCGCGGTGCATTGGCAACCATGGTGCGCGCCAGCTGGCGCCAGAAAGTTTCGTGACGCAGGTCTTCCAGCGGCAAATTCATCTGCCAGCGCCAGGTGCCGCCAGTGGCGAGGATGAAACTCTGGCCACGGCCATAGGGCTGGCTGACCAGCAACGGCTGGTTGTGTCCGTCGACCACTACTTCCAGCAGCGTGGTGGCAGCCGGACGCAGCGGCCCCAGGTTCTGGTAATCAGCAACCGGAGGTATATCGCTCCACTGTTTGAGATTTTCACTGTCATTGTCACTGAATTTCAGCATTGGGGAAGTACGACCGCTGGCAGTCAACACCACCGGCACTTGCTGACGCAGGAAAGCGCCATCTTTCATCGATAGTCGCGACGGCAACACTTCGTTAACGACTGATTCACCCCAGCCGCCCAGACCCAGTCCATGCAAGCCCGCCATCATCATCAAGGTGCCGCCGCGCTCACTAACGAAGTCGCGTATCAGCTGCTGTTGATCCGCGGTGAGCTCGGCCACATTCAGGCTGCCGATCATCAGCGCGTCATACTGGTAAAGATCCTGTCTTTCGGTGGGAAACCCTTTTTCCAGCTCCTTGGGATTGAGGACGCCCTGGCGGTAGTACTTGTTGGGGGTGACTTTCAACAGTGTAGTGAGCTGGATGCTGGGGTCATCGTTGAGTGCACGCTGCAGGAACTTGTATTCCCAGCGCGGTTCGCCCTCTATATACAGGATGCGGTACTTGCCTTCCGGCACATCCACTACATGGCTGCGGGTGTTGTTGGCCAGATTGTGTTCGCCGTTGATAGCGTCCAGTTTGAAATGCAGATCAAGCCGACCGGGAGCCGGCACTTCTATGTTGATGAAGGCCTGGGTCGATTTTTGTGCTGCATCCAGCTGCACTTCCTTGGCGATCAGGAAGTTGTCGCCGTCGTACACCTTGATGCGGGCCATGCCGCCCTGGTCATGTCTGATGGCCACGCGGGCGGTGAGGGTGGTGCCGGCCAGGGCCTTGTTGGGCAACTGCACACTTTCCAGCTCCAGATCTTCCGGAATTACTTCGCGACCAATACCGACGGTGTGGATCGGCACGCCGAATCCGGCGATTTCACCGAGTTCTTTTTGGCTTATGGTATTGGTGTTGTCAGCCCCATCGCTGATGAGGATGACTGCGCCCAGGGACGCCGTGCCAGCGCGGCGCAGGGTTTGCAGGATCGACTGACCAAGCACTGTGGCGGTGCCGGGGGCAGGCAGACTGGCCTCATCAAAGGAAGCCAGCGCTTCGGCATGATCGGAAAATGCATAAGGTGCAATTTTGTACATTTCTGCCAATGGCCGCAGGCTGTCGGCTGAAAGCAGTGCGCGTGCGCGGGCCATGCGCGTGGCGTCTCCGTCGGTTTGCGCCATGCTGGCGGAGGTATCCAGCAGGATGGCAACTGTGTTTTCGCCCTGCAGCAGGCGCTCATTCACCAGCGCCGGTTGCCACAAGACGAACAGCACAGTGGCCAGCATTAACAGTTGCAACAGTCCTAACGTGGCCAATTGCCAGGGACGCAGTGAGTTGCGTTTGAGATAGAGCCCGGCAATGACCAGTGCTGCGCACACAAAGCCGAGCGCATACATCAGCCACAGCGGCCAGGAGCTGGCCAGCACGAAGCTGCTATCGGCAAAAGCTTGTCGGGGATATTTGAAAAAGAATTCGAGCATATTGCCGGCTACATGATTTTTGCCGTGAAACAGCCAAGGTCTGGGAAGTTACCACCATTGATTCATGTGTCCAAGCTGACCTGAAATTGCCGTTTGGCTTTCCTTTTTTCTGCCTTGTTGTTGCTCGCGTCGCAATACAGGGTTTATGCTGCCAAGGCATGTTCAAATCAGAGTGGGCAAGCCGGCAGCCGGCCTGAAGCACCACAAGCCAATATGCATTTACCCGCTGGTGCGGACAACCATCAATTTCAGGGGACATCCATGACCAAACGCCTGCGCTACCTTTGGGTACTGCTGCTGTTGTCGAGCCTGCCAGGTTTGACTCCCTCAGCTTTCGCCCATCACTCCTTTGCGATGTACGCCAACGAGAAACAGATCAAGTTCACCGGTAAGGTGAGCCGCTTCGACTGGACCAACCCCCACGTTTACATCGAAATGGATGGCAAAGATGCCAAAGATGCCAAAGGCGTCAGCAAACACTGGACGGTTGAATGCGCCAACATCAGCATCCTGGGCCGCCTGGGCTGGACCTTCAACATGATTAAAGTGGGGGATGAGATCACCGTGATCGTGGCACCACTGCACTCCGGTCAGCCGGGGGCCTTGTTGAAACAGGTGACGCTGCCCGATGGCAGGAAGATGGGCAATGGCAACCCGGCCGGCCCGCCGGATCCAGCGCTGGCAGGGGGTAATCAGCCATGAAAACGCTATTCACCGCTACTAACACCCACATAGTCGCCCTGGCGGGCTCGCTGCTGGTGCTGGCCGCCTGTCACGACCAAGGTAAACCGATAGCGACTCCGGAAGCTGCTGCTTCGGCAGCTAAAGGCATCGATGGCAAATGGTTTGCCTACCCGGGCCAGGTAGATCCACTGGAGCGCACCATTGATCCGCCCCAACCGATAGGTGACCCCCCGCTGAAACCGGAATATCTGGGTCCGTGGAAGGAGCTGCGCGCCAAACTGGCCGATGCCGACAAGCGCGGTGAGCCTATTGCCTCAGGTTATACCCACTGCCTGCCCGACGGCATGCCGGCGATGATGATGGGCATGTTTCCGATGGAAGTACTGGAGAGCAATGGTCAGGTCACCATCATCCAGGAAGCCTATCAGCAGATTCGCCGCATCTATCTCAATGACAAGATTCCCGCCTGGCAGGATGCCGAGCCACGCTTCTGGGGCCATTCGGCCGGCCACTGGGAGGGCGATACATTGGTGACGGAAACCGTGGGCATCAAGGAAAACATCCTGTTCCGCAACGTGCCGCACTCGGCGGCCATGCACATTGATGAGCGCATTCACCTGATCGACAAGGATCACATGGTGGATGAAGTGACGGTGACGGATCCGGACTACCTGACCACGCCTTGGCAGTGGACCTGGATGTATGCCCGCCGCCCCGACTACAAGATGTATGAGTATGTGTGCGAGAACAACCGTGAATTTGCCGATCCCGACACTGGCGCCGCCAGATTGAAGCTGTTTGGCCCGGAATCGAAGTAAATTTCCGTAAATACCAATGAAAGCGCGATTTTCTGAGTCGCGCTGCTACGGGGGGCGGAGTAAAATCCGCCCCTTAATTTTTGTACCCTGGAGTAGTTGCCAATGTTAGTGCCAGAAGCCATCGCCCGCATCCTCAAGGCGGAAGGGGTGAAATACCTGTTCGCCTATCCGCTCAACCCGATCATTGAAGCGGCGGCCGCGGTCGACATCCGGCCCATCATCGTGCGGCAGGAACGCACCGGCGCCCATATGGCTGATGCCATCAGCCGCATGACCTGCGGTGAAGAAATCGGCGTGTTTGTGATGCAGCATGGCCCGGGCGCCGAAAACAGCTTTGGCGGCGTGGCCCAGTGTTATGGCGAATCTGTGCCGGTGCTGTTCATGCCGGCCGGCTACAACCGCAACATTGCCAATTACTTCCCCAACTTCAATTCCGTGCTCAACATGAAGCACATCACCAAATGGGCCGAGCCCATTGGCAGCGGCGCGGAAGTGGCCAACATCATGCGCCGCGCCTTTACCCAGCTGCGCAATGGCCGCCCGGGCCCGGTGCTGGTGGAAATTCCGTGGGATGTCTGCATGGAAGAAGCTGACATCAGCAAATACAAACCGGTGTTCAAGACCCGCACCGCGCCCGATCCGGATCACGTGATCACTGCCGCCCGCGAGCTGGCGAAGGCCACCAAGCCGGTGATCTACGCCGGCCAGGGCATCCACTACAGCAAAGCCTGGCCGGAGCTGAAAGAAATCGCCGAGCTGCTGAATGCGCCAGTCACCACCTCCATTGCCGGCAAGAGCGCCTTTGATGAAACCCATCCGCTGGCACTGGGTTCCGGTGGCCATGCCACCACCCGCATGGTCTATGACTTTCTGTATGACGCCGACCTGATCTTCGGCATTGGCTGCAGCTTTGCGATCTCCTCGTTCGCTACCCGCATGCCGCCGGACAAACGCTACATCCATGCCACGCTCGACCCGGTCGATCTTAACAAGGACATCCAGGCCGAACTCGGCATTGCCGGCGACGCCAAGTTGACCTTGCAGGCCATCATTGCCGAGCTGAAAAAACTGGATTTGTCCAAAGCCAAAGCCCGACAGCACAGCACCCCCGCCGCGATCGCCAAGGTACGCGCCGAGTGGATGGCCGAATGGTTGCCGAAGCTGACCTCCAACGAAACGCCGATGACACCTTACCGCGTTATTTACGAACTCAACCGATTGGTGGACAAGAGCAAGATAGTGATCACTCACGACGCGGGAAGCCCCCGGGATCAGTTGATTCCTTTCTGGGAAAGCACGCATCCGCTCACTTACATCGGCTGGGGTAAAACCACCCAGCTCGGTTACGGGCTGCCGCTGGTAATGGGCGCCAAGCTGGCCAAGCCCGACCACTTGTGTGTGAACCTGTGGGGTGATGCGGCGATTGGTTTCACCGGCATGGATTTCGAAACCGCGGTGCGTGAACGCATCCCGATCATGTCGATCGTGTTCAACAACTTCTGCATGGCGATGGAGCTGCCGATCATGACCACCTCCAATGCCAAGTACAACACCTGCGACATCGGCGGCAACTACGCCGACATGGCCAAAGCCTTTGGCGGTTACAGCGAGCGCATCACCGACCCCAATGACATCGTCAACTCCCTCAAGCGCGGCATTGCCGCCACTGAACGTGGCGAAGCGGTGTTGCTGGAGTTCATCACCAGCAAGGAGATTGCGATGTCGCTGATCTATTCGAGTTACGGCGGCAAGCGGTAAGGAACAGCGGGATCTGCGCAAGTGGGTCCCTCTACTTGCACGGATGGGCTAATCACATGCAAATCCGCTTGTTGAGCTTAGTGATAACATTACAATCGTTACCACTGCAGGGTGCTTTGCACTTTGCTTTTACAACAATAAACGAGAGGGGGTTGGTATGACGATTTTTCAGGGCACTGCACGCCAGACGCTGGCAGCCATAGGTTTGCTGGTGTTGAGCCAGCTGGGCACCGCCCAAACCGCAATTCCCGATTACATCAAGAAAGCGCTGACTTCCAGCGAACGCACCGCCGAGATGACCGTGCGTGATCCGGCCCGGCATCCGGGTGAAGTGCTGGCCATGTCAGGCATTAAGCCCGGCGCAAGCGTTGTAGAGATTGCCGGCTTCGGTCAGTACTACACCACTTTGCTGGCCGACATCGTCGGACCCAAGGGCAAGCTCTACGTATTCGATCTGCCTTATACCGATGCCCGCAGCGGCGAACCCAGCCGTGCCTTTGCCAAGACCCATCCGAACATTGTTTACACCCAGGTCAACTACAACGACATCAAACTGCCCAAGGATGTGGATGTGGTGCTCAACATTTTGTACTACCACGATCTGATGATTAACGAGATTGATGCCAACAAGCTCAACCAAGCCATCTTTGCGGCACTGAAACCGGGCGGTGTATTCCTGATCGAAGACCACAATGCGGCACCGGGCTCCGGCACCACCACTACCAAGGCCTTGCATCGTATTGATCCGGAAGTGATCAAAAAAGAAGTGCTGGCCGCCGGCTTTGTACTGGCCGAAGACAGCAAGCTGCAAGCCAGCAAGGACGATGATCACACCAAGATGGTGTTTGCGCCCGGCACCCGTGGCGGCACCGATCGTTCACTGTTCAAGTTTGTGAAACCAGCGAAATAATCTCCAGACCCAACTCCCCAGGTAGAGCGGAGCAGCACGCTGCGCCCTGCCTGGTGAATTGCCCTCCTTACGCAGACCTTGGATCGGTCCATCCCCACGCCAAAGCTCACAACGTGCCGTCAATTTGGTATAAGTGCAGCTTAGTTAGCTGAAGGAGTGAATCTGATGGCCGGCCTGTTATCCAAAGAACGCATTACCGCAGCACCGGGCTTCAACCGCTGGAAGGTGCCGCCAGCTTCTGTTGCTATCCATCTGTGTATCGGTTCCGTCTATGCGTGGAGCGTGTACAACCCGCCGCTGACCCGTGTGTTCGGGGTAGTGGCACCGGCGGCCGATGATTGGCAGCTGGCCAGCGTCACGGTGATTTTCTCGATAGCCATCGTATTCCTGGGATTGTCGGCCGCCTTCGCCGGCCGTTGGCTGGAACAAGTGGGGCCGCGGATGGTGGGTGCCGTGGCCGCCTGCTGCTGGGGCGGAGGCTATCTACTCGGCAGTGTGGGCATTTTCACGCATCAACTGTGGTTGCTCTATCTTGGCTATGGCGTGATTGGCGGTTGCGGCCTCGGGCTGGGATATGTGTCGCCGGTGAGCACCTTGATTCGCTGGTTTCCCGATCATCGCGGCATGGCGGCGGGCATGGCCATCATGGGCTTTGGGGGGGGCGCCATCATCGGCTCGCCGCTCAAGCGCTGGTGTATGCAGCATTTTTACGAAGCACCGCAGTATCTGGGCACTACCTCCCAAGTGAACCTGATCACCGAAGCCGGTCGGCGTTTTGTCGAACAGGCCGGGCAGCGCCTGGAAGTGGTAGTAGTCGGTGCCAAGGATGTCACCAACATGCTGGTGCAGGGGCCGGAAGGGGTTTATGTGGTACATACGGGTTCCATAGGTATCGCGGAAACGTTTGTGGCGTTGGGCCTGCTGTACTTTGTTGTCATGCTGATCGCCGCCTTTGCCTACCGCATTCCACCAGCTGGTTGGTTGCCGACCGGGTGGACGCCGCCGGATGAAGCGGCTGAGCAGGGAAAGATGGTCACTCTCCACAGCGTCGATATCGATGAAGCCATGAAAACACGCCAGTTCTATCAGTTATGGATTGTGTTGTGCATGAATGTCTCTGCCGGCATCGGCGTGCTTGGCGTGGCCAGCACCATGATGAGCGAAATCTTCGGCACCACTTTGCCGGGCATCGTCAACGGCGCATTTGCTACCACTTATGTCACGATGATCAGCGTGTTCAATATGCTGGGCCGTTTTGTGTGGGCGAGTTCATCGGACTATATCGGCCGCAAGAATACCTACTGGATTTTCTTTGCGTTCGGCATCGTGCTCTATTGCTCGGTGCCATTTGCGGCCAATCGTGTCAGTGCCGATCCTGCGGTGATGTGGCTGGTGCTGTTCTACGGCGCCACCATGTTGATCTTCACGATGTACGGCGGCGGCTTTGCGACGATTCCGGCGTATTTGGCGGATGTGTTCGGCACCAAATTTGTCGGCGGCATCCATGGCCGCTTGCTCACCGCGTGGAGCATCGCCGGAGTAGTGGGTCCGCTCGCGATCACTTCTTTGCGGCAGTCGGCGGTGGCGCGTGCCGTGGCGGATCTGGCGGCCAAGGTGGATCCGGCTGCATTCCAGCAACGCTTCGGGGCCGGCATCGATCAGCTGGATAAACTGGTGTCGGCGCAAACCGTCACCATCTCGCGCCTGATGGAAATCGCACCCGCCGGCACGGTGGACCCCACGCCTTCGCTCTACAACACCACGATGTATTTGATGGCCGTGTTGCTGGCGATCGGTCTCATCAGCAATGCGCTGATGAAGCCGGTGGCGAAAGCGCATTACCTGAAAGATTAGCCTGATGCCGAATCTGTGCAGGATGCAACGATCTTGGCAATGACCCGCTATGACATTGCCAGCATTGCCGCCATCCTTCTCACTTTGGTGGCCTATGCACCTTATATTCAGGCGATACGGGCCGGCCAGGTCAAGCCGCATTTCTTCTCGTGGCTGATCTGGAGTCTGACCACTGCCATTGTATTTTGCGCGCAACTGGCGGCCGCCGGCGGCGCCGGCGCCTGGCCTACCGGTGTGTCAGGCGCGATCACCCTCTACGTAGCCTGGCTGGCATTTACGCTGCGCAGCGACTTCAGTGCCACGCGTGCCGACCAAGCCTTTCTGGTGGCGGCATTGTTATCGCTGCCGCTGTGGTATGTCACGGATGATCCGTTGTGGTCAGTGGTGATACTGACGCTGGTGGATGCGCTGGGCTTCGGTCCTACCTTGCGCAAAGTGCTGGCCAAGCCGCAAGAAGAGAGCGCCACGTTTTATGCGTTGTTTGCCGTACGCAGTGTATTGTCAGTGCTGGCGCTGGAAACCCGCACCCTGACTACCGTGCTGTTTCCGGCCGTGATGGTGGTGGCATGTATAGCGGTGTGCATGTTGTTGTGGTGGCGACGGCGTTTATTGCCGCCGTCGCCTCGCTGATTACAAGTCGGATTATTGCGGTAGTAGTTCAAAGCGCGGTCAGGCTTCAGGGCGGTGGCCCGGCTCCGCCTTTGCGGAATGAGCTGTCCGGAGTGCCCCGGAAACAGTTGGTCATGTAGGGGAACCCGTCAGTAATGTAGTAACCGTAGGTTCCGTTCACCGTCATGCCATTGCACACATCCAGATCGCCGAAGCCGCTGACAAATTCATAGTCATCCCGGTAGGTGCCGTCATAGCTGCCGCCCGGATTGCCACTGCCACCGGGGCGGCTGCCGCTTTTCAGCCGATAACCCGGACGGGCTGAGCGGATGCTGCCGCTGCTGTCCCTGAACCAGGAACCGAACACCGGAAAGCCATCGGCAGCGAAGCCCACTACCGGTGATTCGCTGGCGTTGGTTAGATCAAACAGCGCTTTCGGATTGCCATGGTAGTGATAAGAGCCGTCCGGTTGGGTGTGGGCGTTATGGATGTCGGTGCCAAACTTGTTGCCGGCATACATCGGATCATAGCGCCACGGCTGGCTGTCATTGTTGCAGCCGATCTTGCCATCGCCGACGCCATAGCAAGCGGCAGCCAGCATGTCGACCCGCACACCATTCAACAATACTGCACTGTTCCAGCTCAGGCTGAGCGCGGTAGTTTGTGTGGCAAAGGCGGGGGTGGTGGTCATTTTGAACGTACTGTTCTGGGCACTCACCGGCGTGGCAAACGCGCCACCCTGGCCCATGCTGTGGTTGGGAATATCGTTGCTGGCGAAAGTGCAGGTGCCAGTGGTAACACTAATGGCCAGAGTGCCGGTAAAGCTGAGATTACGCGCCAGGTCCTTCACCCCGGAGCTGTAACCGCCGGCGTAATCGGCGCAATTGCTGCTGCGGCGCGACAAAAGCAGGTCAGTCAGATCGGTCACGGTGGAGCCAGGATTGATGAAAGTATCCATGAATCCAACCCGGATGATGCCAACCCCGAATTGCTGGCCAAAAACATAAACACTGCCGGCACGGGTACCCAGATAGGTATTGGTGACCGGGTAGTAACGTACCAGATATCCCTGCAGAGTCTGGGTTTGCTGGCCGGCAGGGCTGAAGAATTTGCCGTAATTTTGCTCGGCATAATCAAAGAGGCGGTTGGCGTCGACCAGATCATCGGCCAGAAGTGCCTCGCCGGAAAACAGCGCGAAAATGACAACAGCACGCAGCAGCAGCTTCATATCAAGGGCCTTTGGGTGTTTTACACGTTAACGAATGTGGCCTGTTGGGGCTTGCTTCATGCGGAAAGCTAGCAGGTTTCGCGCTGGCAGGGCAGGGCCCGGGTCGGGGCTAAAGAGCGGAGCATCCGTGCTCCTAAGCAACTCGGTTAGCAGGGGGGAGAGTGCGCAGCTGTGGGGGCCGGCGTGCAAGTTGAGATAAACCACAGGGCGGCATGGTAGTGGCGGACGGTTAAGATTTGATTTAAACCAGTTAAAGTTTGCGGCCAAACATGATGGGACTGTGAAAGTTTAGGGCCCGGCAGCGGTCTGCCTTGCTTATCGATGCAGGCGTGGTTTAACTTGGGACGCCGCGTTGGGATTCGTTTCAACCTTGTTCACACAATAGTCCGCAAATTTGTTAACACATGGATACTGAGGGGTAATTTATGAAATCACTGATAAAACACACTGCAATTGGCTTGGTTCTGGGTTTGAGCTTGTGCTCGCTGTCGTCGCTGACACTGGCCCTGCCAGCTGATTTTGACGCCAAAATGGCCGCACGTCCGGCAGATGACAAAGCCCGTGATGCCGCACGTCATCCGAAAGAAACGGTTGAGCTGCTGGGCATCAAGGAAGGCATGACCGTGGTGGAAGTCGCCGCTGGTGGTGGCTGGTTCACCCGCGTGTTGTCAGCTGCTGTGGGCCCCAAAGGCAAGGTAATAGCCCAGTTCGGCGCCTTTGCGTTGCGCAACAACAATGGTCAGGCTGCAAAAGACCTGTCGGCTGAACTTGGCAACGTCACTCCGGTATTTGAAGGAGTTGACTCTATCGCCGCCGGCTCGGCTGATGCTGCCCTCACCGCACAGAACCTGCATGACCAGTACAACAACAATGAAGTGGCTGGCCAGAAATTCATCACTGATATCTTTAACGTGCTGAAACCCGGCGCTGCCGCGGTAATCATTGATCATGCCGGCAGTGAAGGTGCCGACAACAAAGCCATGCATCGCGTTACCGCTACCGCGACCAAAGGGCTGATCCAGAAAGCCGGCTTTGAAATCGTGCAGGAATCCAAACTGCTGGCCAACCCGGCTGATGACCACAGCAAGAGCAGTCATGATGCGTCGTTGGCTAAGGCCACTGACCAGTTCCTGTTTGTGGTGCGCAAACCAGCCAAGAAATAAAGAGTTAGTCTTCAAGTAATAAAAAGCCCCTGTTGTTCGCGCAACAGGGGCTTTTTTATGAGCTGGCAAAAGAGACGTTGGCTCTATAGAAGTGTGCGCCAAGAGAAACGGATTCGAACGCCGCAGGCGCTGTTTCTAACGCAAATCAGGGGAAATTATAAAGACCGGTCTGCATCGTTTGCGCAGGCACCCACATGCCATGGAACGAAGCCTTGACCCGGATTGGCATCTTGAACAACGCAATCGGCCCGGCTTCAACATTCTGTGCATCCAGCACGGCCAGATCGCTGCGATTCTCGGCCACCCGGTTCACCGGCATCACCAGATAACCATTGCCCTCGCCGGGGCCGCGCGGCACAAATTTGGGTTCCTGGATCGAGGAATCCGGGCCGGGATTCCACAACTTCAATTCGCCAGTCTGGTGATCCCATACGCCCAGCTGACTGACGCGCCGCGGCGGCGCGAAGCTGATGGTGTAGCCGTAGCGGTAAGGCTTGCCGACGAAGCGTTCATCGATCTGGGGCATTTCGCTGGGCATGGGGCCGAGCACGCGTTTGCTGAAGCCGGCTTCGGGGTGATGGAGATCGAACGTCATGCGCGTCAGCAGCGGCGGGCAGGGTTTGTATTCGCTGCCGTCATAAGCTGGGAAGAATGCGAAGCAGTTGCCTTCATACAAGCACAGATCCAGATGCAGCATGCTGCCTTCATTGAAGGCATTCATCATGTGGCCAGCACTGCAGGCCGGGCCTTTGAACCACTGTATCTGGTCTGCGGTACCGCGGCGCGGCACAATCGCCACATGGCACTCTTTATCCTGATGCCATTGATAGTAGGGGCCGCCGGCTTTGATCACTTCCATGTCTGTCATGATTGGGAAGAACGGCACCACGAAGTGCGTATCGGTCACTGCGAAGTCATGTACCATTGCCGGGAACGGCATATGAAAAGCAATCTGGTGCACGATGTCGCCACTGGCATCGACCACGTGTAGCAAAAAGTCAGTGGTGGCATCGCCTTTGGCCTGATAGGAAAAACTCAGCAATTCATTTTTTGCGTAATCAAACTTCGGGTGCGCGGTCATGCTGAGCGCATTTACCTTGCCGTTGTAATTGTGATAACCCTTCACCTCGAATGTATACGGGTCCACTTCCATCGGCAGTGAATCTTCTTTCAATGCCAATAATTTTTTGCCGTGCCAGATCGCACTCGTGTTGGCGGTGCCTTGGTCCTTGCCGGCCACACTCGGATCATTCGTGTAGCGGTTGCGATAACGGCCAAACAGTGAACGACGCGCCTTTTCCTGCAGCAAAAACCGTTCGTTGCGCACCCAGCGGCATTTATAATCGACCTGGCCGTCGCGGAAATACCAGCCGTGCATCATGCCTTCGCCGTCGATGAAGATGTCGTCCTTGAACAACGACGGGAACTGGCGGTCGGGGCCGCAGCGGAACAGGCAGCCGCGCAGATCCTGCGGCAGTTCGCCGGCAATCAGCTCGAGCCCGAGGATGTCGGACTCGACGCGATTGGGTGCGCCCCAGCCTTCATAGAGCGGAATATTCGGAAAGCGTACTGGTTCAGCCATTTAAAAACTCCAGGAGATCAGGGTAGCGACGATTGCGGCGAGCCAGTCGCGCCAAGAAGGAGCCGGAGGCGACGGATGCGCGAGCTGGGGAGCGCAAGCATTCGGCGCGGCGGGGGGATTTCATTTTTTGTTGGCAGCGTCCAATGCCTGCTCCCAGATATCCGAGATGCACACATATTCCAGCATTGCGTTGTCTTCCAGATGCTGGTGATAAACCGTGGTCTTGATCGGTTTGCTGTACAGGGTTGGATCGGTGGTGGTGATTTCCAGTGCCAGCACATCGTCGTCGATGGCTTTGTGGGTAGCGACCGGACTGTTGGGCAATTTAACTGCACTGCGCTTGATCTTGCTGAAGCGCTCGACCACCACGGTGGTTTCGGTACGCGGCACTCGGCCGTACAGTGCTTCGCTCAACAGGCGGGTTTCCACCACCAGGGTGTTGCCTTCCCAATGGCCGACTGAATAGCCCATACGGGTCTCGGGGTAGTCGTCGGGGAATTTGCGGCCGTCGAGAAAGATGCGACGGAACTGGTCGTCATATTCGGTGATCATGGTAATGCGCTTGTTGGTCTGGGTAATGTCGATCGGGTAGCTCACGATCGAGGTCATCGTGGTTGGCATGCCCGGCGGCACGCAGTAGGCGCCTGGCTCAACCTGATTGGGATATTTGGCGTTGAAATCGGCCACTTTGGCCTTGCCCTCGGCGGTGAATTCCGGGCCGCCGCGCGGGCCGGCAGACTCACTGGCAAAGGCCTGCCAGACGCCGGTGAAATCTTCAGCGGCCTGGGCGATTCCAGCTGCCAGGCTTAGTAAAGCAGCAAACGCGACAGTAGTTCTGGTACGCATGTTATTTTCCCCTCTAAATTTTGTTGTGCCGCAATATGCGAGCAGAACAATGGCCTGTCAACACGAGGCAGGCATCTGCTAAAGTCAGCAGGCTAATAGAGCACCGGCCACACAAAAGTGCCACTGTCTTCGGTCCGCGCGAGGGGAAAACCATGTTCAAATTCAGAGCACCAGCCAAACTGACCCGGGTGCTGCAAATCGCATCAATGTTGGCATTGGCGCCACTGGCCTGTGCCGAGCCAGACCTCAACGGCCTGTGGTTTCCCGGCGGCGGCCCCGGCCAGAGCCCGAAAGAACACCCGTTCACGCCCCAGGCGAAGAGATGGAGTGACGAATACCTCGCCAAATTCAAGGTCGAGGATGATCCAGGCGGCTGGTGTGTGTCGCCGGGCCTGCCACGCAGCATCTGGGGCGCACCGTTCCCGGTGGAAATCGTGCAGACCAAGGATTTCATCAACATGTTCTGGGAGGGCTATTTCCAGTACCGCAAGATCTATATGGAAGGCCGTCCGCGCCCGGAACCGATCCTGAACACCCGCATGGGCTATTCAGTCGGCCATTGGGAAGGGGATGTGCTGGTGGTGGAAACCACGCATTTGCGCGAATACCCCTACATGCGCCGGCTGCCCAATACTGAAAACGCCCTTATCACCGAGCGCTACACTGTTGAGAACCGCAAGGACAGCAAAGGCGTCAGCACCCGCTATCTCACCAACCAGATGACCTTGACCGACCCACTGCTCTATACCCAGCCGATCACGGTGACTTCCAGCCTGCGCTGGTCGCCGACGACGCCAATTATGGAATATTCGTGCAGCGAGGAAATCTATGACAAGTATTTGCAGGATCGAGGATTGCAGCTGCCTGATTTCAGTCAAGGACAATAGAGATTGCGGCGCGTATAAAACGCTGCAAGCTGTACTTCCGCAATTACTCCCGGTTTCTTGCATGAAGACAGCCTAAATAGTTGTCCAAGCCAGTAGCACCCACAAAAAGTCGTCAAGAACAGAACACTATGAATAAACGCAGAGAACTATTGAAAGCCCTCGGCCTGGCCCCCGTGATGATCGCGCTTGCTTCGAATCTGCAGGCAGCCACGGCGGCGGCCTTGACGAAGGTAGACCTGGGCAACGGGATCTCGTTGTTGCAGGGTGCCGGCACTAATGTGGTAGTGGCAGAAGGGCCCGATGGTGTCGTCATTATCAATGGCGGCAGTCAGGACAAGGCCGAGGCCTTGCTGGCTGAAATCAAACGTCTCACTAACAACAAACCTGTCAAAGCGCTGTTCAACACCAACTGGCGGCCCGAGCACCTCGGCCTTAATTACCTGCTGGGCGCTACTGGCACTGCGATTTACGCACACGAAAACACCCGGCTCTGGCAGAGCGCCGATTTCTATGTGGAATGGCAGGATGTGCAGCACAAGCCGATGCCGAAACAGGCGCAGGCCAACAAGACTTTCTACCAGAGCGGCATCATGAAATTCGGCGATGAAACCATCGAATACGGTTTCGTGAGCCAGGCCAATACCGACGGCGACATCTATGTGCGCTTTACCAAGGCCGATGTGTTGGTGGTGGGCGACATGCTCAACCCTGACGGCTATGTGCTGCTCGACTATGTCACCGGTGGCTGGATCGCCGGCGCGCAGAAGTCTACCGCCAAACTGCTGGAGCTGTGCAGCGACCAGACCAAAGTGGTCGCCTCCACTGGCGGCGTGCTTGGCAAAGCGGCGCTGCAGGAACAGGCCGCGCTGCTGACCGTTGCCTATGATGCCGTTTCCAAGGCCTTTCAAGGTGGACGCAGTCTGGAAGAATTCAAGCAGGCCGATCCGATGAAGGATTACCGTGCACGCTACGGCAATCCTGATCTGTTCCTGGCCTTGCTCTACCGTGGCACCTGGTATCACGTTCCGGGCCGTGCTGTTCGTAATGTAGTGTAATGGCACGCAAGCAGTGGAGATGCCAATCATGAATAACCAAAAGTTGAAAAATACAAAGATGAATTCAACAAAAAAACTGTCGCTCGCGATCAGCGCACTCGGCCTGCTGGCTGTTGCCACAGCTGCCCCGGCACAAACCCTTGATTACAAGACTGCGTTGCAGGACATGAAAGCGCAGTGGAACACTGTGGAAACCTTTTGCACCAAGTGCCACAACCCGGATGACTTTGCCGGCGGTGTTGATTTCACTGCGTACACTGCGGAATCCGTGGTTGAGCATCCGGATGTGTTTGAGCGTGCGCTGAAAAAACTGCGCGGCAGCGTAATGCCGCCGCCCAGCCAGAAGCGGCCGAGCAAGGATGAGCGCTGGTCGCTGATCACGCGGCTGGAAAATACGCTTGACGCACACGCAGCCGAACATCCCGATCCGGGCCGTGTCGGCTTGCATCGTTTGAACCGTACCGAATACGTCAATGCTGTGTTCGATTTGACCGGTGTGAAGCTGGAAACCGAGCTGGCCTTGCCAAAAGATGACAACAGCGACGGCTTCGACAACATCGCCGGCGTGCTCAAGGTCTCACCTTCTTTTCTTGATCAATATATCGCAGCTGCACGCCAGGTTACCGAGAAAGCCGTAGGCACGCCCAATCCGCGCAATGACACCGCCATTTATCGGGTCGACAGCTCGCACCAGGGTGCCCATGTTGATGGCTTGCCCCTGGGTACGCGCGGTGGCGTGCTGATCACGCATGAATTCCCGGTCGACGGCGATTACACCTTGACGATTCCGGGCATGGCCGGCGCCGGCTACACCCTGGGCATGGAATATCAGCATACTGTGGTGGTTACGCTGGATGGCAAGAAGATCTTCCAGCATGAAATCGGTGGCGGCGATGACCTGAAAAAGCTCGATCAGATCCAGGCGCCTGCCGTGGCTGAAATCAACGCACGGTTTAAGGACCTTCCCGTCACAGTAACTTCGGGCAAGCACAAGATCGGCGTTGCTTTTATCGCGCGCAGTTTTGCCGAGTCCGATGAATTCCTGCACAGCATGGATATGAATCGCGGCATGGACCGCATTGCCCGCATGCAGCGAGTAGAGATCAAAGGCCCGCTCAAGACCAATGGCATCATCAACACCGAAAGCCGCCAGAAGGTAATGATTTGTGAACCGAAAGCACCGGCCGAAGAACTGGATTGTGCGCGCCAGATTTTTGCCAGCCTTGCCAAGAAAGCCTTTCGCCGGCCGATTACGGATGGGGATTTGACCGCTCCCTTGCGGTTCTATGCCGTGGGTCGCGAACAAGCCTCGTTCGATGCCGGCATCAAGAACGGCATGATGGCGATTCTGGCGAGTCCAAAATTCCTCTATCGTGCCGAAATACCGAATGCCGGCAGCAAGCCAGGCTCGGTGGTGCCGCTTAACGAACTTGAACTGGCTTCACGCTTGTCGTTCTTCCTGTGGAGCACGATTCCCGATGGCGAGCTGCTCGATCTGGCGGCGCGCGGCGAATTGCGCAAAGGCGACAATCTGGAAAAACAGATCAACCGCATGATGGCCGATCCCAAGTCCTCGGCTTTGGTGGACAACTTCGTGGCCGAGTGGCTGCGGCTGCGTGACCTCGAGCGCATCAATCCTGATTCGCAAATCTTTCCGAATTACAAACCAGGCATCCTGATCGCGTTTCGCAAGGAAATCAGCTTGTTTGTCAGCGATCTGCTCAAGCGTGACGCTGATGTGCATGACCTGATGACTTCTGATGAAACCTTCCTCAATGAAGACCTGGCCCTGCATTACGGTCTTACTGATGTGAAGGGCAATAATTTCCGCAAAGTGAAACTGGCGCAGCCGGAGCGGCGCGGATTGTTGGGCAAGGGCGGCGTGCAGATGGTGACGTCTTATGCCAACCGTACCACGCCGGTTATCCGCGGCGCCTTCATCATGGAAAATTTCCAGGGTGTCCCGCCCGCCAATCCACCGCAAAACGTACCGGCATTCCCGGAAACTCCGGAAGGCGCAGCAGTGGCGCAGACAGTGCGTGATCGTCTGGCGCATCATCGCAACAATCCCGTGTGTGCCGGTTGCCACGACATCATGGATCCTTTGGGTCTGGCGCTGGAAAACTTCAACGCGATTGGTGAGTTCCGCATTCGCGACAGCGATGCCGGCAACGTAGCGATCGATGCCAGTGGCCAATTGGCCGACGGCACCCCTTTGCATGGCATCAACGACTTGCGCAATTCACTGGTGGAAAGACCCGACCAGTTTGCGCAAGTGTTTACCACCAAGTTGATGACCTATGCACTTGGTCGCGGCGTGGAAGCCAATGACATGCCAACGGTGCGTAATATCGTGCATCAGTCGGCCACCAGAAAATACAAATTGTCGTCGATCATCAAAGGCATTATTGAAAGCGACCAGTTCCAGAAAATAAGTGTTCCCGCTGAAGATTTGAAAGTGGGCAGCCTGTAACGCTACCGGCAGGTAGAGGAGAAACACCATGTTTATTACCAAAAAACATCTGCATCGCCGCACATTTCTGCGCAGCGCACTGGCGACCATCTCGCTGCCCTTGCTGGATGCCATGATTCCGGCCAGCACGGCGCTGGGCAAGACCGCCGCGGTTTCGCCGCCGCGTCTCGGATTCTTCTATTTCCCGCATGGGGCGGTCATGGGTGGCTGGACCCCGGACAAAGTGGGCAAGGACTTTGATCTGAAAAAACTGTTGTTGCCACTCGACAAATACAAGTCGCATATGACCATCGTGTCTAACATGGAAAACAAACGCGCCTACGGCCCGGTACATGCAATCACGCCCGGCACCTGGCTGAGTGGCGATGCACCACGTGTTAGCCATGAACCGTTCGGCGGCGTCACCATTGACCAGATAGCGGCACTGCACATCGGCCAGGATACGCCGATGCCTTCCATCGAAGTGTGCACCGAAACCAGTGGTGCTGCCGGGTCCTGTGATCGTGCCTACGGTTGCAGCTATGCAGGTACCATTTCGTTCCGCACCCCCACCACGCCGTTGCCGATGGAAAACAATCCTCGCAAATTGTTCCAGAGTTTGTTCGGAGTGGGTGACAACGCGGCCGAGCGCGACCGCCTCGGCAAACAAACGGCCAGCATTCTCGATTTGATGATGAGTGAGTCCTCTGATCTTGCCAAACGCCTGGGTGCCGCAGATCGCTCCACGCTCAATGACTATCTGGAAACCGTGCGCGAAGTGGAACGCCGGGTCAAGAAAACCCAGGAACATGATCTTTCACACATGCATATCCCGGATGCACCTCTGGGTATACCAACGGATTTTGATGCGCACCTGAATTTGCAGATGGATCTGATCCTGCTGGCTTATCAGGGCAACATCACCCGCATAGCCAACATGATGTTTGCCGCCGAAGTGAGCAACCAGACTTATAACCATGTAGGTGTGTCAGATGCCTTCCATCCGCTGTCCCATCACCAGAACGACCCGGCCAAGATGACGCGGTTGATGATCGTGCAGGAATACCACACCAAGGTATTCGCCAAGTTTGTCGACAAGCTGGCGGCGTTGCCGGACGGCGACAACGGCTCGATGCTCGACAATGCCATGCTGCTGTACGGCGGCAACATGAGCAATTCCAATGCGCATGACCATTGGCCACTGCCACTGTCCATCATCGGCAAGGCGGGCGGTCGTATCAAAGGCGGCCAGCACATCATGACAGCAGAGCGCACGCCGGTATCCAACCTGATGCTGACGATCCTCGACCGCGTTGGCGTCAAGCAGGATCAACTGGGTGACAGCACCGGCCTGATATCGGAAGTGTAAGCACGAATCCAGGCCGCGACACTGCGGCCATATATGAGAACAAAGTACATGAACGCAAAATTTGTCAGCAATGCACTCGCCAGCGCCGTAATCGCCGCGTTGCTCAGTAATGCTGCCCTGGCCGTAGACGGCAAAGAGCAGCAATTGCTGCAGCTGGCCAGCGCCGGCAATATGGCCGGCGCCATGGCGCTGTTGAGCAGTAAAACAGACGTTAACCAGTCGCAGGCCGACGGCACTACCGCGCTGCATTGGGCAGTTTATTACAGTGATGTTGAACTGGTGAAAAGACTGATCAAGCAGGGCGCTGATGCCAAGGCCAAAAACGAATTCGGCGCCACGCCGATGTCGCAGGCGGCTACTGCCGGCAATGCCGATGTCATCCAGTTGTTGCTGGAAGCCGGTGTTAAAGCCGATGAACCCGGCCCCGACGACCAGACACCACTGATGGTGATTGCCCGCACCCCCAATGTGAAAGCGGCAGAACTGCTGATCAAACAGGGTGCCAGCGTCAACGCAGTGGAAAAATGGCGCGGGCAGACTGCACTGATGTGGGCGGCGGCGCAAAAGCAGCCAGCCATGGTGAAGCTGTTGATTGAAAAAGGAGCCAAGGTCAACGCCCGCTCCCTGCCCAACAACTGGGAACGGCAGGTTACGGCTGAACCCCGTATGAAAATTCTGCCAGTGGGTGGTTTGACGCCGCTGCTCTATGCTGCGCGCGAAGGCTGCACTGAGTGTGTCGCGCAACTGATAAAGTCCGGTGCCGATCTCAACCTGCCCGATCCCGACGGCGTGACGCCACTGGTGATGGCGGGACTCAATGCGCGCTGGGATTCGATGAAATTATTGCTGGAAGCCGGCGCCAATCCCGACAAATGGGATGTCTATGGCCGCAACCCGCTTTACATGGTGGCCGACTACAACACACTGCCACACGGGGGCCGTGCAGATCGCCTTTCGGAAGATTTGACAACACCATTGCAAGTAGCTGAACTCATCCTGGCCAAGGGTGGCAACGTCAACTTGCAGCTGAAACTGTTCCCGCCCTATCGGGCACTGGGTCCGGATCGTGGTGCCGACGGCTTGCTGAAAACCGGGGCCACTTCCTTGTTCCGCGCAGCGCGGGGTGGGGATGTAGCGATGACTGAGCTCTTGCTCAAGCATAAAGTCCTGGTGGATCTGCCCAATGAAGACGGTGTGACGCCGCTGATCGTCGCAGCCGGCTATCGCGCCGGTGCCATTGATACCCGCGGCAAATTCCGCACCGAGAAACAGGCGATGGAAGTCACCAAGCGCTTGCTGGATGCCGGAGCCGATATCAACGCGGCAGAATCCTTTGGCCAGACCGCTGCTTTCGGTGCCGCCACCAATGGTTGGAACAACATGGTGCAACTGCTGGCCGACCGCGGTGCTGATCTCAGCCATAAAGACAGTGGCGGCAAAACCCCGCTGGATGCTGCCATGGGTAAAGCCGGCCAGTTTGGCCGGGGATCAGGGGGCGATCCGCATCCGGACACGGCGGCGCTGATCGAAAAGCTCACTGCAGCCAAAAAGTAAGCGGCGCCGGGTTCTTGCGCTAACACCAATCGCTTGCGCTCCCCAGTCGTGCATCCGTCGCTGCCGCTCCTTCTTGGCACGACTGACTCGCCGCGATTGACGTTGCAGCAATGCCAAACGCTTACTTTTAACAATGACGCTGACACTGACTTCCCCGTTGGCGTTACACTAGCAATCATGCTGCTTACCCCATTCGCCAACATCGAAAAGCTTGCCAGCGAACGCAAGGGCGGCAAGGCTGCGCTCGAGAAACTGCTGGCTGAACACAAACCGCTCACCAGCAAGCAACTCGCAGTTATTACTGACGACCGTTATCTGGCCACGATGACACGCTGTGTGTTCAATGCCGGTTTCAACTGGAAGGTGATCGAACACAAATGGCAAGGCTTTGAAGAGGCCTTTCATGGTTTCAATCCAAAAGGGCTGGCGCATCTGCCACCCCAGCAGTGGGATGCCTACACCAGCGACAAGCGCATCGTCCGTAACGCCATCAAGATCGGCGCCGTGCTCGACAATGCGCACTTTGTCTGGCGTACGGCAGAGCAACAAGGTTCATTTGCCAAAGTGTTTGCGCAGTGGCCAAGCGATGATCAAATCGGGTTGATGGCCTGGCTGCACAAGGAGGGCGCACGACTGGGTGGCAATACCGCGATGTATTTCATCCGCTTCATGGGCAAAGACAGTTTCATTCTCAGTGGCGATGTGATCGCCCGCCTGCAGGCGTCCGGTGTCGCCATCGCCGACAAACCCACCAGCAAGCGTGACCTCAAACAGGTGCAGGCAGCGTTCAATCAGTGGCATGAGCAAACCGGCTTTGGTTATACCCGGTTGTCGCGTATAGCCTCGATGTCGATCGGCAAGAACTACCAGGCGGCGCCCGGCATGGAAGAGGATTAAACTGGCACAACTGTTCTAAACCCCCACCCTTTTCTGGTTTACTGCCCACTTTCCTAAACCTAGCTGAATACTGCCATGACCAAATGCCCCTGTTGCAGCGGAAAAGATTTTGCTGACTGCTGCCAGCCCCACCTGCTGCTGAAGGTGAAACCTCTTTCTGCCCGCGCCATGGTGCGGGCCCGCTACTGTGCCTACGCACTCGGTGCCGGTACTTACCGGGATTTTCTGGTGCGCACCTGGCATCCGGGTACGCCGCAGAAGGTCAATGCTGCCGACCTGACCAACGACAACCTGCAATGGACCGGGCTCGAGATTATCAGCGCTGAGCAAAAGGGTGAGGGTGCCCGGGTTGAGTTCAAGGCAACCTTCAACGACAGCGCGGGCAAGCTGCATACCCATCATGAAATTTCGCTGTTCCGCCGCGAACAGGGCGTATGGCTCTATGTGGATGGGCGAGTCAGCGAGAGTTAAGCGCCTTGATCGGGTGTCCTGTCTGCAACTGATCGGGATCGGCCTTGTGCAGCCCAGGGGTTAGGGCTGTAAATGGCGGTGCGGGCATCATCTCAGCTGCCGGCTCCCAAATCAGGCAATGAAACCCTGGACTGCCGTCTTTTGTACAAGGCCCACACCATGATGGCGACCACAGTGATGTTCAAGGCAAAGGTGACGACACTCAACCAGCTGACGCGAAGAATCAGTTGGCCCACTTCGAAGGGGATATAGATGGCGCCACTGACCGCAGAAAGCACCTCGGCCCAGGCAGCTTCGCGGAACAAGCCGTAGGCTTCCACGAAGCGAAGCATCGAGTAAGCCGCTGCGCCCAGCGCTATCAGATCCGCTCGCGTATTCTGCAAATCGGTTGCCGCAACAATGAAAATGCTCGGGTAATGCGCAGCCGGATTCAGATGAGCCTTCTCGACCAGATTAATGGCCAGTGTATGCAGGTCGTTGTGCAGCAGCAATAACAAACCAGAGGCAGCCGCCAATGCCAAACAACCCTTGAATGCTTCAAAGGCGGCTACAGCAAATATCGCATCGCGGGTTTTCATTGGAAGGGGATCAGGAACTGTTGTCGATTAGAGTAGCATCAAGAGATGTATGTGAGCGGGACCTGCGGCAGCCGGCAAACTGCCGGAATGCATGTTAAGCATTTTTCCATGGGCTCGGTATCGCAAATGTAGAAATATAAAGATTTTCCACCTGGGTGCGGGCCCATGGGGTTTTTCGGAGAAATGCGAGGCTGGATTTCACCGAGGGATCATTTTTAAAACAGTTGATGCTGATTTTGCTGGCGAGTACTTCCCAACCGAAATGATCAACGAGCTTCACGACAATAGCCTCGAGGGTGAGTCCGTGCAAGGGGTTGTGGGGTTGAGCATTGCGCATGGAGAATTCAGCCCGTTTTGACGGTTTGTTATGGAAGATGATCACAAGTAGCAAATAAAGTTGAACTTGTTGCCATCGATATCCCGCAAATAGGCGGCATAGAGTGTCTCGCCTCGCAGCGAAGATGACTGCTTTACCCGTCCCTGCTTGCCGCAGACTTGAATCATCGCACCAGCACCAGTCCGTAATGCACATCGCCAGCCTGCTTGTGACGCTCCAGTTGCCAGCCTGTCGGCATTGGCATGCTCGCCAGCGCTTGTCCGGCTTCCAGGTAGACCCGTGCATTTTTCGCCAGCCAGCCATGCTCATGCAACAACTCAAAGCAGCGCTGATGCAGATTGGCAGCAAACGGCGGGTCGACCAGCACCAGATCGAATTGGTGAGGGGCGGGTTGCGACAACCAGCGCACTGCATCTTGCTGGATCACCTGCAGCTTGTCAGTGCCAAGCAGGGTGGCATTCTGGCGCAGGGCAGCAGCGGCGGCGGTGTCGGTTTCCAATGCAGTCACGGCGGCCGCACCGCGCGAGAGTGCTTCAAAGCCCAGGGCGCCACTGCCGGCGAACAGATCGAGGCAGCGAGTGCCAACCACGCTGAACTGCAGCCAGTTGAACAGGGTCTCGCGCACGCGGTCAGGCGTGGGACGCAGGCCGGGGGCATCAGGAAATTGCAGCACGCGGCTGCGCCACTCGCCGCCGATGATGCGAACGCGGTTACGTTTGTTAAGGGGTGTGGCCATGGTCAGCGCGGCTGCAGCAGTTGGTCGAGGCCTGCTTCTCCATCACCCAGTTTTTGCAGATGGGGATAGCGCAGGCCACCATGATAGTCGATGTTTACTTCTCGATAACGATCGCCACTTTTCATCAGCAAGCGAATCGGTTCTTTTGACTCTTTTGATGCCTTGACGGCCTCTTTGAGGCGATCCGCGCTATAGCTGCGGTTGTTGACCGCTACAAGGGTATCGCCCAGGTCGATGCCGGCCTTGAAGGTCGGGCTATCCCAGGCCACCGAGGTGATGCCGCTCTTGTCGAGCGTGAGTCCGATCGTATAAGTCAGCAACACGGCGTCCTTGTCGCGACCGGAAAGATTGGGCACATCGGTGTAGACCAGTTTATAGCCGTTGCGTTCGAAGCCGGCGAGTGGCGCACGCATGCTGACGCCGTTGACGAGCTCGTTCAGCAGTTTGTGCCAGTCGTAGGCAACCAGGCCATTGAGCGTGTTCACCACGTCGTCGAAGTTGTAGGTTACTTCGCCATAGTCACCATCGTGGCCGCCGAAGAACTTGCCGGCGAAATCATCAAGGCTCCTGGTGCCTTTGCTCTGCTCGCGCAGGATCGAATCCACTTCCATCCAGACCAGCAGACCTTCGTTGTAGTAATCCTCGGAGCGCTGCCAGCTTACCCAGCCTTTGGGCGCGCGCGCGGTGATGATGGGGTCGTTGGTGGTATCGACCAGCGGTCGCCATGTGCGGGCGGGGCGATTATCCAGACTCGCCATCGTGGCGGCGTAAGCGTCGAGGGTGTCAGCTTTGTTCACCAGGCCTGCGCGCGTCTGGAAAACATAGCCCCAGAATTGGGTCTGGCCTTCATAGACCCACAGCAAGGAGTCGCGCATTGGCGTTTGATAGTCAGGCGTCCACAAATCATCGCCACGCCGGTATTTGCCGTTCCAGCTATGGGTGTATTCGTGCGGGAGCACATTGCGGCTGGCGGCGTTGTCATCCCATTTGGTGAAGTAGCCGGCACGCACCCCAATCTCGGTGCTGCGGTGATGCTCAAGCCCGATGCCGCCAAGTTCGTCGGTGATGGAGAGCAGGAAATGATAGTGATCGTAATGTTCGCTGCCCATGGTCTTGATGAGCTGCTCGACCATTTTTTTGTGCACATCGATATGTTCAGGTTTTGCACTGAGCTCTTCGATGCTGTCGGCGAAGGCATCAAGCGTGACGCGCGGGCTCAGTTCGAAAGCGCGATAGTAGCGGCCGGCGAGCACCGGCGAGTCGATCAGTATCTCATAGCTGGTTTTGTCATAAGTGTAAGTGGCGCCGCGCGCTGTTGCTGGCAAGCCTGAGGCGGCCGCCCAGCCCTGCGGGAAAAGCACGCGCGCTTGCACCGCTATGCGCCGCACGAAATAGCCGGCCGGATACAGGCTCAGCGAAGTGAACTGCAAACTCAGCATATTGGGGGTCATCACCATGCGGCCCTGGTCCGCGACGGTGGCCGAAACGAATTCAAACTCGAGCTCGATGTTCTTGGCCCCGGCGGGAACTTCAATATGAAAGGCATAGACTTCAACCGGGTCGCGTGTCCACGCCAGGCGCTGGCCACTGGCTCTGATCTGCAGCCCGGCCAGTTTCTCGATTTCACCGCGCGGACCGTGATGTCCCGGCAGCCATTTGGGATAGAGCAGTACCATCGGCCCGCTCTTCACTACCGGGATGGTCTCCTTGATCCTGAATATGCCCTGCTGGGTGTTGGTAGCGTCGATATCAAGCTGGATCGTGCCCGGATAGTCCACGTCCTGCGCGACCGGGATGGTAGTTGTAATGGGAACGGGCTGCGGCGCTGAATTTTGTGCCAAGGCAGGCGCAGAGCTGACTATGGCGATAGTTGCAAGCGCTAGGGTGGTGAAGGCAAGGAATCGCAACAGCAGGGTATTTTTCATCTCAGGAATTTTCATGGTCCGTTACGGTATAAGTCAGGATTTTCTCATCATTCTTTCGAGTACAGTTATTGTAGTGACGAAAACAGCATTTAAGCCATATTGGGAATGCCTGTCATGAAGGTATGAGACAGTGTGTAATAGAGCGGCATAAATGTCAGGGTCGATAGTCAAAGGGTGGTGAAGGAGAATCCGGCCGGGATAGGCGGCGCGGAGCGAGATGCAGAGCCCAAGCACCAGGCATGGTCAAAGCAAATTCGATTCTGACTCCACGGTACCGTTCTGCTAACATTACAAGGTCGTTCTCCAGCAGTCCCTCCCTATGTTTGGTTTCGGAAAACGCCCCAAGGTCGAGGCTGATAAAGCCGCCGCGCCCAGTGAGGCCCAAGACAGCCCTGCCCAATCGGCACCCGCCGGCTTCTTCAGTCGCCTCAAGGCCGGACTTGGCCGCACGCGCGCCGTCCTCGCCCACAATCTCGGTTCACTGCTGCTGGGCAAGAAAATCATCGATCAGGCTTTGCTGGATGAGCTGGAAACCAGTCTGCTCACCGCCGACGTGGGCACCAAGGCCACCACTGCCATCCTGGACGAGCTGAGTGAGCGGGTCAAACGCAACGAGCTGGCCGATTCAGATGCGCTCTATGCAGCGCTCAAACAAATTTTGCAAACCATGCTGCAGCCTTGCGAGGCGCCGCTGCAGATTCCCGCGGATCTCGGCAAGCCGTTTGTGATCCTGATGGTGGGCGTCAATGGCGTCGGCAAAACCACCACGATTGGCAAACTCGCCAAGCGCTTCCAGCAGGAAGGACATTCAGTGATGCTGGCGGCGGGGGATACGTTCCGTGCTGCCGCGGTGGAGCAATTGCAGGTCTGGGGTGATCGCAACCAGGTGCCGGTGGTGGCACAACACACGGGTGCCGACAGCGCCTCGGTGATTTTTGATGCCTACCAAAGTGCCTGCGCCAAAAGCATCGATGTGTTGATTGCCGATACTGCCGGCCGCCTGCACAACAAGAGCAATCTGATGCAGGAACTGGAAAAAGTAGTGCGCGTGCTGAAGAAGCTTGATCCAGGAGTGCCGCACGAAACCCTGCTGGTGCTGGATGCCACCACCGGCCAGAACGCACTGAGCCAGGCCCGCAGTTTTACCGACGCTGTCAAGGTAAGCGGGTTGGTGTTAAGCAAGCTCGACGGCACTGCACGCGGCGGCATGGTGTTTGCGATTGCGAAAGAGCTGGCGCTGCCGTTACGCTTTATAGGTGTGGGCGAGAAGGCCGAAGATCTGCGGCCTTTTGTGGCTGCCACTTTTGTCGAGGCGTTGTTTGCCAGTGACGCTGATGAGCCCGGGAATAGTAAAAGCGTATGATCAAATTCGATGACGTGAGCAAGCGTTACCCTTCCGGGCAGGAAGCGCTCAGTCATGTCAGCTTCCAGATTGACGATGGCGAGCTGGCCTTTGTCACCGGCCACTCCGGTGCCGGCAAAAGCACCTTGCTCAAGCTCATCATGCAGATGGAGCTGCCCAGCAGCGGTCAGCTCATCGTCAATGGCCAGAATCTCAACAAGCTCACGCGGCGCCAGTTGCCGTATTACCGCCGCACTATCGGACTGGTGTTCCAGGATCATCAACTGCTGTTCGATCGCAGTGTGTATGAAAACGTGGCGCTGCCTTTGCAAATTGCCGGTTACGACCCGCGCGAAGCTTCACGCCGGGTGCGGGCAGCGCTGGATAAGGTCGGCTTGCTGAGCAAGGAAGCACAAAATCCCCTGGCGCTGTCTACCGGCGAGCAGCAGCGCGTAGGCATCGCGCGCGCCGTGGTCAACAAACCGGCTTTGCTGCTGGCAGATGAGCCCACTGGCAATCTTGATCCCGAACTTGCCGCTGAAATCATGGGTCTGTTCGAGCAATTCAGTCAGGTAGGTGTCAGCGTGCTGATTGCCAGCCATGATCACAATCTGATCGCCAGAATGCACCATCGCAAGCTGCGCCTTGAACAGGGACGCTTGATTGCTGATGGCAGCAAGGCCGGAGCTCACTGATGGCAATCCGACCGGAACAACGTGCGCGCAGTGAAAATCGCGCCGCCACCTTGCAAGCGCCCAACACCAGTCTGCTGGCCACCTTGGCTCAGCACCAGAGTGCGGCAGTGGATAGCCTGCATCGTTTGTTGCATGAGCCGCTGGGCACCTCGATGGCGTGTCTGGTGATTGGTATTGCACTGGCCTTGCCGCTCGCACTGTTGCTGTTTTTACAAAATCTGCAAAGCCTGGGCAATGGCATCGACCAGCACAGCAACATTGCGGTGTTCATGCAAGAGCGAGATCCAGCCGTGCTGCTGCGCGTGCAGAAAATGGTGGGCACGCGCAAGGATGTCAAAAAGGTGAGCTTTACCACTCCCGACCAGGCGCTGCAGGAATTCCAGGCCAAGTCCGGTTTCGGTGAAGCGCTGGCCACGCTCGACAAGAATCCGTTGCCGCCAGTATTTGATGTGCAGCCGGCCACTGATAAAGCAGAAGAGGTGGCCGCGCTGGTCAGTTACCTGCAAGCTTTGCCGGGGGTTGAGGCAGTGCAGGCCGATATCCAGTGGCTGCAACGCCTCAATGCCATGGTCGTGGTCGCACGGCAATTGGCGTTGTTGCTGGCGTTGTTGCTGGGCGTGGGGGTGATTCTGGTGATTGGCAACACGGTCAGATTGTCGATTGCCAACCGCAGTGCAGAAATTGTCGTGGTGAAACTGGTGGGTGGCACTGACTCGTATGTGGCGCGACCGTTTCTTTATGCCGGACTCTGGTATGGCGTGGGGGGTGGCATTGCAGCGGTGGTGCTGGCGAGTTTGTGCCTGTGGGGTATGAGTGGGCCGGTGTCGCGTTTGCTCGCCAGTTACGATTCCGGCTATCAGTTGAGTGGACTTGGCGTGAGCGGCAGTTTCACAGTGCTGTTGCTGGCCGGTGCGCTGGGCTGGCTGGGGGCGCTCGTGTCGGTGCTGCGGCATCTGCGTGCGATCGAGCCGCGCTGAAATATTTCATACCCCCACAACCAGCAGGGAATCATGAAAGGGTGGTTCGACGCCGACTTTCCTTGCTATTCTTCACCCAGTTTTTCTGCACCGCCCTGATAACAATGAGAGGATAAGGCTATGACTATGATGAACCTGCTTATGATGTTGGTCCGCTGGGGACATTTGCTGTTCGGCATTGGCTGGATTGGCATGCTCTATTACTTCAACTTCGTGCAAGGTGGTTACTTCAAGGCCGCCACACCGGAAGGCCTGAAAGATGCCAAGGCCAAACTGGCACCGAGCGCGCTGTGGTGGTTCCGTTGGGGCGCGATGTTCACCTTCCTCACCGGCGTCTTGCTGCTGGGTTATGTGCATGCCAATGGCCAGCTCAACAGCTACATCATTGTGGGCTCCACGCTGGCGACTGTCATGTTCCTCAACGTATGGCTGATCATCTGGCCCAACCAGCAAATCGTGCTGGGCCTCGTGCAAGGCGGTGATGCTGCCGCTGCTGGCGCCAAAGCTGCCATCGCCTCGCGTACCAACGTATTGTTCTCCGGCCCGATGGCGTTCGGCATGCTGGCGGGCCCGCACTTCATCGGCTCTGCTGCCGGTTACGGTCATCCGGCCCTGACAGTAGGCGGCTGGCTGGTGATCGCAATCATTGCTGCGCTGGAAGCCAATGCACTGTTCGGCAAGCAAGGCCCGTTGACCACAGTAAAAGGCGTGATTTCGTGCAGCGTGATTTTGGCAGCCGTGATCATCGGTGTGCTGGAAGTACTCTGATCCATAGCCACACGGCAAACCGGTAGTACTTAAAAGCGAGCCCCACGGCTCGCTTTTTTGATTCTGTATCAACTAAATAATCAAAAAGAATTTCATTCTGAAAAATAGTTGAGTCCGGATAGTGCAGATATGGCAGTTCAGATGCTTTAAAGCTGGCAAGATCAACAGCAGCGCCGCACGCCTTCCCATTTGCGGTGCTGCTCTGCTTTGAAAAACGCCGCTCGCTCCAGTGGCTGTTCATGGGGATGTGCGAGCGCCTGATGCTGCAGATAACGCTCATAGGCATCATCGCCACTCAATTCGCGCACTACCGACCACACTGATGCGCAACTTTGTTGTAGCTGGGCGAGCACGGTCATCTAGCCCTCCATCAGCTGGGTAGCCTGATACGGTGTTTCTGTCACCGCCGGACAGCGGCGGCCCTGCACAAAGGCCAGGCAGATGCGTGCGGTTTCAATCACCACAATCCAGCTGACCAGCAGGAAGAACGCGGTCAGTGCGGCATCGAGCCGGTCGTTGAAGATGAGGCGGTCAGTTTGTGCTACCGCCGCTCCGGTAAGCTTGCCGCTGGCAATCTGGGCGGCGAGGTCGTCGGCATGTACCAGAAAGCCGATGCGCAGTTCCGGGCTGAACAATTTTTCCCAGGCGGCAGCGGTGGTGACGATCACCAGCCATACCAGCGGTGCTGCTGTCACCCACGCGTAGCGCAGCTTGCCAGACTTGATGATGATGGCGGTGGCCACACACAGCGCAATCGCTGCCAGCATTTGGTTGGCGATGCCGAACAGTGGCCACAGGCTGTTGATGCCGCCGAGCGGATCAATGGTGCCGTTGTAAAGGAAGTAGCCCCAGCCGGCGACCACCAGTGCACTGCAGATAAACACACTCGGATACCAGGACGTGCGGCCCATGGCCGGGAATACATTGCCGAACATGTCCTGCAACATGAAGCGCGCGACTCGTGTGCCGGCATCGACCGTGGTGAGAATGAACAGCGCTTCAAACATGATCGCGAAGTGGTACCACACTGCGAGCAGCGAGTTGCCGAACGCGCTGCCGAAAATGCTGGCCAGGCCCACCGCCAGTGACGGTGCGCCACCGGTGCGGGCAAACAAGGAGGTTTCGCCCATTTGCGTGGCCAGTGTCTGCATCTGCTCGACGGTGACCGGGAAGCCCCAGCTGCTGACAGTGGCTACTGCCTTGACGGCTTCGGCGCCGACGATGCCGGCCGGGCTGTTGATGGCGAAATAAATGCCGGGCTCGAGCACGCACGCGGCAATCATCGCCATGATCGCCACAAAGGACTCCATAATCATGGCGCCATAGCCGATAAAGCGGGCGTCTTTTTCATTCATCAAAAGCTTGGGGGTGGTGCCGGAAGCAATCAGCGCATGGAAGCCGGAGATCGCCCCGCAGGCAATCGTGATGAACACGAACGGAAACACTTTGCCGCCGAATACCGGGCCGGTGCCGTCAATGAACTGCGTCAAGGCGGGCATCTGGATTTGCGGTCGCAGGATCACGATTGCGATGGCGAGCGCGATGATGGTGCCGAGCTTCATGAAAGTGGACAGATAATCGCGCGGTGCCAGCAGCAGCCACACCGGCAACACCGCCGCGATGAAGCCATAGACAACGATCATCAGCGCCAGTGCCGGGCCATCGTAATCAAACAGCGACCGCAGTGAGCTGGTGTCCACCCAGCCGCCGCCAAACACGGCCAGCATCAGCAACGCAAACCCGATCAGCGAACCTTCGATAACGCGGCCGGGACGCAGGTTGCGCATGTAGAGGCCGATCAACATCGCAATCGGAATTGTGGCCGCCACCGTGGAGGTGGCCCATGGGCTGTGCCGCATCGCATTTACCACGACCAGGCCCAGTACCGCGATCAGGATGATCATGATCGCCAGCACGCCGATCAATGCTGCTGCGCCACCGATTACACCGAGTTCGTCGCGTGCCATCTGGCCGAGCGAGCGGCCGTTGCGGCGCAGCGAGCAGAACAGGCTGACAAAATCCTGCACACAGCCTCCAAACACTGCGCCGATCAAAATCCACAGCGTGCCGGGCAGATAGCCGAATTGGGCGGCCAGGGTCGGCCCCACCAGTGGCCCGGGACCGGCAATCGCAGCGAAATGGTGGCCAAACACGATCCAGCGATTGGTAGGAATGAAGTCGCGGCCATCAGCCAGGCGTTCCGCTGGTGTGGCGCGGGTGGCATCCAGCGACAACACTTTGGCGGCGATGAAGGCGCTGTAAAAGCGATAGCCCAGCGCGTAGATGCAGACAGCGGCAACGATCAACCACAAACTGTTGATGGTTTCGCCGCGATTAAACGCAATGCCACCGAGTGCGGCCGCGCCGGCGAGTGCCACCAGTGGCCACAGCAGGTAGCGGGTAACAGCATGATTGGAGGCGGTGGTTGTTGTCATGAGCGGGGTCCTGCGGGCTGGCATTAGGGATAAGAAGGAAAAGCCTGGTGCCGCCAATTCTCTAGGGTGTGGATGCCTTTGCCAAGCAAAGGCTGCAATTGAATCTACACTGGCCCTGGTTGCGGTGCATCAAACTGGCTGCAGGAATTCATACTGGCTGTACCCAACTTTGCCAATCTATAGTGCAAAATGGATACATTGAATAGGAGGCTCCATGTTGAATCTACGTAGCTTGCGGCTGGTGCCAGTATTGTTGCTGTCTGTCAGCGTGTGGGCGCAAGCACCGCTGACGGCATCCCAGGTGTCGCCACCGGTTGATTGGGACAAGGAGTTGGCCCTGAACATGCCGGCCGATCTCAACCCTGACCCCCACATCCTGGAAATCAATCTGGAAGCAGTGGTCAAGGAAATGGAGTTCATCCCCGGCAAGAAGACGCAGGTGTGGACCTACAACGGTTCCGTGCCCGGCCCGCTTATCAAACTGAAGGTTGGTGATCGTCTGATCGTGCATTTCAAGAACAAACTACCCGCTCCCACCAGCATTCACTGGCACGGTCTGCGCATTCCCAACAATATGGATGGCGTGCCTGACATGACGCAGCCAATGGTGCAGCTGGGCGGCGAGTTCACCTATGACTTCGTGGTGCCGGATGCCGGCACCTTCTGGTATCACCCGCATGTAGATTCGGCGGCGCAGGTGGGTTATGGCTTGTATGCACCACTGGTGGTGGAAGATCCGGGCGAACCGAAGATCCCGGGCGATGAATTGATCCTGATGTTTTCCGACATGAGTCTGGATGACGAAGGGCTCATGCAGGAACCGAAAGCCGGCGGGCGCTTCGGCGATCTGTTTGGGCGTGAGGGCACTGTCGTCCTGGTCAACGGCAAAGTCATGCCGACCCTGCAATTGCGTAAAGGCAAACAGCAGCGCTGGCGCGTGATCAATGCCTCGCGTACCCGCTATTTCACGCTGCGCTACAAGCGCTCACCCTTGGTAATTGTAGGGGGTGATGGTGGTCTGGCCGAACACACGCGCACGGTCAACGAAATCAAACTAGTGCCGGCTGAGCGCCATGACTTTGTATTCACCCCGCCGGATGCGCCCGGCGTGGACGGCAAGTTACGCTGGTATCCGACCGATCGGGGTTATGGCAGTACTTACAACCGTCTCGCCGAAGACATCATGAACATGCACACAGTGAGCGAGCCGGCTGTTACGCCCATGCCGGTGCCGGAGCAGCTGCGCAAAATTGCTGCGCTCGACATCAAGGATGCCAAGGAGCGCACGCTCAACCTCACCATCGGTTACGACAGGAATGAAAATGTCAGCATGGGTATCAACGGTGTTCACTACAAGGATGCCGCGCCCTACATGATCAAGGTCGGCCAGACCGAAGTGTGGACCATTCGCAACGATACGGATTTTTCGCATCCGTTCCACTTGCACGGCTTTTTCTTCCAGGTGCTGGCAACCACCGAGCCCTTGCTGTGGAAGGATACCGTGGATGTGCCGCAACACAGTGTGGTGAAGATCGCCATCAAGTTTGATGACAGGCCTGGTATGTGGATGTTCCACTGCCACATCCTCGATCACGCCGAAGTCGGCATGATGGGGCATCTGCATCTGGAGCGCTGAATACGGCCGCTTGTGGCAAAGCCTCGCTATTGATCCGGGTGTTCGAAGTTATTTTCGGGGATAATCCCACTAAATCCCCGCTATCTCCGCTGAATGTCGGCGATTTCCTGTTCTACATTGCCGGTGGGCATGCACTGGCCCAACAGTCGGATTTCGCGCTGGCGGCCATCAAGTGCGATCATCACAATCGGCATACCAGCCTGCAGTGCAATATAGTAAAACCCGGTACGCCAGCGCTGGACTTTCTTGCGGGTGCCTTCCGGCGCCACACAAAGAATCAGCCCCGGCTGTTGCTGTAAAGCCTTTACCACAGCGGCCACGGCGTTTTGGGGCTGGCTGCGATCAACCGGAATGCCGCCCAGCCAGGTCATCAAGGCACCAAAAGGCGGGGCGAACAGGCTGGCTTTGCCTAGCCAGCGCGCTTCTTGCCGCAGCTGCAGCAACGAACACACCATCAACAGAAAGTCCCAGTTGCTGGTGTGGGGGGCGCCGATAAGAATATAAGGCGGGGCGGGTACTGCCGCCAGGTCCTGCTTCCAGCCGGCAAGCCACAGCCCGGCACCGGCCAACAAACGCAGGAAAGGTGTCACAAAAGGGGTGGAATAAACGGAACGCATCGATAAGTGGGTGGTGTGCAGCCAGCATGAAAGAGGATGTGGACAGGCCTGGTCAGTATACTTGGACGTCTAAAGCCCAAGATAGCGCTTGCGTTGGGGCTTGCTGCTGGATTAATTTGAGCTACTTTTGGCAGTATCAGCTTCGCTGCCATCTCGTGTAATCATTCAGTTATATGGCCTTCCACGGATTTCGGCAGTTAAAATTTCAGCCGATAAAAGAGTAGGGCAAGCATCCGGATCGGGTCTCAATCAATTTTTCATTCTGAAGGGGGAGTGAATTGTTATGGCAACTTTGCAAATCAATGGTCAAGCACTGGACATCGGGTCAATAGACCCCTCCACCCCACTTTTGTGGGTGCTGCGGGATACTCTCGGCCTGGTCGGTACCAAATACGGTTGCGGTATAGCCCAGTGTGGCGCCTGCACCGTGCACCTGGACGGCGCCCCCGTTCGTTCCTGTCAGATTCCGGTCGGCAATCTCACCAATGAGAAGATCACAACCATAGAAGGCATTGCTGCCGCCGACGGCACTCTCAGCAAAATCCAGCAAGCCTGGATCGCCGAAGACGTACCGCAGTGTGGCTACTGCCAGGCGGGCCAGATCATGAGTGCAACTTCATTGTTGCAGAACAACCCCAATCCTACCGATGCAGATATTGATGCTGCGATGTCCGGCAACCTTTGCCGCTGCGCGACCTACACACGCATCAAGCGCGCCATCAAGGTGGCTGCCGGTCAACAGACCGCAACAGCTTTCTACAATGCAGCTGATGAAAAAGGAGCATTGGTATGAACATGAAAACAGACCAATTGCTGACCCCCGAATTGCCCGACTTTTTCCGTGATTTGCTTGCAGCCAAAGAAGCTGCTGCCGAACAGGCTCTGGAAGTAAATCGTCGTGGCTTCCTGAAACTTTCCGGTGTTGCCGGTGGCGGCTTGATTATCGGCCTGGCTATGACTGGCAGCAACAAGGCGATGGCGCAGGCGAAGAAAGGCGCAGCACCTGCTGAAGTAACGCTCAGTCCTTATGTACAGATCAAGCCTAACGGCCGCATCAACGTGTTCTCAAAAAATCCTGAGTGTGGCCAAGGTATCAAAACCGGTCTGCCACTGATCATTGCTGAAGAACTGGATTGCGCGTGGAAAGACGTTGACGTTATGCAGGCTGACATCGATCCCAAGCGTTATGGTGCCCAGTTTGCTGGTGGTTCAACCTCCACGCCGACCAACTGGATGCCAATGCGTATTGCTGGCGCCACTGCCCGCGCGATGATTCTCGCTGCAGCCGCCAAGAAAATGAAACTGCCGCTGGATGAACTGACCACCTCCGAAGGCAAAGTGCTGCATGTCAAAACCAGCAAGTCGTGGGGCTACGGCGATTTCGCCGAGCTGGCCGCCACCATGCCGGTGCCGGATCCGAAATCGCTGGTTCTGAAAGACCAGAAAGATTTCAAAATACTGGGCAAACGCCATACCGGTGTTGATAACGTTGGTATCGTGACAGGCAAGCCGCTATTCGGTGCTGATACACAGATGCAAGGCATGGTCTACGCGACCTACTCCAAGTGCCCGCAGACCGGCGGCAAAGCAGTCTCCTTCAACGAAGCACACATCAAGTCGCTGCCCGGCGTGATAGATGCCTTTATTGTTGAGCCCTTTGGCGATGGCAGAATGTTCCCGACTGGCACTGGTGCCCATTTTGGCGGCGTTGCGATCGTGGGCCAAAATACCTGGGCCGCTATTAAAGCCAAACGTGAACTGGAAGTGCAGTGGGATACCTCCACGGCTGAAACTGCTACCTGGAGTGAGCTGGTTGCCCAGGCCGAAGCACTAAAAGACAAAGACGGTGAACAGCTGATGGTCAACGCCGGTCCTCCCGGCCCGAACGCGAAGCGTGTTGCTGCTGATCGTGGTGATGTGGCTGCAGCATTTGCAAGCGCTGCCAAAACGCTCACCGGCTTCTACGAATATCCTTATGTTTCGCACGCCCAGCTTGAACCACAGACAACCACTGCGCTGTTCAAAGACGGCCGCCTCGACCTGTGGGCACCCAGCCAGATTCCAGGCGGTGGTGAAAGTGGCGGCGCGCTGCGTGTCGGTCTTGCACCGGGCCAGTCGACCTTGCACCAGCTGCGTATCGGCGGCGGCTTTGGTCGCAAATTGGCCAATGACTATGCCTTTGAAGCGGCGGCGATTGCCCAGAAAATGGAAGGCCGTCCGGTCAAGCTGCAGTGGACTCGCGAAGACGACATGATGCACGACTACTATCGTCCGGGCGGATTCCATTCCTACAAAGCTGCGCTTGATGCCGACGGCAAGCTGATCGCGTTCCAGGATCATTTCATGACCCACTCTGCCAACGGCACCGCGCCGATGACCAGCGCGGATCTGTCACCTGCCGTGTTCCCGATGGATGTGGTTCCCAACCTCAAACTGACGCAGACCCTGTTCAAGAATGGTATGCCAACTGGCGCAATGCGCGCACCAAGCTCCAACGCATTTGCGTTCTCGTTCCAGAGCTTCATGCACGAACTGGCGCTGGCCTCTGGCAAGCCGCACGCCGACTTCCTGATGGAATCGATGAACGGCGATGGTTTCACCAACCAGGAAAGGCAGGCGGGCATGAACCGCACCCGCGCCAAGAACGTCATCAAGGCAGTGGTTGAGCGTTCGGGCTACGGCAAGCAAATGCCGGCAGGCCAAGGCCAAGGCCTGTCGTTCTACTTCTGTCACAACGGTTATGTGGCACAGGTTGCTGATGTAACTGTCAGCGCCAACAAAGAAGTAAAAGTGAACAAGGTGTGGGCAGTGGCCGACTTTGGCTTCATCCACAACCGTAGCGGCGCTGAAAACCAGCTCGAAGGCGGCATCGTCGACGGCCTCAGCCAGTTGTTCAATGCGAAGATCACCTTCAATAAAGGGGTGGTGCAACAGCAGAACTTCCATCAATACCCGTTGCTGCGCATGCCACAGACCCCGGCACTGGATACGTTGTTCCTTGAGCCGACGGAATATTCGCCGACAGGTGGCGGCGAGCCGTCCATGCCGCCATTGTTGGCTGCTGTGAGCAACGCGATCTTCAATGCTACCGGTCAGCGCGTGCGCAAGATGCCGTTGTCGGAAAGCGGTTATCGTTTGGTGTAAGCCAGCTCGCCCAGTCGACACTGCAAACCAGCAGAAACAAAAAGGCCAGCACCATGCTGGCCTTTTTGTTTTCGGATCAATGTGGGCAGTTGCCAACGGCAATGCTCCAGCCGCCAAAATGTTGCTGGAAGCTGTCAGAGTCGATTTTCCTTTCCAGATATTTGAAGCGTGCAATAATTGGAAAGG
>CAINTJ010000024.1 GCA_903853385.1 uncultured Gammaproteobacteria bacterium
ACCCGACGACGCCACGGCTCCATCCGGCAGAAACACCCCCACGCGTGTGGGGAAGACCATGAGTAAGCGTAAAGAGGTGCTAATGAGGTAGAAACACCCCCACGCGTGTGGGGAAGACATGACGGATAAATCTATCTTCTACAGCGGCTTGGAAACACCCCCACGCGTGTGGGGAAGACTAACCGGTATTCAACAGTCGGCTACAGGACAGGGAAACACCCCCACGCGTGTGGGGAAGACTTGCAGCAAGTGGGCATAGTCCCACTATACGCAGAAACACCCCCACGCGTGTGGGGAAGACCTTGAGCGTTGTTGTGTCTGCGTCATTGCTGTAGAAACACCCCCACGCGTGTGGGGAAGACTCTTTCGTACGTGTACGCGCGACGAGTGGTGCCAATTGTTTGCAGCCCACGATGTCTGCCTCGCACCGGTGCTGACATTGGCTGAAGCCAGGCAGCACCCGCACAACGTGGCCAGAGCAGCGTTCGTGCTGAAGGACGGCATTATGCAACCCGCACCTTCACCACGTTTTTCCGGCCCGCAACAACCCCACTGAATACTATCAACTTCAGAACTTCATTCTGAGTCCGGCCGTCGCCCGGTGTTCAGTGCCCTCTTCATCACCGATGCGGGCTGCATAATTCAGCCACCAGCTCCATTTGCCGGTGTCGCCGCCGCTCAAGGTCAGTGAGGGTTCAACAAAGGCCTGTGCCAGGCCGGCAACATTGACTGTCTGCGTTCCCATCGCGTTGGCCGCACTGGCCAGTCGCACGCTGGCGGTTGCATCGTCAATGCTGTCCTTTTCACTCCAGGTCAGTCGCACAATTGCGCGTAGCTGGTCGAATTGCATCGACGCTTCACCGCCCAGGTATGCGGCGCTGCCATCGGTGGTGAACTGCGGGAAGTTGATGTCGCCACCACTGGCGCCGGTTTCCACATAGGTACCAATGCTGGTTTGTATTTTGCGTATGCCGGCCAGCGGCCCGTAATGCAGCTTGTCGGTATCGAAAAGGTAACCGGCTTCTGCTACATAGGCAGTACTGCTGCCATCGGTGTTGCCGAGTGCAGTCAGCCCATAGGCACCCGCGCGTTTGATTTCGGTAAAACTGGTAGCACCGTGCGTGCCTGTGAGATCAAGATGGAAACCACCCTGATGAAACGATGCATAGATTGAAAACTGGTTACTGTCATAGTCAGCATCAAAGGCGCCGTTGCTCTTGGGATTGCCCTGGTAGTACCCCCAGGCCGCACCCAACAGCGTGCCATCGCTGAAGCGCGCATCAATGCCGATGATGCCGCCATTGGTGCGGGTGCCGATCAGTTGCCCTGCTTGTGATCTGGTCAGCCAGTCACCAGCAGCCCACACGCCAACATTGGCGCCTGTTGACGTTGCGGTGCCCATATTGGCATGGCGCTGCACCAGCAAATGTTCGGCAATGTCGGAAGCGTTCAGGACGGCCATTTCACGCGCCGCTTGAGTGGTGTTGCCCAGTGTGGAAGGCGCAGTGTTGAGCATTGCCTGCAGGTGTTGGGAGTCAACATAGGTAGGCAGCGTAAGCCGGTAAACCAGCACCAGCGCATCACTGTTCACCGCTTGCGAACAATCCTGTCCGCCTACCTTGCAAGTGGACGACAGGAAGTCATTGTCGTTGCCCACCAACAGGAAATAATCCTGTGGCGCGTTCTCGTCGAGTACCGGCACCAGTGCCATGCCTTCCAGTTTCTCGGTCAGTGTCAGACTGGTGGGAGTAACGTTGTTGATGTTCAGGCCAAACTTGCCAAGTTGGGTGGTGTTGAGAATATTGACCACTTCCACCTGGCTGACCGGCACAATGCCGGCATTGAGCACACCGCCGGGAGAAATCGGTGTCGTCGTGGTTTCGTAAGTGGTGCCTGCGATATTGGTGGCGCCCGCTGTATCAATCAGCAACACACTTTTGAACACGGGATTCAGCAGTGCCTGCCCCAAACCATTGCTGTCGCGCGATAGGACCAGGAACTGGCTGTCGTTCAGCGCCAGCAACTCTGATTGGGCGGCGGTGCGGTTGACCGCAGTGCCATTGCCAGTCGATGTATAGACTGGCAGTTGCAGCACATAGTCAGCTACGGGCGTGGTCGGCGTATTGCTCTTGCTGATGTCATAGATCATCAGGCGAGTGTTGGTACGCGTTTGCTGGTTGGTATTGCTGTCTTGCATCGTGGCGCTTTGCAGCAATGTGACCAGCTTCTTGTTGTCCGGTGTCACCGCCATGCCTTCGATGCCCTGGTTAAGACGACGCCCGGTGGTCGCATCTGTCAATGAGGTGAAGGACAAGCCACTGGCCGTATTGGGAATCAGTGCCGGCGGCGGCTGGATTACCCCGCGCATGTTGCCGGTTTTGTCAAAGTAGTAAACATTGGCACCATATTCATCGGATACATAGAAGGTGCCATTGTTGAGAAAGCGCAGCCCTTCCGCATCCAGACTGATTTTGCCAGCGGCCGCACCCGTGGTGGAACCTGGCAGTGACATGCCGTTCTGGGTAACAAACGCAGTAGCACCAGCACCCGGATCAAGACCGGTAGTAAGCTTGCCGTTGAAGTCCTTGAAAAAGTAGCCGCCGGTTTGGGTGAGTACAAGCTGGTGTTGCGAGTCGGCACTGACAGGCAGATTGGCGCCAGAAGTATAGGGATTGAAGTTCATCGTAAAACTGCTGACGCGCCCGGCGTAATCACTGAATGTGACACTTCCTACGCCATTCGGCCCGCGATCCGGCAACGAGAACAAGGTGCCGGTATAACCAGTAGCCGTCTTGCGCCAGCTACCAGGCACTACATCCAGACTGGAAAAGGCGCCGAAGGTATCGCCATTGAAATCGAGCGTGGTGGTAGCCGGCAGCCGTGCAACCCCTTGCAAACCCTGATTCACAAAGGTTTGGCCATTAAAGGTTACCGAGGTTGCCCCAGCGGTGGTGATGACGTTGGGCGTGGTATAGGAAAGCGGTGCAGCAATAGCATGCGAGGCCAGCACCACACCGAAGGCGGTCCAGGAAATTAGCGAAGATTTCACACGGAAGTTGAACGGCAGCGACATGGGATTTTTCCTTTAATGACAGAACCTTGCCGGAAATATTCCGGCACCAGTTCTGCACTTTAATAAGGAAGAAACCCGGCATGATTAAAGAAGAAAAAAATTACGATTAACGTTTACCGTGTATCTCGAGTTCACGCGCGGCCCACGGAATAAAGTATTTCCAGTTGGGCCCGTCGGTGTGGCCACCATCATGCTGGCGCCAGGCCAGCTGCCCATCCAGCAAGCCGTGATTCACTGCCGGCATCTTCGCACTTTGATAATTTTCGTTGGTGCCAGGAGCCTTCGCACCCAATAACCTGAACACTTGGCCGGCCGCCACGGTGGCCATGTAGCTGCCCTGCTGATCGAGCCACAGCGCATCGCCCTTTTCCGGAAATGCTTTGTTGGTGAAACGAATGGCTCCTGCTCTCTCGGCCTGATGCTAGTTTTGCGACCAGTACGCGCGCGAAGGCTGTGCAAGCTGAAAGACAGGCCGTTAAGGGCATTTTCGGGACAGTACGAGGCATACCCGCCACCTTACCATTGCCAGATGCCAGTATGCCTCAGGAATGGCCCTTAAAGAGTTCATCTGAAGTACGCCAAGCGATTCAGAGAGCAGCCACGCGCACGCGGGTCAGTCAGTCGAGTGTAACTTTATAAAGTGTCTAGGCTATCGAGGGCTTGCCATTCCGGTTAGTATCTGTCAGTAAGACGCCAGAGATAAAGGTTAA
>CAINTJ010000025.1 GCA_903853385.1 uncultured Gammaproteobacteria bacterium
CCTGTCTACCGCCATACAAAGCCGGTACGGTCTCTCGCCTGCCGAAGCGGAAGCAGCAATCATCAGCGGAGAGTTGCCCCAAAGTTATGAAGCTGATGTGCTGGATCCTTTCAAGGAGGAGCTTACTGAGCAATTGAGCCGGTCCTTGCAGTTCTTTTTCTCCTCGAGCCAATATAACGATGTTGATTTGATCGTACTGGCAGGTGGCTCTGCATCCACCAATGGTCTGGCGCAAATGATGCAGGAGGCATTGTCCACGCGCACAGTTGTTGCCGACCCGTTCGCAAAAATGACGATAGGTTCAAAGGTCAACAAGGTGCAGCTGAAGAACGATGCAGCTTCCCTGCTGATGGCGGTTGGTTTGGCTATCAGGGGGTTCATGAATGGCTAATATCAACCTGCTTCCCTGGCGGGAAAAGCTGCGGGAAGAACGCAAGCAGAAGTTCATTGTCCAGCTCGGTATGACTGCTGTGGTGGCAGGGCTGGTGCTGGTAGTACTTCATCTTATGGTAAAGAGCAGCATCGACAACCAGGGCGCAGTGAATACCGCGTTGCGCACCGAGATTGCGACGCTTGACGGCCGACTCACCGAGATTCGTCAACTTCAGGACCAGAAAAAAGCACTCAAGGCCAGGATGGCGGTGATCCAGGAATTGCAAGGCAATCGCCCGGTGATCGTGCGCTTGTTTGACGAGCTTGTGCGCACCTTGCCGGATGGTGTTTATTACAACTCGATAATCCGGGTAAACGACAGCATCTCTTTGGAAGGTGTGGCCGAATCCAATAGCCGTATTTCAGCATTGATGCGAGATCTTGAAGCATCTGAATGGTTTGCAGATCCCAATTTGCTGGGTGTTAGTGCCATGAGTGCCGGCGCTGAAGCGGGTGCCCAGCAAAACAGCAGAAACAAGTTCCAGCTGAATGTAAAAGTCACCACGCCTATTCAGGAGAAATAGACGATGAAAGCGTGGCTGGAAAATTTGAAAAAGTGGCTGCAAAAATCGGTTAATGATCTCAAGACATTTAACTGGAATGATCTCAATGACCCCAGCACAATTGGAGTATGGCCAGGACCTGTCAGGTTGCTGTTGGCAATTTTGCTTTTTATTGCCGTACTGGGATTGGGCTATTGGTTCCATATCAAAGAATTGCAGGGTGATCTGGACAAGGTTGCCGGTGAGGAAAGTGGTCTCAAGGCCGACCTTGAATCCAAGGCGGTGCTTGCTGCCAACCTGGAGGCCTATCGTCAGCAGATGATGGATATGGAGGAGTCATTTGGGGATTTGCTCAGGCAGCTGCCTGGCCAGACTGAAGTGCCCGGCCTGCTGGAAGATATTACTTTTACAGGTTTGGGAAGCGGACTTGAGTTCGCAACCATCGCTTTGGATAAGGAAGTTACCCGCGAATTCTACATTGAGCTTCCCATCAATATTGCGGTGACCGGGACTTATCATGATTTTGGCGCCTTTGTCAGCGGCGTTTCGAGTTTGTCCCGCATCGTTACTCTTCATGACTTTGCCATTACTGCTGGTGACAATCGCAATGCGCTGCAGATGAAAATCACCGCACGAACCTACCGCTATAAATCGGCAGATGCCAAAAAACCGGGAGATGGCAAATGATTCTCCCTGGTTTCGACAGACAAAGAGCAAGCTTTTCACGAGCAAGAATGTGGTTGGTGACGGCAGTCAGATGGCTGCTCTGCACAGCGCTTCTGTCACTTTTGGGTGGCTGCTCCAACGACAGCCAGATGACCGAATTGAAAGCATATATTGATTCGGTGGTAAGTCGGCCTCCTGGTCAGATCGAAGCTGCGCCCGGATTCGCTTCCTATGTGTCATTCACTTATAGCGCAGCAAGTTTGCGCAGCCCGTTTGATATTCCGGTGGATGCTGCAACTGCAATGCGCAACCAGCTTAATAACCAGGTCAAACCGGATGAAAATCGATCCAAGGAATATCTGGAAAGTTTTGCTATCGGCACTTTGTCCATGGTGGGTACTCTGGCAAGAGGTGGGCAAACCTGGGCCTTGATAAAAGATGAGGCCAATAACATCAACCGGGTCACCGTCGGGAATCACATGGGTAAAAGTTTTGGCAGAATAGTGTCCATCACCCCGAGCCAGATTGATGTGATGGAAATTGTGCCGACCGGGGATGGTGGCTGGATTGAGCGCCCCCAGAGCATTGTTCTCACGACGCCCAAATAAACTTGTTAAAGAATGCGCGGTCCGCGATTTGCAGTGGAGCCAACAATGAGAAACAACAGAATGTGGAAGTTTATAAGAGCATCACTCCCGGTGCTGGTGATAAGCCTGCTGGGACTTGTGACCAAAGTCGCGCTCGCACAAGCATCGCTGGAAAATATCTCTTTTTCCGGGCTGCCCGGTGAACAGTTCCAAATCACTCTGCAATTTGATCAGTCGCCCCCCGTGCCGGAAACCTTTGTAATTGATCAGCCATCACGTCTGACACTTGATTTTGCCAACACGCGCAATAACCTGAAAGACCGGCGCTTTCCGCTGAATTTCACCGGAGCGGAAAGTGTGATGGTTCTGGAAGCCCAGGGGCGGACTCGCATGGTAGTCAATCTGACTGCTTCTTTGCCTTACAAAACCGAAGTCAAAGGCAATACGTTGGTAGTGGTGGTGGGCAAAGATGGCGCTGCGGTCAAATCGCCTGCTGTGCTTTCTGCAGCAGATGCCGGCCAGGGCAAAAAATTCGTTGCGCCAGGCTCTAAAGGCCGGGATATCACAAAGCTGGATTTCCGCAGAGGAGAAAATAACTCAGGCATCGTGGTTGTGGATTTGGCAAGTTCGAATCTGAGCGCGAGGGTAAGCCAGAACGGTTCCAAGCTGCTCGCGGAATTTACCAATGCTTCAATTGAACCGAATCAACAGGTAAGACTTGATGTTGCTGATTTCGGGACCGCCGTTCGCGATGTGAGCTTGTATCTGCAAGACGGGAAGGTGGTAGTGCAGGCCAATGTGACCGGACAGTACGGCTATCTGGCTTACCAAACCGACAAGCAATATGTGTTAACCATCACTCCGGTAGCCGCCGCCGCTGCGATCGGCGGTAGCGCCAAGGCCCCTAATTTCAAAGGCGACAGGATAGACCTTAATTTCCAGAACATTGACGTAAGGGCGGTGCTGCAGATATTGGCCGACTTCAATGATTTCAGTCTTGTGGTTGGCGACAGAGTTACCGGCAATGTGACCTTGCGCCTTGAAAATGTCCCTTGGGATCAGGCATTGGATCTGGTGCTGCGCTCCAACAAACTGGCCAAGCGAATTGATGGCACTGTCATGTATGTGGCTCCAGCTGACGAAATTGAAACAGAGGAAGTCAAAAATCTGGAGTCTTCCCAAAAAGTGGAAGGGCTGGCACCGCTGGTTACTCAATACATTGCCATCAACTATGCGCAAGCCAATGATCTGGTTACCTTGCTGCGTGCAAAAGATGAGAAAGGCGGCGGCATCCTCACTAACCGGGGGAAGGCAACGGTGGATATACGCACCAACACCATCATCCTTCAGGACGTGGAAGTTGTGCTTGATAGAGTGAAAGCGCTGATTGCCAAACTCGATGTTCCGGTAAAACAAGTGTTGATAGAAGCGCGCATCGTCAATGCTTCGACTTCATTCAGTCAGGCATTGGGCATCCGATGGGGTGGTGCGCAGGTTTTCCCGAAGGCAGGGGACCAATTCCTGATATCCGGAACCCAGGAAGGCGCCATCGGACTGCAAAAGAGTATCAACAGCTTCAATCAGACAGTAAATTCCGCGGTGGCCGGGGGTTCTACTTTGGAGAAGGCTTTGGCCTCTACTCCATCGCCAACTGTTGCCTTTCCGGAAGCGCTGGCGGTTGATATGGGGGTGGCTGCACCGTCCCACATTGCTTTGGGCTATGCCGGCAATAACGGCTTGTTGCAATTGGAATTGTCGGCGCTGGAGTCAAGCGGTAATGGCGAAGTGATCGCCCAGCCTAAAATTACCACTCAGGATCAGCAACCGGCCAACATCACCTCGGGTATCCAGATACCTTATCAGTCACAGGCAGGGGGTACTGCTGGAGGTTCCATAACCACGTTTGTGACTGCAGCGCTTTCCTTGCAGGTTACCCCGCAGGTTACCCCTGATGGCCGTATCATCATGAAGCTGTTAATTCACCAGGATTCAATTGTCCCGGCGTCAAATGGTCCACCGTCTATTGCTACCAACTCTGTCGAAACAAAAGTATTGGTTAATGATGGCGACACCGTGGTACTTGGCGGCGTTTACCGGGAAGAAGTCACTACTTCAACTTCCAAGACACCGCTTCTGGGTGACTTGCCATATGTGGGAAATCTCTTCAAAAAGAGAGAGGAAAACAAATCAAAAACGGAACTCCTCATTTTCATCACACCTTCCGTTATCAACGAGTTGAAATAAGGATCAATTAGAATAATGGCGAGGGTCGATTGATCCTCGCCGGTTATTTTAGTTAAGAAAATGACATCGAAGTTAAATAATATATTTTTAGTAGGCCCAATGGGTGCTGGCAAAACCACGATTGGCAGGTTGCTGGCGGAAGAGTTGCACAAGGAATTCTATGACTCCGATCAGGTAATTGAAGAAAGGGCGGGAGCCAACATCTCCTGGATTTTCGATGTGGAGGGCGAGCCCGGCTTTCGTCAGCGCGAACGCAATGTGATTCAGGAATTGTGTACCCTGGACAACATTGTGCTGGCAACTGGTGGCGGTGCAGTGATGGCCGAACAAAACCGGAAAAACCTGCGCAAGGGTGGCGTTGTCGTGTATTTGATGGCAACTATCGGGCAGCAAGTGGAAAGGACGCGTCGCGACCAGAAGCGACCTTTGCTGCAGGACGTAGATGATCCGCGCGCCAAGCTGCTTTCGTTGATGGAATCCAGAGAGCCCCAATACCGGGAAGTGGCCGATTACATGGTGATGACCAGCCGCCGCAGCCCCAAAGCGGTTTGCAATGAAATTTTGCAAATGCTCAAGCAGTCGGAAAGCGTGGGGGCCAATTGGAGTCGCTGACAGTCGAGCTGGGGGTGCGAAGCTACCCTATCCATATCGGGGCCGGGCTGCTCGCGCGTGGCGAGCTTTTGCAGCCGCATTTACGCGGCTCGCAAGTTTGCATAGTCACCAATGAAACCGTGGCACCTTTATATCTGGCCCGGGTGGAAAGCATGCTGGGCGGTCGCCGTGTCAGTACGGTTATCCTGCCTGACGGTGAGCAGCATAAAACCCTTGATACAGTCACGATCATTTATGATCGCTTGCTTGAGTTGGGATTTTCCCGTTCGGCAACCCTGATTGCGCTGGGTGGTGGAGTAATTGGCGACATGACGGGCTTTGCCGCCGCCACTTATCAGCGCGGTATTAATTTCATCCAGATTCCGACCACATTGTTGTCGCAGGTTGATTCCTCGGTAGGTGGCAAAACCGGCGTGAACAGACCGCTGGGCAAGAACATGGTCGGCGCTTTCTACCAGCCGCAATGCGTGCTCATTGATACTGCTACACTGAATACCTTGCCGGAGCGCGAACTGAAAGCGGGTTTGGCAGAAGTGATCAAATATGGGCTGATCAACAATCCCCGCTTCCTGGACTGGCTCGAACACAACATGGCTGCACTCCTGCGCCGCGACCCTGTAGCGCTGGCTGCCAGCATCAAGGTCAGTTGCGATGAAAAGGCGGCGATAGTGGCGGCCGATGAAACCGAAACCGGGCTGCGTGCCATTCTGAATCTCGGGCACACCTTCGGCCATGCGATTGAAACTGCCATGGGTTATGGTGTGTGGCTGCATGGGGAGGCAGTAGCAGCCGGCATGGTGATGGCTGCTGATCTTTCCTGGCGCATGGGTTTGTTGCAACAGGGCGAAGCTGCCAGGGTGAAACGGATAATCGCCAGTGCCGGCTTGCCGGTGGCCCCCCCCGCTATTGCCCCTGACATATTCATCCGGTACATGTCCAAGGACAAAAAGGCCGATGAAGGTAAAATCAGGTTCGTTTTGCTGGAAGCTTTGGGCAAAGCGGCGGTCAAGGAGGGGGTGGACAGCTCCCTTTTGGCTGCAACCCTGGGAGCCGGCGCGCAATTGACGGCTGGTTGACGCTGCGGTTGCTGAAGAATTGGCCTGCTGGCCACTGAAGGGCATCTCTGTCGGGCCGAACCGGTCTGTTGCCGGAGTCCCGGATGCCCCCCCACTCTCTGCAAACTGTCGGCTTTCTACCAAGGAAACTAGGGCAACATGGTTGCCACAATTTTGGGGGGTGGTGTAATATCTCCGGCCCCGTAGTAATTAGGGGCGGGAAGTCACTACCAGCGGTAAACTCCCTAGGAATTTGTGTTCTTTTTCTTGGCAGATCTGCAGGTCGCCTGTAGCTGTGCCTACTTTTTTTCGCCAGAGAAGGATTATGAAAACGGGTCTGTACCATCCAGACGAGTTCAGAGATAACTGTGGTTTCGGTCTAGTTGCCCATATCGAAGGCAAGCCGAGCCATGAGTTGCTGTTGTCAGCCATAAGCTCGTTGACTTGCATGACGCACCGGGGCGGCATCGCTGCGGACGGCGTTACAGGTGACGGCTGTGGTCTGTTGATGCAGAAACCCGACAGTTTCCTGCGCGGCATGGCCCAGACCCAGTTCCAGCACAAGCTTGGGCCCAATTATGGCGTGGGCATGATTTTCCTCAGCCAGGACCAAGGCAAAGCCCAACAAGCCAGAACAGTGCTGGAAGCGGAGCTGGCTGCCCAAGCTCTCATCGTGGTGGGTTGGCGCATTGTGCCCACCAATCCAGAGGTGTGTGGCCGAATGGCCCGCGAAAGCTTGCCGCAGATCGAGCAGATTTTCATCGATGCTCCCGGCATAGAG
>CAINTJ010000026.1 GCA_903853385.1 uncultured Gammaproteobacteria bacterium
GGTTAACCTGGCCAGCTGGAAACAGCAGAAATTACGGAGTGACGGTTTGACCTACATCCTTGGCATCAACGCCTTCCACGGCGATTCGGCTGCTTGCATCTTCAGGGATGGCGAGCTGATTGCCGCTGCCGAAGAAGAGCGCTTTCGTCGCATCAAACACTGGGCCGGCTTTCCTGCACAGTCGATCAGTTATTGTCTGGAACAAGCCGGCATCACGTTGGCAGAGGTAGAGCATGTGGCAATCAACCAGAATGCGCGTGCGAGTCTTGGTCGCAAAATCGTCTATACATTGACGCATTTCCCGGATCCGCGCCTGGTACTGGATCGACTGCTTAACAAACGCAAACGTGGCGGAATAGCCGAGCAACTGGCGCAGGCTTTGCCGGGCCAGCGCTTCACAGGCCGGGTTCATGGCATTGAACATCATGTGGCGCATTTGTCCTCGGCTTTTCATGTGTCCCCCTTTGCAATGGCGGTGGCGGTGTCGGTTGATGGCTTTGGCGACTTTGCCAGCGCAGCCTGGGGCGTGGGGCAGGGTACGACGCTTACCGTGGAAGGTCGCGTGCATTTTCCGCATTCACTGGGCATTTTCTATCAGGCACTCACACAATATCTGGGCTTTCCCCACTATGGTGATGAATACAAAGTGATGGGACTGGCGCCGTATGGCGAGCCGGAATATCTCGACAAGATGCGCAAGCTGGTGCTCTTGCAAGCGGATGGCAGTTTCAAGCTCAATCTGGAGTATTTCCGTCATCATCGCGAAAAAATCTCCTATGAATGGGAAAACGGCATTCCCGAAATTGGCACGCTGTATTCACCGGCTCTGGTTGAGTTGTTCGGCCCTGCGCGCGGCAAGGATGAGCCGTTGTCGCAAAAACATCGCAACCTGGCCCGCTCGGTACAGGCAATGTATGAAGAAGCATTCTTTCATTTGCTCAACAAACTCTACGCGAAACACCAGCTGGAAGCTGTGACAGTGGCGGGTGGCTGCGGGGCTAACTCAGTGGCCAATGGCAAGATCACCCTCAAGACGCCGTTCAAGCATGTATATGTCCAGTCGGCTGCCGGCGATGCCGGTGGCGCCATCGGGGCAGCAACTGCACTGTGGCATCAACAGGGTGGTCAGCACCGCTTCCTGATGGATCATGCCTATTGGGGACCGATGGCCTCGGACGCAGCCGTCAGGGCCTTGCTGGACGAGCGTAATCAGGAGCTGGACCTACAGCATTGTGTGGTTAGTGAAATCCCCGATGAAGAAACGCTGTGCCTGCTTACGGCGACGGCCATCAGTAAAGGCCTGGTAATCGGCTGGTTTCAGGGCCGTATGGAGTGGGGCCCGCGGGCACTGGGCAATCGCTCGATTCTGGGGGACCCACGCCGCGCCGACATGAAAGACATTCTCAACCTGAAAATCAAACGCCGCGAATCGTTCCGCCCGTTCGCGCCGTCAGTGTTGCGTGAGGCCGTCGCGGACTGGTTTGAGCAGGATGCTGAGGTGCCGTTCATGATGCAGGTGTTCCAGATCCGCGCCAGCCAGCGCGTAAAAATTCCGGCAGTGACCCACGTCGATGGATCCGGACGCTTGCAAACGGTCAGCAAGAGTTCGAATCCGCGTTATCACAGATTGATATCCGCATTCCGGACTCTCACAGGAGTGCCGATGGTGCTCAATACTTCCTTCAACGAGAACGAACCGGTGGTATGCCGTCCGCACGAAGCGCTTGATTGTTTTTTACGTACCAAAATGGACGTGCTGGTGCTGGAAAATTTCATGATAACCCGCACCCCCGCTCCAGCCACTTCATGATGAAGATTTCCGTCATTACTGTGGTGCGCAACAATCGCGACACCATTGCCCAGGCGCTGGATTCTGTATTGGCACAGACCCATCCGGAAGTAGAGCTGGTTGTCATAGACGGAGCTTCCACCGATGGCACCGGCGCAGTACTGGCCCGCTATGCCGATCGGCTGGCAGTGCTGGTGAGTGAGCCCGATCTGGGCATTTACGATGCGCTCAACAAAGGCATTGCGCGCGCCACCGGCGATGTCATTGGTTTTCTGCATGCCGATGATCTGCTGGCAGATCGCAATGTCCTGGCCACCATAGCCGCGGCATTCTCAAACTCGGCGGTGGACGGCATTTACGGTGATCTGCTCTATGTAAGCAAACGCAATCCCCAGTTGGTACTCCGCTACTGGCGCAGTTGTGAATATGCCCCCAGCCTGCTGGCTAAAGGCTGGATGCCGGCACATCCAACCTTGTATTTGCGACGGCAGGTATATCAGCAGTTCGGCGGTTTCGATATTTCACTACGCATAGCTGCCGACTACGATTTCATGCTGCGTATCCTGAAAGTTAACACATTGCATTTGAGCTATTTACCCCGGGTGCTGGTCAAAATGCGGCTGGGAGGGGCCAGCAATCGCAGCATCGCCAACCTCTGGCGCAAGTCCCGCGAAGATTTGCAGGTGCTGCGTCGTAACCAGGTGGGTGGTATCTTTACCTTGTTGTTAAAGAATTGCTCCAAATTGCCGCAGTTTTTCGCCAGGAACCGGCAGGGCTAGATTTTCGGGAGCTTTTCCCGCTGCACCTAAGGGCAGCTTGTGTAGTATGGTCTCGCGGTCAGGTTCTGTTACGCACAGTGGTGTTGCCAGAGCGCTGATCCTTAACCTCCAACCAGAGTGCAGGCAGTGTTTGTTCAAGGTCTTTCCGCATTTGCACTGACCGCAGTGCTGCTGATTTTGCTGGCACCGCTGGCCCGATGGCTTGGCCTGGTGGATCGGCCCGATTCACGCAAAAATCATATAGGCGAAGTGCCACTGATCGGCGGTGTCGCGATTTTCATCGGACTGCTGGTGTTGTTGCCCTTCTTTACCGGGTTGAGTGCTGAACTATACTGGTACCTCACTGCCGCCGGCTTGTTGGTAGTGGTAGGGGTGCTGGATGACCGCTTCAATATCAATATCAAAGCCCGCATCGTTATCGAAGTAATGGCCGCCCTGATGATGATTTTCGGCTCCAATCTGTGGGTGGGCGATCTCGGCAACATCCTGATTTTCCGCGAACTGCATATGCCGCTGTGGCTGTCGCTGCCGTTCACTATTATTGCGGTTTTTGGCATCACCAATGCCTGGAACATGATCGACGGCATGGATGGTCTGGTGGGTACCATTACCTTGATCGCGCTGGGCAGTTTCTATTTCCTCACCCATGCAACTGCCCTTAATAATCTGTTGCCGTCCCTGCTGATAGGTGGCACTGCGGCCTATCTGTTGTTCAATCTCGGTACCAGCCGTTTGTTGCCGAAAGTATTTCTGGGTGATGCCGGCAGCAAACTTATCGGTTTTTCACTGGTGTGGTTGCTGATTGATGCCACGCAAGGAGGAGCCCTGACCGGCATGCATCTGCCGGCCGTGCTAGCGCTGTTTGTGGTGGGATTGCCATTGATCGACATGGTCATCACCACCTTGCGACGCATCAAGAAGGGCCTGCCAGTCCACGAGCCGGATCGCACCCACATCCATCATGTGCTGCAGCAGGCTGGCTTCACCAACCAGGAAATCCTGCTGTTGATAGGCGTGCTGTCGATCCAGATCAATTTCATTGGCATCGTAATGTATTTGCTGAATTGGGCTGTCTGGGCCCAGTTTGGCATATTCCTGTTGATCACCTTGCTGTATTTTATCTGCATCGATAATGCCTGGAAGCTGGGAAAATGGCTGCAACAACAAAACCATCCACCGCAGCCTTGAGTCTCAAGGTTTTGTTGACGGGTGGCACCGGTTATATCGGCTCCCATGCCTGCGTACAATTGCTGGAGCAAGGCCATGAGGTCACGCTGCTTGATAATCTCTGCAACAGCTCATCCCTGGTATGTGAACGTATTCGGCGTATCACGGGCAAGTCAGTTCGTTTCATTGAGGCCGATTTATGTGACGAAGCTGCACTGGCCGCCGTGTTTGCCAATGACAACTACGATGCTGTAATCCATTTCGCCGGTCTCAAGGCCGTGGCAGAGTCGGTTGCACAACCGCTGCGCTATTACCGCAATAACGTGGGTGGCACTCTTAACTTGCTGGCTGCTATGCAGCAGGCCGGGGTCAAAACACTGGTGTTTTCGTCATCTGCCACCGTCTACGGGATTCCACAAACTCTGCCGATTCCGGAAACGGCGCCGTTGCAAGCAACCAATCCCTACGGCAACACCAAGCTGGTAATTGAACAAATCCTGAGAGATACCTTCGCGGCCGACAATAGCTGGCGGATAGCCTGCCTGCGCTATTTCAATCCGGTGGGTGCCCATGACAGTGGCTTGATTGGTGAAAATCCGCGTGGCATTCCCAACAATCTCATGCCTTATCTGGGGCAGGTGGCCTTGGGCAAATTGCCGCGCCTTGCCATTTATGGCAACGACTATCCGACTGTGGATGGTACCGGCGTCCGCGACTACATTCATGTGGTAGACCTGGCGCTTGGGCATGTTGCAGCTCTGGCATCACTCGGCCCTGACACTCCCTACATCACGGTAAATCTGGGCTGCGGGCGCGGCTTTTCCGTGCTGGAAATGCTGCAGGCTTTTGAAAAGGCAGCCGGCCATGCCATCCCTTACCGGATTGAGCCACGCCGGGCCGGTGACGTGGCAGCCTGTTACGCAGACACTCGTCAAGCCGCAGCCGTGCTGCACTGGCACGCCACACTCGGGCTCGACCGCATGTGTGCTGATGTCTGGCGCTATTTGCAGATGAACCCGGATGGTTACTGTTGAGAAGGAATCCGCAAGCCAATTTGTGAGTCACAAGCAGGTCAAGACACCATGCATGACAAGCAAAAAATTCTGGACAGCCTGTTTCCCCAGGCCGTGCTGAAAGCAATGACAGAAGAGGCGCGGGCGTCGCTGCCGGCCCCTTTCCAAGCTTCTGGCATGGTCTGCATCCTCGCATCTCCGTTTCGGGTTGGCCGAGAATCAAGGGTTTTGATGATCAACGACAAGCCGCATCGCGTCGAACGTCCTGCTATGCCGGGTTCAGTACCCAGCAACGAGCTGTATTTAATGGATGCAGGCCGGTTGTTGCAGGTTTCGCGTGAGCATTTCAGCATTGATAAAACGGCGGATGGCTTTGCGCTGACTGATCGGGGCAGCAAATGCGGACTTAGCGTGGCCGGCAAACGCTTGGGTATTGGTGCTGGTGTGATGACAGCGCCATTGCATGATGGAGACCTCATCACAATAGGCACTGCTGAATCCCATTACCGCTTCAGCTTCATTGCCGGTTTCGACCACTCACACTGGTGATGAACCTGCAGTGGTGTGCAGCCGGCTTCACTGCGGCAGTGCAACTGACCGCGAACTCCCCGATGTATTCATGCCTCGGCCAGCAAGCGCCCAAAACCGCTCACATGCCCATCAAGACCCACCAGTTTGGCTGCTGCCAACAGGGTATGTGGCATGCTGGAAACTGCCGGCAAGCGGGTGGCCGCTTCCAGTGGCGCCAGGATTTCCAGTGTACGCAGCCCGCCACATGACACCAGAATTGCATCAGCACCGGGTGCGCTTTTGACCACTTTGGTGCAGAAATCGAGCAGCATGGGTTGCGTGACACGATTGACGTCCTCTATCGCTTCGATGCCCATACCTTGCACTGCCACCACTTCAAATTTGTGTTCAATCAGAAACGCACGTAGCCGCTCATTCACTTCATCGTTGTAAGCCGTGGGTGCTACCACCCGTCTGGCCCCCATCTTTTTAAGCCCTTCAATCACCGCGGTGCTCATCGTAGTCACCGGCAGGCCGCCGGCAGCTTCGCGCATGGTTTGCGTGAGACGTTGGTTGAATGCCTCGCCTTTGAAGAAGGTGAGGGAAGTTCCGGTCAGGATCACCGCCTGGGCACCGCGTGCCACCAGGCGTTTGGCTACTGCTGGTATACGATCAATCACTGCCTCATAGCCGGCCGGAGTCATGGTCTCCAGCCCCAGCCCTTCCGTCACATATTCAATACGATTGCCGTACATCACCAGGCCTTCTTCCGGAACGCCGCGATTGGCGGGCGGGAAGATCAGGCCCAGTTTCGGGGGAGTCGAGGCTGCCATTGCTTTGGCATCCAGCAGGCCATAACCGAGAGCGCTTGCGATAGCGGCCAGTATTTGACGTCGATGTTGTTGCATAACAGCTCCTGAAAGCGGGGTTTTGACGTGCTACTCATATCAGGCTGCCTGCAAGGGTGCAAGCTGTTCAGCGCAGCCAGCGGTGGTAGCAGGCGGTCAGGAAGCTTTCTGTTTGTGCAGCAACATGTCCACCGCATCATGCATCGAAGCAGCCCGCGTGATTTCCATGCCGTTTACGAAGAAAATCTCGTCAGCATTTTCGATGGTGTTGAGGCGATGTGCGATGATCACACGAGTCGTGTGGGCCGGCAGCTTGTGCAGGATGGATTCCAGCAATTGCTCGGTAACGGTATCGATGTTGGCAGTGGCCTCATCCAGGATCAACAGGTCAGGACGTCGCAACACTGCTCGCATGAAGGCAATCAACTGTTTCTGTCCCAGTGACAGTGAGTCACCACTGCTGGCCACCTTGGCCTGCAGTCCACCATCAAAGCGTTGCAGCAAGTCGGCGAGGCCGGCAGCTTCCAGTACCGCCAGCAATTGGGTGTCATCCAGGCTGCTATAGTCGGCATTGCCATAGAGGATGTTGTCGCGAATGGAGCCGGAAAACAGCATGGGTTCCTGCAGGATGAAACCGATGCGGCGCGCACGTTCGGCCGGAGCTACGGTGCGGATATCGCGGCCGGCAAACCAAATGCTGCCGGAACTGGGATCATAAAGCCGCGCCATCAGCGAGGCGGTAGTGGTTTTGCCGCCACCAGTAGGGCCCACCAGTGCATAGGTCTTGCCGCGCTCCAGGGTCAGATTCAGATTTTGCAGAATGAAGCGTTCGGGGGTGTACTGGAACGAAACATCGCGGAATTCCAGCAGCGGGCCAGCGACAGTGTCGTTGGCAGCAGCAGTTGCCGGTACCTGCGGCATGTCGTTTTCAATCTGCAAAATGGCAGCGATGCGATCCCAGCCAGCCAGTGCCACCTGAAAGTTGGCCCACAGCGCTGCCAACTGGCGCAGCGGATTGTAGAAGTTGGTGACATAAGCGAGATAACTGATAAAAAGCCCCAAAGTGAAAGCGCCATTGGTGATCAGATGGATGCTATACACCAGCACCGCCAGTTGTGCGAGTGTCGACGACAGCCCGAACACAGGTGTGAACAGGTTGTTGGCAATGCCGGCCTTGATCGCTTTCAGATAGTTGTGCTTGTTGGCCTCGGCGAAGCGGGAACGGAAAAAGTCCCGGCGATTGAACGCGACAATCACGCGGAAGTTGTTGAGGCTTTCGGTGACTTCAGCCGACAACAAACCGGTGGACGTCAGTGATTCCGCGTTCATGCGTTTCACCCAGGGCGATACCAGGCGCGTGAACAATACCAGCAGCACCGCGGGTGTCAGCGCCGCCACTCCCAGGCGAAAATTGATCGACAGCAGAAAAATGGCAGCGCCGATCATGATCACCACCGAGCCCATGAACTGTACCAAGGTGTGCGAAAAAAACTGGTTCAACTTGTCAGTGTCGCTGTTGATGCGTGAAATCAGATCGCCGGTTTTATTGGCGTTGAAAAACGCCACCGGCAATTCCTGCAATTTGTTGAAGATGCGCGAGCGCAGCGAAAACAGCACGCGCTGGCCTACTCCCCCCATCAAGCGCGTTTGTGAATAGCTGGTGAAGAGGCCGGCGGCATAGAGTAAAAACAGAATTCCTGAAAAGCGCAGCATGCCGTCAAACTGGCCTTTGGAAATGTAGGTGTCGACTATGTGCGCGATCAACAGTGGTGCGGTGAGGTTGACCAGTGAATTGCAGATGGTAGCCAGCGCGGCATAGACGAGGCTGGCTTGTTCGCCTTGCAGTAACGGTGCCAGCCCTTTGAGGGCCTGCAGGACGGAAACTTTTGGCCGTGGGGGCTGGGAATTAAGCGCGTAATTCATAAGTACTGGTCGACCGCTGGGAATTATAGATCTGCACATATTCGGGCGAGTTGTGCATCAGTTGTTCATGGGTGCCACTGGCCAGTACTTCGCCTTCCATCAGCAATATGATCTGGTCATAGCCGGTGACCGGTGCAATTTTCTGGGTAATGGAAATCAGCGTCAGCCCGGGATAGTTGCGGGTGATATTGGCAAGGATTTTTTCTTCGGTACTGGCATCCACACGCGCAGTGAAATCATCGAGGAACAGGATGCGCGGGTTAAGCGCGAGCGCCCGCGCCAGCATGATGCGCTGTTTTTGTCCGCCCGACAGCGAGGTGCCGCGTTCCGAGATCTGCGTGTCAAGACCGTCCGGCAACGAGGCGACAAAGTCGGTGAGTTCGGCAGTGGCTACTGCCAGTTGCAGGGAGGCGTCACTGGCTAGTGTGCTGAACGCGATGTTTTCCCGCATGGTGGTGCTGAACAGCACACTGTCCTGGAATACCAGACCGATCTGCGGAAAGAAGGCACCTTTGTCATAGTCTGCCAATGGCGTGCCATCGTAGTCGAGACTGCCGTTGGGCAACGGGGTCAGGCCGGCCATGATGTTCAGCAGCTGGGTCTTGCCGGCAGCGGTGGGACCGAGAATGGCGGTGCGGGTACCGCTCTTGATGGTGAGCGAAACATGGTCGAGTACCGGTTTGCCACCATAGTCGAGGCAGATATCGCGCACACTGATGTTGCCTTGTAGCACTGCCTTGTGGGTGCCGCTCTCCACAGCATCCGGTGCCTTCAGCACGTCGCTGATACGGGCATAGGAGGCAGTAGCCTGGGCAATGATGTTGCTCATGAATCCGATTACCAGAATCGGGAAGATCAGCATAACCAGATAACTCATGAAGGCGGTGAACGAGCCGTAGCTCATGTTGCCATTGATCACATACCAGCCGCCCAGGGTTACCACCGTAAGAGAGCCCATGGTAGCGACAAAGGTGATGATCGGGATCATGAAGGAAAACAGGCGGACGATGCGGAAGCCGATGTCGCGGCCGCGGGCATTGGCGGCATTGAACTTGTCATGCTCCAGCACGCCAGAATCGAGTACGCGAATCAAGGCGGCGCCAATAATGCTTTCACGGATCACCTTGTTGAGCCAGTCGATTACTTCGCGGCTCTGCATGAAATACGGGCGCACCTTGCGCAGGATTACGAAAAAAGTGCCGCCGATCAGTGGAATCACCAGCAGTACAAAGCACGCGAGTTGCCAGTCAATGGTGAGCAGGATTACCGCAGTTCCCACAATGATCACGGCGGAAGTGACCAGCGAGACGATAACCTGCGACACATAGAGCTTGATGGAATCAATATCGGAAGTGAGATTGGTCAGCAGCTTGGACGGATTTTTTTCCTCGATGAAGCGATAGCCCTGCCCGGAGATTTTGTCGGACAGTGCGAGACGCAGGTCCATCGCCACTTTTTCCGACACCAGCACTTGCATGACGCTTTGCCAGCACGTGAAAAAAAACACCAGTGCAGCGATGCCCAGGAATTTGAACACCAGCGGCTCCAGTTCAAACTGGCCAGCCACATAGCTGTCAACACCGGCTCTGATCAGCCAGGGTACAAACAGGGTGAAGATGTTGGCCGCCATGGCCAGAACCAGCAGCAAGACCACCTGTTTGCGATAGGGACGCAAAACCGTGGACAAGCGGGCCTGGGGCGGACGACCCGGCAGCTGTCGTGGTGCTGCTACCGGTGAGGGCTTTTCTGAAGTTGATGCCATGGGAGACTGCGACTGCCTGTTGCGGATTTCAGGCGCGCATCTTATCGCAGATCACTACTCCCGGTGGTACTACCCTTTGATGTCTGCTCAGGACATTTCAACTTCGGAAACAGCGCTGCCGATGATGAGGCCCAGACAAACGATAGCTAATATGGTCATGGTCGTACTCCTTGGGGTTAACAGCAACTTGCTGCGAAACGGACATTAGCCCTGTGGTGATATAATTGATAATGAAATATATTCAGCATGTACATGCCAATATGGAATATCAAAGGTGATCAATCTCAAGCAGTTGACCCACATCGATCTCAACCTGCTGGTGACTTTGCAGGTGTTGCTGCAATACCGCAGCGTGTCAGTGGCTGCCAGCAAGCTGCATCTGACGCAGCCGGCGGTAAGCAAGGCGCTGGCCCGCTTGCGCGAACAATTTGGCGAGCCCTTGTTCATGCGGGTTTCCAAGGGGCTGGTGCCGACGCCATTTGCGCTAGCCTTGCAGGATCCGCTGCAACAATGGCTGGAGTCGGCCGCAGTATTGTTTGATCACGAACCGTTTGATCCAGCTACCTGGAAAGGAGAGTTCACGCTGGTCGCCAATGAGTACCTGCACATGCTGGTGTTGCCGAGCTTGATGCAGCGGCTGAGTAAAAATGCGCCCGGAGTGGTGCTGAAGATTCTCAGTCAGTACCGCCATCAACTGGAGGGTCTGGAGGATGGAGATCTGGATTTCGTGCTTAATCTGGAGTTTTCAGACCTGAGCGAGCAGTTCCACTCCGAAGTGCTATATACCGATACCCCCGCCATTTTTGCGCGTGCGGCGCATCCGCTGCGTAAAAAACCGGCGACCCGCGAAGATTTACTACGCTACCCGCGTGTGGCTTTGCGCATGCCTGACATGGAAAAGTTCGAGTTGTTTCATCCAAGGCCGGGCCAGCCCGGTCTCAACATGCATTGGCCCGCCGCCTATGAAACCGACAATCTGACCACGGCGCTGGCCACGATCGCAGGCACTGATTGCCTGTTGCCCGGGGCCGGAGTTTTGGCAGGACTGGCGACGCGTGAGTTGAATTTCAAGGCGCTACCGACCTTGACGCCGCCACAGGTGCAGATTGCTTACTGCCTGATCAGCCATAAGCGCGTGCAGCATTCACCTGCGCATCAATGGTTGCGGCAACAAATCAAGGCGCTTGTGCAAAAGCTGGGATAGCTGCACAACCCGGTTACGCGCGACTGGTTAGTGCAACAAGCCTTTTCTGATCAGCATGCGGCGACGGTTGTCCTGCATAAGGCTTTCCGCATCTTTCAGCATGGCCTCCACACTGGTACCGGCGTGCAGGTAGGCAGTGACGATGCTGCGCGCAAACGTGAGCCGATAACGTAGTCGTGAAAACGTGTTGAATTCCCGCAAGACTTCCTCGAATTTGCAGACAACGGCTTCTGCCAGACTGGCAGTGGTGTTGTTCAACAGCAGTACATATTCATCGCCGCCCAGACGGCCCATCACATCGGAATCACGAAAATTGGCTTTCAGTTTTTCCGAAAACAGTTTCAGCACCTTGTCGCCTTCCTTCTCGCCGTAGGTGTTATTGATTTCGTTGAAGTTGTCGAGATCAAAATACACCAGTGCGCAATGGGTATTCTGCCGCAGGCAAAAACTCAGGCTTTTCTGGGCCAGCAGCACAAAACCGCGCCGGTTGGACAGGCCGGTCAATTCATCGGTGGTGGCCAGATTGGCGGCAGCTAGTTCACGTTCGGCCATTTCGGCCAGATAGCGCAGATCAATCAGGTCATCGCGGCTCAATGAGCGCGGACGGGTGTCGAGGATGCACAGGGTGCCAAGCTTGGCGCCATTTGGATGTTTGAGCGGGCAGCCGGCATAAAAGCGGATATGGGGAAACTGGGTAACCAGCGGGTTGTCGGCAAAGCGTTCATCGGCTGCAGCATCTTGCACCAGAAATATTTCGTCACCGAGGATGGCATGACCACAAAACGAAATGTCACGGCCGGTTTCACTGGCATCCAGACCGTTGCACGACTTGAACCACTGCCGGTTTTCATCGATCAGGCTTACCAGTGCCATCGGCACGCCGAACATGCGCTTGGCTAGTCGCGTGAGGCGGTCGAAGCGTTCTTCGGCCGGGGTATCCAGGATGTTGAGTGATCTCAGGGTATCAAGGCGGATCAGTTCATTGTCTGGAATTTGCGGCTGTTTCACGAAGTCTGTCCCTCAAATATTCCGGGGTTGAATATTGGTGGGAAAGCTGATTTCCCGAAATATATTTACGGCATTCCAGCCTGAATCTTTACCGGGAAATGATTCTTTTTCCCAGGTACGAGGGCAGGGGTGGGATGCTGGCCAGCCGGTGCCAGACTTTGTGAAAAACGTCACAAAACCAATGCTAAAACAATCCCAAGTTTGGTCGTAATCATGCCTGTATGTTCAACGTTTCCAGACCATGGACGGGCCTGAAACCGCATTGGTTAATGGCTTGGTGTGTACGGAAGTGGCCTCACTGGCTGCGGCCGTGATGATGCCAGGTATCGGCAAGTATTCGCAGTTTGAATATCCTGTGCAGGGCAAAGCCAGGTGCGTGTGGATCAGTGCTGCCAAAGTACGGGTTTGATGCTGCGTTTGCGGGCCAGCAGCAGGGTCAGAAATGCATGCCAACAGCAACGCGTGTCAAATGACTTGCACTGAAATTGGCATATTGGTCGCGTGCCAGTCTGGCAAAATATTGTCCGTAGTCATAAGTGGCTGACAGCGCATAGCCCTTCACAAAGCGCGCATCATCGTCGATTCCGCTTTTGTGTGATGCCTCAAGCGTAAGCCGTTGTGTCTGCGCCGGTTTATAGCGCCATACCAGATGGATAGCCCGTCTTTGGGTATTCAGGCGGTTTTCGCGCACCTGGAACAAAGACAACTCGCTGCCCGCCAATGCCCGGGTGCCTGCACCAAAGACGACTGCATCACTGGGATCAAAACCCAGATTATAGAAAGAGCGCAAATTGGTCCGGTCCATTCCCGCAATCGCATAAGTGTCAGAGCCGATTTCGGTCGCCATTGCCACACCTTTATAACCGCCGCTGCCAAATTCTATCGTTGACACCAGACGCACCAGGCCAAAATCCTGCCGGTTGTCATAGCCTATGCGCTCCTGGGTAAATCCGTTGGCATCAGCATAGCGCCCGACCCAGCCAGTATGCTGGCCTTGATTGATGCGCAGATTGAAATCAGTTGCATCATTGCCCACAGAAGATTGGTAGGACGACGCAGTAAATTTGTATTCAACCGGCACCGGGGCGTCGCTGGTCGTGGCTGTCAACTCAGCCGGTTTGGCTGCCATCGACCAACCAATTCCGGCACATGACAGTAACAGACGGGAAACATTCTTTATCATTTTTCGCATGACGGTACCGCTACGGGCTTGTCTGTCAGGGAATACGTGCTGTTGAATGTTCATGTTGTCAAAGTGGCAATGGGTCCCGCATGCCGTGCTGCAGCGCTGGATTATTCGTGCTGGTGATCCTTGTGTCCACTGTGTGCGCTATGAAAAGGACTGCCGCATGTTTACAGCAACAATACTTCACCGCTCATAGTGCAGAATCTGGCCCTTGAACGGCTGGCTAAGCGTCGATGTTTTGAGTGGCTTGTGCTGGGTATGGCTATAACCAAGTGTAACCAGCAGTTTGCTGAAACGGGCATGCAGGCCGCGGCCCGGATCGACCAGGATGATGGAACAATGTGGCCTGGCGTGCTCCTGGATAAAACCCGCCAATAGCTCGACCTGATCAGGTTCATACAAAAGATCGCTACCGATAATCAGATCAAACTTGCCGAGTTTGCTGGTGGCATCGGCCCAGCCTTCGCGCATGAACGGAATGTCACGGCCCGGGTTGAGTTTGACGTTCTCGGCCAGAAAGTTGCCGGCTTCCGGATGCTGATCGGTGGCGGTGATGTCGGCGAGACGCAGGTTGAGCATCAAGCTGCACAGGCCGATGCCACATCCTACCTCCAGAATGCGTTTGTGCTTGATGTCGAAATCCAGCATGTAATCGGCCAGCACAATGCCGGAATCCCATACCACGCCAAACAGCGGCCACGATGCTGCCGAGATGCCAAGCTTTTCAGCTTCATCATTACGATCCAGATATTGCTGGCGATCGCGCAGCGTGCGCAGATGAATGTCGTGTTCACCGATTTCAAGGGTATGGTAACGCAGACGCAAGGGTGGCGCAGAGGCAGGCATGGTGATCCGAAGCTGGAAGCTGGACGCAGCATGCAGAAGGCCAGGATCACCGCGAGTGCAGACAGTGTACGGGGCGGGCCTGAAGCTGTATAGCGCAAGTGTAGGCTGTTCAGGCCGGCTAGAGCTGTCCAAAATGGACGATCCCACTGCAAAGCATGCAATGCTTTTGTTTTGCACGCGCCGGATTATGACTTCATTGCACGCTGTAACCCGGGGAGTAACTCTTGTTCAGCAACATATTGTTGCAAGCAGTTTGCCAGGTAGTGCCAATCCCATAACCCGCATATAACACTACACCCTGGTAGGGAGTCAGATTGGCGGGAGTGCCAATCACGGTTGCACCCATGTTTGCATAGAGCTGGCTCTGGCTGTAGGCAGGCGCTGTACTGCAGCCGCTGAACAAAACCCATGCGCCAGTTGGTGTTAAAAAATAAATGGCTCCGCCCCGGCTGGCTGGAAACAGGGCCGCAATGAACAGGCTACCAACCAGACCTTGAACATTTGTGGGAGGGGTTACAGCCAGCAGGATGGTTTGATTGCTGATCGGTCCGCTGACAGTGCTGGCAGCGGTGGGCGGCACACTGCCATTCAGGGTCACATATTCAATATCGGGCTGGCCCGGCAGATTGGTGAACTGTTCACCGGAACAATGGTAGGGGGCGGCATCGCGTTCCTGTCTGGAAATAATCAGTTGCGCAGGATTGCTGATTCCGCGGGCCATGAAGGGTGCGAATGCGGTGTCGGTCAATGTTTCAAAATAGGAAATCAACCGCAAGCCGTCGGGAGTATTTACCTGTACTGCGATATCGGAATAGGTTTGCGTGCCGATATGGTTGCCCAGTATCTGGGCTTCCTGCACGCTGTCGCCAACCAGCAGCGGCCTGGCCAGCGCTATATGAAATATGATGAAGGTGAAGGCAGGTTGCAGGGCAGAGGTGATTTGCACCTGCGTGCCAGCCCACTCATCAAATATACGGGTGATGGTGCCTGATACGGGTGCAGTGATCACAGTGGTGGCATCCGGATACATGAAATAATGTTTCATGGAACGACAGGTTTCGAATCCGTCGGAATAATCATGGCCGGCGCTGGAACGGAATCTGGACAGGGCAAAGATCTTGGCAGCATCGATGTAGTTGGTGTTGACGAACCGGGGCACTCCCAGCGTCTCGACATCATAGCTGGCGGCACTTGCAGCCAGTGGCAGCAGCACCAGTAACAACAGGCTGACAGACAGGACTTTCATAGGCGCAGCGGTTTGACAAGCAAGACGTTGTTATTAAGGTACGCGATCTGCACTCATCGTGCCATGGACCCAGTCATTCAATGAGCTGCTGCCACTGCTGTACTTTTACTGCATAAGCAATCGAGGCATTGGCAGGACTGGTGGAGGGCAGTCTCAACAGCTCGATGCGTTGTAGCGGAGCAGGCAGCTTCGGCCACACTTGCCGGCGGAACAGCTGTTCGGCAGCGGCGCCGTTGCAATAGACTTTGCTGATGTTAGAGTGCGCAGTAAAGAAGCCGGCAAAATCATTGGGCAAGATTGAATCCGGTTCAATGTCGGCATCCAGGCTGCTGCTCCTTACGCAGCTTTGCAACACATCCCACACGGCAATTCGCCTTGCCACCAGAGCCTCACAGCGCTGCGCATAAGGCAGTGCTGCCGGAATTGCCAGCACTTGTTCAATCAGCAGCCAGAAGACATTGCGCGGATGTGCGTAATACTGCTGGGCGGTGAGCGAAGCTTTGCCCGGCATCGAGCCAAGAATCAGGCGGGTGGCATCATCGCGCGCAAGCGGGGCAAAGCAGTGGACCAGCTCCTGGCTATTTGATTGCATACACTGCCTGCTAGCCGGTCGGCTTGGCTTGCTGGCCGCTGGCTGCTGATTTCACGCGTGCTCTGGCGATGAGCTCAGTCCTGGCTTTCGCTTGCACCCAGCCGTGGGCCTGCCACAGCCCCAGCGCATAGATCGCTGCCAGTGCCAGCAGACATGCATAACCTACATACAAATGCCAATTGATCATGTCGCGCCAGTTCCAGGCATAGGCATTGATCAAGAGGTAAGCATCGGTGTACGCGCCACCCGTGGTGCCGTAACCAACGCGGCTGATGTCGTGCTGGCCTTCCCACCAAGCCATGAAGATGTCCATGAAGGCAGCCGCCCCCCAGAACAACAGCCCCCAGCGCACTGAGCCCCGGTAGAGCTGGGTTTCCTTGCCCATGTAAAACGTACACATCATGAAACTGGCCAGCACCATGCCCATGCCGTCACCGCCGAAGATGATCAGCATGTCGGCGGTAGCCCGATTGATGACGAAGGTTCCGATCATTTGCAGCGTGAAGAGCAGGCCAACCACGGCATACCAGTATGGTTGGTGGGTGCGGTAACCATAGCGCAGCAGGGCTGCGTAGATGCCCAGCAACAACAGCGCACAGGCATAGCCTTGTGCAGAGGAAGTGTGGGTGAACCAGAATGTGGGGATGGCGTTGTGGCCACTGAGCCAGGCCGTTACTGTGTGGCCCATCTCATGCACGGGCATGCCGAACACGATGCGTTGCAAAGCGTCAAAACTTTTCCAGTATTGGCAAGCCCAGGCGCCCAGCAGCATCAAGGGCAGTGCGAACAGGCAGTTGAGCCATTCGCTGTGGGGATCTGTGACCAGCTGTTGATAGTCAGGTGCTGTGTCTTCATCGCTGACAAGCACGAATGACGGAGGCGGAGTGGAATCAACTACGTCCTTGGCAGTGCCAAGTCGTTTGATGGCTGCGGCCTTGGCATAATTGGCTCCACACTGTGGACATACCGTATCAAGGGTTTTGGGGGCGTCGCACCAGGCGCAGGTTTCACTCATGCGACTGATTATGCCGCCATGTATCCAGCCTTGGCCAGCACCAAGCTGCATGCACAATACAGCTCATCGCGGCAGCTTTGTTACTGCCTGCAGGAGCGTGCAGTCTTCAGATGGTTACGGGTTTGGCTTCAAACACGCGCCAGCGGGCTTCGATGATGTCGGCAGGCAAATTGGCACCGCACGGCCACTTGATGAATGAGCCGCCATTGATGAATTTGATAAATTGCTGACGTGCACGCAGCGGAATGAACTTGGGGTCTTTCAGATAGGGCATGACGTCAAAACATCCCACGCGCCCATCTTCAGCGGTGATGATGAGCTGCCAGTCTTTGCCGGCCTTCAAAGCAGTAATTTTCATATTGGGCACCTTATGCGGAATGAGTGAGGTCGTTCACGGCCAGCACCCTATCGGCAATAAGCAGTGCAAACGTTGCCCAGTATAGTGCAGTAAGCCGCTTCTTACGCTGGTGTTTACATCAATAATGCAAAGACTTCAGCTTTGGCTTGCAGGTGCTTGATTTGACTTGTTAATTGCGGCTCACAGTAGAGCAGCTGCAGCGCCCCATCTTCATTGATCTAACTTCTTTGAGCTGGGCATTGGGTGGAGCTTGCTGATGCAATTTCAGCGTAAAGGGCGACTTCACAGACCGCCAATCCCAGCCGTCGGTCATTTGCCACACGATTTCGTTTTTGCCGGCGTCGACGAAGGCCAGTGCATATTCGAGGGTGCCGGTGCAACTGCCGTCGCAACCGCTAACGGTAATTTGCACTTCCAGGTCTATGCCTTTGTCAGTCTGCTTCTGGGAAAGCACTTCAATTTTGCCCTGACAGACATCCAGTTTGACCTGCGGCGTGCCCTTGAATTCGACTTTTTCCTGCGCACTGCACTCAGTGGCCAGGCCAACGCAAAGTACCGCGCTGAGCAGAGGGAGGAGATAGCTGCACTTCTTGAATAAGAACATGGAACACGCCTTCTATGGATTCTGGCTGGCCGGCAGCCGGAGGGGGGGTGGCAAGCTGGCAACCAACAACACGGAGAATAAAACAGCAGGGCGCGCGGCGTCTATCTGTGATTGGGATGGCAACCATGCACTATTTGAACAACTGGGGTGCAAATCTATGCAGGTAGTCACGCCAGTTGATCCAGGTGTGACCGCCAGTAGACTCCGTGTAGTTCACATTGAAAGTGTGCTGCTTCCGGAGAGTGCGCATGGGGCCACCTTCAGGGTTGGGGGGTGTAGTTGTCTTGTCAACGAAGCCTGCAGCATGCGTGACAGACAAATCAATAGTTCTTGATGCAAGGCAAGGCCTCGCCGCACAGGCAGGTATCTACTGGTTACGCATGCAGAAAATCCATCATTCAACATCTTTATCAAACGAGGCCTGATATGAGTATTGCCAATGTAGGGGGTGTGGATCGCGTAGTACGCATCATTATCGGTTTGGTGCTGTTCGGTATGACTTGCTTCAGCAATGTGATCGGGTTGTGGGGTTTGCTGGGTGTAATCCCGCTGATAACCGGGTTTATGCGTTTCTGTCCGCTCTATACGCTGCTGGGCTTTTCCACCTGCAAGCGAGCCGGTGGCTAGTCAAGCCAGGCCGGTAAGCGCCGGTTTGCAAGCCGCAACGATGACGTTATGGCTGAGTCCGTCCCACGGGCGCAGCACGCTGTAATCATGCTCGAGCAGCTGCACCTGGAATCCGCAGGCAGCCAGCATCTGCTGCAATTGCGGAACAGTAAGTGCAGTCATCGTGTGATGGTCTTGCCACTGGCGCGAACCAGTGGCGGTTGCCTGCGTTATTCGCAAATACAGGTCCAGTACCTCGCCTTCACCGCGATAGTGCCACGCCGATTGAAAGCTTAACTTCGCATCAACAGTAGTGATATTGGTCACGACGCCTTCATCATTGCGAATGCCGCGCGCATCCACCGCATTGAACAGCAACAAGCCGCCAGGTTTAAGCGCAGTCCACGCCCGCTGCAGGGTTTGTTGCAGCGCAGCAGCCGGATGACTGTAATGAATGGAATACAGAAAGCAGGTGATCAGATCAAAGCTGGATGCATGCGTGAACCCGGCCAGATCGCACAACAGCAAGGCAGCTGCAGGGCAGCGTACCGCCGCCTGTGCCAACATGGCGGCGCTGTTGTCGAGGCCGCTGACAGTGTAGCCGTGCATTTGCATCAATTGCATGTGCTGGCCGGTGCCACAGGCCAGGTCCAGGTAGTCCCGTGCGGGTGAAGTGACAAACAAAGAACAGGCGCGGTGGGCAAAGTCGCACTGACTTGCGTAATCGATTTCGGCACAAAACTGATCGTAATAACCGGAAAGGTCGGCATACAAAGAGCCGGATTGGGGCATGAGGCCAGCCTGTAATATTTTCAAGAAAGCAAAAACAACAACCCCCGCAAGTGCGGGGGTTGTTGGCACCAACCGGCAGCCTTATGGTCTCGGAGGGCCGCCAGCGCCGCCACCGCCGCCGCCAGGACCGCCTTGACCACGTGGACGGGCATCAAATTCAGCCTGGCTTACCGTGCCATCCTTGTTGGTATCCCAGCGGCCCAGAACCTCATCCGGGTTTTGTGGAGGTCTGCCACCACCGCCGCCTGGAGCCGCCGCAGCGCGCGCCGCGTTGTAGGCAGCAATTTCTTCTTTGGTGATCTTGCCGTTCTTGTCTTTGTCGTAATCGGCAAAGGTAGGAGGAGTGAAGCCGCCACCCGGTCCGCCACCACCCGGAGGCTGCGCCATGGCGAAGTGGCCAGCGCCCAATACCGAGATTAAAGCTGTTAGCACAACTGCTTTTTTCAACATGTGTGTTCCCTCTGGATTTGGTTGTTGTTGGTTACTGCGACGAGCGGCGTGAGTCTGTAATAGCCCTGCGGGCAAATGCAAGGGGCTGCAGTCATGAATAGTGAAACAATTCCGTAACTTTCCGGCAGCCCGCGAACGAACTGGGCAGCTGCGGGAGTTGATCTGGGCGGGCTGCTATGGAATGCTTCCGTACTTGATCATTTGTACCGCGAACCCGCTGGGGTTCGCTCAACTCTGGAGTTCTATAGACAATGAAGAATGCGGCCAATATTGAAACCATCGACGTGAGCAGGCATGCCAAGCTCAGGGTCAAATCCAACCCGGATTTTGTTCATGCCAAAGGCGCCAATCTGGCTTCCATCTCCCTGGGTGAAATCAGTGTCTGTGCCAGCAATTATCCGATTGTGTTCATTAATACTCCGAATAACAATTCCTTGCACCCGGTAGCGTTGATGGGCTTGCGTCCCGGTGAGAATGTCTATTACGACAAGGACGGCTGGGACAGCACCTATGTGCCGCGCATGATTCAGAGCCACCCGTTCCTGATTGCCTTTGATGATCGCAAGGATGACAGCGTCATGTTGACAGCCTGCCTGGACCGCAGCAGTCCCTTTCTGGGTGAGACTGATGGCGTAGCCCTGTTCACCGAAGCTGGTGAAGAAACTGATTTTGTGAAGGCGGTGAACCAGGTGCTGCACGAAATCTTCGAGAGCGAAAAAATGACTGACCAATTCACCAGAAAAATGGAAGAATTGGGGCTGATTTCGCAGTTTGACCTGCTGCTGCAACCGCTGGACGCGGAGCCGCGCAAGATCACCGGCATGTACTCCCTGAATGAAACCAAGCTGAGGGAGCTGCCGCCCGAGCAGATACTGGAATTACACAAGCTGGACATGCTGCCGGTTTGTTACCTGATGCTGGGTTCCCTTATGCAGCTGCCGAATTTGATGAAACTCCGCAACAAGAAAGTTGAGGAAAAGATTATCGACTATCGCATCGAGCAGACAGCGGTCAAGGCAGCAGAGTAAGCGCGCAGTACCGCAAGCAGCAATACAGCAAGAATGGAACAGGGTGCTTGTGCAGAACTGCACAACGCACCCTGTACCTGTCAATGATCCCGGGGTCTTGACCAGGATGTCATGGTGCCTACGGTCTGGTTGAGCTCATGTGTGGCAAGGCTCAGGCCCACCGGCTTGCTGTGACGCAGCAGATAAAACAGCAGGCCATGGGAATAGATGAGCCCGCCGGCAAGGCCGGCCAAGGTAATTACACCCGCCAGCCCCAGGAAAATTTTCACCAGCCTGGCAGAGCCACGGACAGCCGTGATCAACAGCCCTGCAACAAAGGCAACAGCGGCAGCAAGCATCACCCCTGCCGCCAGCAAATCAAACATAAAGTTGAACTGGGCCGGCGCCTGTGTTTTGCTTCCGTTGTTAGCGCCGGCCTGCAGGGGGCGCATCTGGCCATCTGCCCCATAGAGGAAATCATGAGTACAGCCTTCAAGAATCCCGACCATGTTGAAACCGTTGATTTCAGCCGCCACAGCAAACTCAAAGTCAAGCCCAACTCCGGCAGTGTGCATGCCAGCGCAATGCAAGCCTCCGGCATAGTGCTGATGGAGCTGGCTCAATGTGCCAGCAATTTTCCGCTGGTACTGATCGCACGCCCCGATGAGCGCAAGTACCAGCTGGCGGCGATGCTCGGTTTGAATGAAGGTGAAAATATTTACTTTGGCCCCCAATACTGGGAAAGCACTTATGTGCCGCTGGCAATCCAGAGTCATCCTTTCCTGATCGGCTATGATGATCGTCTGCCCAACGGTGAAGAAATCACCACCTGTCTGCAAACCGATAGCCCGTTTCTGAGTGAAAAGGAAGGCACGCCCTTGTTCAATGCCGATGGGGAGCAAAGTGATTTACTGAAACACTGGCATCAGCAGCTCAACAATATTTTTGAAAGCCAGAAACTCACCGACCGCTTCATTGCAGTGGTGAGCCAGCTGGATCTGATCACCCCCATCAGTGTGCAGCTGCAAGCGCAGAATGGCGAAGTCCGCAATCTGGTTGGCCTGTTCACACTGGATGAAGTGAAACTGACCAACCTCAGCATTGAACAATTAAAGGTTCTGCACGAGAGCAACTTTCTGCCGGCGTGCTACCTCATCGTGGCCTCGCTGCACCAGCTGGTGAATTTGATCAGGATGCGAAACCGGCAAGGTCGCGACCAGATTGTCGATTTTCGCATCGACTTCAATGCGGCGCCGCCCGTGGCCCGGTAGCCCGGCATGAAAGCATTTTCCTTGCTGGATCTGGCTCCCATCATTCAAGGGAGCACTGCACGGCAGGCGCTGCTGAATTCGCGGGATCTGGCCCAGCATGCGCAGCAGCAGGGCTATAAACGCTTCTGGATGGCCGAACACCATAACTCCAGCGGCATTGCCAGTGCGGCCACTGCGGTGGCGCTGGGCTTTGTGGCCGCCGGCACCACTGCCATTCGCATTGGTGCCGCCGGGGTCATGTTGCCCAACCACTCGCCGCTGGTGATAGCCGAACAGTTCGGCACACTCGCCAGCCTTTATCCGGATCGTGTGGATCTGGGACTGGGTCGTGCTCCTGGTACCGATGGCAAGACCATGCATGCACTACGCCGCGACAACCTCGACGCCGCCGAGCGCTTTCCGCAGGATGTGCAGGAACTGCGCGACTATTTCGATCAGGGCCATGACGGCATCAAGGCCGTGCCGGGCCATGGATTGCAGGTGCCATTATGGATACTGGGTTCCAGCTTGTTCGGCGCCCGGCTGGCTGCTTATCTGGGCCTGCCCTATCTGTTCGCGTCCCACTTTGCACCCGACCAGCTGCAGACAGCACTGCAAGTCTACCGGCAACATTACCAGCCATCGGCGCGTCACCCCGAACCCTATGCCGGCGCTGCCGTCAATGTGTTTGCCGCCGACACCGATGCCGAAGGCTGCCGTTTGATGAGTTCAATGCAACAGCAGTTCATTGCGCTGCGTAAAGGCGAACCCGGTCCGCTCAGGCCGCCCGTCAACAGTGAAGCAGAAATCGGCAGCAGTGCCGAGCTGGCGCAGGTCAACCATGCCTTGCGCGAATCCGCGGTGGGTGCGCCGGCCACAGTCAAGGCGTGGTTGCAGCAATTTCTGGCGAAGACGCAGGTGGATGAGCTGATCCTGACCAGCCATGTCTATGATCATGCGGCCCGCATCAAGAGTTTCGGGATAGCAGCACAGGTATTAACCCCGTTAATGCAATGATTACACTGTAACGGTCATTGCCACCCACGCATCAAACGAAGATGCCCTGACTGCGCAGATAGTCTTCATAGTTGCCCTTGAAATCAACGATGCCAGTCGGCTTCATATCGATGATGCGGGTGGCCAGTGAAGTGACAAATTCGCGGTCGTGACTGACAAAGATTTGCGTGCCTTCGAAGTTTTCCAGCGCCAGGTTGAGTGCTTCGATGGATTCCATGTCCAGATGGTTGGTGGGTTCGTCCAGGAACAGGATGTTGGGGTTGATCAGGCTGAACTTGCCGAACAGCATGCGACCCTGTTCACCACCGGAGATCACCTTGACTGATTTGAGCGAGTCATCACCGGAAAACAGCATGCGGCCCAGCGAGCCGCGCACCAGCTGGTTGTCGCCATTGGTCCACTGCTTCATCCAGTCAAACAGCGTCACGTCATCATTAAATTCGGACTGATGGTCCTGCGCGTAATAGCCGGGCTCGGCCTGTTCGGCCAGTTTCACGCGGCCGCTGTCGGTACCGAGTTCGCCCAGCAAGCAGCGCAGCAAGGTGGTCTTGCCGGCGCCGTTGGGGCCGATGATGGCCACGCGTTCGCCGGCTTCAATCTGCAGATCGAGCTTTTTGAACAGCGGGCGATCAAAGCTCTTGCTGATGTTCTCGGCGGTTACCGCCTGCCGATGCAGCTTCTTGTTCTGCTTGAAGCGGATATAGGGGCTGACGCGGCTGGACGGTTTCACATCGTCCAGCTGGATCTTGTCGATCTGCTTGGCGCGCGAGGTGGCTTGCTTGGCTTTGGAGGCATTGGCCGAAAACCGGCTGACGAAACTTTGCAGATCGGCAATCTGTTCCTTCTTCTTGGCATTGTCGCTCAACAGCTTTTCGCGCGCCTGCGTTGACGCTGTCATGTAGTCATCGTAGTTGCCGGGATAGACCCTGACTTCGCCGTAATCGAGATCGGCAATATGGGTGCATACCTTGTTGAGGAAGTGACGATCGTGCGAAATGATGATGATCGTGCTCTTGGACGCCTGCAATACCCCTTCCAGCCAGCGGATGGTATCGATATCGAGGTTGTTGGTGGGTTCGTCCAGCAACAGTACTTCCGGTGACGAGAACAGTGCTTGCGCCAGCAGCACCCGCAACTTCCAGCCTGGCGCGATTTCGCTCATCAGGCCGGAGTGCTGATGGATCGGAATATCCAGACCCAGCAATAATTCGCCGGCGCGCGCTTCGGCGGTATAACCATCCAGCTCGGCAAAGCGCACTTCCAGATCTGCTACCTGCATGCCCTCGGCTTCCGACATTTCGGGCAGCGAGTAGATGCGCTCGCGCTCGGCTTGCACCTGCCACAGCTCTTCATGGCCCATGATCACGGTATTCAGGACCGTATGTTGTTCGAACGCAAACTGGTCCTGCCGCAATTTACCCAGACGTATATGCGGTTCCAGCATCACCTGGCCGCCGGTGGGCTTGAGTTCACCACCCAGGATTTTCATCAAGGTGGATTTGCCACAGCCATTGGCGCCGATCAAGCCATAGCGATTGCTGTTGTTGAATTTGACAGAAACGTTCTCAAAAAGGGGCTTGGCCCCAAACTGGATGGTGAGGTTGGCGGTAGAAATCATGGGGTAGGGGGGACGCTGCGAAAATCAAGGCGCGCATTTTATGCGATTTGGCGGCTTATCCCTAGCGCGGATTCCACTGGCATTGACCAGGGGGATCGGGCAACCTGCCCATGCAGCATGACAGCCGGCGACAATTGCCGGCCCTGCTGGTGATCCGCAGGCAGGAAAAGGCCTATGCCACCCAGAAAATTCGATTTTAACTCCGCGCTTTCCTCCCTGTACCGCTACAACGGCTTGTTGGTAGCCGAATACGAGGATGACGCCGGCACCATCGAGGTGGTGGAACAGAACGGTATTCGTCGACTGCACTTCGGATCAGGTGCCTTGCAAAGCTGCATGTCGCTGAGTGATCCCGGCCATCTGTGCGCCAATTACGAGCGCACCCTGATGGCGCTGTTGCTGTTCAACTCCGCACCTGCCCGCACCTTGATGATAGGTCTTGGCGGCGGCAGCCTGGTCCGCTTCCTGTTGCAGCACAATGAACATGGGCATTTGCATGTGGTAGAACTGCGACCGCAGGTGGGGGAGGTGGCGCGCAATCATTTCCTGCTGCCGGATGCAGATGCGCGACTGCAGCTTACCTTCGGCTGTGGCGCCCGCCATGTCGCGCAGCAGTGCGCCCGGCAGGCCGGCAGCTACCAGGTGATCGTGGTGGACGCCTACCAGGCCGCTGGCATGGCACCGGCAGTCACCAGCGAGGAATTCTTCCGGCATTGCCACCGTCTGCTGAGTGATCAGGGCCTGCTGGTGATCAATCTGTGGCGCAGCGAAAAAACCCTGCTCACCACCATCACCCGTCATCTCACCAGCGTCTTCAACGGCAGGGTTCATTTCATTGCGGTGCGTGACAGTGACAACATGATCGGCTTCGCGTTCGCCGCCGGCTATCCGCCACGGGCCCTGCACCAGCTCGAGGCCGAGGCGCGCAGTCTGCAACAACGCTTGCGGCTGGATTTTGCGGACTATCTGCAAGACCTCAAACTCAGTGATCCGCACGGCAGCCTGTTCCTCGACGAGTGAGTTGGGCTTGCCGCCCGAGGCTGCTTTTGCCAGCATTGGCATCCCTACTTCCCTTTGGGTCCTGCTCTGGAGTAGGTTGATCAGGTTAATCACACAGATTTACCGTCTCACAACTTATTGCCAATCATTGGAGGATACATGTATCAACCACGTACTACCCTTAAAGCCAAAGCGCTTGTTGCTACCGGATTGTTGACTCTGCTGGGACTGGTGTCTGCGCCGGTGGTGGCTGCGGATTGTGACCGTGTGTGCCTCGGCAACATGCTCACCAGGTATGTCGATGCGCTGGTGGCGCATGATGCGTCCAAATTGCCGCTGGCGGACAAAGTGAAATACACCGAAGACTCCAAGGATGCGAAGCTGGGCGAGGGCATCTGGAAGACGGTGACGGGCAAAGCCACTTTTCGCCAGGACTATCTGGATCTGAAAAAACAGGTGGCAGCTGCGCACATGGTGCTGATGGAAGGCGACAAGAACCAGGCGCAGTATTCCGTGCTGCTCTATATCAAGGACGGCAAGATCACCGGCATAGAAACGTTGGTGAATCGCGTCACGCCGGAATCACGTTTGCAGCCGAAAGAACTGGGCGCGCCGATCCACGGCTTTCCGGATCCGGTGCCGGCCGGCAAGAAGATGGCGCGCGAGGCGATGATCAAGACCGCACTTACCTACCCCGAAGGCCTGCGCATCGGCAGCTTCATTGACGGCGATACGCCGTTTGCGAAGGAAGCCTACCGCGTTGAGAACGGTGCCATCATGGCCGGTGTGGGCTGCGGCCGCGGCGACTGCAACATGTATGCACAGAACCTGATGGTGCACCCGAGCATCATTGCCAACGTGGCAGTGGTCGATGAAGAGAACGGCGTGGTGGTGTTGTGGATGAACTTCGGTCATACCGGCGATTCCTACGGCGTCGGCAACTCGCTGGTGACCTTTGAGGCGTTCAAGGTATGGGGTGGCGAGATCCATTCCGTCAACGCGTTCTTCAAGGGACTGCCGGTCGGCACTTCACGCTACTGGCCGACCTCAGACCGGGTTGCGAAGTAGTAGCCGCTTCAACCGGCGTCAGCGTCATAGTGCGCGCAATGCGCAAATTATGACGCTGACGCTAATTGTTATTTCTTCACGCAACCCCACACCACGAACACAGCGGAAATGACGAGTGCGCTCCATTTCACAGCGCCATCGAGGACGTCGCCGAAACTGAAATAATGCAGACGGATGGCCAGCATGGCGATCAGCAGTGCCAGCGGTGCCAGCAGTGGCCAGGCCGACTGCTGCAGGTCGCGCAGGCGGCGGGCGAGCAATACGCCGGCCGGATACAGCAGCATCAAAATGCAGAACTGCGAGGTACGGCCCGGCACGATGTACGCGAAGAACGCGAGCGCGGCGAGGACCGTCACCAGCGCAGGCAAAAACTGCTGCCGCGACGTGCAGCCATTGGGGTTTACGAATAGCGCATCAAAGTTCATGGATCTGCCTCACGCTTCGCCAAGTGACAGTGCGTGCCGTTGCAGCGCACCATGGTAATAACGCAGATAAGCCAGCATCAACAGCCCGTTGAGCGCGAAGGCGGCGAGCGCCAGCAGCGCAGTCAACGGTTGATGATCAAGAATCACTGCCCAATAAAGCGCACAGGTGGAGACCGGCATCAACACGCACAGTGCCGCCGGCACCAGCCAGCCGCTGAGGATCAAGGCCCCGGCCACCAGCTGGATCACCATTGCCACATCCAGTAACCGCGAGTTGACCAGCGAGGTCATCAGCTGCACGCCCAGCGCCTCGTGACCACTGGGGGCAGGCCATAGCGACAAAAACAGATAATTGGCGCTATTGAGCACCATCCAGACGCCAAACAGACTGCGACCGCCCAGCACCAGTTGGGCCAGCCGCGCGGGTTCCACGCGAAGTGTGAACATCGCGCGGTAGGACTTGCTATAGGCCAGGCACAACAGCACGTTGACCAGCAGCACCGAGTCCCCAAAAATCGCGGCGCCCGAGCCCCAGCCTTCCAGCGGCGCATCCCAGTAGAACACGCAGAACGAGACCGGCATGCAGATCAGCAGGGCGAGCGGCGTATAAATCCCGAACAACAGCATCACGCCGGCGATGAACTCTACCGCCTTGACCAGATCGAACAGATGGCTGTCAAGCAGGGCACGGATGAGCTCCTGGCTCAGCGGCTGTGAGCCCATCGGTTGCGGGAACAGTGGAATGAAGTGGTTAAGGCCCGAAGGAATCATCCACGCTGCGAAGATCAATCGCAAAAACCAGACGGCGTATTTCATGTAGCCCCCACAGCGTTATTTTAATTGGCCATTTTGGAGTGGCCGTTGTCTGCCAGAGCTTAGTCGCTGTGTAACCTGCTTGCAAATCAGTCTGTGCTCACTGCGCCTGGGTCCGTTCCACCCCGCACCGCTCACAGCGATAGACCGTAACCAGCTTGCCCTGCTTGTTCTCGAAGGGCTTGTTCTGCCAGATTACCCAGCGGTGATGGCCGCTGGTACACAATGCACTGCGTTTGGGAGCGCTCTTGCGCTTGAAGGGAAGTATGTCTGCCACGCCAATACCGCTCAACTTGATCAGGGACGGACAGCATAACCAAGAGTGGGATCAGTCACAAAAACTGTATCATCACAATTATGACTTTAGCGACCACCCCCCCATGACTCTGATTCCCGCAGCTTCGCCCATCGTGGTTGCCGCACACGTTGAATTGCTGCATGGCTTCCTGGCCCGGCGCATAGCCATCGTCGACCGCATAGCACAGCTGCTGAACTGCCAGAAGCAATCGCTCGACTATCAGCAGGATCAGGCCTTGCTGTCGCAGCGGTTCCAGGATTGCTTCTTCATGCAGGCAGATCTTGCCAGCGAACAAATGCGGCTGAGGGACCAGCTCGAACTTGCGCATTGGGCCAGTGGCTTTCAGCCACGTGCGCAGCCCGGCAACGACATCATCGACCCGGCGGCGCTGCTGGTGCGCGGCTTGCATATGTGGCGGCAGACGCGCTGGCCCGGCCAGAAAGGGCGCCTGCGCTACGCCCACACCTTGTTCAATGTGTATCTGCTGCGTTGCCTGACGTTGTTAAGCCTGCGGCTGTGGGATGCAGACGCCAGTGGCGCCGGTGCACGCCTCGTCCAACTGCAAGGCGTGCTTGACCAGCTCTGGCTGGGTACGCCAGTTGATCAGCCAGTGCTGGTGCGTGATGTGCGCTGGCTGCTGCCGGTGGCGATGAGTCCGACCACCGATCAGCTGGCCGGCTATTTCGAGGTCGCCGCCCGCATCGACGCGGGCCTGCCGCATACCGACCGTGTGGCTATCCAGATGGCCGCGGTACAAACCGGCGGTGGTCATCTGCGCGCGCAGCTGCACCACTTGTGTGTGCAGAAAGACGTGGCGCTTGATGAGCACAGCCTGGTGCTGCTCACACGCGTATCGAATGCGCTCGACATCGCACTGCTGTTGCAAGGACTGGTGACGCTGCTGAGGGCCTATGAAAGTGCCATCGGCAGTGGTGATGAGCAGCAGCGGCGCAGGTTGGCGGCGGCCATTGGCCAGGGCCTGTCACCGGATCCGGAGTTGTTTGTGAATCGGCTAGAGCTGCTGGGCCCGTACACGATGATCGAACACCTGTTCATCGCCACCGATGCACAAGGGCACACTGGCTATACCGCGTCGGGGCAACGCCATATGCAGCTGCTGCAAGACTACCGGCTGCTGCTGGGCCGACTGGCGCCGCCCTTGCTTGCCGATTGTCAGTACAGCCAGCCACCAGCGGACGGCTATTCGCCCTATGGTGCGCTGTACGGCTTTGCCTCCAATCTGCTCGAGCTGATGGCTTTCAAGACCTTGCAACCGGAGGCGGTCAGCCACTTCAGTCTTGAGGATGTCTTTACTGTTGGCGACGCCGCCAAACGCGCCTGGGTGAACAGCTGGCGCCAGCTGCCGCACATCAAGCCGGACGTGATAAAGCAGTTCGTCTATCCTGCACAGTTTGCGGATGCCATCCATGCGCGTATCGCGCAGGCACTGCAGCGCTGTGTGGAGGCGGCCCAGGCGAACTCCGTGGGTGCCACTGGCCGGCTGTTCATCGTGTGTGCTGATGCGGCTGCGGCGGCGACACTGGCCCAGATGCCGGCATTGCCGCGGCGCTATCTGCTGTCGTCGGACCCGCAACGTGTGGCAGCACACGAGGCCGAATTCAAACACCAGGCTGATTTATTGTACTGCCGGCTGGAGGGCGAGTTTGTGGTCAGTTACCCGAGCGCGGGCGGCTGGGTCGGCATCAGCAAGGACCTGCTCACCGAAGTCGTGGGGGCGGGGGGCGATGTGAAGCTGGCGGGGCTGCCAGTGGAGGCTGTCAAAGTGTTGGAGTTGATGTGCACAGAGCTGGTGGTGAGACCGGGCTCCAGTACGACCGACGCCGGAGGTGGAGTGCTGCCATAAAGTGAATTTAAATAAGCGGGCGGGGCACAGCTGTGCGGCCACTCATTTCCACCCCAGGAGCAACATGTGATGAACTCACTGCCAAAATCAATACTCGGGCGTAGCGGTCTTGACGTCAGCAAACTCGGCTTTGGTTCGATGGAGCTGCGTGGCACTGATCACTTCCCGCGGCTGACGTCCCGACAAGCCGGCACCCTGCTCAATGCAGTTGTGGATAACGGCATCAACTTCATCGATACCTCGCCGGATTACGGCTACGCCGAGATCTTGCTGGGCGAGCATCTGGCGCAGCGGCGCAGCGAATTTTTTCTGGCCAGCAAATGCGGCTGTCCGATTGAAGACGTGGAAGTGCCGCATGACCGGCGCAAACCGCATGACTTCAGTTGTGGCAATGTGCGCGCGGGTGTGGAGCAAAGTCTGCGGCGGCTGCGCACCGACTATCTTGATCTCGTGCAGTTTCATCTGAGTCCGTCCCGCACCGAACTGACGAGCCAGGATTCGATCGCGGAACTGCTCAAGCTCAAAGACGAGGGCAAGCTGCGCTTCATCGGCATTTCCGGCACGCTTCCGCATCTGGCCGATCATATCGCCATGCAGGTCTTCGATGTGATCCAGACACCGTATTCGTTGGTGGAACGCGATCATGAAGAGCTGATGCATCAAGCGGCGCTGAATAATATCGGCGTGATTATTCGGGGCGGGGTGGCGCGCGCGGTCATGGTCAAGGATGCGGCACTGATCAATGACTATCCGGCGTTTCTGCAGCCTGGATTCCGCGCGCGGCGCCAGCTCTGGCAGCAGACCAGAGTAGAGGATTTGCTGCAGGGCATGACGGTGATGGAATTCATGCTGCGTTTTACCCTCAGCAATCCCGACATGAACACTACCATCGTGGGCACGGCCAATCCCGAGCACCTGCTGGCCAATGTCAAAGTCGCCGCCCGCGGTGCGCTACCCGCCGATATTTATGCAGAAGCCTGCCAGCGCTTTCCGAAATCGCCAGCCACCGGGCTGGTGGTGTGAGGTGAGGGTTGGTGAACCCGGGGCAGGTTCCGGATTTCCTGCTATGGCTTTTCGCCGTCAGCAGTTTCGACAGTCAACGTGAAGATACGTCGCTGGTCGCCTTGCAAGGTGCCGACGTTGACGACGTGGCGGGCGATTTCCTGGTTGAGTTCGTTGCGAACGCTGATGAGTATGCAATAGTCCATCGGATCAGCGGGGCGTTCGGCGGTGAAGCTGCCCTCGACCCGCCAGTTGGCTTTGGACGCAGGCCCGCCGTGGGGTTTGTCGAAGCGGAGGTGTCCCTTGCATCCCGGACAAACGGATGCACTGGCAAGGATGGTGGCCTTGCAATGGGGACAGGTGCGAGTTGACAAGGTTACTTGCTCTCGTTGAAGCCAAAGTCCACATTGCCGCGCATGCGTGCGCCGGCCGTCACCGACAGCGAGCCGGCCTTGATGTCGCCGGTCACGGTGCTGCCTTGCTTGAGCTCGACATGCCTGGCATTGGCAATATTGCCCTGCAGCGTGCCATTGATGCTGATCTCGCCGGCTTGCACCTGGCCATCGACGCTGGCCGAGGCATCAATGTGCAGATCGCCGTCGACGTGGATGTCGCCCTTGAACTTGCCAGCGACGCGCACCGAGCCCTTGCCACTGATCTTGCCTTCAATGGTGATGCCGGATGCGACCAGCGATTCTTCCTTGCTGGTACTCACCTTCGCGGCTGGCGTTGGCACCGGCGGTGCGCTCACTGGCGGTGCCGGGTCTTTGGCTGTGGTGGTGGCGGTGGTCGCGGCGGTAGTCGGGCTGGGTTCGTTTTTGTCCCAAAGAGCCATGGTTTTTCACTCCGGTTATTAGATGGTGCGTTCGATGGTGCCGCGGTTGGCGGCTGAATACAACTCCCTGTGTTGGATAATCAGAAACTGACCGCCCTCGCATCCTTCATGATCACGTCATGATAGACCGGCAGCGACCAATGCTGCTTTTCCAGCTCGTTCAGGCGTGCTTCCACCAGTTTCACATACTGTGCCGGGCTGCCGTATTTCTTGCGCAGCACTTCCGCAGCAATCGGTGTTTGCCAACCGGACAGTGAGCACAGCAGCGGGGTCTGCATGCGGCCCAGGCCGGGACCGGTGCTGGTGGGATTGGGTTCGTTGATCATGGTGTACTTCATGGTCGGCAGGTCAACATAGGTGTTGCGGATGCCGCCCATGGCGTTGCCATATTCATCGAGCTGCATCAGTGAACCGTCGTTGTCCACGTACATGTCCATTATTGCGCGTGGGGCGTGCGGCGGGGAGATACCCTTGTCCACCCATTGCAACAAGTGGTGCAGCGCCACTGAGGTGTAGGCATCAATCGGAAAGCCGGACAGCGGATGCACACAGTCTTCCTGCGTGAAGCGCTTGGAGGTGTTGCGGGTATCCAGATGCGCCATGCCAGGGAACTCGTACACGCGCATTTGCTTGCCGGGCTCATCACTGTCCTGGGCGGCGGTGGCAACGCTTTGGAATTCGCGCTGCGTCGGTACCTGGATCATCGGTACATCCACCGTCTTGATGGTGGCGCCGTTCATGGTCGGCATGAAACCGTCATAGATGTTGCCCATGTTGGCGAGCCGGAACACTTTGTGCGAGGGCAGGTACGCCACCAGAATGCCGGAGCTCGCTGAAGTGCCCCACAGCACCATCTTGCGCAGGCCCAGGTTGGCGAGCGGGCTTTGCGCACTTTTGATCAGCGCGCCGGCCTGCGCCAGGATTTCGCTGGTCTGGTTGTTGGCCACCTTGATGAAGCCGTAGCGCTCGGAATTGTATTGGGCGATGAGGTCGGCGCCCTGGGTGTCGATCTCCACCGCGATATGGCCGCTGTCCATCAGGTACAGTGAGTTGTATTCAAACGCATGCGCGGCGCCGGCCGGATGCATGGCTTCCGCCACCACCAGCCCACTGAATTTTTTGTCGTTTTTGGGCCGGCGGATCACCAGCCGCGTTGCATAAGGTGCACCTGCGGCCGAGCCGGAGATCTGGTATTCGGTGATGACGTAATCGAAGTGCTCCACGCCCAATCCGGGCCACAGCGCCGCCGAGGAGTCGTAGACCTTGCCGGGCCCGCTGAGCGGTTTGATGGCCGGGATGGCGGCAACCACCGGGTCCGGGGTGGGCTCGGGGGCCGCACGTCCCGGGCCACCGGGGCCTGGCGTTTGCGCCTGTGTTACTGTGCCTAGAAGCAGCAGCAATAAAACCATTGGAAATCGTAACAGCGTTGTAGTGCCCGCTTGCATGGCATAGCCCCCTGGTTGAATGTGTTGTTGTAATGCTGGCCAATACTAGCGTGTTTCCACCGGGGTAGCACAATCCTGGCAATGGAGGCGGCGTCCCCAATTGGTAACGAATGTCCCGTTATACTTAATCCAACAAAAAAACTGGAAATGCTGATGAAAA
>CAINTJ010000027.1 GCA_903853385.1 uncultured Gammaproteobacteria bacterium
CAGACCACACTGATCAAAGTGGTTTTGCCCGCGCCATTGGGCCCCAGCAGCGCAATGATCTCGCCTTCACGAATTTCCAGATTGATATTGTTGAGAGCCTGGAATCCCGAGGCGTAAACCTTGCTAAGATTTTCGATTTTAATTATGGCAGACATGAAGGAACTCAATGTAATAACAGCGCCAGCGGCATTGGCAGCAACTCTAACAGATCAGCAAGAATATCCCGCCAGTGGAGCCACGGCCTATCCATAAAAAAAGGCAGATCACTCTGCCTTTTTTAATAAAAACTTCAGCGATGATGCTCAAGCCATCGAAATATCCAGCTTGCCACCAGCTGTGCCATCAGTGGCTGCTGCATTGGCAGGTTTGTTGGTGCCGAGTTTAAGGAAAATCAGCGTGATAGCCCCCAGTAGCGAACCTATACCCATCGTCAGACCCACAGTACCGAGCGTGGCACCGCCTTTCAGCAAATAGCCGGCAAGAATCGGAGCCAGTACCGCACCGCCGCGGCCAACACCGATCACAAACCCGGTACCAGTAGCGCGCACATGGGTAGGAAATACATAGGCCACTATCGTATACAAACCGGACACACCTGCATTACCGAAGAAACCGGCGAACGCAGCCAGATAGCTCAACTGGGCAACCTCAGATGCGGATTGACCGAAAATGGCAACACCCACCATTGTCATAGCCAAAATCCCAATGGTCAGTGGCTTGAGGCCAATACGGGTACTCAGCACACCGAACACGGCACCGCCGAGGGCTCCACCAACGTTGGCCCAGGTCAACACACCGGATGCCGCGGCAGCCGGAATGCCCATCGTGGTGACGATGGTCGGGGTCCACTTAAGGATGTAGTAGAAAGTAATGATGTGGAAGAAGTAAGCCAGCGTTACCAGAATGGTGGTGAAGGCCAGTGCAGGCGAGAAAATATCCAGAACCGATTTGCCGCGAACTTCGTGCGGCAGGATAGGCAGTGCCTCAATGATTTTATGTCCAAGCTTGCTCATCGCAGTGTTGATGCGAGCCAATGCATTTTGTGGCTGTCGACGCGTCAGCCAATGAACGGATTCGGGCACCAGGAAATATACAATTGGAATCAGCACGGCAGACAATACCGCCCCCGTCGTGAACATTACACGCCAGTTAAGTGCGCCAGCATTCAGCAAGGCCTTGCCGACTTCACCGCATACTATGCCGCCCAGAGGATAGCCAATCACCATCATCGAGATACAGAAGCCACGCTGACGATTGTTGGAGAATTCGGCAACAACAGCATTGGTGGTAGACAACATGCCGCCAATACCCAGACCGGTATAGACACGCCAGATCATCAGCATCGTCAGGGTCGGGGATGTGGTGGCCAGGTACATGCCGGATGACATCACTACCAGACAGCCGAGAATCATGTTGCGGCGACCGATCTTGTCCGCGACACCACCCAAAAATATGGAGCCAAAAGCCATGCCGATCAGTTCCATCGACAATACAAAGCCCAACTGGGCCTGGTCGATACCGAACTCAGTCCGGATGCCCGGGCCGGAAACACTTATTGCCAGCACATCAAAGCCATCCAGTGCATTAAGCATCACCGTGATCGCGACGATTACGAACTGCAGCATCGTCATCGCAGATTTATCAATTATTTCGCGTGGATCGGTCATGCGGGAATCCCCCCTTGATATTGTTATGAATGATCCGGAGGGAGCCTGTTTGGCACTCTTCCGGACATTGGTTGGTACTGTGGAAAACGACGCAATTTGCAGCAATTATGCAAGCTGTCGCAGTTGGTGCGTGGGAGCATAAAACAGCTCTTGATCCATAACAAGGACGCCTCGCGCTCATGGCCTGATACTGCCATCTGATCTATACTTAAATGGTATCCGGCAACAACAACTTTGGCGTAGTTTTCATGTTGAATCGCAGAAATTTTCTACAGCTTTCCACGCTGGCCAGCAGCGCAGCCCTGCTTCCCCCTGTATTGAAACAACAAGCGTTCGCACAGAGTAGCCCACTCAAGCTGCAAGCGTTGCAGCCCAATATAACCCTGGTCAGTGGCGGGGCCTGCAACGTATTGGTAGTCAAGGCAGCCAACGGCGAGCTGCTGGTCGTTGACGGCGGCCACAAACAGGGTGCCAAAGACCTGCGCAGCACTATTGAGACCAGCACGGGCAGCAAAAAGTTTGCCACCCTGATCAACACCCACTGGCATCCTGAACAAACCGGCCTCAATGAAGTGCTGGGCAACAAGAGTACTCGCATCTTCGCACACGAAAACACCCGCGAATGGCTCAGCACCTCAGTCAAGCGCCTGCTGGAAGACAAGGTTTACCCGCCTTTACCGGAATTGGCACGTCCCAATGATGTGTTCTACAACTACGGCGATTTCATGCATGGCACCAGCAAGGTCGAATTCGGCTATCTGCGCCAGGCCCATACCGATGGCGACATGTATGTCTATTTGCCCGAAGCCAACATCTTGCACGCCGGCGGTGTAATCTCCAACGAAGGCTGGCCTTTGCTTGACTGGTGGACAGGTGGCTGGATGGGTGGCCTGGTCGATGGTCTGGAAACCCTGCTGAGTGTGGCCAACACCGGCACCCTGATCATTCCTGCCAACGGCAAACCTATCACCCGTGTCGAATTGCAGGCCCAACGCGACATGTACGCCAATATCTTCACTACCGTGCGTAACCTGTTCCAGAAGGCCAATACTGTGGAACAAACCGTGGCAGCCAAACCCGCCAAAGCCTGGGAGGCACAATATGGCTCCGCTGATGCATTTATCACGCTGGCCCACTGGAGTCTGATTCCGCATCTGACTCCGGATGCATGACCTGAGGCATGGTTCCGAGAGCATGCATCAATATTTATCCTACCAAACAGTGTTCAAAGTATTCAGTAGCAAGGTAACCGCAATGCGCAGCATCCATAAACGGCACTTACTCCCTTCGTTCCTTACCTGCTTGCAAAGCGCAGTGGCCACCGCAGTGATGGCTATTGCCTGCGGCAGTGCCCAGGCCCAGCCAGCGGCCAGTCACGATTTTGCAGCGCTCAAAAAAGCTGACAGTTTCTGGGGCTATTTCAACGAATACTGCACCGAGTGCCATAATTTTGATGACTTCTCCGGTGGCATCGATTTCACCGCCATCAAGCCTGCTGACGTGCCCGACTCCACCGAACTGTTTGAAAAAGTGCTGGTGAAAATGCGCGGCCGCATGATGCCGCCGCCCAATCACGCGCGCCCGGATGAAACCAAGACCGATGCGTTTGTGGCCTGGATGGAGAATTATCTGGATGAAGTAGGCAAGGGCCATGAGAACCCCACGCACATTGCCATCCACCGGCTCAATCGCAAAGAATATGGCAACACCATCCGCGACCTGTTTGGCATCAAGATCGACGCCACCCAGATGCTGCCGCAGGATTCGCAGAGCGCCGGCTTTGACAATGTGGCCGAAGCGTTGTCGGTATCACCGACCTTCATTGACCAGTATGTAGCAGCTGCCCGCAAGATCAGTGAGCAGGTAGTTGGCGATCCGACTCCTACACTCGGTAGCCAGGTCTATAGCCCCAAAGAATCTCTGCCGACACGCGCAGAAGGCGGCGGTTACCAGCAGTTCCATGTTGACGGTTTGCCGCTGGGCACCCGCGGCGGCATGTTGATCGACCACTGGTTCCCGGCTGATGGCGAATATGCTGTTAATGTCGGTGATTTCAATCTGTCGGCCTGGATGTACAACATCGAATTCGAAAACAAGATGGTGGTGACTCTCGATGGTGAAAAGGTTTACGAAACTATTATAGGTGGCGATAAGGATCGTATTGCCCTCGATCTCAACCAGGGTCCGCCGATGGATGACATCAACGGCCGCACCAAGAACATCCGCTTTAAAACCACGGCCGGTCCGCACAAGGTTGGTGTGACATATGTGCGCAGATCCTTCGCTGAATCCGACGATCAATTGCAGCATTTCTCGCCAGGATCAGTGCAAGACCGCATTATGATTGTTCCATCCGTGGAAATCCGCGGTCCTTTCTCGGTGACTGGTTTGAGCATGACGCCTTCACGCCAACAGCTCTACAGCTGCGTACCCAAAACCAGGAATGACGAAGTCGCTTGCGGCAAACAAATCATCGCGCAGGTTGCTACCCGGGCTTATCGACGTCCGCTTACCGACGATGACATGCAACCGCTGATGACGTTCTTTAACAGTGGCCGCGATGAAAGCGGATTCGATGAGGGTATGCGGCGAGCACTGACCCGCATGCTGGCCAGCCCCAATTTCCTGTACCGTGCCGAGATGACACCTGCCAGCAGCAAACCAGGCGATGTCTATACATTGAACAGTATTGATCTGGCTTCACGTTTGTCATTCTTCCTGTGGAGCAGCATCCCCGATGACAAACTGTTGCAGCTGGCAGTTGCAGATAAATTGCAAGACAAAACCGTGCTTGAGTCAGAAATCAAACGCATGCTGGCGGATCCACGCTCCAAAGCATTGGCCGAAAACTTTGCCTATCAGTGGCTGAAATTAAGCAAACTGGACGAACTCAATCCTGACCCTGCCACATTTCCCTATGCTGCCGGGGCTGGTGATATGCGATCGGATTTCAAACAGGAGCTGAGTCTGTTCGTCGACAGCATTTTCCGCGGAGACCAGAATGTAATGCGGCTGCTTGATGCCAATTACACTTTCCTCAATGAAAAGCTGGCAATGCATTACGGCATCAAGGATGTCAAAGGCGACCGCTTCCGTCGTGTGCAACTGACCGACAGCAACCGCTGGGGTTTGCTTGGCAAAGGTGGCGTGCTGATGGTGACTGCCTATCCCAACCGCACCAGTCCGGTATTGCGAGGCGCATGGATTCTGGAAACCATCATGGGCGCCCCGCCCCCGATGCCGCCCGCCAATGTGCCAGCCCTTAAAGAAAACGAAACCGGCAAAGTAGCCACCACCGTCCGTGCACGGCTTGAGCATCACCGTGAAAACCCGGTGTGTTTCTCCTGCCATTCCGTGATGGATCCACTCGGCTTTGCGCTCGACAACTTCGATGCAGTCGGCCGCTGGCGTGATGTCGATCGTTTCACTGCCACCCCGGTGGATCCGTCCGGTATCATGCCCAATGGTTCCTCGGTGAAAGGCCCGGCTGAATTGCGCAAGGCCTTGATGGCACGTCCCAACAACTTTGTACAAGGCTTGTCCGGCAAACTGATGATTTATGCACTGGGTCGTGCCCTGGACCAGCGTGACATGCCGGTGGTGCGTCAGGTGGTGCGAGATACTGGGGCCCAGAACTTCCGTTTCTCGGCCATCATCACCAGCATCATAGAGAGTGATTTGTTCCTGAAGAATACAGTGCCGGTACCAACGATCGCCGCGTTGGCAGCCAATAGCACCCCATCCCATTGAGAGGAGAATAGCCACATGTTCATTACCAAAAAGTACCTGTCACGTCGCACGCTGTTACGTGGGCTGGGAACCGGGATAGCCCTCCCCTTGCTGGATGCGATGATTCCGGCTTCCACGGCCTGGGCCCAGACTGCGGCCAAACAGCAACCGCGCATGGGCTTTGTATTTTTTCCCCATGGCGCGGTAATGAAAAACTGGATGCCGGCTGCTACCGGCAAGGATTTCCAGATAGGCGAAATCCTCAAGCCGGCCGAAAAATTCAAAAACAAGATGACCATAGTCTCAGGCCTGCGCAACAAGCCTGCCGAAAGCAATGATCCCCACGGCATCATCGCTGGCACCTGGTTGCGCTGCGTATCGCCCAAAGATAATGATCCGAACAAGGGGGTTACCTGCGACCAGATCGCCGCCCGCCAAATCGGCAAGTCCACTACCTTCCAGTCGATTGAAGTCGGCACGCCCGACAGCGGCCCTTGTGCTCCTGGTTTTTCCTGCGCATACGGCAGCTCACTGGCATTCCGCACACCACATGAAGGTTTACCGATTGAAAACAATCCACGCAAATTGTTCTATCAATTGTTCGGCATAGGCGACGATGCCCGTGAGCGCGCTGCCATCGTCAACCAGAACGGCAGCATCCTCGATTCCGTGATGAGTGAAACGGCTTCACTGCAACGCAGACTCGGCGCTGCGGACAATGCCATGGTGAGCAACTACCTGGAATCGGTGCGTGAAATAGAACAGCGCATTGCCAAAATGCAGAAGCAGGATCTCAGTCAAGTGGACATTCCGGCTGCCCCGGTGGGGATCCCGGCGTCCTTTGAAGATCACCTGAAAGCCTTGTTCGATCTGGTCGCGCTGTCCTTCCAGGTCAACCTGACTCATGTCTCCACCTTTATGATGGAGAAGGAAGTCAGCATGCGCACCTATACCAGCATCGGCGTGGCGGAAGCATTCCATCCGCTATCGCACCATGGGGAGGATCCCGAAAAAATGGCCAAGCTGACCCTCGTGCAGGCTTATCACACTAAAGTATTCAGCTATTTCCTGCAGAAGCTGGATGGCATGAAAGAAGGCAACGGTACCGTGCTCGACAACTCGATCATCCTGTTCGGTGCCAACATGAGCAACAGTGACAAGCACAATAATGACCCGCTGCCGAGCGCTGTGTTCGGACTGGGCGGTGGCACCATCAAAGGCGGCCAGCACTTGCATTACAAACAGGACACACCACATGCCAACCTGTTGCTGACCTTGCTGCACCGTGCCGGCGTCAATGAACAAAGTTTCGGTGACAGCACGGGCGAATTGTCTGAAGTATAAGCACGCGCGAACCAAGGGGAGACACGCATGAAATTGAAGTTATTGGCAGCAGCCGTGCTGTTGGCAGCCATGAATTTGGCGCAGGCTGCTAACACCAGCCTGGCCCTGCTGGTCAGCAATGGCCAGAAAGCCGAAGCCTTGCAACAGATCGCCGCTGGTACAGATGTAAATGCGGTGCGTACTGATGGCTCTTCGGCGCTGCTCTATGCCGCTTATCAGGGCGATGCCGAACTGGTGAAAGCGCTGCTCGACAAAGGTGCCAATCCCAATTTACGCAATGAGTATGGTGCGTTTGCGTTGTCTGAAGCCGTGCAGCAAGGTTCACAACCAATAGTTGACATGCTGCTGTCCCACAACGCCGATGCCAATCTGGGCAATGTTGAAAGTGAAACTGCCTTGATGGTGGCCGCACGCAGTGGCAACCTGGCAGCAGCACAAGCACTGCTGAAAGCCGGCGCCAAGGTTAATGCCAAAGAAAACTGGGGAGGCCAGACCGCCGTCATGTGGGCAGCCGCGCAAAGCCAGACTGAAATGCTGAAACTGCTGATCAAGAACGGCGCCGACGTGAACATGCAAGGCGCCATGCGGCTGTGGGATCGCCGTACCTTGAGTGAGCCGCGCCCAAAAGACATGAACAAAGGCGGTCTCACTGCCCTGCTTTATGCAAGCCGTGAAGGCTGCACAGACTGCGTGAAAATTCTCAAGGACGCTGGTGCCGATTTCAATGCCACTGATCCCGACCGCACCGGGCCGCTTAATATGGCACTTATGAACCAGCATTTCGAAACAGCGATGGCGCTGCTCAATGCCGGCGCCGATGTTAACCAGATTGATCTGTTCGGCCGCGCACCGCTGTTCAATGCGCTGGATCTCAATACTTTGCCGACTGGTGGCAGACCTGACATTCCATCCGAAGACAAAGTCTCTGGCTACGATGTCGCGAAAGTGTTGCTGGAAAAAGGCGCCAATCCCAACCAGCAATTGAAACTACGCCCCCCCTATCGCAATGCCATCTTTGATCGCGGTGCCGACAACAGCCTGTCAGAAGGTGCCACTCCATTGATACGCGCAGCCCGCGCAGCCGATAACGCCAGTGTGAAATTGCTGCTTGAACACGGTGCGCTGATTGACCTGCCCAATGCCCGCGGCCACACACCGCTGCTGGTGGTATCCGGCATCGACTGGGCCGCTGAACCAACCCGTGGCCGCTTCAAGACCCAGGAAGCCAGCATAGAGACCCTCAAAATCCTGCTGGAACATGGCGCCAATCTCAATGCCATTACCGGTGACCCGGCCCGACGTCCCAAAACCGTCATCACTGATACTGAACGCGGCGCCGGATTGCAACCCGCCATTCGTGGTGCAGCATTAACCGACGGCCAGAATGCGCTGCATGCCGCCGCCAAGGTTGGCTGGAGCAAGATCACCAAATTCCTGATCGAAAAAGGCATCAGGCAACAAGTAAAGGATTCTGCCGGACGCACTCCATTCGATCTGGCGATGGGCCGCTATCCCGCCACTTTTCTGCAACCTCCGCCACAGCCGATTGTGGAAACCGCCAAAATTTTGCAGGAGGAATGCCAGAAGACCGACAACTGCCAGATCACCAACCCGGTTGATTTCAGCAACCCAGCTGCTATCAAATAAGAATCAAGTCTGAAGAAAAAAACCCGGCGCTGCCGGGTTTTTCATTTTCATCAAAGGGAGATGGCAATGAACATCGTTGAAGTTCGCAATCTGACCAAGCGCTATCCGCGCGCTGACAACAAGCGCGAAACCTTTGAAGCGGTGGCCGGCATTTCCTTGTCGATTGCACAAGGAGAGATTTTCGGGTTGCTGGGCCCTAATGGCGCCGGCAAGACCACCACCCTGGAAATGATCGAAGGTCTTACCGACATTGATGGCGGTGAAGTGCTAATAGCAGGTCTGGATGTACAAAAAGAACCATACAAAGTGAAACAACAGATCGGCGTGCAACTACAAGCCAATGAATATCTCGACAAGCTGTCACTTCATGAACTGCTGTCGCTGTTCACAGCCTTGTATGGTCGTAATACTCCACCGGAAACACTGCTTGGCAAGGTGAACCTGCTCGACAAGGCACAGGCGCGTCCCAACCGCCTCTCTGGTGGCCAGAAACAACGCTTCTCCATCGCCTGTGCGCTGGTGAATGAACCGAAGGTGTTGTTCCTGGACGAACCCACCACCGGTCTTGATCCGCAAGCCAAGCGCAATCTGTGGGATCTGGTGCAAGAGCTTAATGCCGGCGGCATGACCATTGTACTGACCACGCATAACATGGAGGAAGCCGAATTCCTGTGTGACCGGCTCGCGATCATGGATCACGGCAAAGTGATCGCCGCCGGCACTCCTGAGCAATTGATCCATCAATATGCCCGCGACGTGCCACCGGTTCCCCGTCACGGCAATCTGGAAGACGTGTTTCTGCATCTCACCGGCTCGGCACTGAGGGAATAATGGCCATGATCCTGAAGCTCACCCAAACCTTTCTGCTGATTTTTTTACGCGATCGTCGCGCCATCATGTTTTCACTGATGTTCCCGTTGATCTTCATGGCGATTTTCGGCTTCACCGGCAGCCACGCTCCCGATCCGTTCGGAATTGGTATTGCCGATAATGCCGGCAATGCGTTATCAGAAAATTTCAAATCAGCGCTACGACAGAATCCGCTGTTCAAAATTACCGAAAGCAGCGAAGCCGACCTGCGCAAGCAAGTGCAAAACGGCGAGCTGAAGATGGCCTTGATACTGTCAGCCAGTTTCCAGGATAACGGCATTCCCACCCAACTGCCGGTGGTGGTGGATGCTGCCCAGGTGCGAGAGCTGGCGCTGATCATGCCAGTGCTGGATCAGGCGCTGGTCAGCGCCGAGCGTACCCTACGCGGCACCCAGGCGCTGTTCAGCTTGCAGGTAGAGGATGTGCAGGCGCGGGCCCAGAACTATCTGGCATTCGTAGTGCCCGGCTTGCTGGCGATGAGCCTGATGTCGATCTGCATCGCCGGCAGCGGTTTCAATATCGTTGAATATCGCCGCAAGGGCATTTTGAAACGCTTGTTTGTCACCCCCATCCAGCCACAGCATTTTATCGGCGGGCTGGTGATATCCCGCGCCATCATCTGTGTGGTGCAGTTGACGGTAGTGTTGGCGATAGGGGTCGTGCTGCTGAAACTGTCCATCGCCGGCAATGTCGCTTCGCTGCTGGCCATCATCCTGCTGGGCACAGCAGTGTTTCTGAGCATTGGTTTTTGTCTCGGCAGCATTGCCAAAACCCAGGAAACCATTCAAGCCATCGGTAACCTGGTGACCTTTCCCCAGATGCTGTTGTCAGGCATCTTCTATCCGATCGACAGCCTGCCTCACTTTCTGCAGCCAGCTGCCAAACTGTTGCCACTGAGTTATGTGGCAACCAGTTTTCGCGAAATCATTGTGAACGGTGCCAGCCTGCTCGACATACTGCCCAACGTGCTGGCGCTGCTAATCTGGGGCGTAGTTACCCTGCTGTTGGCCATCAAATTGTTTGTCTGGAAGGACGTAGCCAGCTGAAGACGGGGACGACGCAGATCAATTAGTCAGTCGTTCGACCCTGGGAATCAAAACGGTCTGGCCAGCCTGGAGGCGGGATGCATCCACACCGGGGTTGTATTGACGAAACAACCACATCGGAATGTCATTGCTGCGCACCACGGCGGCGAGTGAATCACTGTTCTTTATCTGATAGCTGTTGGTTTCACTGATGCGCCAGGCCGAAAAATACTGTGCTTGCAAATTGCTGTGGAATTGGCGACGACGGCTTTCGAAACGATCACGATCAACCTTGCTGAAATCAAGCTTGAGGCTTGCACCCACTTTTACTGCCTTTTCCGAATGCAAGCCGTTGAGGCTGTACAGATCCTTGGTGTTGAGTCGCAGCCAGTCGGCATAATGACCCACGGTTTCTTCCGGCAATACTACAATTTTACCATCCGACTTCACCGCATAATCAGCCGGGTTCATGCTGTGTACCATGGAAGCCAGCGCAGCAGTTTGCACAGGCAACGACACGCTGGCGCTGCCGGCGACACTGCGTTCAATTTCAGACGCGATCGTTGCTGGTTCGAGCTTGGGAGTGCGCTCGGGCCTGAGCAACAACAGCTGGCCCGGCTGCAAGGTGTTGGCATCCTGCATGTTGTTAAGCGCCATCAAGGTGGGCTCGGCAATCTTGAAGCGGTCGGCCAGCTTGGACAGCGTATCGCCGCGCGCCACTATGTAGCGCCCGGATTTAGCCGCCGGTGTGCTTTGCTCACTGCGGTTAACAACCAGACTGGGTACTGCCCCATTCTGTGGCAACACCAGTTTCTGCCCGGTCTTGATAGCATGGCGATTATCAAGCTGATTGATCGCAATCAATTCCGATACCGAAGTGTGGTTGCGGGTCGCAATGGTCGAGAGTGAATCACCCTTCTGCACGATGTAGCTTTCATCAATGGTCTGGGCGGTGTGGAAGTTATTGGAATCGATACTGCTCACCGCAAAGCCCATATCACCCTCAAAATGGTTGCTATCCAGTTTGACGATATAGCCTTTTGGTATGCGCTTGTTGCCTGCCCACACCGGCTTCAGCAAGGCCGGATTGTCCAGTTGCAGGGTTTGTACTGTCACTCCCAGGGTTTTGGCGAGCACTTTGGCATCGACGAAGCCGCTCATTTCGATTTCAGTAAATTTGGGGGCTTTCTGGCGCTCTACCTTGCCGAAGAAAGTATCTGCATTCTTCTCCACCTGGCGGACTGCAAGGAACTGGGCGTAAAAATTGCGCGAAGCAAAGCCAAAGCGCGGACCCTTGTATTTTTGTACAATCTCGCCGATGTCCTGGGTCCCCGTCAGTTGCACAGCTTTCATCATGCCCGTGGCGCCATGGTTGTAGGCCGTCAGCGCCAGCGGCCAGGAGTGCAGCTCGTCATAGTTTTCCTTGAGCAGCTTCATGGCACCATAAGCGGATTTATAGGGATCGAGGCGTTCATCCACCAGATTGTCGACCCGCATGAAGCGGCGCGCGGTTTCCCGCATGAACTGGAACATGCCGGAGGCGGAAGCGCTGGAAAATGCCCCCGGATGGAACGACGACTCCACATGTGGGAGTGAGGCCAGTTCTTCCGGCATCCCCAGGTTACGGGCGACGGCACGTATATGCGGCAAATAGGCACCCGAGCGGTTCAAACCTTCCTGATAACGATCAGACTGGCCCAGCTGCCAGCGGATGTTGTCAGAAGCTTCCATCAAGCGATCATTGGTAACGCCGGGGCCCCACAGGTCCATGATGTGTTGCTGGCTCTCTGACAGGTTGCTGCGCACACCAGTGGCCAGCACTCGCAAATCACGGCTGAACTGCTTGCGGTGCAAATCGATCAGCTCGAGGTCGCGCGGGAGTTTTTCGTAGATAATGTTGAGGTTTTCACTGTCATGCAGAAAACCGCTTTCGGTATCGGCCTGGGTATAAACCTTGACCCAGAAATTGACGGCTGGCACCAGCGTGGGCGGCAACGGAAAGTCGGCTTCGTCAGCCCACAGCATATTGGTGTACAAAAAGCACACAACGGCAAGGAAACAGCCGGCAAACCGTTGTGGTTTAACCATGATGCGTGGCCCCTCCCCTGTCATTATTTTGCAGGTAGGGTAATGCAGTGCCTACCAAGTGACAAGCTCCCGCGGCAATTAAATTTTATTTAAGGATTCGATGCCAAGTTCATGAATTAATTCAGTGAACCAGTGCTTGGTTTTGACCGTTTCTGAAGGCAACATGGCCGGATTGACTACGTCCTCCCGGAGGCAAAGCCATGAACCTGGTTGATATCTTCCCCGCCACCATTGCGGTGACTGAGCTGCTTTCCCTCACTCCCGAGTTGATGGCCGCGGCCAGAAGCCTGATTGACGCTGATTGTACCAATAACGCGGTGGCTGGCGACGGCTGCTATACCCGTGAGCAGCAACTGCTTGAGCTGCCACTGTTTGCCCCGGTCAAGCAGGAAATCCTAGGCTGCTGCCGCGAGTTTGCCGCGGCCCATTCACATGTGATTGAAGACATCATCATCTGCAATTCCTGGGGCAACGTCGTCAATCAGGGGGAGAACATCCGCTATCACCTGCACAACAACGCCTACATCTGTGGATCGCTCTATCTATCAGATGGCTCCGCGTTCAACCTGCTCAACCAGCACCACGCCAACCTGTTCAATTTCGCCCCGGCCAAACTCCCTGGCAACAACTACCGGGCCATGGATTCGTTCACAATCACACCCAAGCCAGGGCGACTTATCCTGTTTCCTGCCAATCTGATGCATTGTGTGTTGCCCTCCACCAGTGCCGCCAGGCGCTATTCAGTTGCTTTTAATACCATGCCGATCGGCCGGCTCGGCAGCGCCACCAGCCTGATGGTACTTCGCGCACCGTGAGGGTGATACCAGCCTAGTGTGTCATCGCATAGATGACGTAGTTGATGCCAAAGCGATAGGCCAGCGCGGTCATCGGCTCCGGATAGATCGGATCATCGGCATGCTCCCAGGCATCCCCCATGTCCATGTTGAAATTGAGCGCCACCATCAGCCTGCCCTTGTGGTCGTAAATGCCAGCCCACTTTTGCGGGCCTTCCAGCCGGGCCCCGATGCTGCCATCGGCAGCGCGGTACAAATGCCGCTGGCCCGGGATCTGGGTGAGTACGTCCAGGTCGTACAGCACATGGAACACCTCGTCATGCGCAGGACCAAGCGTTACCACCGGATAGCCTGGCAGTACCCTGTTCATGGCATTGATCATGATTTGCCATTGTGAGTCACTGTGAAAATCATCAATAAGCAAAAAGCCCCCTTTGAGCAAATAGTCCCGCAAACGAGCGGCCTCGGCAGCAGTGGGATCCCAACGGCCCTGCCCAATCTGCTGGGCAAACAGCCAGGGATGATCGAACAGCGCATCATTCATCAAATCGATATGATGACTGTCATCTGCCATGTTGATATTGGTGAGACGGGTGACGCCCCCGTGGAAATGTTGTTCAGCTCCGGGGTAATCAATGGCCCACCAGCCCCGACGCATGCCATAGCGACCCCGGTTGGCGGCGCCCCCGTCGCTATAGATCATGCGCGCCATGTGAAATTCGGCCAGGGGCTGCAGTGACGCTCCCGGGCCAGTCGACGGCGTCTGCGCTGAAGCCGGTACATTCAGCAATACAGCGCAAACCAGAAAAAACCCCATGGCTTTCAGCATGTGTGCGGTGTCCAAAATGCGTGTGAGTAATGCGCGACTATAAAGAAATTTGCTGAAACTGGACACGCAATAAATATGAAGCAATAGTGATAGCAAGCGGTCTTACTCCACCGACTCCAGCTTCACCACATCAAATGCCGGCTCTTCATAAGGATGGCTAGCACGCAATGCAGTAATCGCTGCCTTGATTGCTGCCGCTGCACACACCATCTCCACTCTTAACTCAGCTACCCGTTCCACAATGCCCTGCTGTCCCAGATAGGGCTGACTCCCCGCCAGCGCACGGAACTGCCCCTGCCCCGGCGTTTGCCAGCAGCAACTGTCGTAATCGCCAATGCGCCCGGCCCCGGCCGCAAACATCGCTTGCTTCACCAACTCCCCATGTGTGTCAGGCACATAGAAACCGATTTTGTACATAGACATTTACTCCACTCAGCTATTCAGGATTTTAATGCCAACTGCTGCTATTGAAGCCTGAACCGCTGTCCAGAGCCAGTGGCTGATGCAGGATGGCAACATAGGCAGCGCTAACAGCCTAGGCGATCTGAAAGAAAACTTTGCACGTATCCAGCGGGGACCGTCTGGGTGAAGTGATTAGCGTTGTTGTCATGTATTAACCGTACGTGTCTTCTACGATGGCAGTGTGGGATTATGGACACAAACCGCTGTAATGGCTGACTACAACAAGTTGCTGGGTACCCCTGGAAGACACAACACAATGCAAGGACTCTCATAATGAATGCACTGGAAGTCGCCAATCTCACTAAACGCTTTGGTACCGTTGTGGCTGTCGATGACGTCAGCTTCACGATTCCCGAAGGAGTTATTTTCGGCATGCTCGGCCGCAATGGCGCTGGCAAAACCACCACCATCCGCATGTTGATGAACATTTACCAACCGGATGCGGGTACCATCAAGTTTCGTGGCAATCGCGTGGGTCAGGAATTCCGTGATCGTGTCGGTTACCTGCCGGAAGAACGCGGACTTAACACCAAGATGCGCGTACTCGACACTCTGCTTTATCTGGCCGAACTGAAAGGCAAGCAAGGCGCTGCAGTAAAAGCCAAGGCCATGGCCTTTCTGACACGTTTTGAACTCGACACCCGCACACGCAGCAAAGTGCAGGAACTGTCAAAAGGCAACCAGCAGAAGATACAGTTTATCTCCACCATTCTGCATGACCCCGACTTTATCATTCTGGATGAACCCTTCTCCGGCCTCGACCCGGTCAATATCAATTTGTTCAAGGACATCATCATGGAACTCAAGGGGCAAGGGAAGGCTATCATCTTCTCCACGCACCTGATGGAGTTTGCCGAGAAGATGTGTGATCACATCGCCCTCTTCCACCATGGCAAGGTGTTGCTGTCTGGCACGCTGGCGGAAGTGAAGCAACGCTTCTCAACCCTCAATGTAGTGCTGCACTACGAAGGATCCATCGGATTCCTCAGCGGTCAACCTTACGTTCGCAAAGTGCAGGATTACGGCAATTACTGCGGCATCACCCTGGCAGAGCGCAGTGATAGTCAGCGATTGTTGCTGGATCTGGTCAGTCATGGTGTAGAAGTCCACAAGTTCGATGCCAATGACATATCGCTGCACGACATCTTCCTGAGCCAGACTGGTGCCAAAGGAGAAGACGCATGATCAATCGTGGCTTGTTCACTGTTTATAAAATGCATATCAAGCAACAGTTGCTCAGCAAGGCGTTTGTGGTGGCCACGCTGCTGATGCCGGTGGTGATGTTCGGCATCATCTTCATTCAGGCTGCACTGATGAATATTTCTGGGGCGGAAAAATCGCAGATCTACATCACCAGCGATGACCAGAGTTTGCTCGACTCGATCGAAGCACAACTGCAAACGCGCGCCGAAGTGAGCAAAGGCATCTACCGGATTGAATACCAATATGTCAGCAATCCTGCATTTGAGGTGTTCCTGGGCAGCAAGCGTCCCGAAATCCTCGCCAACAGCAACAATGGCCTGTTCTTCATTCCGGGCCAGGCTCTCGACGACAAGGCAGTAAGCTTCTACTCCACCAATCTTGGCAACCAGATCCTGCGGCAAAGCATGAGTGAAGTATTCAACCGGGTGTTGAACCGCACGCATTTCAGCTCGCTGGGAGTGCCGGCGGCGGATCTGGAATTTGCAGTAGAAAACATCAATATCAAGGGCTTTAATGTAACTGAGCACGGCCAGGAGCAAGGCAGTGTTGGCAATACGGCCGTAGGTTTTGGCATGGCGTTTTTATTGATGTTCAGCATCGTGGGCATCGTCATGCCGTTCTCGGCGGCCATCATCGAGGAAAAGACCAATCGGGCGGTGGAAGTACTACTGACCTCGGTCAATCCCGCACAATTGTTGGCAGGCAAGATCATGGCCCGCGTTACTACCGGTGTCGCACAAATGCTGGTGTGGCTGCTGCCACTGTTTGTGTTCGTGCTGTTCCCGGCATTAATGGTATTGCCCCCGCAGTTCCAGATTGATCTGGGACCTGGCATTTTTCTGTTCTTTTTTGCCAATTATGTATTGGGGCTTTGCATGCTGCTCGCCATCTGGGGTGGTTTCGCAGCCATGTTCGACAGCACCCAGGACGCCAACCAGGCCATGTGGCCGATCTCCATGCTGATGTTTGTGCCGTTCTATGCTGTGTTCGCAGTGATCCGTAACCCGGCCAATTCTGTGGCAGAAATTCTGTCAATGACGCCGTTGACCTCACTCTACGTAATGCCGGTACGCTTGGCCACGCTGGCGGTACCGCTCTGGCAACCACTGGTGGCATTGGCTGCCAATGGCATGCTGGTGTGGCTTGCCATCAAGGCCGGCGGCAAGATCTACCGCATCAGCATCCTTGCCACAGGCCAGCAACCAAGCCTGCGGCAAGTATTCCTGTGGCTGCGTCAGCCATAAGCATTCACTACCCATATTCATGCAAACAACGTCAAGCAAGGACGTGCCCAAGGAGACATCTGATGCACACCAATATTGAGAGCAATCCGGCCGGTAGTTCCCACCGCTCTGACAAGATTCCCCTCCGGCTTGCCCGCATGCGCCCACTGTCCATTATGATTGTTTGTGCGCTGGCCGCACCGGCAGCACTGGCAGAAAATCTGCATGATTTTTTTCAACTGGCGGTCAAAAAAGATCCCGAGATCCGCCAGGCCCGTGCGAATTTCGATGCCCGCCATGCCAACCTGGATATCGGCCGTGCTGCGCTGTTGCCCACCATCACCGCCAGTGCTGCTGGCTCACGTGATGCGCAAGCCCCAGCCAGCACCTATTCGTTTGCCAATGGTTATTACACTTCCAATTACCGCATCAACCTGCAGCAAGCAGTGGTGAATTTCCAATACTGGTATGCGTACCAGTCTGCCAGGAAAAACGATGAATCGGCGGCCTTGACTCTGGCCCAGTCCGAACAGCAATTGATCATGAAGGTGGCTAATGCCTATTTCAATATTCTGAAAAGTGAAGCCAACCTGGAGTCTTACTCGGCTGAAGAGGCAGCAGCCAGACAAGTACTGGAGTCGACCAAGGAGAAATTTGATGTCGGCCTTGTCACCATTACCGATGTACATGACAGCCAGGCCAATGCCGATCTGACCACCGTGGCCAAGCTGCTGGAAGAAAACAATTTGAACAAACTGCGGGAAGCACTGGCAGCCATCACCGGCCAGGAGTTCGGCGAGCTGGCACCACTGAACCCCGCCTTTCCGATTGCATCCGCCGATCCCGCCAGTATCGACACCTGGGTTAAACTGGCACAGGACAACAATATCGCCATCAAAATCGCCCAGCGCGATGTGGATGCCAAACAACTGGATGCCAAAGCCACCAAGGCGGCGGGCTATCCAACGGTTGCTTTCAGCACCAGTTACACTTGGAGCAAGAGTGGTCTCAACGCCAGTTTCTATCCATCGGTAGCCAACGAGGGCAGCAGTATCGGCATTAATTTCAGTATCCCGCTCTATACCGGCGGCTCGCGTTCCGCCCAGATTCGCCAGGCCTATTCCACACGCGATGCCTTTGAAGAAGCCCTGCTCAAGTCTCAACGAGACAATGCCATGATCGCGCGCAATGCCTATCGCAGTCTTGAAACCGACGTAAAAGCGGTGGCCGCCCGCACCCAGGCACTGCTGTCGGCCCAGACTGCCTATGAATCCACCCAGGTAGGCGCTGAAGTAGGCACCCGCAATATCGTCGAAGTGGTGCAAGCCCAAAAAGTGTTGTTCCAGAACCAGCGTGATCTGGCCACTGCGCGCTTTACCTATGTGATCGATACACTTTTGCTCAAACAGTCCGCCGGTGTCTTGAATCCACAGGATGTAGAAGAACTCAACCAATGGCTGCATCAATAAATATTAGCGATAACTGCATCGCATTCCAGGAACAAAGAGGAGCTGGACCATGTTGCAAAATTTCATCGATATCATCGCCGCACCCGTGGCGGTCATTGCCAGACTCAGGGCCAAGCCGTCAGTGTGGCTGCCGTTTGTATTGATGATCGCACTGCAGATGAGCATCACTCTTGGCTATTTCGCGCACAATGATATCGGCTTCATCAGAGACCAGGCCATTGCCCAGCAAGTACAAAGCCGTGAAATGACCAGGGAGCAGCGTCAACAAATCGAACAGGCCATCGGCAAACTGGCCCTAGGCGCCCTGTCTGGCATCTCGCTGGCAGCGCTAGTGATCATCATACCGGTCGTACTCTGTCTCAATGCCTGGTATTTGAGCTTCATGGGTAAATTCAGCTTTACCGAATTGAGCTTCAAACACTGGCTGTCCCTGCTGTGCTGGACCAGTATTCCAGCCCTGTTTGCAGTGCTGGCCGCCTGGCTGGTGCTGCTCACCAATGACAATGGCCAGGTCAGCCAGCTGGAATTACAGCCCCTCAGCATTGCCAGCCTGCTGGGCTACAGCCTCAAAAGCCAGACCTTGCAATCGTTCAATCTGGCCCAGTTGTGGTCACTGGGCCTGCTGGCTCTTGCTTACAGCAAATGGACCAAGACCGGTCTGTTCAAGTCCATCCTTATAACAACGGCACCTTATATCGTGATCTATGGTGCCATTGCGTATTTCACACTCTGAAAGGTTATTCCATGAAAAAGATTATCATCATCTTAGTAGTCATTGTGGCTGTAGTTGCCCTGGTTTTGCTGCGCAAATCCAAGGCCAATGACGGGCAGGCGGTCGTACTGGAGGCCTTGCAGACCCACAACATCCGCGCGTCCATTCTTGCTTCCGGCAAACTCACCCATGAAGATGAGGTGAAGCTGAGCACTGAAGTTATCGGCAAAGTCGCTGCGTTGTACGTCAAGGAAGGCGACCGGGTTGCACAAGGTCAGGTGGTGGCCCAGATCAATGACGAAGCCCTGCGCGCGCTGGTGGACCAGCAGCGGGCTTCTTCACGCGTTCAGGAAATTGCCATCGAGTCACAGAAACTGCGACTGGCCAATCTCGATACGGCCTGGAAACGCAAAATGATGCTACATGACCGCAGACTGCTGGATGACAACAGTTTTGAAGCATCTACCAACGAACTGGAGCTGGCGCGGCTTGATGTGAAAACGCGTCAGGCTTCCCTGGATCAGGCGCATGCCATTCTGGCCGAAGCCGAGAAAAACCTGAAGAAAACCCAGGTGGTTGCGCCACTGGCCGGCGTTGTGACTTCACTTGACATCAAAGTGGGTGAAATGGCGATTTCCTCCACCACCAACGTGCCCGGCTCGTCGCTGATGACGATTGCCAATCCCGCCAGCATCCAGACCCAGGTCAATGTGGATGAAGCCGACATTGCCAACATCAAGGTGGGTGAAGAAGCGCAGATCGTCGCAATCGGATATCCCGACCAGCCGATGAAAGGCCATGTGAAGGAAATTGCCATCACTGCCAAGCCGCCCACTACTACTGCCACTTCGCTCAGCTTTGTCGTGAAAATACAGATCGATGACACCAATGGCGTCGCCCTGCATCCAGGCATGTCGAGCCGCGCCGAAATTTTCACCAGCACCAATGAATCAGTGCCCGGTGTACCGATCCAGGCACTGCTGGTGGATGAAGACAAATCCGCCCATACCAAAACCAATTATGTGTTCAAGTATGACAACGGCGTGGCACGCAAAATAAAAGTGGAAATCGGTATTGCTGATGATTCCTACCAGCAGATCAAGACTGGCCTTGCCAATGGTGATCGCATCATAAGCGGTCCCAACCGCATCCTGCGCAATCTCGAGGATGGCGACAAGGTGAAAGAAGACACCGGCACCACCAAAGAAAAAAGTGACAAGAAATAATCCGCGCCCCTTTCAGACTATACGGAACTCTTATGTCACTCTTACAAATCAATGATCTCAGCAAGGAATACGTGATGGGCCAGCAGATCCTGCGGGCACTCGACCACGTTACCCTCAGCATCGAACGCAATGATTATGTGGCGATCACCGGTACCTCTGGCTCCGGCAAATCGACGATGCTTAACATTCTCGGTTGTCTTGATCGGCCCACTGAAGGCAACTATGTGCTCAATGGCAAGGATGTCAGCCTGTTGAACCCTGATGAACTGGCGGAAATCCGCAACCGTGAAATCGGCTTCATCTTCCAGAGTTTCAACCTGCTGACACGCGCTACGGCGCTGCAGAATGTCATGCAACCGCTGATCTACCAGGGTGTGCACGGCAAGGAGCGTAAACGGCGGGCGATTGAAGCTCTTGACCATGTGAACCTTGGCAATCGCATGGATCACTTGCCTAACCAGCTCTCGGGTGGTCAGCGTCAGCGTGTGGCGATTGCCCGCGCACTGGTGACCAAGCCGTCGATCCTGCTGGCCGATGAACCCACCGGCAACCTGGATTCCCGCACCACCATCGAAATCATGAAACTGTTCGATGAACTGCATAAACAGAATCAGACAATCATCATCGTCACCCACGAACCGGAAATCGCCAATCACTGCCTGCGCATTGTGCGGCTTGAAGACGGTCACGTGGCTGAAGATCGCAGCAGGGAGAAAGCATAATGTTTTTCGACATGATGGAAAGCCTTAAATCGGCCTTGCACTCGATTCGCGCACATGGCTTCCGCAGCTTCCTGACCACGTTGGGCATCATTATCGGTGTGGCGGCGGTGATTGCCACAGTGTCGATCATCCAGGGCTTGCAATACACGGTAAACCAGCAGTTTGAGGGGCTCGGCACCAACAGCCTGTCGGTGCAGTCCTACACTTCGCTGCAGGATCGCTTGCAAGGACATCTATCGCGCGTCACTCCGAATGACCTGGAATTAATCTCAACCAGGGTGGAAGGCATCGCCTCGATTACGCCGATCATCAGTCCCAATAGCGGCACGCTCAACCAGGTTCGTTATGGCTCACAGGTCACCGGCACCCAGATAACGGGTTCCACCTACACTTATCAGGATGTCGGTCGCATCTATATGAAATACGGCCGCTTCCTGTCCGACACCGACAATACTACGCGGCGACGTGTGGTGGTGATTGGAGAAAACGTCAGGCAGAACCTGTCGTTGCCGGAAAATCCGGTAGGGCAATTTGTGCGCATCGGCGATGAGTGGGTGAAAATCATCGGCCTCAGTGAAGAGCGGGGCCAGATCTTCGGCCAGAACCAGGACAATTACGCCATATTGCCTTACAGCACGATGCGGACCTTGTCGGGTAACCAGCGGATCCCGGACATTTTCATCCAGATGACCTTCACCGATATCAACATGATGGAAGCCATCCGCGACCGCGTTACCTTGCTGCTGCGCAATGCGCACGGCATCAAGGAAGGCAAGGACGATGATTTCAGGGTGCAAACTTCCGATCAGCTGACCTCAACGTTCAACAATATCCTCACTACGGTCACGATCGTGATGGGCGGTATTGTCAGCATCTCGCTGCTGGTGGGCGGCATCGGCATCATGAACATCATGCTGGTGTCGGTAACCGAACGTACACGCGAGATAGGCATTTGCAAGGCCATAGGTGCCAAGCGTCACCAGATCCTGATGCAGTTCCTGTTCGAGTCACTGCTGCTGTGTCTGCTGGGCGGATTCGTTGGACTCGTGCTCGGTTATGGACTCGGACTGGCGGCTTCAGCAGCAATTCCCAATTTCCCGACCGCTGTCGTGCCCGTGTGGGCCATATTGCTGGCCGTCGGATTCTCGGTGTTCGTCGGTCTGGTCTTTGGCATCATGCCGGCCGCCAAAGCGGCCAATCTCGATCCGATAGAAGCATTACGCTACGAATGACCGATCGCCAACTGTTGCTGGAGGAATTCACCAGCCTGCACAACCAATAATCCGCAACTATGCCGGGGTGTTGGTTGACACGCCAGGCAGTTTATCCGGGAAATCCGTAGAATTTCTGGGCATTGGTTCCCAGCAACTTGCGACCTACGGCTTCGTCACTGATACGATCTGTCAGCCATTTGATGGTATCGGCATAGGGAAATTGCCGCTCGTGGCCTACAAAGGGACAATCGCTGGCCCAGAACATGCGATCCGGGCCCAACTCGTTCAGAAAACCAAAGAAGTGTTCTTCTGCACGCACGCCAATACGATAACCGCAGGACACCTTGATCCAGCTCTTGCCGCGATTAACGGAATCGACCAGGGCGCGGAACCCGGCACTGCCAACAGGCTCGTCAGCGGCAGGCCGGCCCAGATGATCCACCACGATGTTGAGACCGGCGCGCTCCAGAATAGGCAACAGCGCCGGCAGATGTTTGCCGTCGATATGCGGGTGCACATGCCAACCGGCATCTGCAATCTGGTACAGCAGTTTCTGATAGTCAGCGGTTGTGATATCCGGTACTGCGGGCAAACCGATGAACGGCAAGCGCACACCGTTGATGCCATTGGCACTCATGTGCCTGAAATCGTAAGTCTTGCCGGGATGCAGAATAACTGTGCCGCGCAGGCGCGGATGCATGCCAACACTTTCTACCACGTAGTCATTGTAATCACCCCAGGGACTCGCGGCGGCAATCACACCGTATTTGATGCCATGCTGATCCAGCTGCGCCAGATAATCGGCCACAGTGAAATCGTAGTTGGGGGCATGGCGCGGATTGTTGATCAGCGGCATCGACTTTAAAAAAATATGGGCGTGGGTATCGACCAGCGGGATGCGCCAGTCAGCAAGAGCTTTAGTCATCATGAACTACCGGCCTATTTTGGCTGTAAGATAAACACTGGCATCAATCAACTGGGCCAATTGTTCACGTGTACGGGGAGTATGGCCGGTTTCGCGTGCCACCCACTTGTCTTCTTCCACCATCACATCCAGCAGATCCGGAGCCAGGCCGGCCTCATAACCATGATGCTCCCAGGCATGGGCCACTACCGCTTCCGGCAATCCTGAGCTCTTTGCCACCAATGGCCAGACCACTTGTGGAGTACTGTTGAGTTCCTTGGTGGCAACCATCAGTGACTTCACAAAATCCAAGATAACGGCGTGTTTGACCGGATCGGCCAGTGCCGCAGCAGTAGTATAGAGATTGAAAATTTCCCGATAGATGCCCTTGCCGGAAAATTCGATGGCATCGCTCCCGATGGATTGCGCGGCATAGTCAGCACCTGGCTCCCACACGCTAATGGCATCAAGGCCCTGCTCGGTTAGCGCAGTTTTGTATTTATCCAGCGAGCCTATCGCGACCACTTTTACATCATCAATTGACAAGCCGACAGTGGTAAGCATCTTGTGCAGAAAATAGGCTGATGGGGTATTGGGAATGGTGCCGATTTTCTTGCCCTGGAGATCAGCCAGAGTCTTGATGCCGGCTGAACGCCTGGCAATAATGCGATAAAGTCCGTCGGATACGGTAAAAATGATACGCAGATCCGGATGGGTAACCGACTGTCGCAGCGCCTGGGTTTCCGCATCGGTAGCCACATTTACCATGGCGGGTGCATCAATGGCACTGGTGGCGAACAGATTGGGTATTCCGCCGTTGGTGAGGGTTGCCGTGCCCTTGTAATGGCCAAGCCCAAGCGCCGACAGCACCGGGGCCAGCTCTATCGTGCTGGTGTTGCCATAGACTTGCAGCTGTGATTTGCCGGCATTGGCCTGTGCCGAAGCGGTAGCTGCCAGCACCATGCATAAAGACACCAACACCGCGAAACCTGCACACAAGGCCTTGATCGATGGCTTTGGATACCTGGTTGTCATAATCGAAATCTTGCTCCTGTGGAATGCCGGCTGAAACAAACATGATGGTGAGTATAGCCTTCCCTGCTGAACAACAGGAATGCTGAGTCTTATATTATTGTTGCCGGGAAAATTTGGCCCGCTGTAACATTGCGGCTTCTGCTTATCAAATAGAGAACTTTGAATCTGCATAATTCCGATCTGACTCAGGTGTTGGCCGACAGTATTGCCCTGGCTGTCTGCTGACCAAGTCACTCACCAGGGAAATGGAGGAACCATGATTAAACAACGGAATATCTGCTGGCTAGCTGCTTTCTGCCTGATCAGCAACAACATGCCGGCCCATGCAGCAGATGAAAACCTGCAGGACATGCATGCAATGACCAAGGCGCTGGTTGAAACCCAATCCAAAGTCAAAGCCAAAGTTGCCAGTAAAGCCAACCCAGAGGATGAGCTTGAGCTGCAATACTCTCAACTGCAAAGCTTGTGTGCCGCGAAGGTCAACCAACTCGACCAGGACTTCAAGCGTTACACGTCGGCTGAAGCGCGCACCAATGTCATTGGTAGCTTTATTACCCTGGTCGGATCTGTAACCGCCTACGCCCCCGGCAAGGTTGTCTTGATGGGATTAGGGATATCTTCCAGTGGAACTGGCACGGTAGCCTCCGGTATCACCCAGTTTTTTTCTACCCGCTCAACGCTTGATTCGACTGCGCTTGCTTCATTGCAAGCCCAATTGAATCAAGTCTTTGACAGGTACGATAGTGTGGTTCCGACCGATGACCCGCACGGGGTTAGACGCAGTTCAATTCTCGCCCGCGGCACCAACGTATGCCTTGGACTAGCTCCCGCAGTCGTGCCCCCGGACCCCAAGACCAACTAGCATCCGGCGCTTTCGAGGCCTAGCCGGTGCAACTTTCAAATCCGGTCAACGGGCAGCAGCATGCACCTGGCTGCTGCTCAACTCGCGCCACTGTCCTGGCTGGAGCGCAGCATCAAGTGCGAGATTGCCGATTGCGATGCGATGAATGCCCAGCACCGGATTACGAAACCGTCCAAACATGCGTTTGATTTGATGATAACGGCCTTCCTGCAATGTAACGCGGACTGTGCACTCATCCAGTATTTCAAGTTGCGCGGGACGCGTGGTGATGTTTTCGTAACTGAAATACATGCCTGCCGCAAACGCAGCGATGTAATCAGTACTGACCGGATGCTTGAGATTTACTTCATATAGCTTGCTGACCCCATGTACCGGGTCACTCAGCTGACGTGACCATGTACCATCGTTGGTCAACAGCAGCAGACCGCTCGCGTGCAAATCGAGGCGGCCGGCGATATGCAAACCGGCGACTTCAGCATGATCAACCAGGTCGGTAACAACCGGATGCCGACTATCCTTGGTAGCGCTGAGCACTCCACAAGGCTTGTGCAGCATCAGATAGACTGCTGCTTGCGCCTGGATCAGCTGATCGTCGACAGTAATAATACTGAACCCGTCGACCAGCAGGTCGCGTGCGTCCACCACATTGCCATCCACCTTGATGCGGCGCCGGGCCAGCAGCATGGGCACCGCATCGCGGCTGATGCCCAGTTGTTTAGCGATCAGTCGATCGAGACGACTGCGACGTGCGCTCATGACATGGTGTCCTTGACGAAGAACGCCAAGTTTAGATGCTCACAGATGATGACGCCATCGCCGCATGGGGTTGATGGACACAGACAATTTTTTGTCGGCACACTGTTGTGCCGCAGACGTTTAACCAGGGCCCAACTCAATTGGTGGCCGCACCGGTACAAATGCAGTGCAGCTTGCGGGCTCTCACCCTGAGCAGTTCTGCGTTGTCACCAATGGGATAATTGCCGGAGAATTTTACCGCCTGGCTGTCACTACGCTGCCATTTCTCGGTGAACTCCAGCACTTTGGGATCACCGCCGTCGGGATCCTTGAGGCTGATGGCAAGCTCAAAGTCACCACTGGAGGCCCCACACATGGTGTTTTCAACGGTGCCTTCTACGCTGGCAACGGTGTTGAGCTGCTGATAATTGATCAATATGGTTGCCTGGCAGCTTGTGGATATCGACTGTTTGACCTCGGCAATCGTTGATTTTTCGATATCAACATGCAGGGTGATTACACCCGTGTCCTTGTCTACCGCCATGCTGCTGGTTTTCTGGCTAACATTTTGGTCAGCCGTTGCTGCGGCAACCACAACCGGCAAAAGCAGCAGACTGCACAGGGCCGTCAACAGCAGTCGGCTGCCCGGTACCCGCCGGATGAGTTGGAGCCTGGCGAACATCATTCAAATCTCCCGAAGGCAGGTTGAACACAAGTTTCTGCAGGCCGCCGCTTTGCACCGCTAGCGGGGCATTGTTGACGCTGGCAAGAATAATTGCAGCATTTGTCAGGCAAGTCGAGTGCCGGCCTCCGTGTTGGGGCGTGCAAACAGTGCCCGGCTCCTGGCCAGGCAAGTGCATGCGAGGTTTGGGAGCCGCCGGGGTGGTTTTATCCCAGCCACACCCGTGCATTGCGGAACATACGCAGTGTGGGACCTTCTTCACCCCAGGCAGGATCGCGCCAGGAATTGGTGACAGCCCGGAACACCCGTTCCGGATGCGGCATCATCAGCGTGAAACGGCCATCGGTATTGCACAGGCCGGCAATACCAGCTGGTGAACCGTTGGGATTGGCAGGATATTGCTCGGTAAGGTTGCCATAGTTGTCAACAAACTGCAGTGCCACGGTACCGCTCTGCAGCACGCGCTGCAAGGCTGCGCCGTCGGCAAACTCGGCGCGGCCTTCCCCGTGCGCAACCGCAATCGGGAAGCGTGAACCCTGCATGCCCTGGAACAGCACCGACGGTGATTCCCCTACACTCACCATGACGTTGCGACCTTCAAACTGTTCGGAACCATTACGCACAAAACGCGGCCAATGCGCGCTGCCCGGAATCAATTCATGCAGGTTGGCCATCATCTGGCACCCGTTACACATGCCAAAACCGAGGGTGGATGCGCGGGTGAAAAATTTCTCGAACTCCTGACGGGCACGCGTGTTGAACAGAATCGATTTGGCCCAACCTTCGCCGGCCCCCAATACGTCACCATAGGAAAAGCCGCCACAGGCTACCAGCGCATTGAAGTTGTCGAGACTGACGCGACCGCTGATAAGATCACTCATGTGTACATCGACCGCATCAAAACCGGCGCGATGAAACGCAGCGGCCATTTCAATATGGCCATTGACGCCTTGCTCGCGCAACACGGCGATGCGTGGACGTTGCCCCTGTTTGGTATAAGGCGCGGCGATGTCTTCCTTTACATCAAAACCCAGCTTTGAGTGCAAGCCGGGATTGGCGGCATCCTGAATCAGTGCAAATTCCTGGCGGGCACAGTCGGAATTGTCACGCAGCTCCTGCATACGATAACTGGTTTCCGCCCACATGCCTTGCAGGGTGGTACGGGCAGCACTGTAAAGGGAAATGCCCGCCAGTTTAATATCGATCACATCACGGTGGTTCGGTTTGCCGAGCACGAAACAGATATCACCAAGCCCGTAGGACTCGGCCAGTTCCAGCAACTGTGGCAGCAAGGCATCTTTTACTTGCAGCACAGCGCCCAGTTCTTCGGTGAACAGCTCTGCCAATATTTCGTCGCTGTCGGCTATCGGATCCATTACCAGATCAACACCACAGTGGCCGGCAAAAGCCATTTCCAGCACAGTGACCAGCAGGCCACCATCGGAACGGTCGTGGTAGGCCAGCAATAATTGCTGGGCAATCGCATCCTGAATGAACGAAAAATAACGTTTGAGATCACTGGCACTGTGCAGATCCGGCGCTACATCGCCCAACTGGTTATAAACCTGCGCCAGTGCCGAACCACCCAGACGATCAGAGCCCCAGCCCAGATCGATCAACAGCAAGGAGGTAGGGCCCGCATCACACTGCAACTGCGGGGTCAGTGTCAGACGTACATCCTGCACAGGAGCAAACGCAGAAATAATCAACGATAACGGCGCTGCCACACATTTGCTGCCGCCTTGATCCTGCCATTGGGTTCGCATCGACATCGAATCCTTGCCCACCGGAATCGTAATGCCCAGTTCGGGACACAGTTCCATGCCCACGCTTTCCACCGTCTTGAACAAGTTGTGATCTTCGCCCGGATAACCGGCGGCCGCCATCCAGTTGGCGGACATGCGTACATTCGATAACGAGCCGATATTGGTACAGGCAATATTGGTAATGGCTTCGGCTATTGCCATGCGACCGGAGGCAGGAGCATCCAGCAACGCCAGCGGGGTGCGTTCACCCATGGCCATGGCTTCGCCGTGGAAACTGTCATAGGTAAGTGTTGTGACCGCCGCATCTGCCACTGGCACTTGCCACGGCCCGACCATTTGTTCACGTGCCACCATGCCGGTGATGGACCGATCTCCGATGGTGATCAGGAAGCTTTTACTGGCAACTGCCGGCAAGCGCAGCACACGTTCAATTGCCACCTCCAGAGTTATGCCACTGGTATCAAAACGCCGCAGCTGCTTGCGCAAGGCTTTGGCGTTGCGCTGCATTTTTGGCGGCTTGCCGAACAACACCGACATCGGCAGATCAATCGGCTTGTTGTGGTAATGACTGTCACTGAGGGCAAGGTGCAACTCCTCGGTAGCTTCACCAACCACGGCAAACGGGCAGCGTTCACGTTCGCACAGCGCTGCAAATACCTGCAATTGCTCAGGGGCAACCGCCATCACATAGCGTTCCTGCGCTTCGTTGCACCACAACTCCAGCGGTGACAAACCTGTTTCTGCACTCGGGATGCTGCGCAAGTCGAAACGACCGCCCCGCTCTCCATCCTTCACCAGTTCCGGCAAGGCATTCGACAAACCACCGGCGCCCACATCGTGAATGAAACGAATCGGATTGCCCTCGCCCATTGCCCAGCATTGGTCGATCACTTCCTGGCAGCGTCGTTCCATTTCAGCGTTGTCGCGCTGTACTGACGCAAAATCCAGATTAGCGGAGCTCTGCCCTGCCGACATCGACGAAGCCGCGCCGCCACCAAGACCGATCAGCATGGCCGGACCACCGAGCACAATCAGCTTGGCACCAACCGGGATATCTTTTTTCTCAACATGGTTGGCACGGATATTACCGAAACCACCGGCAATCATGATGGGCTTGTGGTAACCGCGAATTTCGGTGACGCCTTGCTGCTGAGCCGCAGGAACAGCTGTTTGCATCTCAAAAGTACGGAAGTAACCGCACAAATTGGGACGCCCGTATTCATTGTTGAAAGCGGCGCCTCCGAGCGGGCCTTCAATCATGATGGAAAACGCCGAGGCAAAATGCTCAGGCTTGCCGAAGTCGGTTTCCCAGGGCTGTAGAAAACCCGGAATTTTCAGGTTGGACACCGTAAAGCCGCACAGGCCGGCTTTGGGTTTGGAACCCACCCCGGTTGCACCCTCATCACGGATCTCACCACCAGCACCGGTTGATGCACCCGGAAACGGCGCTATTGCGGTTGGGTGATTATGGGTTTCCACCTTGCACAGGATATGAACCGGCTCTTGATGGAAGCCGTAGGTCATGTTGGCAGGATCCGGGAAAAAGCGGCCGGCAGTGAACCCGGCGAATACTGCGGCATTGTCCTTGTAGGCAGAAAGAATGCCTTTGCTGTTGGCCTTGTAGGTATTACGAATCATGCCAAACAACGAATGCTCTTGCGGCTTGTCATCAACAGTCCATGCAGCGTTGAAAATTTTATGACGGCAATGCTCGGAGTTGGCCTGTGCAAACATCATCAGTTCGATGTCATTGGGATCGCGGCCCAGCTCGCTGAAGGCCTGTACCAGATAATCGATTTCATCATCGGCCAGCGCCAGCCCCAGTTCACGGTTGGCTTGCTCCAGTGCCTGCTTGCCACCGGTGCGCATCGGCACGCTCTGCAAGGCTTTGGGGGCAGCGGCAGTGAAAAGTACTGAAGCTGCCGTAATTGATGGCAGCACCGACTGGGTCATGCGGTCATGTAATGCCGGCACCAGCATAGCTTGCTGCTGTGCGGTTACCCCTTGCAGCCGGTAAAGCACTCCACGTTCAAGACGCTTGATGGGCTCCAGGCCACAGTTATGTGCAATGTCGGAAGCCTTGCTCGACCAAGGCGAAATAGTTCCAGCACGGGGCACCACCAGCAGTTCCAGCGGGGTGCCTGTCATTGCTGCTTCAGCTCGCTCGCTCGCTCTGGGACCATAGCGCAACAATCGGTCCAGCAGCTGCATTTCTGCACTGCTCAATGGCCGGCTGACATCCACAAAATGAATGAAGCGGGCCTGCACATCGGTGATATCTGGACAGAGTTTTTGCAGGGAATACAGCAGTTTTGCTCTAGCAAATACAGAAAGCGCCGCGGCGCCTGACAGGGTCAGCATCGTTGAACAGCCTGGTTAATACGAAGGAGGGGCGGTGCAAAAAGCGGCCTATTCTAACAGCATGAAAGAGCGCTGGCATGGCAGCTTTTTACCTCGTTTTATTCCGGTCCCGCTTGGCTGTAACACTGGCCACGCACTGTGATTGCATTAGTTTGGTGCGCAGCCCTGCCAACGTGCACCAATGTGCTGCGGCAGCACGTCAGGAAGCGCCCCATGTTGAGGCGGCACAAGCAATAAATCCATTATTTTCTATGTTTATCAATGCTTTATTGAAGTTGGCCCAGTGCTTGCAACCACCCATACAGGAAAACAAAACTTTCCTTTACAAAGACAAATCGCCAAATCTCAATCTGCTCTAGGAGAACGAAACATGATCAAACTCACCAAAGTGGCTGCCGGCCTTGCCCTTGCGACCTGCGCACTGGCCTCGACCAGCGCTTTCGCGCAACTTACCACCAATGCGGGCTTTGCTTCCCAGTACTACTTCCGCGGTATTCTGCAGAAAGATTCCTCCGCCTTTGCCGGTGTCGATTACACACAAAATGGCCTCTACATTGGCGCCTGGACTGCAGACGTGGGCCAAGGCCTGGAAGTTGACGGTTATGGTGGCTATTCCTTCACTGATGAAGCCAGCGGTTTTGGCGGCAAAATTGGTTACACCGGCTATTTCTATACCGGCAGTTTTGATGACACCTACAACGAATTGAACCTGGGCCTCAGCTACAAAATGCTGGGTGTGGAATATAACAAGGGCAAGCATACTCCAGTGCTGGGTGGTCCCAAGCAGGATTACAGCTTTTACGGTGCCACACTGACTGCCAGCAACGGCTTGTACGGCAAATATGGCCGCTTTGGCGGCGATTTTGTGGGTAACTACTTTGAATTCGGTTACGGCTTCAAGATACTTGAACTTGATGCAACAGTAGCCACCATATTCAACAACAAAGATTTGTCAGACCAGGTTGATTCAAAAGGCATCAAAGAGCGTGGCCAGGCCATCACTTTGACCCTGAAGAAAACCTTCTGATTCTGCTCTGCTGCCCGCACGGGCAGCAATATTGCAGCAAGCTCCCCTCTTGCATGCAATTTTGATTGGCCGGTGTACACAAGTACACCGGCCCTTTTTTTGGGGCGAACGGCGACTCAGACAGGAAATACTTGCCGCTCAAGCGGCCGTTTGATGACTTGGCGTACCGAGGTTGAATAGATACAAGCCGAAGCGCAGCAGCCAGTTACTTAGCACGATAGGCGCATCCAGCGTCGACAGACACAAACAGTCCTGGTCCTGGGAGGCTACCGGCTTATGGGTTTCGCCATTGGTTCTGACTATGAAATCACCAACTTCATATTTGTCCTCGTGATCTGAGAAGCTGCCTTTGAGGATCACGGTTATTTCATCGCCCTTATGCTGATGGTGTGGCACATGACCACCAGCCTTGATGCAAAACAGTGAAGTTTCACGCTGCTTGTCGCCGACATTCAGTCGGGACACGCGAAAATTGCTGCCGATCCTGCGCCAATTGAGTCGTTCCAGATTTCCGCTGGTAAGTTTGTTGACTGCTTTGGGAAGAATTGAAACTGATGGTTCGGCTTGTACTGGGGAGATCGGGCTTTGCGGCGAGGCTTGAATGCGTGCAAGCAATTTCTCCAGCGCGGCTTTTTCAACTTTCACAGGTTGCTGCTGCATGAAAAGCTCTGCCCCCAACTCAGTCAGCTCACCAATTTTCAGTCGGCACAGCGGGCAATAGTGAAGATGGGTGGCTACACACAAAGCTTGTGAAGCCGGTAGGCAGCCAGCTGCATAATCAGTGAGAAAACGGGCATCGGGGTGATATTTGACCATGGGAGTATGCTTTTGCATGAATCAGCGATCCACAACCAGTTTGAGTTTGTTGAGAGCCAGTCTGACCCTGGATTTGACGGTTCCCAGTGGCAACTTCAGTTCGGCGGCCACTTCGGCATGGGATTTGTCTTCCAAATAAACCTTGGAAAGTACTTCTGTTTGTTCGATCGGCAGCAACTTCAGTGATTCATGAATCTGCTTGCGGCTGCGTTGCATGGCCAGCTGATTGAAAACATCACTGTTTTCGTCTTCAAACCAGATATCATCCAGTGCGATCTCATCGTCATCGCCATCCTGGTACAGCTGCACGTTGTTGATCACATGGCGGGCCTGCTTGCGCAGCAGGTCTATCCTCATGTTACGCGCGATCGTGAAAATCCAAGTGCTGGGACTGGCCAGCCTGGCATCAAAACTGGCGGCCTTGGTCCACACCTTCAGCATGGTTTCCTGCAGTAGTTCTTCAGCAAAGGGTTCCGCCTGTTCCAGTCCAGGAATCTTGTAGGCAAAGGATTTGATCATGGGTGAAAAATGCTCAAACAACTCACGGAAGGCTTTGACATCCTGGGTTGACGCTACTTTTTCCAGACAAATAACCCAGTACTGCCCCCTTTCGTCTGAGGGAGCGGCCGGTTGCTGATCGTCGGATTCGTAATCCATCGCTTTGAGTGAGCCTGTGCGCATGAGTGGTATCCATTGGCTTTGGCGTTTGTACGCTACATTGAAGCCAACGGATCAATTACAAAGAATATAGGCTGATTGTCTCCATGGTAATCCAGACTCTCACAATATACGTAAAAGCTCCACTAATGGTACAGGATGATGGTATGGCGGATGAATTGGCGGCAACAAGTGCAGAGTTGTTACAGGCAACACCACAGCGTGTGCGTGGCCAATTGCTATTGCAACAGCTCAGGACTTTTTACGAAGAATTCAGGGCAGACCGGCTTGAACAGCTTGATTGCCTGTATACCGCAGATGTGGAGTTCCGCGATCCTGTGCATACACTGACAGGCAGTCTGGCTCTCAAGCATTATCTGCGCAAGATGGGTACTAACCTGCAGCATTACCATATCCGGTATCTTGACGAGGCCAGCTCCAGCAACTCTGCCTACCTCAGCTGGGAAATGGATTACTCGCATCCGCAGCTCAACGGTGGCCAACTGATAATGGTGCGCGGGATCACCCATTTGAAATTCACCGACAAAGTGTACTATCACGAAGATTGCTACGACATGGGTGCGCTGGTATATGAACATGTGCCCTTGCTGGGTTTTGCCACACGTAAACTCAAGCAAAGGCTGGCCAGGTAAGCCGCCGGTGCACGCATCACAACCAACTGGCGCAAGCGGGTGCCAATCATGAAAATCGCAGTAATTGGCAGCGGCATAGCAGGCATGGCTGCAGCCCATTTCCTGACAAAGCAGCCAGGACATGAAGTCATGCTGTTCGAGGCTGCGGACCGCCTGGGCGGACACACGGCAACGGTCGATGTTGATGACGATGGCATAACCCGACAAATTGATACCGGTTTTATTGTATTCAATGACTGGACCTACCCGCACTTTATCGCCCTGCTGCAGGAACTTGGCATTGAATCGCAACCTTCCAGCATGAGCTTCAGTGTGAGCGACGCCATCAGCGGTCTTGAATATGCGGGCACCAGTATCAATACCCTGTTTGCCCAACGCCGCAACCTGTTTTCGCCGCGCTTCTTGCGACTGGCAAATGATATTGTACGATTCAATCGCACCGTAGAACGGGATCTGGCTGCCAATCCGTCGCTGGCACAGGTCACGCTTGGCCAGTACTTGCAGGATTACCATTATTCCAAAGAGTTCTGTGACTACTATCTGATGCCGATGGGCGCTGCCATCTGGTCTTCCCCTAATCAACAGATGTCAGGGTTCCCGCTGCATTTCTTCGTACAGTTCTTTCGCAACCATGGTTTATTGAATTTTACCCACCGGCCCCAATGGCGCGTGATTACCGGCGGTTCGCGCCAATACATAGCCCCGCTCACCCGCGCCTACCGCAACAACATCAGACTCTCTACCCCTGTGGTTGCGCTACGTCGCTATTTGCTGCCAAACGGCAAACCCCAAGTAGGCATTCGCACTGCGCGCGGTGAAGAATGTTTTGATCATGTGATCCTGGCTTGTCATAGTGACCAGGCACTCAAATTGCTGAGCGACCCCTCCCCGGCCGAACGGCAAATTCTTGGCGCGATCCCCTACCAACGCAACGAAGTAGTATTGCATACAGATACTGCACTGCTGCCAAAGCTGCGGCGTACCTGGTCAAGTTGGAATGTAAGTCTTGGCCACGGCAACGGCGACGTACCGGCATTGACTTACAACATGAACATCCTGCAACAACTGCAAAGCCGGCATACCTGGTGTGTGACGCTCAATCAAACCGCCTTGATCAGGCAAGAATGCATCAAAGCTGTTTTTCATTATGACCACCCGATGTTCACTCTGGCGGGCGTCAGGGCTCAACAACGCTGGCAGGAAATCAATGGCATAGGTAATACCTGGTTTTGCGGCGCCTGGTGGCGCAACGGTTTTCATGAAGACGGGGTATGGAGTGCCCGTCGAGTTGCGGATCAGTTGTTGCTGCAGCTCAACGATGTAGAGAACTGCTCAGCGTTGGCTATTGCATCATGAAGCCGGCACTGCAACCCAGCGGCGTCTACGAAGGCGTGGTCACGCACAAGCGCTTCCAGCCGCGCTCACACAGCTTCAGCTACAAGGTGGCGATGGTGTACCTTGATCTTGACGAATTGCCGGCCTTGTTCAGCCAAAGCCCCTGGTGGTCTGTGGAAAAGTGGAATCTCGCGACATTTTTCCGCAGTGACTATCATCAGAAAAGCACCTCGTCATTGAAACAAGCCGTGCTTGCCACACTTGAAAACAGTACGGGCCAGGCTTTCCACGGCTGCATATTCATGTTGAGCAACCTGCGCTATTTTGGCTTCATCATCAACCCGCTAACCCTCTATTACTGCTACGACACTGCCAACAGTTTGCGATTCGTAGTTGCGGAAGTCACCAACACGCCATGGCGCCAACGCTGTCACTATGTGATTCCGACTACGAACCCCAATGGCACTGCCGCACTTGCATTCGGCAAAACCATGCATGTATCGCCCTTCATGCCCATGGATCTTGACTATCAATGGCACAGTTCCCCGCCCGGCCCACAGCTTGCGCTGACAATGGCGCTGCAGCAGGAAGGCATTACCATGTTTGCTGCCTCCATGATGATGAATCATGCAGCGCTCACCCGCACCAGCATGCACAGACTGTTGTGGAAATATCCGATGATGACCCTGCAAATAGCTTTTGGCATTTACTGGCAAGCACTGCGGCTGTGGCTCAAAGGCATGCCGTTTTATACAAATTCCCCCAAAGTGGACAGGAGTGATCCATGAAGTTGACCAATCTCGATTCGGCTTGTTCACTCAGTAACAATAAAAATTCGCAAAGTGCGCAGTGGGCACGCAAAGCCGTGCGGGCCTTGTTGGCAAAAATTACCCACGGCAGCCTGACACTGGAAGAAGCTGGCCAGGTACATCACTTCGGTGAAGATCGTCAGCACGCCCATCTGAAGGCGACCATTGAGGTGAAAGACCCTGCCGCCTACCTCATGCTATTGCGCAATGGCGACATCGGTGCCGGTGAAGCCTACATGCACGGGCTGTGGGATTCGCCTGGATTGCTGGAAGTCATCCGTGTGATCGTGAGCAATATGGCCGTTTTACAGGACATGCAAGGGTCGCGCTGGCAACAATTGGTACTCAAAGGGTTCCATTGGTTGCGGCGCAACAGTCGTGCAGGATCCCAACGCAATATCGCTGCCCACTATGACCTCAGCAACGATTTCTTCCGTTTGTTTCTCGATGACAGCATGGCTTACTCGGCCGGTATTTTCGCGAATGCCAGCACTACGCTCGAGCAAGCATCGCTTGCCAAGTTTGAACGGATCTGTTCCCAACTCGAACTGCAAGCCTCGGATCATTTACTGGAAATAGGTACTGGCTGGGGTGGTTTAGCCATCCATGCGGCCAAACATTTCGGCTGCAAGGTAACCACCACCACCTTGTCGCACCAGCAATTCTGTTATGCACAAAACTGGGTAGAGCGTGAAGGTTTGGCCGGGCGCATTACAGTTTTGCAGAAGGATTATCGTGATTTGCAAGGGTGCTTTGACAAACTGGTGTCAGTGGAAATGATTGAAGCGGTGGGTGCTGACTATTACCCGCGCTATTTCAAACAATGTTCGGATTTGTTGAAACCCCAAGGCCTGATGCTGATCCAGGCCATCACCATTTCCGACCAGCGCTACCAGCAGTCTGTGCATAGCGCCGATTTCATCAAACGCTATATCTTCCCCGGCGGTCAGTTGCCGTGCAACAGCGAAATCACCCGCCAGGTTGCTTCACATACCGACATGCAACTGGTCGACCTCAAAGATATAACCCTCGACTATGCCCTTACCTTGCAGGCCTGGCGCGGCCGCTTCCATGACAAGCTGGCCTCGGTTCGCGAGCTCGGCTGCGACGAAACTTTCATTCGCATGTGGCGCTATTACCTGTGTTTTTGTGAAGGGGGTTTTCGTGAGCGGGCAATCCACACGGCCCAGTATTTGCTGGCCAAACCCGGATACCGCCCCCGGCTGCCGTGATTGGCGCATTCTGGCTGGTAAATTCCAGCTTGGCCGGGTACAGGTCAGGCGGGGAACATGCGATAATTCGAGGGCCTGCGGTGCCCGCGCTGCAGGCCAAGCCCACAGCAAGGATTTCCCCGCATGCAGCACCTTATTGAAGGCGTACATTATTTCCAGAACGTCGGTTTCAAACAGCAAAAGGAATTATTCGAGCGCCTGGCCGAGGGTCAAACCCCCCAGGTTTGCTTTATCACTTGCTCCGACTCCCGCATTGATCCCAACCTGATCACCAATGCCAAGCCCGGCCAGCTTTTCATAGTCCGCAACCCGGGCAATGTGGTCCCTTGTTACGGCACCGCCAACAACAGTGCGATGGCCGCTGTCGAATTCGCAGTGGCCATGCTGGGCGTCAAGGACATTATTGTCTGCGGTCACACCCACTGCGGCGCCATTTCCGGCCTGTTCCAGCCCGAGAAAATTGCCAACCTCCGCTCGCTGAAAGAATGGCTGATTCACTGCGATTCCACTCTCGAAATCATCAAGGATCATTACAGCCACCTGCACGGCGATGATCTCTACACCGTGGCCTCTGAAGAAAATGTGCTGGTGCAGCTTGAACATCTGCGCTCACTGCCGGTAATCGCCAGCCGCTTGACTCGAGGTCTGATCAATTTGCATGCCTGGATGTACAAGATCGAAACTGGCGAAATGTTTGTATACGAAAGCACCGAATCCCAGTTCAAGAAAATGCAGGCCAACACGCTGTGATTGCCACGCTGCGCCGCGACCTGCCTGCTTCACTTGTCGTTTTCCTGGTCGCAGTTCCGCTCTCACTGGGTATAGCACTGGCTTCAGGGGCACCAATCGTGGCTGGCTTGATTGGCGCCATGGTGGGTGGCATCGTCACCGGCCTGCTGGCCGGTTCACCCTTGCAGGTATCAGGCCCTGCTGCCGGTCTGACCGTGGTAGTTGCCGGCTTCATCAACCATTTTGGCTGGCCCACCATGTGCCTGATTACTGCCTGTGCCGGAGTTTTGCAGTGTGTGATGGGCTATTTCAAAGTCGCACGCGGCGCCTTGATGATTGCTCCCTCGGTTGTGCATGGCATGCTGGCCGGCATCGGCATTACGATTGTTATGGCGCAAATTCATGTGGTGATGGGTGGTTCACCACTGAGCTCTCCCGTCGCCAACCTGCTGGCGCTGCCCGAACGCATCGGTGCGATTAATCTGTCTGCCGCCATGCTGGGAGCGCTAACCATCCTGATACTGGTGGTCGGGAAAAAAATAACTAGTGGGGCGTTGAAAGTGATACCTGCGGCACTGGTGGCAGTTGCAGCAGCAACTGTTGTTTCAGTGCTGATGAAAGCCGATGTTGCCCGTGTCGATCTGCCAGACAGCTTCAGCCTTACCCCCATGACATTACCGACTGAGTGGGGTGCTTTTGCCATTGCCATCCTGACCGTGGCGTTGATTGCCAGTATTGAATCCCTACTCTGCGCTGTGGCGACTGACAAACTCCACAGCGGCGTGCGTTCGGACCTGGACAAGGAATTGTCCGCGCAAGGAGTCGGCAATTTTGTGTCTGGCCTGTTGGGAGGGCTGCCGGTAACCGGGGTGATCGTGCGTTCATCTGCCAATATTACTGCCAATGCCGCTACTCGCTGGTCAGGTGTCATGCACGGACTATGGGTGCTGGTGTTCACGTTTTTTTTCAGCCGCATGATTGAAACCATACCACTGTCAGTACTGGCGGGCTTGCTGGTTTACACAGGTGTCAATCTGGTGGATCTGCAGCAGATCCACGAATTGAAAAAACATAAAGAAGCGCTGGTGTTTTTCGTCACGCTCGCAGGCGTGCTTGTGATCAACCTGCTGGCTGGTGTTGGTATCGGCTTGGCCATGTCGACTTTCTTCGTGTTGCAACGCTTGTCACGTACTGAAATTCACTGTGAACAACGCGATGGCAACTGGCATGTGGTCATTGATGGCAGCCTGACTTTCGCCTCTGTGCCTAAACTTGCCAGTGAGCTGGCCAAGTTACCAGCCGGTTCAACGGTGTTGCTGGATCTGGCTGCAGATTTCATTGATCACGCGGCTTTTGAAGCCCTGCATGGCTGGCGTCTGAATTACGAAAAAGCTGGCGGCAAAGTTGATATAGATGAGGCCCATGAAGTGTGGTATCACCCGGCCAGCCAGGGTAAACCGCGCCTGCATAAACTGCCCAAAAGCCGCAAGCGCTAACCGCGAAGGCTAGCGGCGCGCCTTGAAAAAGGCGGTCAGCAGCGCACTACTTTCCGCCGCCAGCACACCTTCGCTCCACTGGATTTTGTGGTTGTAGCTCTGGTGTTCACATAATTGCAATTGGCTGCACACCGCACCAGCACGCGGCTCACGTGCGGCAAATACCAGTCGCCCGACTCTTGCATGCATCATCGCCCCGATACACATCGTGCAGGGTTCCAGTGTTACATAGAGAGTAGTATCAGGTAGCCGGTAATTACTGACATGCACGGCAGCATTGCGCAATGCGACAATTTCGGCATGGGCGGTGGGATCGTGGCTGCTGATCGGTTGATTGAAGCCTTCTCCGACTATATGCCCGGCGTGTACCAGCACCGCACCCACCGGCACTTCACCTCTGGCAGCAGCATGCCTGGCCAACGCCAGTGCCCGCTGCATCCACTGCTCATCTACTTGATCATTCACTGTTTCTACCCAATTCAGGAAACAACTTCACCAACTCAGCACCAATGTATAATGAACCCGGAATATTGAGATGCTCCGAGTCCCGATACATGAGGACATTATTTTTCACCATGCTACATTGATTGTCATCACACAAAAGATCCCGTAGCTCGTGGTAGTGCAGCGCTGGAATCCCGCTCGAAATTTTCCTCAACAGGGGCAAGTAGCTTGCCTCACTCTGCAATACTTGCTGTTTGGGAATGTCGCAGTAGCTTTCTCCGCGCATGCCCAGCCCCTGAGTGACGAACTTGCAACGTTGCGGACTGAATGAAAAGCGAGGCACATCGTCAACCAGATAAACACTCTTCCCAGCTTTGAGCAGAGCCTTGATAGTCCCGGCCAGCTCGTTCTCGGCAGTAGAGTTTCTGGATACCCAGCCAATCTTGCTGCTCCACGACAGCGCCAGTAAAACCGCATGAACAGATTTGGCCTGCTGCAAATAAGTCAAAATATCGGCAAACACCGGGTCACCCGGCAAGGCGAGTGATGCCCTGATGTAGTAGGCCACGTTGTTTTGCTTGAGGCTGTCGGCAATGCCGATAAACAAATGTTCGGCATGAGAGTCCCCCACTATCGCAATATCGACGTCGACATTGGCTTTGGATTGCCGGCACCTTACAAAACCCCGCCAATCAGGGGCGTTGGCAGCCAGCGTGTCGGGGGTGCAGCTGAATGAGTTGGCAGCCAGGTATTGCACAAATTCATCCTGGCCCACATCGCCGTCATGCACCGGAATATAGCTGATGCGACTGGCAAAACCATCGCTATTGAGACCGGCGAATCCGACTATCGCAAATAAGGCAGTACCCGCCAATACCATTCTGATGATTTGGCCACGACTGAAGCACCGCTTGTCACGCATTGGTGTTTCGACAAATTTCCAAGTCAACCAGGCCAGTGCAAATGACAACACAACCAGCGACGCCAGTAACAAAATTCCAGGCTCAACACGGGCTATATGGCGGGCAAAAGCCAGCACTGGCTGATGCCACAAATACGCGCTATAGCTCAGCAAACCAATGGCAACCAGAACCTTGCTGCCCAGCAACCTCCCAGTTGCAGTCTCACTGTTTGCAAACACAATAATCAACGCGGCGCCCAAAGTTGGCACCAGTGCATAGAATCCAGGAAAAGGGGTTAGCTGATTAAAGCCGAAAACAGCACTCGCAACCAATAGCAGACCCAGTACAGCTCCTGCCTCATTAACGAATCTGGACTGGCGTTTCTTGGCCAGAGTCCGCATATAAAACGACACAAACGTCCCCAGCAACAATTCCCAGCCACGCGCAGAAAGCTGATAAAACGCTGTATTGGGTTGGGACATTGAACCCCACTGGGCTGTCAGCAAACTGGCAACAAACAACCCTAGCAGCACTGCCAGACTAAACCGTCGGCCCACGCGATACGCACACACAAGCATGAGGGGAAACAACAAATAAAACTGCTCTTCGATTGCCAAACTCCATGTATGCAAAAGCGGCTTTAACTCACCGGCGATATCGAAATAGCCAAGCTCTTGCCCGAACATAAGATTGGAAACAAACAATGAAACTGCGATCAGACTCTGCGCAAAATTCTTCATGTCCAGCGGCAACAGCCACAGCCAAGCAAACGGCAGACAAACCGACATCACCAGAAATAATGCCGGTAGAATCCTGCGGGCCCTGCGTTCGTAAAAATCCGCAAATGAGAAGCTGCCGGTTTGCAAGCCGGGAACAATGAGCGAGGTAATCAAATACCCACTGATGACAAAAAATACATCGACGCCGACAAAGCCACCGCCAAAATAAGGGATCCCCGCATGAAACAGAATTACGGCAATAACTGCCAGGGCTCTTAACCCGTCAATCTCTCTGCGGTAATTCATGTGCTCCAGGCCAGAAGGCAGCTGAGGTCATTCTTACGAGCAATCCACTCCTGCTCAACACCAGCCAAATATACAACACTAGCTGTAAACCCAGGCGGTTAATCCGCCCATGCAGGCTTACAGCTTAACAAGGCACCAATAAATGCACCACTTTGCCAGCTGGAAATGCCGTGCTGATCTGATTTTAATTATCGAGAAGCGCCGGCATAATTAACCTGGCCAACTGCAAATTCAGCTTGAAATCTATTGGAATTGCTAAGAGATTAGGCACATATATTCAAGACTTAATTTTCAGACGCATAACCTTCATGAAACGATTCATTATTTTTCTGGGTTTTGCATTTTTTGCCGGCCTCTATTATCTGTCGGTTTCATTGAACATTTTTCAATTCATCGGAACCTTCCCGCGGGTACAGCACCCGCAACTCCATAATTTCCTGATTGAAATTACCAAGCCGCTGGTCTTGTCCACAATCAGTATATTCGCTTACTTCACAGGCCTTGTTTTTAGAAAAAACAAAGCGGAAATCTGGTCTGAGAGACTTATATTGATTTGTGCACTGGTAGCTGCCCTGCCTTTCGTACTCTCTTTGTTCATGAGCAATTACCTGGATACCAAAACCAAATATCCGGAACAATCCACATCTGCAATTGCACAAAATGCACAAAGCAGTTCCGCTGCATCCCCGCAAGCACACTTTGAAAATCTGATCAAACGCGCCAATGATGGTGACCTGGACTCCATACTGACAGCGGCATATTTATACTGTCCCGCCTGCGATACATCAGTGAAACTTGACCTGAGGGAACCTGCATCAACCACCAGCAATTCGCTGCCTACAGGCCTGGGCAAATTTATAAACCCCGAAGAGAATATAAAACAGGCATTTGCCTGGTATGAATTAGCAGCCAATATGGACAACCTGAAGGCTAAAAACATTTTGGGTGAAATGCTGGTGCACGGCATTGGAGTCGTACAGAATTCAGGGAGGGCATTGCAATTTTTTAATGAAGGCGCAAAGAATGGCTACCTTCCTGCCCAATTCAATTTGGCAGCAATGTATGAATATGGCTATGGTGTGGACAAAGACCTGCAGCAAGCCCACAAGTGGTACAACATCATAGCTTCGGAGGCAAAAGATCAGTCGGATGCGGATGCTTTATATGCGCGGACATTGAGGGATGCACTTGCCGCCAATATGACAACAATCTCCATAGCGCAAGCGAGTGAAAAAGCCAGAATATGTCTGGAATCGAAATATCAGAATTGCCGATGATTGTCGATGTTCGCTGACTGTATTTCCGCTTCAATAATTCCTGCCATCATTCCCACTCAATAGTCGCCGGCGGCTTGGAGGAGATGTCGTAACTTACCCGGGATACTTCGCGGATTTCATTGATGATGCGGTTGGAAACAGTTTCCAATAATTCGTAAGGCAGATGCGCCCAGCGTGCTGTCATAAAATCGATGGTTTCCACTGCCCGCAGCGCTATTACCCACGCATAACGGCGGGCATCGCCCACTACTCCCACGGATTTCACCGGCACAAACACGGCGAATGCCTGGCTGACTTTGTCGTACCAGCCATGCCTGTGCAGCTCTTCGATAAAAATTGCATCCGCGCGGCGCAACACATCGCAGTATTCTTTTTTCACTTCACCGAGGATGCGGACACCCAGGCCAGGGCCCGGGAATGGATGACGATTGACCATCGGCGCCGGCAGACCCAGCGCTACACCGATGCGACGCACTTCATCCTTGAACAATTCGCGCAGCGGCTCCACCAGGGCCATTTTCATATCGGCCGGCAAGCCGCCGACATTGTGGTGCGATTTGATGACATGGGCGGTGCCATGCTTGGAAGCGGCGGATTCAATCACGTCGGGATAAATAGTGCCCTGCGCCAGCCATTTCACAGTACCGAGTTTGGTGGCTTCTTCATCAAAGATATCAATAAATGTGTTGCCGATGACTTTACGTTTGGCCTCAGGATCGCTGATACCCGCCAGTTTGCCGAGGAATGCCTCTTCAGCATTGGCGCGGATCACTTTCACACCCATGTTGTTCGCAAAAATCTCCATCACCTGATCGCCTTCCTTCAGGCGTAACAAGCCGTTATCAACGAACACGCAGGTAAGCTGGTCACCGATGGCGCGATGCAACAGCGCGGCTACCACCGATGAATCGACACCGCCAGACAGACCCAGCAATACCTGATCGTTGCCGACCTGCTTGCGCACGGTAGCGATGGCATCTTCAATGATGTTGGCTGGTGTCCACAGCCGCTCACAGCCGCAAATCTCATGTACAAAACGATTCAGCAGCTGCTGGCCTGCCTTGGTGTGGGTGACTTCCGGATGGAATTGCAGCGCATGGATGCGACCATCACTGCTCATCATTGCTGCCAGCGGTGCGCTGTCGGTTGCAGCAGTGCAGACAAAACCAGGTGGCAGCCTGGTGACCTTGTCACCATGACTCATCCACACGTCCTGATAATGGTGGTCGTTTTCGACCACTTCATGGCCGAGCCCGGACAGCAGGGAATCAACCCCCAGTACTTCGATGCGGGCATAGCCGAATTCAGAACTGTGGGAACCTTCCACCTTCCCGCCCAGCTGTTCAGCCAGCGTCTGCATGCCGTAGCAAATGCCCAGAATCGGCAGTTTGCTGTGCAGAATATAGTCAGGCACCTGCGGTGAATCTGTCAGATTGGCGGATTCAGGGCTGCCGGACAGGATTACACCCATGGGTGCGAACGCTTCGAAATCGCTTTGCGGACATGACCAGTGATGGATCTCGCAATATACGCCAGCTTCGCGGATACGACGGGCGATCAACTGTGTGTACTGCGAACCAAAATCAAGGATGAGGATTTTTTGCTGGTGAATATTCATCAACTGACCCGGTAATTCGGTGCTTCCTTGGTTATGCTCACATCATGCACATGGCTTTCACTGACGCCGGCAGCCGTGATCTTCACGAACTGCGGTTTCACCCGCATTTCTTCGATGGTGCCGCAACCTGTGAGACCCATGCTGGAGCGTACGCCGCCGGTAAGCTGGAACACGATGGCTGACATGGGGCCTTTATAGGGCACACGGCCTTCGATGCCTTCCGGCACCAGTTTGGCAGCACCACTGTCGAGCGTCTGGAAATAACGGTCACTGGAACCATGGGCTTTTGCCATGGCGCCGAGCGAACCCATGCCGCGATAGGCTTTGTAGCTACGCCCCTGATAGAGCTCAACATCGCCGGGGGCTTCTTCGGTGCCGGCCAGCAAACTGCCGATCATCACTGCATTGGCACCGGCCGCGATGGCCTTGGCAATGTCACCCGAGAAACGGATGCCACCGTCGGAAATAATTGTGATATCGGTGCCTTTCAACGCGTCAGCGACATTGGAAACCGCGGTGATTTGCGGCACACCAACACCGGTAACAATGCGGGTGGTACAGATGGAGCCAGGACCAATACCAACCTTCACTGAATCAACCCCGGCCTCTACCAATGCCAGCGCGCCGGCGGCAGTGGCCACATTACCGCCTATGAGTGGCAGACCCGGGAAAAGTTTTTTGATCTGCTTGATACGATTCAACACTTCCTGGGAGTGGCCATGGGAAGTATCCACCACGATTACATCTACGCCAGCAGCTACCAGGGCTTTGACCCGCTCTTCGGTTTCCGAGCCAGTGCTGACAGCTGCACCCACCCGCAACTGCCCCATTGCATCTTTGCAGGCATTGGGATGATCTTCAGCTTTGCGGATGTCCTTCAGCGTTACCAGACCACGCAATTCAAAGGCGGCATTCACCACCAGCACTTTTTCAATGCGATGCTTATGCATGAGGTTTTTGATTTCATCCAGCCCGGCACCTTCGCGTACCGTCACCAGGCGCTCTTTGGGCGTCATGATGGTGGACACCGTGGCGCTGAGGTCGTTCTCGAAACGCACATCGCGCGAAGTGACAATGCCGACCAGTTCACGACGTCCATCGGTGTCAATCACGACCGGCAGACCGGAGATGCGATTCTCGCGGGTTATTTCTATCAACCTGCGAACCGTGGTTTCCGGTGTGATGCAGATAGGGTCGGTGACCACACCACTTTCGTATTTTTTGACAGCACGCACTTCCCGTGCCTGCGCCTCAATACTCATGTTCTTGTGGACGATACCAATACCACCTTCCTGCGCCATCGCAATGGCCAGGCGTGCTTCGGTCACGGTGTCCATCGCCGACGACACCAGCGGAATATTGAGTGTGATGGACCGGGTCAGACGGGTTTTGAGATCGACCTTGTTAGGTACTACCAGCGAGTGGGCCGGGACCAGCAGAACATCGTCAAAAGTAAGAGCTTCTTCGAGAATACGCAGCATGATGATTACCTGAAACTAACGCGCCCCTGTTTCGGGAAATCGGCACATTATAACCTACGAAGGCCGCGCTCTGGAAACACAAATTCCGCACAAACCCAGTATTGTTCCTTGGAATTTTGTCCGGGTTTGCTATCTTGGCCCCATGTCGATGATTACCCCACCCTCAGATAGCAAGGTCCTCACCGTCAGCCTGTTGAACCGGCTGGCGCGCCAACTGCTGGAAGATCATTTTCCTGCTGTCCAGGTGCAGGGTGAAATCTCCAATTTCGCACAGCCCGCGTCCGGGCACTGGTATTTGACCTTGAAAGATGCTTCGGCCCAGGTGCGCTGTGCGATGTTCCGCAACCGTAACATGATGGTGCGCTTCAAGCCCAAAGACGGCATGCAGGTGGTGGTCAAGGCCCGCTTGAGCCTTTATGAGGGACGGGGTGATTACCAGTTGCTGGTGGATTCAATGGACGAGGCAGGTGCTGGCGTATTACGCCAGGCCTTCGAACTCTTGTTCCTGAAACTGAAGCAGGAAGGCTTGTTTGAAGTCGCCATCAAAAAGCCCTTGCCGGTCTGGCCCCGGCATGTGGTGATCGTTACTTCCCCTACCGGCGCTGCTGTCCGTGATGTCATCAGTGTGTTTCGCCGTCGCTTCCCGGCCACCTTGTTGACCATTATTCCGGTGAGCGTGCAGGGCCAGCAGGCTGCACAGGAAATGATGCGGGCCCTTGCCCTCATCAATGCCGGTCAAGGCTGCCTGCAGGATGTCGACACCATCCTGCTCACCCGCGGCGGCGGATCGCTGGAAGACTTGTGGTGTTTCAATGACGAAGCCCTGGCGCGTGCCATTCATGCTTGTGTCTTGCCGGTAGTGAGTGCGATCGGCCACGAAGTGGATTTCACGATCGCTGATTACGTAGCGGATGCCCGTGCCGCCACCCCTTCGGCTGCGGCTGAACTGTTGTGTCCGCATCAAGCGGATATACGGGCAAATTTACGGGCCATGCTAGCGCGCCAGACCACTTTTATAGCCAGCACGATACAAAGTGCCCGCAAGCATCTGGCTGCAGCCAGCAAACGCTTGCGGCATCCCGGCCGCCGGCTGCAAGAACAAGCCCAACGACTGGATTTGATTGAGCTGCGGTTGCAGCGCGCCTGGCAACGTAATCAGTCACAGCGCCTGCATACTTTGCAAATGGCTGGCAAACGACTGCTTTCGCAACGTCCTGAGCGCGTACTGCAACAGCAGCGCTTGGCTGTTATGGCGCTGTGGCAACGCTTGAACCTGCAAATCCGCCGCCACTTGCAACAGCAACAACAGGCGCTTGCTGCCAAAAGTCATGCTTTGCATACGGTCAGCCCCTTGCAGACTCTTGCGCGCGGTTACAGCATCACCAGCACCACCGGGGGAGAAGTGCTTGCCCGCTTCGATCAGGTGCAAGTGGGTGCTACAATCAGCACGCGTTTGGCAGAAGGCAATATTCTGAGCACGGTTACGTTGACCCGGCACGAGGAATAGCCCAGCCCCTGGACAGCCGGTTGCAGCAACGGCATGACTGAACGCAAAAGCTGCCAGAATCCATCGTTGTAATTACCAGCAGGTATCCGTGAAATCAGCTCCTGAAATGCAAAATGTTCGTGGCGTAAAAATCTATCCACCCAAGCACAAGCGCGTTCTGAAACTGCTCGCCAATGAAAGTGCACCGGAAATACACGGTGACAAAGTCTGGTATTCCAGCTATTTCATTATGGACTACCTTGATGCCAAGCCCCCGCAACCCAAAACCCGCGTGCTCGATATCGGCTGCGGCTGGGGCGCTCTGGGAATTTACTGCGTAAAACAATTCCAGTCCAAAGTGACCGGGGTCGATGCTGACAAACATGTATTTCCGTTGCTGGACCTGCACGCCAAACTCAACAACGTCAACATTGCCGGCAAGGTGAGCAAGTACGAAGATCTGAAACCTGAATTCCTCGCCAAACAGCAATTGATAGTGGGTGGCGACATCTGTTTCTGGGATGAGCTGGTTGACCCGCTGCATACCCTGATCAAGAATGCACTGGCAGCCGGAGTTGAAAGAATTGTGATTGCCGATCCCGGTCGCCCGCCGTTCCTGCGACTGGCCCGTCGCTGCCGACGCCTTTACAAAGCCAAAATCAAAAAGGTCAACATCTCGGCTCCGCGCCGTCATGATGGCTATCTGCTGATTATTGAAAATACCAACTGAAACGTTATTGATCCCATGCCAGCCAAATCCTTGGTCAACCTCAAGAACAGCAAATATTATCTGAATCGGGAGTTGAGCTGGCTTGAGTTCAATCGTCGGGTTCTGGCCCAGGCACGCGACACCGGCATCCCGTTGCTGGAACGACTTTTTTATCTGTGCGTGGCCAGTTCCAACATGGATGAATTTTTCGAAATCAGGGTAGCCGGCCTCAAACAGCAGGTTGATTTCGATAGCACTTCCCACGGCCCCGACATGATCAAACCGGCCGACCTGCTGCAACAGATTTCACTTGCCGCCCATGCAATAGTTGATGAGCAATACGCCTTGCTCAATGATGCACTGATGCCGGCGCTGGCGCGTGAAGGCATTCACATCCTGCTCAGCAAGGCCTGGACCAAAAAACAGAATGAATGGATCAAAAGCTATTTCAACCGGGAATTGTTGCCGGTACTCAGCCCGGTATCACTTGATCCGGCCCACCCGTTTCCGCAGGTACTCAACAAAAGCCTGAATTTCATTATTTCACTTGAAGGCAAGGATGCATTTGGTCGCAACTCCGGCCTCGCCATTGTCCAGGCGCCACGGGCTCTGCCCCGCATGGTCCAGCTCCCGGCTTCATGCGCTTCCCACCCCCACGATTTTGTAATGCTGTCTTCCATCATCTTTCACCATGCCAAGGATCTGTTCCCCGGCATGCGTGTGATTGGTTGTTACCAGTTCCGCGTCACCCGCAATGCCGATCTGTCCGTGCAGGACGATGAAGGCGGCGATCTCATGCTGCAGATTGAAGGCAAACTCACTACGCGCCGCTTTGCCAGCGCGGTCCGCCTGGAAGTACAAGCGGATTGTCCGCTTGATCTGGCGGCCTATCTGATGAGCAAATTCGATCTGCAAGATGATGATGTGTATCTGGTCGGGGGGCCGGTTAACCTGAATCGCATGCTGGCCATCCTGCCCATGGTCAAACGCCCTGATCTCAAGTTTCCGGCATTTGAACCTGCGGTAGCCGGCAAGCTGCAAGGTGACGTCAACCTGTTCGATGTGATTCGCAAGGGTGATGTATTGTTGCACCACCCCTTCCAGTCTTTCTCTCCGGTGGTGGAATTGTTGCGACAGGCTGCTGCTGACCCGGAGGTGCTGGTGATCAAACAAACCCTGTACCGGACCGGCAACGACTCCAGCATCGTGGATGCGCTGGTAAGGGCTGCACATGAAGGCAAGGAAGTAACAGTTGTGATCGAGCTTCGCGCCCGTTTTGACGAAGAAGAGAACATCGAGCTCGCCAATGAATTGCAGGAAGCCGGCGCCCACGTTTCCTATGGTGTCGTGGGCCACAAGACCCATGCCAAGATGATTCTGATTGTGCGACGGGAAGGCCGCCAACTGAAACGCTATGTGCACCTGGGCACCGGCAACTACCATACCCGAACTGCACGACAGTACACTGATTTCGGGCTGTTCTCGGCCGACCAGGCCTTGAGCGAGGATGTACAGAAAGTTTTCCAGCAACTAACCGCCATGGGGAAACCCGGCAAACTGAAAAAAATCCTGCAGGCACCCTTCACACTGCACAAGGCAATACTCGAAAAAATCGAACGCGAAACCGTGCTGGCCGGCAAAGGCCGCCCGGCCCGTATCATTGCCAAACTCAATGCCCTGACCGAACCCAGTCTTATTGAAGCCCTTTACCGCGCCTCCAGGGCCGGTGTCCGCATTGACCTGATCGTGCGTGGTACCTGCTGTTTGCGCCCTGGCATCAAGGGCATTTCGGAAAACATTCATGTACGCTCGATTATTGGGCGTTTCCTCGAACATTCACGCCTGTATTATTTTCATAACAATGGCGAGTTTGAAATTTATGCCGGCAGTGCCGACTGGATGGAACGCAATCTGTTCCGCCGGGTGGAAACTGCATTTCCGATTGAAGATCGCCGCATGAAACAGAAAGTGTTGCAGGAAGGCCTGCTCGATTATCTCGCCGATAACACCCAGAGCTGGGTTTTGCAGAGTAATGGGGGCTACAAGCGCATCAGCGCGGGCAACAACAAGCCACGTTCTGCCCAAACCTCCTTGCTGAAACAATATACCGGTTGATGCAGCGGTTCAGCCCCCGGCAGCCAGGCTAACGAAGCGGCGCAGCAGTTGTTCAGACGCGGCGGTCTCCCGGACCGCGGCCTGCAGTTCATCCATATCCATCCCTTCCTGCTGCAATGCGTCGCTGCGAATTCGCAAGTAATGTGACATGGCCGAGGCATTGAATTCGGGATGAAACTGCACACCCCATACCCGCGGACCAAAGCGCACAGCGTGATGGGCCTCGAATGAATTCCACGCCAGCACTTCTGCTCCTCCCGGCGGCAAACGCAACACGCTTTGCATATGGGTGACGTGCGCAGGAAACTGCGCAGGGAGCATTTGGAATAGCTCATCATTTTGGGCAGCAGGAGCGCAGTGGATGATTTTGGTGCCCATTTCACGACCGCGCGGATGGTAATCAACGACACCGCCCAGTGCATGCGCCAGCAATTGATGGCCGTAGCAAATGCCCAGCACCGGCACAGTTTGCGAAATTGCCTGCAGCAACCACTGCGCGCAATTTTCGCTCCACTCATGACGATCGCTCACCATTGCCGCCGATCCGGTAATCACAACGCCACTGCACTGCGCAGGATCCGGCAAACATTCACCTTCGAAGACGGCAACAGTATGGCATTGATCGAGACCAAGCCCGGCCGCGGAGGCAGTCCAATGTTCGAAATCGAGCATGCTGGCCGGGATGCCCTTGATCACGCGTCCGGTCTTGATGATCAGCAACTTCTTCATTTGCGTGCGCGCAGGTGTTCCCGGTTTTTCAGGATGCGTCGTTTGCGGGCAACCTGCTGGTAATTCAGGTTCTGCTCGTCCTTGGTAAACGGATTTTCATCACTGAGCAGCTGGATTCGCACAGGGGTACCTTCCAGTCGCAGCAGTTTGCGGAAGCTTTTTTCCAGATATTTGACATAGTGCGAAGGCAGTTTGTCAGCCTGGGTACCGTGGATCACGAAAATCGGCGGGTTATGGCCACCAATATGTGTGTAGCGCAGTTTGACCCGGCGGCCATTGATAAGCGGCGGCGCGTGACTGGTCAGGATCCGCTCCAGCGTCTGGTTGAGCTTGGCAGTGGTGATTTTTTTAAAGGCTGATTCATAGGCGGTATGAATGGAATCATACATGTTGCCCACACCGGTGCCATGCAAAGCCGAAATGAAATGGATCTTGGCGTAGTCAACAAATTCGAAACGGCGGCGGATGGCCTGGCGGATTTCATTTTTGGCATATTCATCCATGCCATCCCACTTGTTAAGTGCGATCACCAGCGCACGGCCGGTCTCGATCACGTAACCGAGCAGATGCAGATCCTGTTCAACAATGCCTTCGCGCGCATCCAGCAGCAACACCACAACATGGGCATCCTGGATCGCCTGCAGGGATTTCACCACGGAAAACTTTTCCACCAGCTCGGTGGTCTTGCCGCGCTTGCGGATGCCGGCGGTATCAATCAGTGTGTAATGCTTGCCATGACGTTCAAACGGTATGTAGATGCTGTCACGAGTGGTGCCCGCTTCATCAAACGCCACTACCCGCTCTTCACCGAGCATGCGGTTGACCAGAGTCGACTTGCCGACATTGGGGCGGCCCGCCACACAGATACGAATGCTGTTGAGTACAGCGGGGTCGGTGGTGGGTGCTTCCGGCGGCGGGAAGCGTGTGACTGCCGCCTCCAGCAGCTTCTGCACACCCCGGCCCTGGCTGGCTGCGATCGGGTGCAGTTCACTCAGCCCCAGTGCATAAAACTCATTGAGTGCCTGCTCCTGGTCTACGCCATCAACCTTGTTGACGACCAGTACCACCGGCTTTTGCACCTTGCGCAAATGTTCGACAATCCAGCTGTCGCCAGCCGTCAGACCGGCGCGCGCATCCACCAGCAACAACACCAGATCAGCTTCTTCGATAGCCTGCAGCGATTGTCCAACCATCAATTCGTCGATGCCTTCCTCACCACCATTGATACCACCGGTATCAATGACAATGAAACGACGCTCATTGAAACGGCCTTCACCATACAAGCGGTCGCGCGTGAGGCCGGCAAAATCGGCCACAAGTGCATCACGGCTGTTGGTCAGACAGTTGAAGAGGGTTGATTTTCCGACGTTGGGGCGCCCGACGAGGGCGATTACGGGAATCATTTTATGGTGTAGGACACAAGATCGCCGCTGTTGCCAAAGACATACAGGGTACTGCCCTCAGCCAGCAAATGACTGCGAATGCCGTCACCATCTACTTTGACACGAGCGACAAACCTGCCATCGGATTGCGCCAGCAAATGCAGATAACCTTCGCTATCCCCCGCGGCCACATAATTACTGAATCCAAGCGGCGGCGAGAGGCTGCGCAGTTTCATTTTGTCGTTGGTCCATTGCGGCGTATCCGTGCCCACCTTGTAAGCAAGCACTATATCGTTATCGGCAACGATGTAGGCATTGCCGAAACCGAAGGTAGCACCCACATAGCTGGACGCTTTGATACGCCAGCGGGTTTGCCCGGTGGCAATATCAATTACACTGAAATTGCCCTGATAACTCGGCACCAACAACATGTTGGCGTCGCCAACCACCAGATCACCATCAATATCGACCAAGCGATCAATATCGGATTTGCCTTTGGGCAGTGTTACCCGCTCTTCCCAGCGCAAGGTGCCATTGTCGAGTGCCAGTGAGATCACCGAACCGCCAGCCTGTGCCGACAATACCGTGTTGCCAAGCACGAGCGGACTGCTGGTGCCGCGCAGACTCAGAGCCGGCACTTGGCCTTCGTAGGTCCATACCTGCGTGCCATCGGTGGCATTGAGACCGGTGATACGACCATCGATACTCTGAACCACCACGATCTTGCCGTCGGTGGCCGGTGCTGACAATACTTCACTGGAAACCGAACTTTTCCATCTGGTTTTGCCATTGCCGGCATCCAGGGCGTAAACAACTCCGTCCTCAGTGCCAACCAGCACCAATCCGGCTGCTGCGCCCACACCGCCCGTGATTTCTACATCAAGGTCAGTATGCCATTGCTTGCGGCCATCCTTGGTGGTGACAGCTGCGACGGCACCATCATTGCCGGCTGCGTAAATGACGCCACCAACGAGTGCGGGTTTCAGACGATTGAAAAGATCGCCCTGCCCGTTGCCAACACTTGTGCTCCAGTTTTTATGAAAAGTAACTTCTTCCTTGAAATCGACCAGTTTGTCAGGGCGTTTGGCCTTGCTGTCACGCAGGAAATCCCAAATACCCCAGCTGCAGCTACTCAGCATCAAAGCAGCCGCAATCAGCAAGGATATACGCAGAGCAATTTTTGTGTTTTTCATTGGGCGTCGTCCGCAGAGCTGACACCCAGATCCTGCAACTTGAGTTTGAGCAAGGCAGGGTTGCCATCGCTGCTGGCAGCAAGCGCCTTTTGATAGGCAGCCTTGGCAGCTTCCTTGTCTCCCATTTGCAGCAAGGCATCACCTTCTGTTTCCGAGAAAGTATTGACGAAAGTGCCGGCATCAACCCCGCGCACCAAAGCCAGCGCGGCCTGGGCATTCCCTTGCGCCAGCCGGATACGGGCCAGACGCTGTCTGGCAATCAGGAACAACTCGGGATCGGCTTTTTTCATGAAGCCTATGGATTGATTGTCGAGCATCCACTGTAATTCCGCTGCAGCCTGGTCCAGTTCGCCTTTCTCGGCGTGAAGTTTAGCCATAACCAGCGCAGCAAAGCGTGTGTAGACACTGGACGTGTATTGGCCCTTCAGCTGGCTGTACAAATTCTGGGCGGCCAGCAATTCATCATCGCTCACCGACTTGCCAATGTTGGCCACCGACATTTCGGATATCTGCTGATACATATCAGAAGCTTCCCCCATAGTCACTGACTGGGAGTCCTGCCATTTGCGGACACCAAACATGACGGCCAGCACTACGACCACTCCCGCCAGGAGTGAGGTGCCGTTTTCCTTAAACCATTTTTTAAGGTCTTCGAATTGTTCTTCTTCGGTCGAATCAAGTGCCAAGGAATTTCTCCTTCAATCCAGATTGAAAAAACGGGCCAACTCCGGAGCCAGCGCCGTGACCGGCAGCTCAAGTGTTGCACCCTCAGTATCAAGAACTTTAAATTTTACCTGTTGCACGCTGCTGTCACCTTCCAGTATCACTGCGCAACGGGCACCGCAGGCAAAAGCTTTTTTGAGCTGGGCATTATATTTAGCTCCGCCACAGTGGGTCAAAATACGCAATGATGGAAAAATCTTGCGTAAATCCCGCGCCAGCAACAACCCCTGGCTCTGCACTCCCGGACCAACCAGTGCCATATACACATCCACTTGTTGATTGAGCCCGTCCGGAATTTGTCCGGTTGCTTCCAGCATCAACAACAACCGCTCAACACCCATGGCAAAACCGACAGCCGGAGTAGCGTTGCCACCCAACTGTTTGGACAGATTGTCATAGCGACCGCCTGCACACACCGTAGCCTGTGAACCCAGCTTGTCGGTGGTCCATTCAAATACCAGACCATTGTAATAATCGAGTCCACGCACCAAGGCAGGATTGATGCGGTAACTGATACCGGCCTGATCCAGCATTTGCTGCAACTGCCTGAACTGCTGACTGGACTCTGCACCGACATAGTCAGCCATGCGGGGTGCATTCACAAGCATTTCCCGGGTTGAGGGGATCTTGCTGTCGAGAATGCGCAGCACGTTGCTGTCGAGCCGGCGTCTGCTGTCTTCATCCAGCTGCTCTACAAGCGGCAACAGGAATGCATGCAGGGCTTTGCCATAGCTGGCGCGGTCTTCGGAATTGCCCAAATAGTTGATTTCAAGCTGCACATGCTCTGACAACTTGAGGCTGCGCCAGAGATCGGCACACATCAAAAGCAGTTCGGCTTCGACGTCAAAACCGGCCATGCCGAAGGTTTCGACGCCAAGCTGGAAGAACTGGCGGTATCGCCCCTTCTGCGGCCGCTCGTGGCGGTACATCGGGCCGAGATACCACAGCTTCTGGGTCTGGTTGTACAACAAGCCACCCTGCTCTGCCGCCCGTACACAGCAAGCCGTGCCTTCAGGCCGTAAAGTGAGGCTGTCGCCATTGCGATCCTCAAAGGTATACATTTCTTTTTCGACAATATCAGTTACTTCACCGATTGAACGCTTGAACAATTGCGTCTGTTCCAGCACCGGAAAACGGATTTCCTGATAGCCATAGGACGCCAGCAAGCCACGAGCGATGGCTTCGAAATACTGCCAACGGGGGGTTTCTGCCGGCAGCACATCATTCATGCCTCGGATAGCCTGGATTTTGTTCACTGGTTCAACTCACTGTACCAACCAGCCTGACTGGTCGTGTTTCGGAATTTTCCAGCGCCTGCTTCTCTGCCACTTTGCGCCGCACCATTTTTTCGAGTTCATCTACCAGGTCTTCATTGGCAATCTTGTGGCTGGTGATACCGTTTTCATAAGCCATGTTGTAAGGGGTAGCACCCGTGAGTCCAACATCGGAGACATAGGCTTCACCTGGCCCGTTCACGATGCAACCGACCACCGACAGATCGATAGGTGTAGTAATGTCTTCCAGCCGCGCCTCCAGTGCATTCACCGTGGCAATCACGTCGAAGTTCTGGCGTGAGCAGCTCGGACACGCTATCAGGTTCACACCCTTGTGACGCAGCCCCAGACTTTTCAGAATATCAAAACCTACTTTGATTTCTTCCACCGGATCAGCAGCCAGCGACACTCTTATGGTGTCACCGATACCATCCATCAACAGCAGGCCAAGACCGACTGAAGACTTGACCGTGCCGGAACGCAGGCCCCCGGCTTCGGTAATGCCCAGATGCAAAGGCTGGTCGATCTGGGTAGCCAGTTTGCGATAGGCGGCCACAGTCATGAATACTTCCGACGCTTTCAAACTGACCTTGAAATTCTGGAAATCGTAACTGTCGAGAATGTCGATATGGTGCAGTGCCGACTCCACCATCGCGTCGGCATTGGGCTCGCCATATTTGCGCATCAGCTCCTTGCCAAGCGAGCCGGCATTGACGCCAATCCGGATCGGTACATTGTGGTCACGTGCAGATTCCACCACCGACCGTACTCGATCATCGCGGCCAATGTTGCCGGGGTTGATACGCAGACAATCAACCCCGTATTCCAGCACTTTCAGCGCAATGAGGTAGTCAAAATGGATGTCCGCTATCAAGGGAACCGCGGTTCCTGCACGGATTTTCCTGAACGCTTCTGCTGCTTCCATGGTCGGCACGGAAACCCGCACTATGTCAGCCCCAACCGACTCCAGCTTGCGGATTTGTGCCAGCGTGGCTTCCACATCACAGGTTTCGGTGTTGGTCATGCTTTGCACCGCAATCGGCGCATCACCGCCCACAGGCACTTTCCCCACCATGATCTGGCGGGAACGGCGACGCACGATGGGTGACTGCATGCGCATCAGTGGTTGATTCCGGCCGTACGTGATCCAGCAGCAGAATTTTCCACCAGCGTTGGCGTGGCTATGCCCGCACTGCTCATGGTCAGCCTGGCGGTGAAGTCACTGCGAATACTGCTGCTGATATCAAGCGGCGCTGAATTGAGATTCACTTTCACATGGCGGGCATCACCCAGTAATACCTGGAGCGGTGTTTGTCCCTGCAGCTGCAGGGTGTCACCTGCATGCAACATCTCCGCATACAGACGCTTGCCGGATGCATCATTAACCTCAACCCAGCTATTGGCGCCGAAACTCATTTGCAACTGATCCGGTCCGGGCCCGCGCAGGTTGATCTGGCGACCACCGGCAGGTGCTGGGGTTACTGATATCTTGTCGGCAGCGTTGGCCGGGGCGGCAGCAGGTGGGCTGCCGGCAGCTGTGGCTGCTGGCGCGACATTGTCAGCAGCATTACCTATATCCGCAGCAGCCGCAGTCCGGGCATCGCTGGTGGCGGCAGCATCAGCTTCCTCATTGGAATTGAGCTGGCTGCCAGCAGAATTTTGCTCAACTGTGTCATTGCCGGCTGCAGCAGTATTCTGGACTGGCAGTGTTTTATGCAACTGCAGCTGGGTAGTGTTTTCAGGTTGGTCATCACGACCTACGAACCACCAGCCAATGCCCAGGCCAAGCAGAATCACCAACGTGGCGGCAATGGCCCAGCCAATGGCCTGGTCATTGCGCTTGCGAGTGTAGTTACCGGCAAGGGTCTGGTTCTTGACCACCAGCGGCATGGCCTGCACACGCTGCTCATACAAATCCAGCAGCAAGTCGACATCCAGCTTCATAAAGCGGGCATAGGACTTGATATAACCTTTTACAAAGATCAGCCCCGGCAGTTTGTTGTATTCATCGCTTTCCAGTGAGCGGATGTAATGGCCAGTAAGATGCAAGGCTTCGCCGACTGCCGCATGTGTGAGGTTGGCAGCTTCCCTTGCCTCACGCAGCATGGTGCCGGGCGAAGCAGCACTGTGTTCACGCAGCGTTTGTTGTGGGGAGTCCGTCATTTCAGTGTTTCCAGAAGTTGTTGGTAGAGCTTCAATTCAGGAGCAGAAGCAAAATTGGTCTCCAGTTGCTTGCCATAGGTAAGCACATTTTTTTTGTTGCCAAGCGCTGCCTCCAGCTGGACACCGATCCACAGACTGCGGGGGTTGTGCGGAACATTGTAGAACTGGATCAAAGTCAGGTAATTGCGATAGTAAGTATTGGCCTGCAACACATCCTTTTTGGCAAGCATAAGGCTGCAAAGTTCCAGACTTGACCGTAATTGGTTGGGATTAAGCTGCAGCGCCCGTTTGAAGGCATCTTCGGCATCCTGCAATTTTTCCAGACGCAGCGCTGCCAGGCCCAGGTTTTCGAAAGCTTGCGGGCGGGCTTCGTACTTGGTATCTCCCACCACTTGCTGCAGCTGTTTATAGGCTTCTTCGTAGCGAGCGTTGGCAAACAGGAACGCCGCATAATTGTTGCGGGCTTTCGAATTGCGGGGATCTTGCTTCAAAGCCTGCTGAAAGCTCTTGTCGGCAAGATTGGTGTCGCCTTCGCGCGAATAAACCAGCCCCCAAATAGCAAGGAGGTCACTACTACTGGGGTCGAGCTTGGTGGCATTGGCCAAATGGCGCTTAGTGTTGGGCAGATCATTTTGTTCCAGATATCCGGTCGCCAGTTTCAGATAGTCACGCAGCGCATCGGCATCAGACCTTTTGACGTTGAATCCACCGGTAGTCTCTGTCACACAGCCCTGCAACGCACACAAGGAAAGCAGAATCAGCGCCAGCAGTCCAAATTTGCGGCTCATGGCTGGCCTCGCATGACACGCACCGGTTGCACGGCTTCGCCATCGGCAAGTTTGGCGCGCTGGGCGAGATGACGGGCGCTGCGCAGAGTCCTGTCATCAACCTGCCCTACCAATTGCCCGCAGGCTGCACCAATCTCGTCGCCACGCGTAGTACGGATCGTCACAGTATAGCCGGCCTCCTGCAACATCTTGCGGAACGTGCTGATCGCACTGTTGCTGGAACGATGGTAATCGGACCCTTCGTAGGGATTGAACGGGATCAGATTTATTTTGCAAGGCATGTCGCGCAGCAACTCAGCCAGTTCGCGCGCATGCTGGCGGTGGTCATTGACACCACTGATCAGGATGTACTCGATGGTAACTACACGGCTGTCGCGCAGGGTATCCATATAGCCCTTTACACTGGCAAGCAGTTCCGCGATCGGATATTTGCGGTTGATTGGCACGATCTGGCTGCGTAATTCATCATTGGGCGCATGCAGTGACAGTGCCAATGATGCATCCGTGTACTCATGCAGGCGGCGAATGGCCGGCACAACTCCGGAAGTCGAGATAGTGACCCGGCGCTTGGATAGACCGTAACAGATGTCATCCATCATCAGGCCGACTGCAGTGAGTACATTGTCAAAATTCAGTAACGGCTCGCCCATGCCCATCATGACCACATTGGATACCGGACGTGCGGCTTTGCCTGATGATGGATTGCCAAACCCGCCGAGTTCGCGATTGGCCAGCCATAACTGGCCGATGATTTCGGCGGAGGTCAGATCGCTGTTGAAGCCTTGTTTGCCGGTGGCGCAGAAACTGCAGTCAAGACTGCAGCCGGCCTGCGAGGAAATGCACAGCGTACCGCGGCCGGCTTCCGGGATATAAACCATTTCCACGCCGCTGCCGCTTTCGACTTCCACGATCCATTTGTAACAACCGTCTTGCGCGGCAAAAGTGTCGCGGATAACCGGTGGACGGATCTGGGCAACCTGTTTCAATTTTTCCCGCAAGGGTTTGCTGATGTTGGTCATCGCATCGAAATCGGTTTCGCCCTGCTGATGCATCCATTTCAGCAGTTGCACAGCGCGAAAAGGTTTTTCTCCAATCGATGCAAGAAAAACCTCCAGCGCTTGCTTGTTCATTCCCAGCAGATTGGTCAATGCGTTCGGCATGGGGTTTCCGCTTGAACCGGGATCAACCGGTTGTTGCTTCAGAAAAGTCGTGGGCAAATTTCTTCGGGCTTGAAGAAGTAGGATATCTCACGTTGTGCAGATGCAACTGAATCTGAACCATGCACAGCATTGGCATCAATGGATTTGGCAAAGTCGGCACGGATGGTGCCTGGGGCAGCCTGGGCCGGATTGGTGGCACCCATCAGATCACGGTTCCTGGCTACGGCATTTTCACCTTCCAACACTTGCACCACGACCGGACCGGAAGTCATGAAACTGACCAGATCCTTGAAGAATGGACGTGCCTTGTGTTCGGCGTAAAAACCACCAGCGGTTTCGTCAGTGAGTTGAACCATTTTGGCTGCCACCACCTTGAGACCGTCGTTTTCGAAACGGCTCATGATCTGGCCGATTACATTCTTGGCTACAGCATCCGGCTTGATGATGGAAAGGGTGCGTTCTACTGCCATTATAAACTCCAGCGTTGGGCTAAAAAACAGGTCGCGTATTGTATGCGCCTTTGGGGTGCAAAGGTACCCCGGCCAAGGCTGTTCGGTGTGAAATCAACGCTTTTCGGACACCATGTTGATGGTATACAGGGGTATTTCCACAACCAGATCGGCAGTGCCGACCAGAGCCTGGCAGCCCAACCGGGAATCGGCTTCCAGCCCCCAGGCCTTGTCCAGATAGTCATCTTCCAGCTCATCCGCCGGCTCCAGCGAGTCATAACCCTCCCTTACCAGCACGTGGCAGGTGGTACAGGCACAGGATTTTTCGCAGGCATGCTCGATCTCAACCCCATTGCGCAGGGCGGCATCCAGGATGCTTTCTCCGGTTTCCGCTTCGAAGGCAGCTCCTTGCGGGCATAGCTTGGCATTGGGCAATATCAGAATTTGTGGCATCAGAGCTTGTCCCCCAGGCTATCCAGCCTCTGGCCAGCCAGCGCCGCCTTGATGCCGGCATCCATGCGGCGCCCGGCAAAGTCACGGCTCAAGTTGTTCAAGGATTCGGTCAAACGCTCGATCAACAGGGCATCCTCCCCGGTTGCTGCCACGGCCAGTTCCTGCATTACCTGCTCCAGTTTGTGTTTTTCATCGGCGCTCAACAAGTTGTCGCCATCCTGCTGCAATGCTGCCTGCAAAGACTCTATATGACGGCGGGCTTCCACTTGCCGTTCCCGCAGGGTGCGCCGAACCTTGTCGGCGGCGGCACTCTCGATGGAAGCCTTGATCATGTCAACAATGTCGTGCTCGGCCAGGCCAAACGAAGGCTTCACCACACTGCTGCTCTTGATGCCTGAGGTGAGTTCTTCGGCTTGCACTTCCAGCAAGCCATCGGCATCGACCTGAAAACTTACTTTGATACGGGCAGCACCTGCCACCATCGGCGGAATCCCCCTGAGCTCGAAGCGGGCCAGTGACCGGCAATCGCTGACCAGTTCACGCTCTCCCTGAAACACATGAAATGTCATAACTGTCTGACCATCCTTGAAGGTAGTGAATTCCTGTGCACGCACGACCGGAAGCGTGCTGTTGCGGGGGATAATCTTTTCCATCAACCCGCCCATGGTTTCAATGCCCAGCGACAAAGGCATCACATCCAGCAACAGCGCGGCATCCCCGTATTTGTTGCCAACGAGTACATCCGCCTGCAGGGCCGCGCCCAACGCCACTACCTCGTCAGGATTGATTGAGCACAGTGGTGCGCGACCAAAAAATTCCTGTACTTTTTGCTGTACCCGGGGCGTACGCGTGGAGCCACCCACCAGCACCACATCGGTGACATCGGCAATGGTCAGTCCGGCATCGCGCAACACGCGCCGACAGGCCTTTAACGTGGTCTCGATAAAACCATCCAGCAACTGGTGCAGAATGTCGCGGGTCAGTTGTGTTTGCCAGCTGCCGATCGTGACTGTGGTCGTGGACGCAGCGGTTAATGCATGTTTGGCAGCGCGTGACTGTTGCAAAAGCTGGCGATAGTCTTCGATGGTCATGCCGCTGCTACCGGCCTGTTGCTGCATCCAGCCGGCGATGGCGCGATCAATATCATCACCGCCCAGGGCACTGTCGCCGCCAATCGCCAGCACTTCGAATACGCCATTATGCAAACGCATCAGTGAAACATCGAAAGTACCACCGCCCAGATCATAAATAATAATCGTGCCTTGCAGCTGCTTGTCGAGACCGTAGGCAACTGCTGCTGCCGTGGGTTCATTCAGCAGCCTCAGCACTTTGAGTCCGGCAATGCGGGCAGCGGCACGCGTCGCTTGCCGCTGCGACTCGTCAAAATAGGCCGGCACCGTGATGACCACACCATCAAGTTCTCCACCGGATTCGGTTTGCGCGCGCTCCGCCAGGCTTTGCAGAATATCGGCAGCCACCTGCACGGGCGAGACCGGACCTGCCACTGTTTCGATACGTACCATGCCTTCCTGTGCGGACGCGTCCAGCACATAGGGCAGTTGATAAGTGATATCGGCGCGACTTCTGCCCAGCAAACGTTTGGAAGAAGTAATGATGGTGGCATCCGCCACAGGTGACATCGCATCACTACCCACTACGTGGCTGCCGTCAGCGCGGTATTGCACGACTGATGGCAGCAAGCGCTGGCCATGTACATCGGCAATCACTTCTGCCTTGCCCTCTCTCGCCACCGCTACCAATGAATTGGTGGTGCCAAGATCAATGCCGGCAGCACGCTTGCGGCGGATAACCTGGCGGGCACGACCCAGGCCGGGTTCTGCAATCGTGAAAAGCACCATGGTTCAGTTATCCAGCCAACGATCTTCGAGATGATTGAGTTCTTCCTGCAACTTGTGCAGAAATTGCAATTTTTGCAGACACAGGTGCGCATTGCACCAGTCGTGTTTGGCAATTCCGGCTTCGATCAGCTGCCAATGCTGCAGCATCAAAGCATCAACTGTCTGGCGCAAGCGGGCAAAGGCGTTTTCATCCCGCTTCTCACCCAGACGTTCCAGCTCTTCGCGCAATTCCAATTGCTGCAACAGAAACCCGGGTTCCAGTTTGCCCACAACCACCTCACCTGATTCACAGATGCGCAGTGCAAGCAGGTGTTCAACCCGCCGCAGCGGATGTTTGAGAATGCTGTAGGCATCATTGAGCAAACTGGTGTGTTGCATGGCCTGCATTTTTTCGGATTCTGAAGCATTCACGAAGCGGTCGGGATGCCAGACCGCCTGACGCTTGTGGTACTGCTCATCCAGCAGCACCCTGTCCAGCTGACAGCCGGCCGGCATGCCCAGGACTGCAAACAAATCGGTAACAGACATAGTGTGGGGAATTTCAGTAGCGGATTGGCATGGACTGCAGCTGGCTGGCCCCACCGTCAAACGGTGAAGCTTTCGCCGCAACCACATTCGCCTTTGATATTGGGATTGTGGAATTCAAAACCTTCATTGAGGCCGGTCTTGACGAAATCCATCTCGGTGCCATCGAGATAAAGCAGGCTTTTCGGATCCACGATCACATTGATGCCGTGGTTGGCAAAAACCTTGTCTTCAGCATTGAGCTCATCAACAAATTCCAACACATACGCCATGCCGGAACAGCCGGTAGTAGTGACGCCCACGCGGATGCCAACGCCTTTGCCGCGGGCAGCCATCTGGGAAGCGACATGTTTCGCTGCATTCTCAGTAAGTAAAATTGCCATCGTGGTAGTCCTGTCTATGACTGGTAATTATTGGGCTTTCGCCAGATCGCGTTTGTGTTTTACATCAGCGACTGCGGCCTTGATCGCGTCTTCAGCCAGCACCGAACAATGGATCTTCACCGGCGGCAGCCCGAGCTCTTCGGCAATTTCAGTGTTACGGATCTTGGCGGCATCATCAATGGAGCGACCCTTGACCCATTCCGTCAACAGCGAGCTGGAGGCGATCGCCGAGCCACAGCCATAAGTCTTGAACTTGGCATCTTCGATGATGCCGGCTGCGTTCACCTTGATCTGCAAGCGCATCACATCACCACAGGCCGGCGCGCCGACCATACCGGTACCAACATTGGCATCGTTGTCATCGAGCTTGCCAACGTTGCGTGGATTCTCGTAGTGATCCAGTACTTTGCTTGAATATGCCATCTTGATTGCCTCATTACTGCTTTTAACTGGTTATTTCGTTTTCATATTGTGACGCGACTAATGGGCGGCCCACTGGACTTTGGTAAAATCCACGCCGTCCTTGTACATATCCCACAGCGGCGACAGTTCGCGCAATTTGTTGACGGCATCATGGAGACGGCCGATAGCGTGATCAATGTCCGCTTCGGTGGTGAAGCGGCCAATCGAGAAGCGCAAGGAGCTGTGGGCAAGTTCATCGTTAAGCCCCAGGGCTCTCAGCACATAGGACGGCTCGAGACTGGCAGAGGTACAGGCGGAGCCGGAGCTCACAGCCAGATCCTTGAGCGCCATGATCAGCGACTCACCTTCAACAAAATTGAAACTCACATTGAGATTGCCGGCAATGCGATGCTCAAGATCACCGTTCACATACACTTCCTCCAGATCCTTGAGTCCATTAAGCAAGCGGTCTCGCAGCGCTTTCACGCGCACGGCTTCTTCATGCATTTCAAGGCGGGCGATCCGGAACGCTTCACCCATGCCAACAATCTGGTGAGTGGGCAAGGTGCCGGAACGAAAACCGCGTTCATGACCACCACCGTGCATTTGTGCTTCCAGGCGTACGCGTGGTTTGCGACGCACGAACAAGGCTCCTATGCCTTTCGGACCATAGGTTTTGTGGGCGGAAAACGACATCAAATCCACTTTCATGTCTTCGACATCAATATCCACTTTGCCGGTGCTCTGGGCCGCATCAACATGAAACAGCACTTTCTTTTCACGACAGATAGCGCCAATGGCCTTGATGTCATTGATGACACCAATCTCGTTGTTGACGTGCATGATGCTGACCAGAATCGTGTCGGGCTGGATGGCAGCCGCCACTGCTTCCGGATGAATCAGGCCGTTTTTATCGGGTTCCAGATAAGTAACAGAAAAGCCTTCACGTTCCAGCTGGCGGCAACTATCCAGCACCGCCTTGTGTTCAATTTTGGAAGTGATGATGTGCTTGCCACGGGTTTGATAGAAATGCGCTGCGCCTTTGAGAGCCAGGTTGTCGGATTCAGTGGCACCGGAAGTCCACACGATTTCGCGCGGATCGCATTTGACCAGGTCCGCCACATGCTGGCGAGCCTGCTCGACGGCCTCTTCTGCTTTCCAGCCAAACACATGCGATCGTGAAGCCGGATTGCCGAAATTGCCTTCCATGCCCAGGCAGTCAATCATCACCTTGACGACGCGAGGATCGACCGGGGTGGTGGCGGAGTAATCAAAATAAATCGGTAACATGGCTTTGCTTCTTCGTCTGCTGGGATCAATGGTTCAGATAAATGGTTCAGATAGTAGACACGGCAATGGCATTGGGGTCGCGCCGGCGGGTTTCAAGTTGCTGCTGCTCCTTCTGCAAGGCGCGTTCACTCTGGTTCTGGGCTATCAGCACTATCTCCCGTTTCGACACCAGGTCGGCCAGCGAGATGTTGGTGAGAAAGTTGTGAATCTGGTCGCTGAGATCCTGCCACAGGTGATGGGTCAGGCAGGTTTCACCCAACTGGCAGTCGCCCTTGCCCAGGCAACGAGTGGTATCGAGCGATTCGCTCACCGCATCAATGATTTCGGCCACATGGATATCTTTTTCCGGGCGGGCCAAACGATAACCGCCGCCGGGGCCGCGCACGCTGCTGACCAGCTTGCGTTGACGTAATTTGGCAAACAACTGCTCAAGATAGGACAGCGAAATGGCCTGACGATGGGATATTTCAGTCAGGTTGACCGGACCTTTGGAGGCATGGATGCTCAGATCCAGCATCGCGGTGACGGCATAACGTCCTTTGGTAGTCAGTCGCATGGCTGCGCCCTCTGGTTAAGTGGGCCTATTTTGCCAAATCCTACTGTTTAACTCAAGTATTAACTGTACTGATTTACTCAGGTATTACGAATCGCTGGTATTGGTTGGGTTTTCCACCGGAAATTTACCCGCACGCAGGGCCTGTTCCGTGGCGGTGAGCATGCCGCGCAGGATACTGACTTCCATTTTATCCAGTTGCAGACGTTGATACAGACGCCGTAACCGCAGCATCAGCGGGCGTTTGTACTGCGGTTTGTGAAAGTCGAGGCGGATCAGCACCGCTTCCAGATGTGTCAGGTAACGATCCAGCTCTTCGGCGGTGGCCGGCTCCTGATCCCAGGCCCCCCCGTCATCCAGCTTGTTACCATGCAGGGTTGCCGGTACGGGAAGCAACTGTGGCCGGGTGAGGGCGTACTTGCGTAATTCATAACAAAGCACCATCACCGCTGCGGCCAGATTCAGGGAACTGTAATCAGGATTGACCGGGATATGAACGTGATAATGGCAACGGTGCAGCTCTGCATTGGTAAGGCCACTGATCTCGCGACCAAAAACCAGTGCTACTTGCTGAGGCGGCGGCATCGACAGCGCTTTGGCAGCACATTGTTCCGGGTCCAGCAGCGGAATTGGCATGGTGCGCAAGCGGGCACTGGTGCCAATCACGACATGACAATCCGCCACCGCCTCTTCCAAAGTATCAACCACCACGGCAGTTTCGAGCAGGCTGACGGCGGAAACCGCCATGCTGATGGCGTCTTGTGACGGCCACTGGCGTGGTTTGACCAGCACCAGCCGTGTCAGGCCCATGTTCATCATTGCCCGTGCAGCCGAGCCAATGTTGCCGGAGTGGGAGGTTTCGACCAGCACTATGCGTATGTTGGAAAAATTCATCGTGGTATTTTCAGCAAATCAGCAGCGATGATGGTAAACAGCCTGCTGCGCATTTGCTATCATGGCGGCGCTTTACGCAAAACTGTGTAAAGGTTCTTCTATCAACTTGAGCTGATCCCACCCGACTGCATTCCAAGGAGCAATCGTGCATCCCATTGTCAATATCGCCCTGCGCGCAGCCCGCGAAGCTGCCACCGTCATTGTGCAAGCCAATGCCCGCCCCGACCGCATCAAGATCAGCCAGAAAGGCAAGAACGACTACGTCACCGATGTCGACAAAACTGTCGAAGACATGCTGATCGCCAGCCTGCGTAAAACCTACCCCGACCACAGCTTTTTGTGTGAAGAAAGCGGCCTGCAACAAGGCGCGGACAAGGATACCTTGTGGATCATCGACCCCATCGATGGCACCCGCAATTTCATGATGGGTATTCCCCACTTCTGCATTTCCATCGCCTGTGTTCAGCGTGAAAAAATACAACATGCCATCATCGTCGACCCCATCCTCGGCGAAGAATTCACTGCCAGCAAAGGCAGCGGCGCCCAGCTCAACGGCAATCGCATCCGCGTCAGGAACCGTGCCGTGCTTGAGGGCGGCACCATCAGCCTGAGCTGCGACGGTTTGCGTAATTTTGAAGCGATGATGGATTTGCAAAGCAAATTGAAAGAAGTGGCCGGCGGCTTGCGCTTTACCGGCTCCACTGCGCTGGATCTGGCCTATGTCGCGGCCGGCCGGCTGGATGCCGGCTGGACTGCCGGCATAAACCCGTGGGATAGCGCCGCCGGCATCTTGCTGGTGCAGGAAGCCGGTGGCTTCGTCAGTGATTTGCAAGGCAATCCTGAATGCCTGCACAGTAACTCGCTGGTGTTCGGCAACCCGAAATGTTTCAAGTCGCTGCTGCAACTGGCATCCAGCAAGGTCTGATCAGTGCACTATCGTTGAAGTAATTGCCTGGAGGTTGCCGACCCATCTGGTCGGCTGCATTCAGGGCATTGAATCCAGTTCTTCCTGCTTTTTGACCGGCACCACCAGGTCCAGCCTGCTGACATTCATGTACATCAGGATACTGGCCGCCACATAGATTGATGAGGTAGTGCCGAAAAACACTCCCACCAGCATCGCGGCCGAGAAACCCCGTACCACTTCACCGCCTACGAACAACAATGCCAGCAACACCAGCACGACCGTCAACGAGGTGATGATCGATCGTGCCATGGTTTGGGTAATGGAAATATCGATGATTTCTGCCGGTTCCAGCCCGCGCAGCAAACGGAAATTCTCCCTGATACGATCAGCTACCACGATGGTGTCGTTGAGCGAATACCCGATCACGGCCAATACCGCTGCCAACACCGTGAGATCAAAATTCATGCGGGTCAAGGCAAAGAATCCCAGGGTAAGGATCGTGTCATGCGCCAGTGATACCACTGCGCCTACCGAGAATTTGAACTGGAAGCGGAATGCGATGTACAGCATGATCATGAACAATGACAACAGCCCGCCCAGCACGCCCAGTTCTTTCATTTCCTGTCCGACTTGCGAACTGACGAAAGAGCTGCTGGTAATTGTCACATCCAGCTTGGTGGCCGCCTTGAGCACTTCCACTACCTTGGTGGCGGTCCCTTTCGACAGATCTTCGTTGGAACTGCCTTTGGCAACCGCTTCCCCGCTATCCTGCACCCGGATCATCACATCCTGATCATCGCCGACATTCACAACTTCATGGTTCGGAAAACCATTGGTAGTCAACGTAGACCGAATTTCGTCCAGCGAAGGCACGCCTGAATAATGCAGCGACACTTGTGTGCCACCAGTGAAATCCAGCCCGTAATTGAGGCCACGCACCATCAACAAAATCAACGCCATCAGCACCAGCGCACCGGAAATACAGGCCGCAATATGCCGATAACGCATGAAAGGAATGGAAGAAATATTACTCATGCTAACTCCGCTTGGTCAGACCCAGGCCTGACTACTCATGTACCGCAGCATCGGCAACCAGATGAATATTGGTGCCAATGGAAATTGATTTCACGTTGTTGCCACCGTACATCAGATTGATGATGGCCCTTGAATACATAATGGCAGTAAACATGGATGTCAGGATGCCAAGCGTCAGTGTGACCGCAAAGCCCTTGACCGGGCCGGTGCCGATTGCGAACAGGATTACCGACACAATCAAGGTAGTGACGTTGGCATCCACAATGGTGACAAAGGCTTTTTCATAACCGGCATTGATGGCGCGCGGGATGCTCATGCCATTCTCGATTTCTTCACGGATACGCGCAAAAATCAGCACGTTGGCATCCACGGCTATGCCGAGCGTAAGCACGATGCCGGCGATGCCTGGCATGGTCAAGGTCCAGCCCACGAGGGACATGATGGCCATCATCAGCAACAGGTTGCAGAACAACCCGATGATCGAGGCAAAGCCGCAAATACGGTAGTAACCGATCATGAACACCACCAGCAAGCCCAGGCCCAACAGCACGGATTTGATGCCATTGTTGATGTTTTCCTGACCAAGGCTTGGCCCGATAGTGCTCTCTTCCACAAAATGCATGGGCGCCGCCAGTGCACCCGAGCGTATCAGCAACGAAAGGTCATTGGCTTCTGCATTGCCCAGCCCGGTGATACGGAATTGCCGACCCAACGCCGACTGGATGGTGGCAACACTGATGGCGCGCTCTTCCAGGGTTGGCTCGGATGTCGTCACCAGCGTACCGTCCGCTTGCGCCTTGGTCACGCTGCGGGTTTTGGTTTCGCGCAAAATGATGGCCATGCTCTTGCCGACACTTACGCGAGTGACATCATTCAGCCGTTTGGCTCCGGCAGAATCCAGCGTGATGTTCACTTGCGGCGTACTGGTCTGTGAATCAATTGATGCCTGGGCGCCGGTCACACTGCTGCCTTCCATGATGACATCCTGGACCACTTTGTAATGCCGGCCCTGGTATTCATAATCCAGGGTAGTGCCGGGAGCGGCCCCGCTGTCAGCCACCAGATGGAACTGCAAGGTTGCCACTGCGCTGATAAGGTCTTTGGCACGGGTAGTGTCCTGGATGCCAGGCAATTCGATGATGATGCGGTTGGCACCCAACTGCTGGATCTTCGGCTCCTTGACACCGAGTTCGTTGACCCTGGATCGCAAGGTGGTAAGGTTTTGCTGGACCGCATATTTCTGCAGTTCCAGCACGCTGGCCGGCGACATCGAATATTGCAGGACAAAATCATCGCCGCTTTCGGTGGTCCCCATCACCAGATCAAATTTTGATTTCAGCTTGCTGATGGCAGCAGATCGCGTCGCAGCATCCAGGAAACGGATGTTGATACGCTTTTGGCTATCCAGTGTAATCGGCGGGCGGTAACGGATTTTTTCATCTCGCAACACGTTGCGCATCGAGGCAATGGTATCGGTCAGCTGTTTGGTAATCGCCTCATCCATGTCGACTTCCATCAGGAAGTGAACGCCACCCTGCAAATCCAGACCATAGGCCATCGGGCCGGCATGCAATCTAACCAGCCACGCCGGCGTGGTCGCTGCCAAATTGAGGGCCACAATGTAATTTTTCGGCAATTTGAAATTCACAACTTGCTGCGCCCTGCTCTGCTGGTTCTGATCATGCAGACGAATCAGCGCGACACCGTTTTTTTCAATTACTGCCCCGAAGAAATCAATGCCATCTTCCTTGAGTGCCGCTGTGGCCAGGTCCAGCGCAGGCTGATCCATGACCCCGTTGTCATGCGAAATCTGGATCGCCGGATCGGCTTTGTAGAAATTGGGTGCGGCGTAAATCGCAGACAACACTGCGATCACGATCAGGAAAATGTTTTTCCAGAGCGGGTACTTGTTCAGCATGGGAAGAGTCCGGGGTTGCTGTTCGAGATCAGATGGATTTGAGAGTGCCTTTGGGCAATACCGCTGCCACTGAAGATTTCTGCATTTTCAGCTCAAGATTGTCGGATACCTGCAAACCCACATACAAATCATCCACCTTGGTGATACGGCCAAGAATGCCGCTGTTGGTAATGACTTCATCACCCTTGCTGAGAGTGGAGAGCAGGCTTTTATGCTCATTGGCGCGTTTGGACTGCGGGCGCCAGATCATGAAATAGAAGATTACACCAAAGCCGGCCACCATCAGATAGGTGTACATGGGTGAAGGTGCGGCGGCCGCATCAGTTGTAGTCTGGGCCAGTGCTGAGCTTATAAAGAAGTTCATGGGATTACCTAAAGTTCTGGAAAAATTATCGTTATTTTCGACTTTCTGCAGCCGCTTTGCTGGCAACAGGGATGTGGCTTCAGCCAGCTTCCTGGGCCAATCTGGTTTGGTCTTGCCCGAAACGCTCAATAAAGCCGGCCAATTTACCCTGTTCAATATGCTGGCGCAATTCAGCCATCAAATGCTGATAGTAGTGCAGGTTATGAAGCGTGCACAGTTGCGCCCCAAGCATTTCGCCACACTTGTCCAGATGGTGTAGATAAGACCGGCTGAAGGTTTTGCAAGTGTAACAACTGCAATTATTATCGAGGGGACCCAGATCCTGACGATAACGGCTATTGCGCAATTTCAACACGCCCGCGGATGTGAAGATATAGCCATTGCGGGCATTGCGGGTCGGCATCACGCAATCAAACATGTCAATACCACGGCTGACTGCATCCACCAGATCGGCCGGCGTACCGACCCCCATCACATAACGGGGTTTATCCACCGGCATGGACGGTGCCACCTCCTCTAGAATATGCAACATTTCCTGCTTGGGCTCACCCACCGACAAGCCGCCCAGCGCATAGCCATCGAAACCGATCGCCGTCAATTGTTGCAGGGATTCGAGTCTGAGTGCCGGGTACATGCCACCCTGCACAATGCCGAACAACGCTGCCGGACTGGCACCATGTGCAAGCTTGCAACGAGCAGCCCACCGCATCGACAGCTCCATGGAAGTGCGTGCCTGCTCAAGCGTGGCCGGAAAAGGCGTGCATTCATCGAAAACCATCACGATATCCGAGCCAAGATCAAGCTGGACTTGCATGGAAATTTCAGGACTCAGGAAGACCTTGTCGCCATCAATCGGCGAGCGAAACTCAACACCCTCCTCCCGGATCTTGCGCATCTCTCCCAGACTGAACACCTGGAATCCGCCGGAATCGGTCAGAATGGGCTTGGACCAGCCCATGAAATCATGCAGGTCGCCATGTGCCTTGATGACTTCAACACCTGGTCGCAGCATCAAATGAAAAGTATTGCCCAGCAGGATGTGCGCCCCGGTCTCGGCCACCTGATGCGGCGTCATCGCTTTCACCGTGCCATAGGTGCCCACCGGCATGAATGCCGGCGTTTCCACCACACCACGATCGAAATGAAGCCGCCCGCGCCGGGCCTTGCCATCCTGTGTTATCAAATCAAAACGCATTAGTTTGTTCTTTTAGATGGAACCGGACCCGGGCAGTGAATGGGCAGCCACAGGCACCCGCTCACTGCCGGCCATTCACACAATTGATTAACAATACCCGGAATTACGGCAGCAAATGACTGACGGCGTCGCGTTCTTCGCTCAGCTCCTTTTCTGTTTTCTGCATCAGATCACGGCTGAAATCACTGACCGGCAAATCCTGCACAATCGTGTAGGCGCCGTTGGCGCAGGTTACTGGATAGGAATAGACCAGCCCCTTGGATATGCCATAGCTGCCATCACTTACGATTGCCATGCTGACGATCTTGCCGTTGGTACCCAAGGCCCAGTCGCGCATGTGTTCGATGGCGGCATTGGCAGCCGAAGCGGCACTCGACAACCCGCGCGCCTTGATGATGGCGGCGCCACGTTGCTGTACTGTCGGTATGAAGCTTTTTACCATCCAGTCGTTATCAACCAGCGCAGTGGCAGCTGTGCCGGCCACCTGGCAGTGATGGATGTCGGGATACTGGGTGGAACTGTGATTGCCCCAGATGATCATGCTGTCGACATCGGTGGAATGTTTACCGGTCTTCAACGCCAGCTGCGCCACAGCACGGTTGTGGTCCAGCCGGGTCATCGCGGTGAACTGGCCCGGCTGCAGATCAGGGGCATTACGATGGGCAATCAAGGCATTGGTATTGGCCGGATTGCCAACCACGATGATCTTGACGTTGCGGGAGGCGTGGTCATTGATGGCCTTGCCCTGCGCCGAAAATATCTTGGCGTTGGCTTCCAGCAAATCCTTGCGTTCCATGCCGGGGCCGCGCGGACGCGCACCTACCAGCAGGCAGTAGTCAGCATTCTTGAAGGCCACCGCGGGATCGTCGCTCTGCACAATGCCTTGCAGCAGCGGAAAAGCGCAGTCTTCCAGCTCCATCGCCACGCCTTTGAGGGCTTCCAGGGCCGGTGTGATCTCAAGCAACTGCAAAATAACTGGCTGATCCTTGCCAAGCATGTCTCCGGCAGCAATGCGGAACAAAAGTGAATAACTGATCTGGCCGGCCGCGCCGGTCACGGTGACTCTAGCAGGTGCTTTCATGTAGGGTTCCTATCAACAATAGTCTGAAAAATGTGAATGATGCATGCGCACTGAATTGATGCACATAGTGGCAATGTTGCGGGGAGGCATTATACCTCAAGCTTGCGGCTGACCATCCGGGGTGAATTTGCTATTCTCCGCAGACTTCAGCAAGGATCCCCACATGCGCAAAACCAAGATCATCTGTACGCTCGGCCCCGCCACCAGTACCTACGACATGCTGGCCAAAATGCATGAGGCCGGTATGGACATAATCCGCCTCAACATGTCACATGCCACCCGTGAATGGGCGGATGAGATGATCAATCACGTCATTGAGCTCAACAAGCACACACCTTTCCCGGTGGGCATCCTGCTCGACACCCAGGGACCCGAGATCCGTACCGGTGTGCGCGACAGTGATCTGCATCTGAAAGCCGGCGACGAAATTTCCATTACTGTGCGCGACAGTGCCAACGTCGAAGAGACCTCGATCCGCATCAACTACGCCGAACTGATCGACGACATGGATGTGGGTGACCACATTGCAGTCGACAACGGCCTGATCAATCTGGAAGTGCTTGCCAAAAACAAGAATCTGTTGCGCTGCAAAGTACTTGACGGCGGCATGCTCGGCAGCAAAAAGCATGTGAACCTGCCTGGTATCCGCGTCAACCTGCCGGCCATCACCCAGAAAGACGAAGACGACATCAAGTTCGCACTGGATCGCGAACTTGACTACATCGCGCTCTCGTTTGTGCGTGAAGCCAAGGATGTGCTGCAGTTGCAGGATTTGATCCGCAAGCACCATCCCGAAAAACTCAACAACATCAAAATCATCGCCAAGATTGAAGACCAGGAAGGTGTCAAGAATCTGGAAGAGATCGTACAAGTCGCCGACGGCATCATGGTGGCGCGTGGCGATCTGGGTGTGGAAATTGATCTGGCCGACCTGCCCAAAACCCAGCGCCGCATAGTGCGTTTGTGTGCCGAATACGGCAAGCGGGTGATTGTTGCCACCCATTTGCTGGAATCCATGATTGAAAATCCGATCCCTACTCGCGCCGAAGTAACCGACGTGGCCAACGCAGTTTACGAGGAAGCCGATGCCATCATGCTGTCGGGCGAAACCACGGTGGGCAAACATCCGATCCGTTGCATCAAATACATGGATTCGATTGCGCGGGCCACGGAACCAAGCCCCGGACTCGGCTTCACCAAAAACCTGAAGAAAAATGGCGACAAGGAACATCTGGCTGCCACTGCCGTGGAACTGGCGGAATCACTGGAAGCCAAAGGCATTGTGGTAGTGACGCGCCATGGGGTGATGGCCAACTACGTGACCAACTGTCATCCGCAAAGTTCACCGATCTTTGCGTTTACCAACATTGGCGTTACCCGCCGCATCATGACGATGAACCGCTATGTGTATCCGTTCAAAATCGAATTCAGTTCGGATCCGGAAGAAACGCTGGCACGCGCCTTTGCCGAGCTGAAACACAAGGCCAACTTTGTCAGCGGCGACAAGGTGGTGGTGATCTCCGACCTGCTGATCGACAAGGACAGCGTCGGCATCCAGATCCGCTATCTGCCCTGAGCAATGCTTTGGTTGTTGTCATCGCGGATGTCACGCTTGGTGAAAGTATCATCATGGAACCTGTCGGGTTGTGCGCCGACTCCGGGCTATGAGAAGAATTTCTCCTTGTCGGCCCGATGCATCCAGTGCGTTAGCGACTTCGCAATTGCCGAGCGCAGTGAGCCTTCAAACAAGGAGCTGAGGCGGTCGGTGATGCCACGCTTGTGTTCCCAGCTCACTTCAAACACATCCGCGTCCTTGCACTTGGCCACCAACCACTCATCACTGGTATCGAGCGAGTCGACCAGGCCTTTGGTCAACGCCTGGGTCCCGCTCCATACTTCACCGGTGGCAACATGGGCCACATCAAGGGCCGGGCGGTATTCATGGATGAAAGCCTTGAACAGGCCATGCATCTCATCGACTTCCTCCTGCACCTTGGCGCGATCAGCGTCGGTGTTTTCCCCAAAGGTGGTGAGTGTGCGCTTGTATTCACCGGCGGTGATCATTTCGAAATCAATCTTGTTGTCTTTCAGCAAGCGATGCACATTGGGCAGTTGCACCAATACTCCGATGGAGCCGATATAAGCGAAGGGTGCAGCGATCAGGTCATTGGCGATGCACGCCATCATGTAACCACCACTGGCAGCCACTTTATCGACACAAATGGTGAGGTGGACACCGTGTTTGCGCAGGCGTGCCAGCTGCGATGAGGCCAGACCATAGGCATGTACCATGCCGCCAGGGCTTTCCAGGCGCAGCATCACTGCATCAACACCGCTGCGGGCTACCTGCAGCACTGCCGTGATGACATGGCGCAAATCTTCAACATCACTGGCGGCGGTATCGCCGTCGAACGACAGCACGAAAATGCGTTTGCGGTCTTCGAGGAATTCGAGTGCACTATGCTCTTCGCCGGCCTTTTCGGCGGCAGCTTCTTTTTTGGCGGCTTCCTTCAAGGCTTTCACCTTGGCTTTCTTTTCGGCCTTGTCTTTCTTTTTCGCTTCCTTGGCTTCCAGCTTCAGCAATTCTTCATCCAGAATCTCATGGCGAATGTCTTCTTTCATGTTGTCGAGCTCATCATTGAGCTTGTACACCGTGATGTGGCCCTTGGGTTTGCCCTCGGGTTTCTGGCGGGTGGCATTGGCAAGCACAATCATGATGACAAACAGCAACGCCACAACCAGCGTGATGGTTTTGGCGAGAAACAAGCCGTATTCGTTGAGAAATTCCAAGACAGACTCCAGCAGCTACAAAGAAAGGGATTTTGCCCGGATTCAACAGCCAGTGAAAGCTGGCAACGGGCGGTATTTTGCTATTCAGTCTTCAGCCACATGCATTTGCCATCGCTGGACTTCTCGATTTGTTGCAAACGCTGCTGGTGGGCGGCCAGTTCTTCGTCGTCGGCCTTGATGACCCGCAGCGGCGGCCGGTCGGCAGCCAGCTTGTGCACATGGGTGGAGGCGCTGTTGTTTTCGCCGGTACCTTCATAGCCAAGTCCAAGTGTTGACTGCCCTCCGGTCATCATCAGATAGACATCGGCAAGGATTTCGGCATCCTTGAGCGCGCCGTGCAATTCCCGCTGGCTGTTGTCCACTTGGTAACGCCTGCACAAGGCATCCAGATTGTTTTTCTGGCCTGGGTGTTTTTTTCGCGCCATGGCCAGGGTGTCAAGCACGCTGCAATATTCGTTCATGGCCGCATGGCCTTTGTTCAGCAAAGCCAATTCGTTGTTGAGAAAGCCAATGTCGAAAGGCGCATTGTGGATGATAAGTTCAGCGCCTTTGACAAACTCCAGGAACGTATCGGAGATCGCAGCAAACAAGGGTTTATCGGCCAGAAATTCATCGGTGATACCATGTACTTCCAGTGCCCCGGCATCCACTTCGCGCTCGGGATTGAGGTATACATGCAGGTGGCGACCGGTATGTTTGCGATTGAGCAACTCAACGCAGCCGATCTCAATGATGCGATGGCCCTGGGACGGATCCAGACCGGTAGTTTCGGTATCTAGTACGATTTGTCGCATGTTGCAGCTCCGCTCTAAGGGTCACTCAGTTCATCAATGCCAAGGTTGGCAAGTTCATCTGCACGTTCGTTGCCATGATCGCCGCTATGGCCCTTCACCCACTGCCAGTCAATGTGGTGCTTGACTGCCAACTGATCAAGGGTCTGCCACAGATCAACATTGAGCACTGGTTTTTTGGCGGCTGTGCGCCAGCCTCGCAGTTTCCAGTTTGGCATCCACTCTGTGATGCCTTGCAGTACGTATTTGGAATCACTGATGAGGGTAATTTTGCAGGGCACCTTTACCGCCTGCAGGGCTTCGATAACTGCAGTCAGTTCCATACGGTTGTTGGTGGTGGCAATGGTGCCGCCGTAGAGTTCCTTGGTCTTATCGCCATATTGCAATACGGCACCCCAGCCTCCAGGGCCGGGATTGCCGCGACAGGCGCCGTCAGTATGAATGGTTACTTTTTGCATTGAGGATGCTCGTGCGAGGCAGCTGCCGGTAAATCCGCAGCTTTGCCGGTTCTGGTCTCGGCCAGAGGAATGGTCAGTGGGGAAATGGCCAGGCGATGCCGTCTTTGGCTGACGGGAATCAGCGGCAATACCTGCTTGCGCGCGGCGATTGCATAGATGCCGCCCGTGGGCCAGTTAAGTTGGGACGCCAGACCTTCCATCCAGCTGGAATAACGGATTACTGCCGGGGTGTTGATAGGCAGCGCATATTCGGCATAGCGGATTTCATCGACATGGAATTCCAGCAGTTTGAGCCAGTCGCACACGCGCAAACTACGCAGTATGTGGGCATGCCAGGGTGCTGCACGCTGGCCAAATTGCAACTTGCTGCGCAGACCCCAGGTGCTGAGCGGGTTGAAGCCGATGATGATCACGTGGCCGCCGGCAATCAGCACGCGGGTAACTTCCCTCAACAACTGATGTTGGTCGAGCGCATAGTCAAGTGCGTGATGCAGCACTACACAATCAACGGAAGCCGTGGCCAGTGGAATGGCATCGGGTTCGGCGATGGCCTGAAAGCCCGCAGCCGCCTGGATAAAGGGGGTAAAGGCGAACTTGTGCCCCATTGGACTGCCTTGGTGCAGCTGCAGGTCGGCGCAGCCGAGTTGCAGCAGATGGTAGCCGAAGCGGCGGCTGAGGATGTCAGTGGTCAGCTTTTGCTCGCAACCCAGTAAATGCTGACCCAGCGGGGTTTGGTACCAGTGAGTCAGTTGCTGGTAGGCGCTTAGGTCGTGGGTGGGGAGTTGGGAGCTGAACAAGGGCTGGACCTGCTGTGTTGATAGGCTGAATGTTATCAGTCTGCGGGGGAGCTGACAGCAACAGCTTTGCTTGTGTTAGATCAGCGCACGGCCTTGGGCCGGTACAGGTCCCTGCGACACCCGTGAACCCATCCTTGGGGGCTCGCTGCGGCCATCCATGGTCGCAGACGGTCGCTGAAACCTGTACCGGCCCAAGTCTCTCGCTATCAGTGCGTAATTCGTTCAACAGCTGGAGTTATACTCAGACCATCATTTTTTGTCTGGAACCGCCCCATGTTGCATATCGAACCCGTCAAAGCCTTCCAGGACAACTATCTGTGGGTAGTACACCGCAGCGGCAGCAAACAGGCGGTAGTGGTGGATCCGGGCGATGCAGCGCCGGTGCAGGCTTATTTGCAGCAGCAGGGATTGCAGCTGGCGGGAATTCTGCTTACGCATCATCATGCCGACCATATTGGCGGGGTCGATGCACTGTTGCGGCATTGGCCGGTGCCGGTTTACGGGCCGGACACGGTCAAGATTCCGCAGGTGACGCATCCGCAGGAAGACGGCGATCTGGTGGATGTGCTGGGTTTGGCGCTGCAAGTTATGACGGTGCCGGGCCATACGCTCGATCACATTGCCTATTTCGCCTGCTATGCCGAAGGCGGGCCCCTGGTATTTTGTGGCGACACCCTGTTTGCAGGCGGTTGCGGGCGCATGTTCGAAGGTACCGCACCCATGATGTATGCTTCGTTGCAGAAACTGGCGCAGCTACCTGCCGCGACCCGAGTGTTCTGCACCCATGAATATACCCTGTCGAATTTGAATTTTGCCAAAGCCGTGCTGAAAGAGTTGCCGGCCTTGACTGCGCGCATCGCCAGCGAGCAACTCAAACGGGCACAGAATCAGCCGACCGTGCCGAGTTCGATTGCGCTGGAACTGGCCACCAATCCGTTCTTGCGCTGTGAAGACCCGGAAGTATTGGCTGCACTTGTTACACATCAGGGAACGATTGAACGTGATCCCGCGCAAGTATTCGGTGCGCTGCGTCGCTGGAAAGACGGGTTTTGACTGCAGTATAGTCAAGACGGTTGATGCTCTATCTTCTCTGGATACTTCCCTTGTTAGCTGACCATAAATCCCGTTCATATTTGCCTTGGCTGCTGCGACTGTTCGCCGCCTTGTGTCTACTGGCCACTGGCGTGCAGGTGTGGGCACAGACGCAGGACCAGGCGGTGGACTTTGCAACACAGTCGATCCAGCTGGCGATGAGTGATGAGCCGCGCAGCCTCAACAGCATCAAGGCCGTTGATGCGTTTGGAATCTATATTGTTGAACATATCATGGATGGTTTGCTGCGGCGTGATGCGAACCATCAACTGGTGCCAGCGGTAGCTGAACGCTGGGAAATGCATGGCACTACTGCACGGTTCTGGCTGCGCCACAACGCATTGTGGAGCGATGGCCGGCCCGTCACTGCCCATGACTTTGTATTCGCCTGGCGCACGGTAGTTGATCCGGCCACCGCCTCTGAATATGCCTCGATGATGTATGTGGTCAAGAATGGCGAAGCCATCAACAGCGGCAAAATGCCGCTGGCGGAGCTTGGTGTCAAAGCGCTGGATGATTACACGCTGGAAGTGGAGCTGGAAAAGCCTACCGGCTATTTTTTGCAGTTGATGACTTTCATTGTATTTTTCCCGGCCCGTGAAGATTTTTACACAGCCCAGCACGGCCGCTATTTTGCCGATGTGGAAAACATGTTGTTCAACGGCCCCTTCACGCTGACCAAGTGGGTGCATGGCGCCGCGTTGCGGCTGGAGAAAAACCCCAGCTACTGGAACCGCGATGCGGTCCACCTGAACCTGATCAACATCCCCTATATCACCAATGATTCGGCAGCCCGCTTCAGTCTGTTCAAGGATGGCAAGATTGCAGTGGAAGACGGCCTGGTCGGCATTGTCACCGAGCAATTGCACGGGGCACTGGAAAACCGTTTCCGCATCCATTCCCATTCGGACGGTTCACAATTTTACGTCGAATTCAATTTACGCCCGCAGCGACCCACCAGCAATCTCAATCTGCGCAAGGCCATGCAGGCGGTGTTTGATTCGCAAGAACTGGTCTACAAAGTGCTGGGCATACCTGGCTATATCCCCGGGCATTCTCTGTTTCCGGTGTACTTGCAGGGCGTCAAAGCCAAGTTCAGGCAGGAATATCCGGTTCCACTGCCGTCGCTGGATCTGGCCCAGGCACGCCGGTATTTGCAGAAGGCCAAGCAGGAGCTGGGGGTCGACAACATTCCTCCGCTGTCAATTCTGGCTGACAACAGGGAAATTAATATTCTGCAAACCCAGTATCTGCAGTCCTTGTTCAAACGCACACTCGATATCGATCTGCGCGTTGATGTACAAAGCTTCAAGCAGCGACTAGACAAAATGCACACTGGCAGCTTCGACCTGGTGATTGCCGGCTGGGGTCCTGATTACGACGACCCGATGACCTTTGCTGATTTGTTTGCCAGCTGGAATGGCAACAATCACGGCCTCTACAACAGCCCGCTCTACGACTCTTATATCAAGACTGCGCAGGACACCGACGACCAGCAGATCAGGATGGATGCGATGAGCAAGGCCCAGCAGCTGCTGATTGATGAGGCGGTGATACTGCCCACCTATGAACGCGTCATCAGTACGGTCCAGCATCCGCAACTGCAGGGTTTGGTGTTCCAGCAGACCGGCGCCCAGATGGTGCTGACCTATGCCAGAGTGGTGGAGTAAATGCTGAACTACATCCTCAAACGACTGGGCATGGGTGTGCTGACCGTATGGTTCATCGCCACCGCCACTTTTGCCGCCATGCATCTGGTGCCCGGCAATCCACTCGCCAATGAAAAAGCCACCAATGCGGTCATTCGGGCCAATCTGGAACGACAATATGGTCTCGACCAGCCGGTGCTGACCCAGTATGTCATCTACATGGGCAACATGCTCAAAGGTGATTTTGGCATTGCCTTCAGTGAAGAAAACCGTTCCGTGAATGACATCATCCGCGAAACTTTTCCGGTATCAGCCACCCTAGGCTTGTTATCGCTCTTGTTTGCAACGGCGGGCGGCGTGATGTGGGGGGCGTTGACCGCTATTTATCGTAACCGCTGGCCGGATTACCTCATCATGTTCCTGGTGATTCTCGGCATCTCGGTGCCCAGCTTTGTGTTCGCCGGACTCAGTCAGTTTGCAATTCTGCATTTGAACAAGTGGACCGGCGTCTCGCTGCTGCCAGTGGCCGGCTGGGGCAGTTTCCGCGCGATGCTGGTGCCGGCGCTGGTGCTGGGACTCAGCACCATGGCCTACCTGACCCGACTGATGCGCTCCACCATGCTGGATGTGGCCAACACCGACTACATCCGCACGGCCCACGCCAAAGGCTTAAGTACAACACGCATTTTTTTGCATCACCAGCTGCGCAATGCAATCCTGCCGGTGATTACTGTGCTGGGACCTTCCATCGCCATCATCACCACCGGTGGTTTCGTGGTGGAGAGCGTGTTTGCGATACCGGGGCTTGGCCGATATTTCGTGCAGTCCGTGGCACAACTCGACTACACCGTCATCATGGGTACCACGGTGTTCTTCGGTGCATTTCTGGTGTTGATGGTCATTGCCGTTGACATTCTCTATGGCTTTATTGATCCACGCATTCGGGTGGAGGCCAGCCGCTGATGAATCCCTATGCGCCCAAGGCCGGCGACTTCACACCGGTTGCACGCCAACCGGGACTGATTACCAATCCACGTCCTTCACAATCGTACTGGCAGGATGCCTGGCTGCGTCTGAAGCAGAACAAACGTGCACTGCTGAGTTTGTATCTGATCGTTGCCTTGGTACTGATGACCTTGGTCGGCCCCTGGCTCTGGCAACAAGACCCCGCTTACCAGGACCTTGATCTGATTTCACAGCCTCCCGCCTACGGCGAAACCGCGTTGGTAGTAGCTGATCCAGGAATCTGGGCCGGCGTTAGCGTGGATCCCCCCACACTGATAACAGTGGACTCCAATGCCACCTCCAGCCTGGCAGCAACTGCGCAGATCCAGACAGTGGGCTCAGCCTCTACCCAATATGTTCGACTGCGCTGGGAACCGGTAGCGGGTGCAGGTTTTTATCTGGTCTATCGCAATGATCACGCACCGGAATCATCGGAGGATCTTGGTCTGCCGCTGGGCCAGACCCTGACGGCTGCCGAAGTGAGCTTTGAAGATCGTTTGCAACTGCGGGCGCAGGATTACTGGTACACGGTGCTTGCCAGTAATGGCTTGCAGGAAGCTCCCGGCTTCACCACGGTTCGCATTCCGGTACAACGCTCCATCACCGAGTCGCAGGCGCAAGACCGCAAGCTGCACGCCAACGCCGGCGACACTGTCACACTCCGCTCGCACCCTTTTGGAACTGATTCACTCGGCCGCGATCTGTTGGCCCGCATCATAGAAGGTTCACAAGTCTCGCTGTTTATCGGCATCGTGGCGCCCTTCCTGTGGGTGTTGCTGGGCACTGTCTATGGCGGCATTTCCGGTTATTTCGGTGGCACCATTGATGCGGCGATGATGCGCGTGACCGACTTCCTGATTGCCCTGCCGTTCCTGCTTTTCATGATTTTGTTTCGTATCGGCTTCGGCATTGGGCCCGGTGAGAGCGGCATTGTCCCGATGCTACTGGCACTGGTGCTGCTGCGCTGGGAAGACACCGCACGACTGGTTCGCGGTCAGGTGCTACAGATACGCGAGGAAGCCTTTGTGCAGGCCGCACGCCTGCTGGGCGCGCAGCCGCTCTATCTGATATTCCGCCATATGATCCCCAACACCATTGGACCGCTGCTGGTGAATCTTACTTTCTCGATTCCGATGGCAATCTTCACCGAAGCCTTCCTGTCGTTTATCGGCATGGGCGTGGCACCACCGACCCCTTCGTGGGGCTCAATGAGCAATGAAGGTCTCAAGAGCATGCTGTCGAGCCCGCATGAGCTGTTGTTCCCCGCCATCTTCATCAGCCTGACGGTACTCACCTTCAACCTGCTGGGTGACGGCTTGCGCGATGCGCTGGATTCCCGCATGAGGTCACGCGAATGAGCAGCGAAATCATTCTGGAAGTCACTAATCTGGCGGTTGAATTCGCCACTTACGGCGGCAGTGTGCAAGCAGTGCGCGATGTCAGCTTCAATCTGCACAAGGGCACTACGCTGGCCATAGTTGGCGAATCCGGCTGCGGCAAATCAGTGACAGTACAAACCCTGCTCGGACTGATCCCGATGCCACCAGGTCGCATCACGGCCGGTTCTGCCCGTTTGCGTGGCGCAGAATTGCTGGGGCTAAGTGCTGACCGGCTCAATCACTATCGCGGCAAACGCATTGGCATGATTTTCCAGGATGCGATGAGTGCGATGAATCCCACCATGACCATCGGCGACCAGATTGCAGAGACGCTGATTGTGCATATGGGCATGTCCGCTGCTGCGGCTCGCCAGGAAGTAATCACCTTGTTGACTCAGGTGCAGATTCCCGAGCCGGAACGGCGCCTGCGCCAATACCCGTTCGAGTTTTCCGGCGGCATGCTGCAGCGCGCGATGATCGCTCTCAGTATCGCCTGCCAGCCGGAAGTATTGATTGCCGATGAGCCTACGACGGCGCTGGATGTGACTATCCAGGCGCAAATTCTGCAGTTGCTGGAATCGCTGCAACAGAGCCGCGGGCTCTCTATCATCCTCATTACCCACGATCTGGGGGTGGTAGCGCGCATGGCGCATGAAGTTGCGGTAATGTATGCGGGCCAGATTGTTGAGCAAGGCAGCGTGGATGACATCTTCTATCGCAGCGCCCATCCCTACACAGTCGGACTGAAAGCGGCGATGCCAGGCAGAAGCGCGCACAAGAGCGTGTTACAGGAAATTCCCGGTTCACCGCCTGATCTGTTCGCCCCCCCGGCGGGCTGCGGCTTCAATGCCCGTTGCCCGCACGTAATGCAGTTATGCACGAGCCAAGCGCCACCGCTGTTTGGCACAAGCCATCAGGCACGCTGCTGGTTGCAGCATGCTGCGGCTCCTGCGCAGGCGTTGTACCAGCAACTTATTGCTTCGGTACGGAGTTGAACATGCTGATCGAAGCCCGCAAGCTCCGCAAATATTTCAACCTCGGCCACGGCAAGCAAGTGCATGCCGTGGATGATGTGTCACTGGGCATAGGCGAACATGAAGTACTGGGTCTGGTCGGTGAAAGCGGGTCTGGCAAAACCACTTTTGGCAAAACCCTGATCGGACTCTACGACAAAAGCGGTGGCCAGGTAATATTCCGCGACCGCGAACTGCCCCGGCATTACCAGACGGAAGATTACAAGCGGCAGGCTGGGCAGATCCAGATGATCTTCCAGGACCCCTACTCGTCACTGAATCCGCGCATGACCATCCAGGAAATCATCGCCGAAGGACTGTTGATCCGATCTGGCGGCAACCTCAGCAGTGTGCGCGACAAGGTCGTCTACTGGCTGGAGCGCGTCGGCTTGCACAGCGATCATCTGTCCCGCTATCCCCATGAATTTTCCGGCGGCCAGCGTCAACGCGTTGGGATTGCGCGGGCCTTGATCGTGGAACCCCAGCTGCTGATATGCGATGAACCGATTTCTGCCCTTGATGTATCAGTGCAGGCGCAAGTTGTGAAACTGCTGGCAGAATTAAAGCAGTCGTTGGGCCTAGCCATGTTGTTCATTGCCCATGATCTGTCGATGGTGCGCTATGTGTCCGACCGGATGGCCGTAATGTATCTGGGTTCATTAGTGGAAGTGGGGCCGGCTGATGCGGTGTATTTCACCCCCCGGCATCCTTATACCAGAATGCTGGTCAGCTCCAACCCGCAACCTGACCCGCTGCATGAGCGTGCGCGTACGGATGTGATACTGAGCGGTGAAATTCCGTCACCGGTGAACTTGCAACCAGGATGCCGGTTTGCCGGTCGCTGCCCGCTGGTGGAGCCGCATTGCCGGCAGCAAACACCGGTACTGCGCACAGTGGCAGACAACCACCAGGCCGCCTGCCATCTTCTGTAAATTGACCTGGGCTTGCAGCTGGCTGGGAATTACAACAAAGGATCCCTGACTGCCAGCTGGGTTTCGCGGCCTTTGATTTTGGCACGGGCTTCCAGACTTTTCATGTAAGCGGTAAAGTCATCAGAACCCGCCTGGGTGCTCAGGAAATTGCGCATCCCGCTTTCTTCGCCTTCCTTGAAGTCGGCTGTGGTGCCATCAGCCACGCTCTGCAGCTCGATCACGGCATAGTCGCCGGCCCCCATGGCATAAGCTTCCAGCACAGGACCTGCTTGCGGCTTCTGCATGGTGAAGGCCTTGTTGGCGATTTCAGGATTCAACTTGGCTTCACTACGTTCAATGTTAGCCAGTGCGTTCCAGCCCAGATGCTGGACTGTCAGCAGAGCATCGATGTTTTCACCATTCTTCAGGCTCTTCATGAAAGTATCACCCAGTGCGCTCGCCTGGGCTTTGGCTTTTTGCTGACGCAGGGTCACTTCCACTTCACCACGCACAACTTGTAACGGTCGCACCTGCGCCTGCTGATGCTCCAGCACGTGCAGCACAATGCTTTGTTTGTCATTGACTGTGATTACTTCACTGTTCAGGCCTTTTTCCACCACATCGGCATTGAATGCTGCGGCAATGACCGGTTTTTCTGCACTGATACCGGCACCGCCGCTCCGACCGAACAGGCCGGTGGTCTGCTTGGTGAGTTTCAGGCGTACAGCCGGCTCATTCAGATCAGGCGATTCGAATGACAGGTTTTTAAGTTCTTCCAGCTTGCTGGTGAACAGCGCATCAGCGCCCTTCTGCTTGAGATCGCGCAACAGCGCAGCTTTACGTGCTTCGAACGATTCGATTTTGGTGTCCTGCAGTTCAGTGAGCTTGACCAGATGGATACCGAATTCGGTTTGCACCGGCTCCGACACCTGATTTACCGTCAGGTTCTGCAAGGCCTTTTCAAAACCCTCGACGAAGCTGCTACCGGTAGTAAAGCCGACATCACCGCCTTTCTGGGCAGAATCGGTGTCCTTGGAAAATTGCTTCGCCAATTTGGCGAAATCTTCGCCGGCATCAAGCCGGACTTTGACTGCTACGGCTTCTTTGCGTGCAGCAGCCAGTTCTGCCTCGCTTGTGGCTGGCCAAAGGATATGGGAAGCGCGTCGCTCGGTCTGGGCTTTATAAGCTGCTACTTCATCCTGGTAAGCCGCTTTCACTTGTTCGTCAGCGACCGCCACTTCCTCGCTCAATTTGTTCTTGTCGAGTTCAATATACTCGATGCTGACCTGCTCTTCCTGCTGGAACCGCTTCTGGTTCTGCTGGTAGTAATCCTGGATGTCTTGATCTGATACCGTGACAGAATCGGCAAACATCGCTGTAGGAACCACGAAAAAACGGAGGCTGCGTTTCTGGTGTATCAGAGCCGCGATTTTACTGATCTGGTCAGGAGTGGAAAAGCCACTGGCGTTATAGACCGCCAATTGCTGGTTCAATATTATTTCCTGGCTCAGCGTTGTGCGGTAGCGACTCGGTGTAAAACCGGCCCCCTGCAGAACGAGGGTGGCGCGCTGGGCGTTGTAGACGCCATCGATCTGGAAATCCTGGGTCTGACGTATGCGGCTATCAATGGCATTGACTGATACCGCCATGCTGCTGGCTTGCGCTGACTGTTCCAGCAATTTGCGCTGGATCAGTTCATTGACTGCAGATTGACGGAACAGGGATTCATCCAGCTTGGAAATATCTGGCTTGTCGCCCAGTTTGGCAATCATTTCCTGGGTTTTTCGCTGGGCCAGCTTGTCGATATCGGCCGACAGGATTTCATCGCCGTTAATGGTCAGTTCCGGTGTGCTCTGGCTAAGATTGCCGACCAGCCGGTCAACTCCCCACAGTGCAAACACGGCAATCAAACAGCCCACCACAATATTGGAGATCACTCCTTGGGTTTTATCTCGGATTTTCTGCAACATTGTGTGACCTGCTGAAACGACCTGACCGTGGACCAGTTGAGCTACGGCCAGGAGCCCCAGCCGTTGTGCCGGATTTAGTTATTGATTAAGAGTTGATCTCGTCTTTCAAGGCTTTGCCTGGTTTGAAACCAGCAACTTTGGTTGCTGCAATCTGGATGGCTTCGCCGGTTTTTGGATTGCGGCCGGTGCGGGCATCGCGGGCTTTGACGGAAAAGTTGCCAAAACCAACAAGGGAGACAGAATCACCGGCCTTGAGTGCGGCCGTAACCGCTGCCATTACAGCTTCTACTGCTCTGGATGCCGATGCTTTTGGCAGGTCAGCGCTAACAGCAACAGCGTCAATCAATTCTGATTTATTCACAGGGAGTGCCTCATTATTTTAGGATGATGTAGGGGAATGCCGGGGTTGAAGTCTGAAGATTGTTAACGGTAATTTGTTCTGGCGGGAAAATGTAAAATTAAACCCAAGCAGTATAAAGCCAGACTGTTTTTCAGTCCGGCTTTATATCAAGCCCAAAAAACCAGTGTCAAGGAACGAATGTTAATGAGTATTGATTGATTTCTTGCCTTTTTCCTTGTTTTTGCCGGCGGCGGCTTTGCCAGGATTTTTTACCAGATTATCGGCCTTGTTTTCCACGATCGGTGTCGGCATGTATTTGAGGGCTATTTGCAGCACCTCGTCTATCCACTTAACCGGCTTGATGGTGAGGTCAGCCTTGATGTTATCGGGGATTTCCTTCAGATCACGCTCGTTTTCCATCGGAATGATGATGGTCTTGATGTTTCCTCGATGTGCCGCCAGCAACTTCTCTTTCAAGCCGCCGATCGGCAGCACCTGGCCACGCAGGGTGATCTCGCCCGTCATCGCCACATCCTTGCGTACCGGAATCCCCGTCAGCACCGATACCAGGGCAGTACACATGCCGATGCCTGCGCTGGGGCCGTCTTTCGGGGTGGCACCTTCCGGTACATGCACGTGCAAATCCTTGTGTTCCTGGAAATTGTCATCGATGCCAAGGCTGGGGGCCCGGCTGCGCACGACAGTGAGTGCCGCCTGAATCGATTCCTGCATGACGTCACCGAGCGAGCCGGTCATGATGACTTTGCCTTTGCCGGGGATGACAACTGCTTCAATCGTAAGCAGTTCTCCACCAACCTGGGTCCAGGCCAGTCCATTCACTTGACCGATTACATCTTCTTCATCGGCCTTGCCGTATTCGTATTTATGCACACCTGCGTATTTTTCCAGCTCGGCCGGGGTAATCAACAACGGCTGCGTGCTGTTGGTCAGGCTGTGCTCCTTGACCACTTTGCGGCAGATCTTGGCGATTTCTCGCTCCAGACCGCGCACGCCGGCTTCTTTCGTGTAATGCTGGATCAGTGCCAGCAAGGCATCGTCACTGAACGATAGCTCGCCTGCCTTCAGCCCGTTGTTCTCCCGCTGTTTCGGGATCAGATAGCGCATCGCGATGTTGCGCTTTTCATCTTCGGTATAGCCGGGGATGCGAATCACTTCCATGCGATCAAGCAGCGGTGCCGGAATGTTCATGGAGTTGGAAGTGCAGATGAACATTACATCGCTGAGGTCATAATCAACTTCCAGATAATGGTCGTTGAAGTTGTGGTTCTGTTCGGGATCCAGTACTTCCAGCAAGGCCGAGGCCGGATCGCCACGGTGGTCCATACCCATTTTGTCGATTTCATCGAGCAGTACCAGTGGGTTGCGTACGCCGACTTTAGCCATGCGCTGCACCACCTTGCCGGGCATTGAACCTATATAGGTACGGCGGTGGCCGCGGATCTCAGCTTCGTCCCGCACGCCTCCCAGTGCCATCCTGACAAATTTGCGGCCGGTAGCACGCGCAATCGATTCGCCCAGAGAGGTCTTGCCGACTCCGGGAGGGCCGACCAGACACAGAATGGGACCTTTTAATTTCTTGACCCGCTTTTGCACAGCTAAATATTCAAGAATGCGGTCTTTGACGTCCTTGAGACCATAGTGATCAGCCTCAAGCGTGGCTTCGGCTTTGGGCAGATCCGTCTGGATCTTGGTGCGCTTCTTCCAGGGGACAGTGACCATCCAGTCCAGATATGTCCGCACAACCGAAGCTTCCGACGACATCGGTGACATCATCTTGAGCTTGTTCAGTTCAGCATTGGCCTTGTCACGCGCTTCCACCGGCATGCCGGCATCTTCAATTTTGCGTTTGATCTCTTCGGCTTCGCTGGGGGTCTCGTCCAGATCGCCCATTTCCTTCTGGATGGCTTTCATCTGCTCATTCAGATAGTACTCACGCTGGCTCTTCTCCATCTGTTTCTTGACGCGGCCACGGATGCGTTTCTCAACCTGGAAGATGTCAATCTCGGATTCGATCAGCGCCATCAGGTGTTCAATACGGGGCTTGAGGTTGGCCAGCTCGAGGATGTTCTGCTTTTCCTGCAACTGCAGCGACATATGGGTGGCAATGGTATCCACCATACGGCTCGGATCATCAATGCTGGTGATGGAGGTGAGCACTTCCGGGGAAATTTTCTTGCTCAACTGCACATACTGGTCGAATTGCGACAGCAGTGAACGCACCAGGATGTCGATGTCTTTTTCTTCGGCGGCATGGCTGCTCATCGTGACGATATCGGACTTGTAATAATCATCATCAAAATGGATGTTGCGGATATGCACTCGTTCCACGCCTTCCACCAGCACTTTGACTGTGCCGTCATTGACATGCATCAGTTGCAGCACTGTGGCGATCGTGCCAATGCTGTAAATATCTTCATTGCGCGGATCGTCATCGGAATGCTGTTTCTGTGCTGCCAGCACCACTTTTTTATCGGCCGCCATCGCGGCTTTCAAAGCCTTGATGGACTTTTCCCTGGCTACAAACAAGGGATGCACGATTTGTGGATAAACAACCACACCACGCAAGGGCAGGAAGGGGTATTGATTCAGTGTCTGTGTTTTATCCATAAAATTCGTTCGAACTAGAAATTGGTAAAATCATGGTTGGTAAAAAACATTCCGTACACTTTGCAAGTACAACACTGTCAATTAATACACCAAACTCATTTCATCCGCCTGCAAGCTTGTCTTTAATCGGCAACGCCATCGGTGTTTCCGTATTGTCATACACCAGCAAAGGTGAAGATTCGCCGCGGATTACGGCTTCATCAATAATCACTTTGCTGACATTTTTCTCCGAAGGTATCTTGAACATGGTTTCCAGCAACACTTGCTCCATGATTGAACGCAGACCGCGAGCACCGGTTTTACGCTCCTTGGCGCGGCGAGCCACTTCACGTAACGCATCATTGCGGAATTGCAGTTCGACTCCTTCCATTTCAAACAGTTTTGCATACTGTTTGACCAATGCATTCTTGGGCTCTTTCAATATCCTGACCAGCGCTTCGACATCGAGTTCATTGAGGGTCGCTATCATCGGCAGTCGACCGACGAATTCGGGTATCAAACCATATTTGACCAAATCTTCCGGTTCAACATCCTGCAGCACTTCACTGGCAACTGCGGCATCCTGACTGCGCACTTCTGCGGTAAAACCAATGCCGCCTTTTTCCGATCTGGCCCTGATGATCTTGTCGAGCCCGGCAAAAGCGCCACCACAAATGAAAAGTATGTTGGAGGTATCGACTTGCAGGAACTCCTGTTGAGGATGTTTACGACCACCTTGGGGCGGGACTGAAGCAATTGTGCCTTCAATCAGCTTCAGCAGTGCCTGCTGCACACCTTCACCGGAAACATCACGGGTAATCGACGGGTTGTCGGACTTGCGGGAGATCTTGTCGATCTCATCAATGTAGACAATGCCAACCTGTGCCTTTTCAACATCGTAGTCGCATTTTTGCAGGAGTTTCTGGATGATATTTTCCACGTCTTCGCCAACATAGCCGGCTTCAGTCAGTGTGGTTGCATCTGCAATCGTGAAGGGTACATCCAACAAGCGTGCAAGGGTTTCCGCCAGCAGGGTTTTACCGGTGCCGGTGGGGCCGATGATCAGAATGTTGCTTTTGCCGATCTCGATATCTTCGCCTTTCTTGCCTTTGTAGTTCAGTCTTTTGTAGTGATTGTAGACAGCAACCGACAAGATCTTCTTGGCTTTGGCCTGGTCAATCACATACTCGTCGAGAGTGGCACAGATTTCGGCAGGAGTGGGCAGTTCCTTTTTTCTGGTCTCGGCAGTTTTTTCATGGATCTCTTCGCGGATGATGTCGTTGCAGAGATCAACGCATTCATCGCAGACGAAAACGGACGGCCCGGCGATGAGCTTGCGCACTTCATGCTGGCTTTTTCCGCAGAACGAACAATAGAGCAATTTGCCAGAATCGTCTTTGGATTTGTCACCTGCCATACGGGCACTCCACTGCTGTGCTATTGAAAGTAAGATGCAGACAATTCTAGCGTTTTACAAGCCCTGCCAATCAATGAAAAACGCAGATTTGCCAATTCAATTGAGATATCGACAAATGGCAGGAAATGTTTAGAGGGCTTAGCTCTATTTTGTCGCTGCGGATGGCACCCGGCGGTCCAGAACCTGGTCGATGAGACCATAGTCCACGGCCTGCGCGGAGCTCATGAAATTGTCGCGATCAGTATCCTTGGCGATCATTTCGATCGATTGACCGGTGTGATTGGACAGGATTTTGTTGAGGCGCTCCCGCATCTGCAGAATTTCCTGGGCCTGGATATGGATGTCGGAAGCTTGGCCCTGGGCACCACCACTGGGCTGATGGATCATGACCCGCGAATGCGGCAACGCATAGCGCTTGCCTTTGGTGCCCCCGGCTAGCAACAAAGCCCCCATGCTGGCAGCCTGGCCGATACACATGGTGCTGACATCCGGCTTGATGAACTGCATGGTGTCATAAATGGACAACCCGGCTGTCACCACCCCGCCTGGGGAATTGATGTAGAAATGGATATCCTTGTCAGGATTTTCCGATTCCAGAAACAGCAGTTGTGCAACCACCAGGTTGGCCATGTAGTCTTCAACCTGGCCTACCAGAAAAATAATACGTTCTTTCAACAACCTGGAGTAAATATCATAAGACCGCTCACCCCTTGCCGTCTGTTCAACCACAATCGGCACCAGGGCTGAACGGATGTCATCCAGGGTCATGCCCTGGGTTGCGAAAAGTTCACGGTTACTTCTGTTCATTGCATTATCTCAGACTGCTTGCCATCAGGCAGCGGCGGGGGTCAGGGCATCTTCGTACGCGCAGGCGCTTTCTTCAACCTTCGCCTTACTCAGGATATGGTCAATTACAGCCTCTTCAAGGGCCATGGCTTCAATCTGCGCCAATTGATCCTTGTTGCTGTAATACCATTTAACGACTTCCTGCGGATTTTCATAACTTTCAGCCATCTCTTCCACCAGCTTGCGGACAGCGGCCGGATCCACCTTCAACTGACTTTGCTGAACCACTTCATTCATGATCAAGCCGAGGGTGACACGGCGCTGGGCCTGGTCCAGGAACAATTCGGCCGGCAATGACGATTCATCAAAATTGCGGTTACTGCCATATTGCTGAATGGCCTGCTGACGCATCTGGTTGATTTCCCCAGCTACCAATGCCTTGGGCAGCTCAACTGTATGCAGACGGAGCAATTCACTTACCACCTGGTTTTTAACACTGTTACGGACCGCGTTCTTCATTTCGCGCGCCATATTGGCCTTCACTTCGGCGCGGAACTCGGCCTCACCACCGTTTTTGACATCAAAAGAAGCAAAGAATGCGGCATTCAGCTCGGGCAGTACGGGTTCGCTGACACTGACAAGTGTCACGCTGAACTCTACCTGTTTACCGGCGAGATCCTGTTTTTGGTAAGTCTCCGGGAAAGTCAGCGAAAGCACTTTTTGCTCTCCTTTGGCCATAGCGACCACACCGGCTTCGAAACCCTCGATCATACGGTTGGAACCCAGGATCAGACGTGAGCCATTGGCACTGCCTCCTTCGAAAACTTCCCCGTTCAGCTTGCCAACGAAATCAATGACAACCTGATCTCCATCCGCGGCGGGTCGATCCACTTCCTGCCAGGTCTGACGCTGCTTGCGCAGGGTATCGATCATTTTGTCGATATCAGCATCATTGATCTGTGCCACCTTGCGTTCGACATTGATCGTGGTCAGATCGCCCACGGCTATTTCTGGATACACTTCAAAGATCGCAATAAACTGCAGATCCGACCCGGCTTCAATATTCTTGGCTTCAATTCTGGGCTGACTGGCCGGCCTGACTTTGTGCTCATTTAAAGCCTCATAGAAAGTCTGGCTCATCAATTCGCCCAGCACTTCTTGCCTGACACTGTTGCCATAACGCTCTTTAACGACTTTTACCGGCACTTTTCCCTGGCGAAACCCTTTGAGACTGATGGTGCGGGCAGCTTCATTGAGCTTATTCTGTACCTGAGATTCAACACGCGCTGCCGGAACAGCGATGGTCATTCTGCGTTCAAGGGTCGAAATGGTCTCAAGGGATGCTTGCATGTAGGTACCTTACTTCGTCATGGCCCTGCGCGCATTGCAGGGGCGGGTGAGAAAAACTTTTAAAATCAAAAGGTTATATTTAATGCTGGCGAAATTCAGCCGGCGATTCTGCCATAGAGGCTCTGCACATTCAACCAAGGAACCATCTGCGTTCACGCAGAAAAACTTTCGGCTTATGACTTCCTGCGTGGCATGCAAATTGCGCTATTTTTTCTGGCTGTAAATGTCGCTAGCTTTGCCGCCACTCGTTAGCCCGAGACAGCGAGATACGCAGCCACAGCGTATTAACAAAAGCACAACATCAAAAACATCAAAGTCTCGGGCTAACGGAGACCACTTTCCATACTTGCGCCAGGCAGCACCTGGTCATTCTGGCATGTTTCTCTTGCCCCTGCCCAATCCAAGCCTTTCCAATTATTATGCAGGCAGGGACAGCCAAGGATCAGCTTCATCATGCGTTTGCCAGCTCTGAATGCACTACGCCCTTTTGTCACAGGAAATCATCAAAATCGGCTCTTACTGGCCGCGGCCCTGTGTCTGCTCATCGGGGCCGGCCAGTTGGCATTGGCAGCCTCTGCACAGGATCCGGATATCGAACACCTCAACCAATTGGTCGCAGCCAGCCGCTACGAGGAAGCGTTCAACTATTCCAAACAACTAATGAAAGAGCATGAGGGAGAACCTGAATTTGATTTCCTTTACGGCTTAACCGCGCTTGAAATGGGCAAACCCAATGAGGCGGTGTTTGCGCTTGAGCGCATCACATTCACCTATCCTGACCAGATGCGGGTGAAACTGGAACTCGCGCGTGCGTACTACCAAATCAACAACTTCCAGGCTGCACGCAAAATGTTCAATGATGTGCTTGCAACCAACCCAACCGAAAATGTCAAAGCCAATATCAGGATTTTTCTGGATCTTATTGAAGATAAAGAAAACAACCTCGCCGGCAATTTCGACTTTTTTGTAAGTACCAATATCGGCTCGGATTCCAATATCAACAGCGCCACTGCCTTGGGCATAATCGCCATTCCGGGCTTCGGCAATGTCACGCTCAGCACTAATGGCACTAACATTTCAGACAATTTCAATGATCTTGGCGCTGGTGTTATCTATAACAAGCCTTTCAGCAAAACCAGCGGCTTGACTCTCACAGGCAATATCAACCAGCACAACAATTTAAGCTCCAACGAATTTGACCTTGATGTTTTGGCAGCAGATGCCACCTACTCCGACATCTATGGCAATACCAGGATGAGCTATGGCATCAAAGACCAGCTGGTAAACCTTAACAGCGATCCCTTTCAGGACAGCCGCAGTTTTATCGTTGCCATGCAACGCTCGCCCGGTGATGGCTGGTCCCAAGGCCTCACCGGCGCCTACACACAAGTCCGTTATGATGATGGTCTGAACAAAAATGCCAATTTGCGCGATGTTAACCAGACCCTGCTATCGGGTGTACTCGGCAAAGCCATCGGAAAATTCAGCCATACTTTCAGCATCTATTACGGTGATGAACAGTCCGCCAGAGTGGGTGGGGAAAATTACGCCCAGAAATTCTACGGCCTTGGATTTTCCGAGCAATACCAGCTGAACAGCACCAATGTGCCTTACTTTCACATTGCCATGCATCACAGCAATAACAAAGGCGCTGATGTTTTCTTTAATTTTGACCGTGAAGACAAGACCTTTTCCACATCAGTGGGCTGGATGTGGCTGATGAACAGCAACATCAACGTTACTACCGACCTGTCTTATACCAATAACAGCAGCAATATCCCTTTGTATGAGTATGACCGTGTAAAAGTCCAGACCGGGCTACGTTATCAATTCTGAGACAGGAAATTGTCAGCCCTTAGCTGTCTTCCGGCTTCTCTGCAAAGTCCAGAGATGCTGAATTGATGCAATAACGCAGTCCGGTTGGTTGAGGCCCGTCAGGAAATAGATGCCCCAGATGGGCATCACAGCGGGAGCAAACCACCTCTACCCTGCGCATCCCGTGTGAAACATCCACATGTTCTTCCAGATGATCCGCCTGTGCTGGCGAATGAAAACTGGGCCAGCCGCAACCCGAATCAAATTTGGCCTTGTAATCGAACAACACCTCTCCGCAACATTTACAGGTATAAGTGCCGGCTTTGCCCGTGGTTTGCCAGTAGGCGCCGGTGAAAGCACGCTCAGTGCCCTTGGCACGGGTTATCCGATATTCCTCGGGGGTCAGCTGCTCCCGCCACTGCTGGTCTGATTTCCGGATCTTGCTCATGATGACTCCTCAAACGGACTGCCCAGTAGAGAGTGGGCGGCTCCAGCGGTTACAATGTGACGATCAGGCACAATAATTGGCTCCAGTCACAACAGGTTGCTTCCATGAGCAGTATCAAACAATCCGAAAAACTTCGCCACGTCTGCTACGAAATCCGCGGCCCTGCATTGCAGCAAGCCAAGCGCCTCGAAGAAGAAGGTTACAAGATCCTCAAGCTGAACATCGGCAATCCCGGTGCTTTCGGATTCGATGCACCGGAAGAAATCCTGCGCGATGTCATCCTCAAATTACCGGAATCACAGGCTTACTCGGATTCCAAAGGGCTCTTCAATGCCCGCAAGGCCGTCATGCACGAGACCCAGCGCCTGGGCATCAAAGGCGTGACCATCAACGATATCTATCTGGGCAACGGTGTCAGCGAACTGATCGTGCTGGCCATGCAGGCCCTGCTGAATAATGGTGATGAAGTCCTGGTACCGGCACCGGATTATCCGTTGTGGACTGCTGCCGTCACGCTGAGTGGCGGGACCGCCGTGCACTACCGTTGTGACGAGCAAGCCGACTGGTTCCCCGATATCGAAGACATCAAGCGCAAGATTTCCCCCAACACCAAAGCCATTGTTGTCATCAATCCCAACAACCCGACCGGTGCTGTCTACAGTGAAGAATTGCTGATGCAGATTGTGGAATTGGCACGCCAGCACAACCTGGTTGTATATGCCGATGAAATCTACGACAAGATTCTCTATGACGGTGCCAAACATGTTCCGCTGGCAGGTCTGGCTGAAGATATCCTGATTGTCACTTTCAATGGCTTGTCTAAAAATTACCGGCTGGCCGGCTTCCGTGCAGGCTGGATGATTCTGAGCGGGGCCCGTCACAAGGCCAAGGACTACATTGAGGGCGTGGAAATCCTGTCCAACATGCGTTTATGTGCCAACGTTCCCGCCCAACAAGCCATCCAGACTGCGTTGGGCGGCTACCAAAGCATCAATGAACTGATAGTCCCGGGCGGCAGACTGTGTGACCAGCGCGATCTGGCCTGGACAATGCTCAATGCCATCCCGGGGGTGAGCTGTGTGAAACCCAAAGGCGCCATCTACCTGTTCCCGAAACTGGACCCCAAAGTCCATCCCATCCACAGTGATGACAAGTTCGTGCTGGATTTCCTGCTGGAAGAGAAAGTACTGTTGGTGAAAGGCAGTGGTTTCAATATTCCGGATACCCAACACTTCCGTGTCGTGTTCCTGCCGCACAAAGAAGTGCTTGCGGATGCCATTACGCGACTTGAGCGTTTCCTTAGTACCTATCGCCAGGGCTAATCCGACACTTGAAATCCCAGTATCCGCGCAGCCGGGTGTATTGAAGTTTGCAGCTGCGCAGCCGCAACCCGGAAGTGACTGAATTCATTCCGCTCCGGGTAATGCTTGCGCAAGGCATCAAATGCTTCCGCGGGTGAACAACTGTGGGCTAGCGCCAGCATGGCCTCATGATCCTTGCGCACATCATAGGCCGCCAGAATCAGGCGATTCAACTGGTCAGCGGGTTCGCAAGCGGCCTGAGCGTCAATCACGAGCTCATGCGCAAACTCTGGCGCGGTAGCCGCCGGCGCCAATCCGAAATGTTGGCAAAAATCCTGCAGGACCATGCGTGTGCCAGTCAATTTGCCTTGTTGGCTATAGCCGGCAATATGGGGAGTCGCCAACCTGACCCGCTGCAGCAGTTCCAGGTTGATTCCCGGCTCATTTTCCCAGGTATCAAGCACCACCGCTTGTGCAGGTTTGTGCTGCAGCCATTGCAACAGACCATGATTGTCGACCGTCGCGCCACGCGCAGCATTGATCAACAGCGAGTCAGCTGGAATTGCTGCCAGTTGCGATGCTGCCAGCAGGTGAAATGTGGGGGTGGCGCCATCATGGGTAAGTGGCACATGCAGAGTAATGATCTGCTGCTTCAGCACCTCCTGCAAGCTAGTGAAATAGCGGGAATATCGATGAGCGGCACCCAGTAAAGGATCGTAAATCCGGATCGGCATTCCCAGCTGCAACAATCTTTCCGCCAGCAAACTGCCAATCTGGCCACAACCGATGATGCCAACGCTGGCATGTTGCCAATCCAGCCCGGCAGCCGGCGTCAACGCAGCCAGTACGGAAAAAAAATAATCCACCACCGCTTTACTGTTGCAGCCCCTGGCCCACGACAGTTTGATGTGCTTCGCAGCCAACCCTTCAACATCGATATGATCCAGACCGCTGGTAGCCGTCCCGACAAACTGGCAACGCGAGCCTGCCAGCATCTGTGCCGTGACTCGGGTGACAGAGCGCACCAGCAACGCATCGACATCGCGCAACATGGATGCATTGATACTGCGCCCGGGCACAGCCACCACTTCCCCGTACGGAGCAAACAGTTCCCGGACTTGAGACAGGTTTTCATCAGCAAGAATGCGCATTGGCTTTTTGATAAATTGACTCAGCACGCTTGCTTGCGTATGCGGTAGCGATAAATGCTGCCGTCGCTTTCACTGCTGATGAGCTCGTGGCCGAGGAAATGACAAAATTTGGGGATATCGCGTCCAGTGGAAGGATCAGTCGCCAGTACCAGTACTTCGGTTCCGGCAGCGATCTCGCGGAAAAGCTTGTGCAGCAGCATCACCGGCTCCGGGCAGAACAATCCGCATGCATCCAGGGTAACCACATTGTCAGCTGCTGATTCAGGGCTCACGAAATTTCCGCTGTTTGTTGTCTGGAGAAGCCATCACGCTGCTGAATGTGGCAGGTCTCAGTTTCGCTGTCATACACAATTACTGCCCGGCCCTGCTCCAGCTGGCGCATTACATGCCGAACCTTGTCATCCAGACTGAACACCTGCGCCCCATAATCGGTGCCTTCTCGCGTTACAAACTCCTCGACCAGATTACGCAAGGTATCAGGCGCCAGTGCAGTGTGCGGAATTTCCATTGCCTTCAGTCCAGCGCCAGCACGTCGATGCGCTGGTACTGATCCTGCACAGGCATGGCGCTTGCCCGCTTGCTTTCCAGATTCCTGAAATCAAACAAACGGGTATCGCCAAGTTGTGATGGCGCCACATTCAGCAGGCTCTTGAATAGCACATCAAGCCGGCCCGGATGCTTGCGCTCCCAATCATTGAGCATGTTTTTGATTTCCTGGCGCTGCATGTTTGCCTGGGTGCCGCACAAATTGCACGGGATGATCGGAAATTGCTTCATTTCTGCATAACGGGCAATGTCGCTCTCCTTGCAATAGGCCATCGGGCGAATCACGATATGGCGCGCGTCATCACTGAGCAGCTTGGGTGGCATTGATTTGAGTTTGCCGCCGAAAAACATGTTGAGGAACAGTGTTTCCATCAGGTCGTGGCGGTGATGACCGAGCGCAATTTTGGTGGCGCCGATGCTTTCGGCATAGGCATACAGATTGCCGCGGCGCAGTCGTGAACACAGCCCGCAAAAGGTTTTGCCGGGCTCGGTCTTGTCGAGCACGATCGAGTAGGTATCCTGCTCGATAACGTGATAATCCACGCCCAGTGAGCCGAGATATTCCGGCAGTATATGCTCGGGAAAGCCCGGCTGTTTCTGGTCGAGATTGACCGCCTTGATGCGGAAATCGATCGGCGCATGTTTCTGCAGGTTCAGCAGGATGTCCAGCATCGTGTAGGAATCCTTGCCACCCGACATGCAAACCATCACAAAATCGCCGTCCTGGATCATGTTGTAATCAGCGATGGCACGCCCGACATCCGCGCGCAGGGTTTTCTGCAAACGATTCAAATTGAATTCGGATTTACGTGGATCCTGGGCTGGAGTGGTGTCGAGATCGCTTGGGTTTACGGCTGTCATGGGATAGTGGGGAATAAATGGATGGCTGGTCTGGAAGCGTCAGTATAATGGTCACCTTCAGCAATTGCCATTTGCCGACCCATGCCACGCTTGTTTCGCAATACCCTGTTTATTTCAGTGCTGGCTTTCGTGCTGCCAGGCCAGCAGCTGTGGGCTCAAAACACTGATAATCAGGCAGTAGTCCTGCAATATCACCATATCAGTAGCACAACCCCTCGCTCCACCAGTGTGACTGCCGATGAGTTCCGCCAGCACATGGAATACCTGCGCGACAACCATTTTACGGTGTTGCCACTGCCCGACATTCTTAAAGCACTCAAACAAGGGTTGCCTTTGCCTGACAAGACCGCAGCCATCAGTTTTGATGACGCTTATATCTCTGTGTACAAGACTGCGTTTCCCTTGCTGCGTGAATTTGGCTGGCCTTTTACGGTATTTGTGCCCTCCGGCCTGATTGGCAGCAATCCCAAACTTTATGCCAGTTGGGAGCAATTACGTGAAATGGCTGCGGCTGGCGCCACTCTGGCCAATCACAGTGTCAGCCATCCCTATTTTCTGGCCCATAACCCGGGTGAAACCGACACCGCCTGGCTGCAACGTATCGAGCACGAAATCGTGGATTCTGAACAGAAAATCCTGCAGGAAACTGGACAGAGTCACAAGATCCATGCCTACCCCTTCGGCGAGTACAACCCTGAAATAAAGCAGTTACTGGCCAAACTGGGCTATATCGGCATGGCCCAGAACTCCGGGCCTATTAATGCCGCCTCCGACTTTGAGGCCCTGCCCCGCTTTCCGTTTTCCGGGGTCTATACCCCGATCAGTACCTTTGCTCCCAAAGTGAACAGCCTGGCCTTTAACGTCACCATCACTGAACCAAGCAGTCTGGTCACCTCCGAGAAAAAACCTGGGGTTGTGCTGGATTTCAATGGCAGCTACCGACTTGAGGCACTTACCTGCTTCGTCAACAACCAGCCGATGAAAGTGGCGGTGCTTGATGCTGCCCTGCAGCAATACCGGATTGTCAGCCTTACGGAAAATGGCGGGCGCCGCTTTCATTACAACTGTACAGCACCTGGTCGCGATGGGCGTCACTACTGGTTTTCAGTGCCTTGGCTCAACCCGGCCTTGCCCGATGGCTGATCAGGGGTAGAGGGTCTTGTCTCTCGCCAGCAGGTTGTTTGTGTAGATTACAGCCTGCAGGTCCTGAATGTACTTTTCACCACGTTCCGAATATTTGACCAAACCTTCGGTCAACGATATGCCATCAATCGGTTTGGAGTCCTGCCGTAGCTCCTGCCTGATCAAACGCAAATCCTGGTAACCGGGAAAGGTATTCAGATTGCGGAAATAGGCATTCACCGCAGCTTCCACACTGGTAAAGCTTTTCACTTCATGGCTGGCATAGGCACGACGACCGCCCGGGATCAGCCCGCAGCCTTCGGTATAGCACCATTGACCAAAAAAGTTATTGCCCTCTTGTGCAAAGCGCGAGGTGCCCCAGCCCGACTCGTTGGCGGCCTGCGCCAGCACCAGCGAAGGCGGCAACACATCCACCCTGTGCATCAGGCGATCAAGGAAACCGGCTTCATGCAGGTCATCTGCCCTGATTTCGTATTTACGGGCCAGATCCCACAAGAACACATTGTCATCATGCCTGAGCGCCACCCCTACCTTGATCCTGGCGACAATCAATTGCAGGCGCAGCCGCTGTTTACGTACTTCGGCGTTCTTAGCATCTATATAGGGTTGCAGGAAATCAAAAAACGCCTGTTTCTTGAGCTGGGTATCACGAATGGCAGCGAAATCCGGCAAGATCACCACTGAGGGCTCAGGGATGTGGTAATCACTCAGCGAGCGGATAGTGAATTGGGGTTTCAACACTTGTGATGCTTGCGGTGCAGGCAAATGATATGCCCCGGCCACCATGGCTGCGACCAGCAAGGTTTGCATCAAGATTGCATGTCGTTGTTTGGTGCTTGTCGACATAAGGTAGGTGGGGGGTTGCCTGATGGATGAATAGGGGGCCTTGCCAGTAGCCGTTGAAAGTTTAACCATAATTATATCACACCGCTCATGCACAGCCGGAGGCCAGGAAACCTGGGGTAACTATAATTAATGTGTTTTATTAAATATTATTTGTATCTAATTGATAGTATTATTTTTTACTAGAGCATAATGGAGAGGCAGGAACCGCAGCAACTTGCCACTCTGCCGGGGTATAAAGATGCAGAGCCAGAGCATGTACCGGCCCTGCCAGCTCGGCGTTCAGGACTGCATACAGCTGCTGATGCCGCTTCACTTTGCTCATGCCCTGGAACTGCTGGGCCACCACCACCAGTTTGAAATGGGAATCCGTGCGTGGGCCAGAGTGCATATGACTTTCGTTTTCCACCTGCACCAGCACCGGCTGGAGTGCCTGCTGGACTTTTTGGGTGATAGCGTCTGCGACTGTCATGTTCTGGATTCCCGGCATAGGCAACAATGGATAACGCTAAGGAATATTGGGGTTAGCGACTAAAATAACAACTGTTCACGGATTCCAGGAGTAGTCATGACCATAGGTTGGTACCCCGGCCACATGCACAAGGCCCGCAAGGATATAACCCTGGCCCTGCAGCAAGTGGATGCCGTGCTGGAAATTGTGGATGCCCGTCTACCCTATGCCAGTGAAAACCCTTTACTTAACCAGCTGATAGGCAGCAAACCGCGCCTGCGCGTGCTCAACAAGGCTGACCTTGCCGATCCGGCAGTATCCAAACGCTGGCTGGCCTGGTACGAAGCCCAGGGCATCCCCTGCATGTTGTTTGAAAAGGAAGATGCCACCGACCTCAAGATCCTGCTGCGTCGCAGCACTGCCAAGCTTGAGCGCAAAGCCAGCCGCGCCAACCGCTTGATGATCGTCGGCATCCCCAATGTTGGCAAGTCGACACTGATCAATCTGCTGGCCGGCCGCAAGATTGCCAAAGTAGGCGATGAGCCCGCGGTGACCAAGGCGCGTCAGGAAATCCAGCTGGGCGAAAATCTGGTGTTGCTGGATACCCCCGGTATCTTGTGGCCCAAGCTGGAAGACCAGCAGGGAGCTTATCGCCTGGCCGCCAGTGGCGCCATCCGCAACACCGCGATAGAACTCGGGGATGTCGGCTTGTTCGCTGTGCAGTTTTTACAAGAGCGCTACCCAAGGGCTCTCAAGGACCGCTACGGCATTGATCCGGCCAGCCTGCAGCCGCTGGCCTGCCTGGAAGCCATTGGCAAGAAACGTGGCTGCCTGACCAAGGCCGGCATCGATTACACCAAGGCCGGTGAAGTTGTCATCAATGACCTGCGCACCGGCAAACTGGGCCGGATCAGCCTGGAAACTCCAGATGACATTCCTGCCGTATCACCACCAGAACCCAATTTCCCGGCCCAGGTACTTCCAGTCTCCCATGCAAGCTGACAAATTCAACAAGACCATGGCCCTGCAAAAAGCCACCGTCGATGCCGGCATTGAGCGGGCCAATCAGGAGCGCAGTGTCATTGTGCTGCTCACTGGTGATGGCAAGGGTAAAACCACATCCGGCTTTGGCATGATTTTTCGAGCCTTGGGTTATGGGCAAAAGGTGGCAGTCGTCCAGTTCATCAAAGGCACCCAGGCCTCAGGGGAAGAACTACTGCTGCGCGATAGTTTCCCCGCAGTGCCTTTGGTGCAGATGGGTACCGGCTTCACATGGGACACCCAGAATTTTACAGCCGACCAGGCGGCTGCCTGGCGTACCTGGCAAGCCGCTGCTGCGATGTTGAAAGATCCTGCGCTGGATGTACTGCTGCTGGACGAACTTACTTATATGTTCGCCTACAAATTTCTCAACGAAGCGGAAGTGCTGGACGCCTTGCGTCAACGCTCACCGCAGCTAAGCGTCATCATCACCGGCCGCGGTGGCGGTACGCCACTACGGGAACTGGCGGATACAGTAAGCGAAGTGAAAAACGTGAAACATGCTTACGACAACGGCATCAAGGCACGAGCTGGCGTTGACTACTGACTTGTCAGCAAGCCGAACTTCAAATGATCTTGTCCAGCGCGGCTGCCAGTTGCGCAACTGTGCGATCAATATTCTGCAATTTGTCGAGACCGAACAGACCGACGCGGAACGTCCTGAAATCAGCACGCTCATCGCACTGCAACGGGACACCTGCAGCAACTTGCAATCCCTGCGCAAGAAACTTGGAGCCGTTTTGCAACTCTGCATCACCGGTGTAACTGACGACAACGCCAGGCGCCTTGAAGCCCTCGGCCGCAACACTGGCAAAGCCTTTGCTTTCCATTAATGCTCGTACCTTGTTACCCAGTTCCTGCTGCTGTGCTTTCAATTTGGCAAAGCCGTAAGCCTGCGTTTCCCGCATCAAATCCCGGAAAATGCGCAAACTGTCGGTAGGCATGGTGGCGTGATAGGCGTGACCGCCCTTCTCATAGGCTTCCATGATATGCAACCATTTGCCGAGATCGCAGGCAAAACTGGTGCTGGTGGTGGTGCGGGCGCGTTCCACAGCCCGGGTGCTGAGCATCACCAGCCCACAACAAGGTGAAGCACTCCAGCCTTTTTGCGGAGCACTGATCAACACATCAATGCCCAGCTTTTTCATGTCCAGCCAGATCGTGCCGGAGGCAATGCAATCGATTACCAACAGGCCACCGACTTCATGCACGGCATCGGCCATTGCACGCATATAGGAGTCCGGCAGCATCATGCCTGATGATGTTTCCACGTGCGGTGCAAAGACCACAGCCGGTTGCCGGGCTTTAATGGTGGCAACCACTTCTTCGATGGGGCAAGGCGCAAACGGCGCCTGGCTTGCATCCAGGTCCTGACGAGCCTTCAGCACAATGGTTTCCGACGGCATCCGGCCCATGTCCAGAATCTGGGTCCAGCGATACGAGAACCAGCCATTGCGAATTACCAGGCATTTTTGCGCAGTTGCAAACTGGCGGGCCACTGACTCCATGCCGAAGGTGCCGCTGCCGGGTACGATCGCCACTGCATCCGCCTGATAGACCTCTTTCAGGAGTACGGAACAATCGCGCATCACCCCTTGAAAGGCCTGGGACATGTGGTTGAGAGCGCGGTCGGTATAGACCACTGAATATTCCAGCAGACCATCGGGGTCTACATTGGGGAGCAAGCCGGGCATGGAGTAATCCTGTTATCTTCGATTTGGCAATGTTAAGGGTTCCCTGCCAGAAAAGCACTGACACGCACCTCACACTGCAGCTCCAAGTTTACCTCATGCGTGGCTTAGACCTCCATCAACGATGCTAATACCGGCAATTACACGCCTCTACAGCAGCACACGACTAGTATAAAGTCGAATCTGCACGGGTTTGCCTTCCGACCTCCTTCACAGAGAACTGCATGAGTAATCCGCTTGAATCAACTTCTGTCACCCAGTTGGACGCCGATGACTTTGTCCACACGCGGGTATCGCCCCTGGGCAGCCTGGAAAATCTGTCACAGCGCGAAGTCAATCAACTATTGTCGACCGAGCAGAGTGAGGTTTACCAGCTGTTCCGGCGCTGTGCATTGGCCGTGTTGAACTGCGGCAATGAAACCGATGATTCACGGGCCATCTTCGAAAAATATCGCGACTTCGAGATTCACCTGGGCCGAAAACCCTGGGGGGTCAAACTGAAGATCCGCAACGCACCCGCCAAAGCCTTTGTTGACGGACAGATGATAAGAGGCATCAAGGAGCATCTGTTCGCCGTGCTGCGTGACATCATTTACATCCACGATGCCATTCTCGGAACCCAGCGTTTTGATTTGAAAGAAACCAACGGCATTACCAATGCGGTTTACCATATCCTGCGCAATGCGCGCCTGCTTGACTATAAAGGCCGGCCCAATCTGGTAGTGTGCTGGGGAGGCCATTCAATCAGCGCCAGCGAATATGACTACACCAAGAAGGTGGGTTATGAACTCGGCTTGCGGGGCATGAGTGTATGCACCGGTTGTGGCCCGGGTGCGATGAAAGGCCCCATGAAGGGCGCGACCATTGGCCATGCCAAGCAACGTATCAACGATGGTCGCTATATCGGCATGACGGAGCCAGGCATTATTGCCGCCGAGCCTCCCAATCCGATTGTCAATCAACTTGTCATCATGCCCGATATTGAAAAACGCCTGGAGGCATTCCTGCGCGTGGGGCACGGCATTGTGGTATTTCCCGGCGGTGCAGGTACTGCTGAAGAAATTTTATATTTACTGGGCATCCTGCTTGACCCTGCCAATGCTGATCACCCTTATCCGGTAGTGTTTACCGGCCCTGCAGTTTCTGCCGAATACTTCCACAAAATTGACCAGTTCATTGCCGGTACACTGGGGGAAGCAGCGCGCAAACGTTACAAAATAATCATTGATGATCCTGCCCAGGCCGCGCGCGAAATGGCGCAGGGCATGGAGCTGGTGCGCGAACACCGCCGCTCCCATAGTGATGCTTACAATTTCAACTGGCTGATGAACATTCCGCTGGAATTCCAGAAGCCCTTTGATCCTACTCATGCGGCGATGGCAGATTTGACACTTAGTCGCGACTTGCCGGCACATGAACTCGCTGCCAATTTGCGACGGGCGTTTTCCGGCATTGTCGCGGGCAATGTCAAGGAAGTGGGCCTGCTGGCGATCGAAGCGCATGGCGTCTATGAACTGCATGGTGACCCCGTGGTGATGAATCTGATGGATGAGTTATTGGCCGGGTTTGTTGCACAAAAACGCATGAAACTGCAGGGTGACTACAAACCGTGTTACCGCCTGGTGAAAGCATAATCATTTCAAAACCCATAAAAAAACCCCGCCGGTTAATACCGGCAGGGTTTTTATCAACCAGTTAAATTGTTTATTTTTTAGCGGCTGCTTTCTTTTCTTTCTCTTTGGCGATTACCGTTTCAGAGACATTGCTCGGGCATGGAGAATAGTGCGAAAACTCCATTGAGAACTGACCGCGACCTGAAGTCATGGTTCGCAGGGTGCTGATGTAACCAAACATGTCGGCCAGCGGCACGTTGGCTTTGATACGCACACCGGTCAGGTTCTTTTCCTGATCCAGGATCATGCCACGACGACGGTTCAAATCACCGATGACATCACCTACGTGATCTTCAGGGCTGTAAACATCCACCTTCATGATGGGTTCAAGCAGTTGCGGGCCGGCTTTTGGCATGGTTTGACGGAACGCACCTTTGGCCGCGATTTCAAACGCAATGGCTGAGGAGTCGACGGCGTGGAAGGCACCGTCGATCAGATCGACTTCAACGTCCAGCACCGGGAAGCCTGCCAGGGTTCCCGTTGACATCATCAACCGGAAGCCCTTTTCTACGGCCGGATAAAATTCCTTGGGAACACTACCGCCCACCACCGAGGTAAGGAAGGTGAAACCGGAGTTGGGTTCACCCGGACGGATGATGTAATCAATCTTGCCGTATTGTCCCGAACCGCCCGATTGCTTCTTGTGGGTATAGCTGTCTTCGACTTCGCGGGTGATGGTTTCGCGGTATGCCACCTGCGGCTGGCCTACTACCAGCTCAACACCGTAGGTACGCTTCAGAATGTCGACTTTGATATCGAGGTGCAATTCACCCATGCCTTTGAGGATGATCTCGCCGGAGTCGATATCGGTTTCAACACGGAAAGTCGGGTCTTCTGCTACCATTTTGCCGATGGCGATGCCCATTTTTTCAGTGGAGCCTTTGTCTTTTGGCGTCACCGAGATGGAAATTACCGGCTCCGGGAACACCATCGCTTCCAGCGTACATTCGTGTTTGGGATCACACAGCGTGTGACCGGTTTGCACGTTCTTCATGCCAACGATGGCGATAATGTCGCCGGCTTCAGCATGGCTCAGTTCGTTACGTTCATTCGCCTGCATTTCAACCATGCGGCCAACACGGTCGGTTTTGCCGGTAAACGAGTTAAGGATGGTGTCACCTTTGTTCAATACTCCGGAGTAGATACGGCAGAAAGTCAGGGCACCAAAGCGGTCATCCATGATTTTGAATGCCAAGGCGCGGAATGGCTCATCGGCTGAAACGATGGCAAATTTACCGTTGGGCTTGCCTTCTTCATCAGTCAATGGCTGCGGATTGACTTCGTGTGGTGCTGGCAAATAATCAACCACCGCGTCCAACAGCAGCTGCATGCCTTTGTTTTTGAAAGCCGAGCCACAGTAGGTGGGGAAGTAGACCAGTTCACGCGTACCCTTGCGGATGCAACGTTTGATTTCTGCCTCGGAAATTTCTTCGCCTTCCAGGAACTTCATCAACACTTCGTCATCGACTTCAACAGCTGTTTCGATCAACTGGTTACGATACAACTCCACTTCATCAACCATCTCGGCTGGTACGTCACTGACGCTGTAGTTTTCCGGCTGGCCGGTTTCGTCCCAAATGTAGGCTTTACGAGCCAGAACATCGATCACACCTACGAAGGTTTCTTCGCTACCGATCGGCAAGGTCATGATCAGGGGGCGCGCGCCCAATACTTTTTGTACCTGGGCGGTGACTTTCAGGAAATCGGCACCCACACGGTCCAATTTGTTTACGAATATCAAACGAGCCACTTTGGAGTCGTTCGCATAACGCCAGTTGGTCTCTGACTGCGGCTCAACTCCGCCGGAACCACAGAATACGCCGATGCCGCCGTCCAGTACTTTCAAGGAGCGATAGACTTCCACGGTAAAATCGACGTGGCCGGGGGTATCAATTACGTTGAAGCGGGTGCCTTTCCAGAAACAGCTCACCGCGGCAGACTGGATGGTGATGCCGCGCTCGGCTTCCTGGACCATGAAATCGGTAGTTGACTCACCTTCATGAACCTCACCAATCTTGTGGATTCTGCCGGTCAGCTTGAGGATGCGCTCAGTGGTAGTGGTTTTTCCGGCATCGACGTGGGCGAAGATACCAATATTTCTGTAAAGGGATAAATCAGTCATAGCGCTCTCTATAATGCTGGGGTGAAAAAGGCGCTGCACGATACACTAAATCAGGCCAATTTGCCCGAGGGTATATAAGGAAAACCGCCCTTTTCGCAGGAAACCAGCCTGGACTCCCCCCCCCACCACCTATTCGTCCCCTCCTGAAAGCTGCGGTCCAGCCTGCCAGTGCCGGACAGCAGTCCCGCCGGCCAGCATCAAGCCTGAAGTTGCATGGCTGTTAAAACACCCGACCCGTAGCCGGGTCCTGGGAGGCTTCAAGTGCGGGCAGTGCCAAATCGCGCATGTGAGGGCCGAAGAAGACTTGCGGCTTTGATGAAGGAAAATTATTGGTCCGCTCGGTCGAATTGACGCAAGTCCTGACATCATCCGCCAGCAATCCCCAGTTGTTGTGACGGGGCCAGGCATCGATAAAACACTGATCGAAAAACGTGTAATGCAGGTTGTTGGAGCATCCGAAAGAGGGCAAGTTGGCAGCGCTCGCAGACATCACAATCCGCTCCTCGCGGGTAATGCCTGGACGCATATAGGTACCGCTAAAACAGGCGGAAACCACCAGGATCGTCGGCCGTCCCGCGCACGGGTTCAGCATTGACTCCAAGCGCGAAGGGCGTACGAAATACTGGGGGGTATCTGCCGACATCGCAATGCCGTCCGGCGAGCCATGCCCGGTCAGATAAACCAGGCAACCCTCACCCTCCTGCGGACTGAGCATGGCCAGCGAACGCTCCAGTCCCTGCAAACCGCTGGCCAGCCACCGTTTGTCTGCGCTGGCATGCAGTTCTGTGAAGGAAGCAATATCACTATGACCTTTGAGCACCTGGGCAAAATCATTGACGAAGTTATCAAAGACGTTTTGCTCATTGCCCACTGCGGCCAGCACCACATGCCAACGTGTGGCGCTGTGTGCTGTCTGCGCCGCCACTGGCACGCCACTGTCCGCCTGCGCAAATAGACCGTCGCTCGGCGCTGCACCCGCGCCAGCAGCCAGCGACGCAGACAATATCAATAATATCAGGACAGTTTTCATGGCATGGTTAATCCATGGCGCACCGTTCAGCTGAACACGTGCCGTTAGTTTTACCCGGTTTATCTAGGATAAAACACCGGAATCTTCGCATCGATGTTAACCCACACTGATTTCGGTTCGGTATATTCATGCATCGCGAAATGACCCATTTCACGGCCATAACCGGAGTCCTTGACGCCACCAAACGGTGAACCCGGGTGAAAGCGCTTGTAACAGTTGATCCACACCATGCCGGCCTCCATGTGGCGCGCCATCAGATGTGCACGTTGCAGGTTGTTGGTCCACAAGCCGCCGCCGAGGCCGTAGATGGTGTTGTTAGCCATCGCCAACGCCTCTTCGTCGTTCTTGAAGGTGGAAACCACCACAAACGGACCAAATACTTCTTCCTGACACACGCGATCATTGATGCTTTTTGCCCGCACTACCGTTGGCTCCACAAAGCAGCCTTTCTGCAAGTCCGTATGGGACGGGGCCTTGCCACCCAGCAGCAGCTCACCACCTTCCTCCTGTGCCACCTTGCAATAGTTGAGCACACGTTCCTGATGCATCTTCGAGGTCAGCGGCCCCATCTCGGTGGTCGGATCCTGCGGATTGCCAAGCTTGATGGAGGCCGCCAGCTTGAGAAATTTGTCGAGAAATTCATCAGCGATTTTTTCATGCAGCATCAGCCGCGAGCCGGCGATGCATGCCTGGCCCTGGTTATGGAAAATCGCAAACGCTGAACCGTTTACCGCCGCCATCAGGTTGGCATCCTCAAACACGATGTTGGCGCCCTTGCCGCCCAGCTCCAGTTGAATGCGCTTCAGGTTGCCGGCCGATGCCTGCACAATCTTGCGGCCGGTGGCAGTGGAGCCTGTGAATGACAATTTGTCGACGCCCATATGCTCAGCCAGATATTGACCCGCGATATGGCCATAACCCGGAATTACATTGATTACGCCCGGCGGGAACCCCACTTCCCGGGCCAGTTCCGCCACCCGCAGGGTCGACAGTGGTGTCAGTTCAGCTTGTTTCATCACCACGCAGTTGCCGGCTGCCAACGCCGGCCCCAGTTTCCAGCTGGTAAACATCAACGGAAAATTCCATGGCACCACCTGCCCGACTACGCCGACCGGTACGCGCGTCACATAATTCAGAAAGCCGGTATCGACCGGAATCACTGTGCCTTCATTTTTGTCACACATACCGGCGAAATAACGGAAAGTGGCCACTGTGCGCGCCACATCCAGATTACGGGTATCCCGGATCGGATGGCCGGTATCCAGCGTTTCGATCAGCGACAAATTGTCACGATCTTTTTCAATCGCATCCGCCAGCTTGCCGATCAACACGCCACGATCCGACGGCGACATGGCTGACCACGCGGGAAATGCCTTGCGCGCCGCCGCTACCGCACGATCTACATCCGCAGGCTTGGCCTCCGACACTTTCGCCAACAGGGAATTGTCATAAGGATTGAACACATCAAAAGTACTGCCATCGAGCGCGTCAACGAATTCGTTATTGATAAACAGCTGAGTCTGAAAAACGGGAAGAGCCATGTTTGCACCAATGCACTGAAATGGATTGCAGCCTGCGCTGCGGTTTGGATGAAGCCAAATGCGACAAGGCCCGGCAAGCTTGCACTTCCGGGCCTTGTTTCTTTCAATTGCTTACCAGCGTGAAGCTGTAATCGGGAACGGTTCCAATTCCCCTTTGGCGTATTTCTCCTCCAGCCCAGGTGTGCCATTCTCCAGCACCATCAGCATCGAACGCTTCGGCGAAAAGCCCTGGTGACGGATATCCGCAGGCATCGCACACACATCGCCTGCCTTCATCACAATACGTCCACGTGGATTGCCGGTGTTCTTGTCCTGGATGTTCCACTGGATTTCATCTGTCAATTGAATAAACCACTCATTGCGGTCATTGCCATGGATCACCGGCAACATATGCTCTTCACTGGTCACGCAGCAAATGCAGGCACGCGTGATCGAAGTGAACGATGGATTCCAGGTAACGTCAGCGCGCGCAATATGATCAAACAGATTGAACGCATGCACCTGATCTTCAAAGCCCGGTTCAATTTCGATATCCGGCTTGTCAAATGTCATATCAGCAAAGGCGCGATTGATCGGATGGCCTGAAGCATCAGAACGCGGCTTGGTATCACCCGGCAACCCCATCATACGACGTGCGGGTTCAAAACCGCGAATCAACGGACCAGCCGCATCGCGGGTTTTGGGTCCCAGCGGCGAGCCGGTTTCCATTGGTGCACGCAAGGGATCGTAGCCTTCGTTGATCCAGTTGATGGAAATGGTTTCAAACGCTACCCGTACATCATCAGTGTTGAAGGTTTCCAGAAAATCCACGCCGGTGTCACGATGGCCTTTGCTATAGGTGCCCGCATAGATATCAACCGTACCGTAATGATTCTGGGTACCGAATACATCATCAAAGAAAATCCAGCCGTAGAAAAAGCCCCAGCCAATGTCACGCACCATCGCACGCAGGAAACGGTCGACTTCAACGGTGTGGGTGCCTTTGGGCCAGCTCACATGCACAAAATACATGTCGCGCTCGAAAGTGAAACTGCCAAACTGGAATTTTTTGTAGCCCAGCACCGGATCGGGTGCTGAAGCGATAAGTTTTACGCTGGCTATGCTCATGGGAATCCTCTCAGAATATTGAAATATGGGTGACCGGATTTAGTCGAGGACGCAGATCTTGGACCAGCGCTCCACACTTTCAGGGCCGGCTGAAGTCTGAATCAGACAGACTGATGGCTTGATTGCCGACAACTGATAGGCCGCACCTTTGGGCAACAAGACTTCATGGCCGCGCCGCGCTCGCACTTTACCCATACGCTTGCCTTTGGGCTCACCGTTGATCTTGATGGCACCAGCCTGATGCGTTGGTTTCTGGTCATCGCCCAACTGGAAGAATGTGAACTCGATTTCACCATCCATCACGATGGCAAATTCATCGTGGGGAGCGGTGTACCAGGCTGAGGTTCCTTCAGCTCTTACCACTTCGGCAGCATATTCAAGGTTGGAAGCCACCATCACCCGCTCATAGGGTTTGGCAGCGTTGGCCACTTCGAAAATATTGGAAAAGGCATAGTGGCGCAAATCATCATTGAGATCGATTGAGCCTTTTTCGTAGGAGTTCAATGACCCTACTTTGGTTTTGAAACTCATGGCATTACCCCTCTTGATTACAATTTTACCGAAAGATGATATGGACAGCCTCCCGACTTGGCAAGGCTGTTCCCTTATGGCAAGGCAAATACATACAAACGATTCTCGGTGCCGGCTTTCAGGCCCGGCAGCAAACGCCGCTGGCTGGCAGTAGTCACGGAGGAACCGGTGCTGGCCGCCACATATTGCTTGCCGTTCACCGCAAAGCTGATCGGATAACCGGTTAACGACGAACCCAGATTGACCTCCCACACCACTGCGCCGGTATTCTGGTCGAACGCACGGAAATTACCCTCGATATCGCCTCCGAACACCAGACCGCCGCCGGTGGTGACCATCGACAGTGCCGTACCTGCCATATCAAACTTCCAGGCAGTACGGCCAGTTTCGGCAGAAACAGCAAACACCGAACCGATGCCTTTGGCACCGGCTGCCAGCTTGTCTCGACCTGAAATGCCATATAACGCTTCCACATCCGGCTTGGCCAGGGTCACAGTGACATCTGAGCAGGTATTCTGCAAACCGTAATACATCATGTTGGTGAGGGGACTATAAGCGCCTGCCCACCAGTTTTTGCCGCCGGTCAGGGCCGGGCACACTTCCGCGGTATCGCCCTTGGCGTGAAAGGTGGTGGCTGGATTGACGGTGACTTCGCCGGTCTTGCCATCAATGCTGGCCACCACATTCTGCTGGACTGTGGGCCGCGCCCACAGGAACTTGCCTGTTTGCCGGTCCAGGGTATAAATGATGCCGGTCTTGCCAGGGATGCCGGTCAATACCTTGTAGGTTTTGCCCTTTTCGATGTCAGGGCTGATCCACGCCACTTGCTTGGGATCAGGCGCCACCTGGGTATCTACCAGCAAGCGTTCAAACGGATGATCCAGATCCCAATGATCCACAATATGCTGGTAATACCAGACGATGTGGCCATTATCCGGATTTATTGCCAGCGTGGAGTTGTGATAAAGATATTTGTTGTCATTGCCGGCCAGCAGGAATTTGGGGGCCGGCGCTGTCACCGAGGTGCCCATATAGATCAGGTCGAGTTCAGGATCGTAACTGGCCGTCATCCACGCCCCGACATGCCAACGCGATTCCCACGGCATGCCACCCCAGGTATCAACACCTTCGCCCGGTTTCTGGATGGTATTGAGTCGCCATAGCTCTTTGCCGGTATTGGCATCATGGGCAGTGATGACACAGGCGTCAGGTCCGGCACTGGGCATGCAGGTGCGACCGGAAATGACCTTGCCCTTGATGATCAGCGGGCCGGCGCTTTGCTGAGCCGGATTCTTGCGGTAATCCAGTACCTGCGTCTGCCATTTTTGCTTGCCGGTGTTGGCATCCAGGCCCACCAGATAATCATCATTGCTGGGAAAAATAATGGTGTCTCCATAGATTCCCAGCGAACGTTTGGTTTCATAGGCTTGCAGGTAGTCGCCAATGTCTTCCGGAATGGCGCGATGGTGTTCCCACAACTGTTCACCGGTCGCGGCATTATGGGCACTGACCACATCGCCTGGATGCGGCATGTAAAGAGTGCCGTCATAGACCAGCGGCGTACCTTCCTGGATTGAGCCTTTGTGGAGCGGGATGCTCCAGGCCAGTTTCAATTGCTTGACATTCTTGCTGGTGATTTGCTTGAGCGGACTATAACCCCAGGAGTTCAGGGTGCGCCGCCACATCAACCAGTCAGCATCGGCCGGGTTTACCAGCATTGCATCGTTTACCGGCACAAACGCGTGCTTTTGTGCTTGCACATCCGGCACCATTACTGTGCAGGCAGCTGCCAACCCAAGCACACACAACACCAGCCTTTTGGATGCCATGCAATTCCCCTGATGCCTTACAATTATTGTTGATTTAATACGATCCAATCTAGCAAAGCCCTCCCCCAGTGTCACCAGCAAAGACGGTGCAAATCCGCCGACATGCCTTGGACATTGCCGACTCTGGCTTTACTATAGCGCCTATTCGTTTGCATCCCCCCCGCCATGCCAGAATTTGCAGTTGGTCAACGCTTTTTGAGTGATGCTGAGCCCGAACTCGGCCTTGGCATCATCACTGAAATTGAATTCCGCACGCTCAGCCTCAGCTTTCCTGCCACGCAAAGCATGCGGCGCTATGCCCATGCCAATGCTCCGCTCACCCGCATAAGCTTCGAAGCGGGTGATGTGCTGCGCGATTCCGCCGGTGCTGAAGCTGTGGTGCTGCAGATCCATGAGCGCGAAGGCCTGCTGTTCTACCACGTCCGCTTCCTGCTCTCCGGCCTTGACTCAACCCTCAGCGAAATCGAACTGTCGCCGTTGCTCAACCTGAGTCAGCCCTTGAAACGCCTGCTGGCGGGCCGGCTGGAAACCACGGCCTGGTATCAATTGCGGCGTTCAGCCCTGGCAGCCCAAAGTTTTATCGAAAGCTCGTCGCTGCTGGGCTTGTGCAGCGGCCGCACTGAACTCTTGCAGCATCAACTGCATATCGCCTATGAAGTATCACGCCGGCCGGCACCACGCGTGCTGTTGTGTGATGAAGTAGGCCTTGGCAAAACCATTGAAGCCTGCCTGATTCTGCAGCAGCAACTGTGGAGTGGCCTGGTCTCCCGGGTGCTGGTGCTGTTGCCGGAATCATTGATCCATCAATGGTTGGTGGAATTACTGCGCCGCTTCAATTTGCGTTTCACCATCCTGGATGAAGAGCGCTGCCGTGCCCTCACCGAAGTGAACCCCGACAATCCGTTTGAAAGTGAACAGCTGGTGTTGTGCAGCCGCGAATTCATGGCCAGCGCCCGCCAGTGGCGTGAGGCCGCACTCAACACCCCCTGGGATCTGTTGATCGTGGATGAAGCCCATCATTTGCTGGCAGACTCAAAAAATCCCGATAACAGTCAGTACTCGCTGGTGAAAGAGTTCGCCACCAAAGTGCCCGGCATGTTGCTGCTGACGGCAACTCCTGACCAGAGCGGCATTGCAAGCCATTTTGCGCTGCTGTCACTGCTGGATCCCCAGCGTTTCCATGACATGGAAGCGTTCCAGGCAGAGCAGCACAACTATCGTGAACTTGCTGCCAGGCTGGAAGCGCTGCCACCTGACGACGAAGCGCAGCTGAACGACCTGCTCGACCGTCATGGCACCGGCCGCATCGTGTTTCGCAACACGCGCCGTACCGTCAGCGGCTTTCCCGAACGAGAGCTGCACCCCTATCCGCTGGCTGTGCCAGAACTTTATCTGGGAATGGAAGTTGCCCAGCAACCAGAACGCAATTTCCTCCACAACGACAGCTGGCTGCGACAGGACCCACGCGTTGCGTGCCTCTATCAACTGCTGCAAGACTTGCGAGGCAATAAACTGCTGGTGATTTGTCACCGCCGCTCCACTGCCGAACAAATCGAGGCCTGGTTGCGACTGAGCCAGGGCATACGCAGTGCGGTTTTCCACGAAGGCCTCAGCCTGGTAGAACGTGATCGCGCCGCTGCCTATTTTGCCGACTCCGAAGCCGGTGCGCAGGTGCTGGTGTGTTCGGAAATCGGCAGTGAAGGCCGCAATTTCCAGTTCTGCCAGCATCTCATGCTGTTTGATCTGCCCCAGAATCCGGATTTGCTGGAACAACGCATCGGCCGCCTGGATCGCATTGGCCAACAGCAGCTGATTCACTTGCACGTGCCCTATATGACCGGCACGGCCCAGCAAGTGCTGTTCGAATTGCATTTCACAGCACTCGGTTTGCAGCAGAAGCCCAACCCGGTGGCGGCCCGGGTGTGCATGCAACTGCCGGAACTCTTGCAAGCAGCACTGCAGGCACCGGCAGTTACCGCGTTGACACAAAGCTTGCTGCAACAAGCCCAGGCGCTCAATGCACAGTTGCTGGAACAACATGCCGAGGGTCGTGACAAATTACTGGAGCTGAATTCCTGCCGGCCCCAAGCCGCCGCACGCATCCTCAAGACCATCCAGTCGCTGGAAAATGAGGCCACGCCGCGCCAGTTCCTGCGCAATGTCTTTGCCAGTTACGGTCTCGACAATGAAGAGAACAGCAACGGCACCTGGGTAGTGACGCCAGGTGCGGACATGCTGGTCAGCTCCTACCCTTCCATCCCTGATGATGGACTCACTTTCACCCTCAACCGGCCTCTGGCGCTCAAGCGCGATGATCTGCCGTTTGTGAACTGGCTGCATCCGATGGTGCTGCAAAGCATCGATCTGGTATTGCAGGACCACAGTGGCAAGGCCACCGTCGGCATTTTGCGCGATCCGCGCTTGCCAGTCGGCACTCTGGTGCTGGAAAGCCTGTATCGGGTCAGCGTCTCCGGCCCGGCCCGCCTGCAAATCAAGCGCTGGTTCCCGCTCACCACGCTGCGGGCGGTAGTCGATAACCAGAAACGCAGCCTTGGCAAGGCGCTGACTCCCGACTTGCTGGACCGGCAAAGCGAACCCTTGCCGAAGGCGCAACTGCGGGCACTGCTGCAACAGCGGGAAACCATCGAGATGCTGGCCCGACTGTGCCAGAAAGTGGCGGAAAAGCAGTTGCCCGAACTGATTGCTGCGCGCAGCACTGCCATGCAGCAACATCTGGATGAAGAAATTGCCCGGCTGACGGCGTTGCAAGCCATCAATCCGCAAGTAAAAGACGATGAAATCGACTATTTGCAGCAACAGCGCGTGCAGTTGGGCCAGTGCATGCAGGATGCCCGGCTGCATCTGGAGGCTTTGCGCCTGCTAGTGGTGCTGTAAGTCGTACCTGTACCCTCCACAAGCTTCGAAGAATTACGCGCTGGCCATGCGAGCCGTGCGCCAGGCTCATTTACTCTGCTGCCAAAGCCTCCTAGCATGGGCAGCAATTGATGGTTGTTCCAACTTGATCCAGGATAATTCACATGCAGTCACCCGGCACAAACCCGGCCGCCGCCACACCAATCACCCACCAGGCTTTCCGATTCAAACGCAGCCGGTTTCTGCCAACGCTCAATCTCAGTGTTGAAGAGTATGTGCATGTGGCTACCGGTGCTGTGCATTTCCATCTGGCCACCGATAACCCGGAAAACGTGTTCCTAGTGGCGCTGCGTACGGTGCCGCATGATTCCACCGGCGTAGCTCACATTCTGGAGCACACCGCCTTGTGTGGCAGTCGCCGTTTCCCGGTACGCGATCCGTTCTTCATGATGGTGCGCCGCTCACTCAACACCTTCATGAATGCGTTCACCAGCAGCGACTGGACCGCCTATCCGTTTGCCAGCCAGAACCGCAAGGACTTCAACAATCTGCTCGAGGTCTATCTCGACGCGGTATTTTTCTCGAACCTGGATGAACTGGATTTTGCACAGGAAGGCCACCGGCTGGAATTCCAGCAACCCGACAATCCTGACAGCCCGCTTGAATTCAAAGGCGTGGTCTTCAATGAAATGAAAGGGGCCATGAGTTCTGCCACCAGTTTTATCTGGCAGCTGCTGACCGAGCAACTGTTCCCCACCACCACCTATCACTACAACAGTGGCGGCGATCCGGTGCATATTCCCGAACTGAGTTATGCCGAGCTGCAAGCGTTTTATAAAACCCACTATCACCCCAGTAATGCCATATTCATGACCTATGGCGATATTCCTGCACATGAACATCAAGCCAGGTTCGAAGCACATGCGTTGCATGAGTTCACCCGACTCGACGTGCATATCGCCGTGGGTGACGAACATCGCTTCCAGCAACCGAAAAAAGTTGAAACCACTTATCCGCTCGACGAAGCCGACATCAGTGACAAAACCCATGTAGTGATGGCGTGGCTGCTCGGCAAGAGTGCCAATCTGGAGGACATGTACAAGGCACAGCTGCTGAGCTCGGTATTGATGGACAACAGTGCCAGCCCGCTGCAACAGGTGCTGGAAACCACTGAACTGGGCCGCTCGCCCTCGTCCTTGAGCGGACTGGAAGATTCGCAGCGCGAAATGAGCTTCATTTGCGGCCTGGAAGGGTGTGCCGCTGACAGCACCGAACAAGTGGAAGCCCTGATTCTGGCAACACTGGAGAAGGTGGCTCGTGAAGGTGTGCCACAGGAGAAAGTGGAAGCCGCCCTGCACGCACTCGAGCTGCATCAGCGCGAAATCAGTGGCGACTCCTACCCTTACGGTTTGCAGTTGATCCTGTCGGCACTTTCTACCGCCACACATCGGGGCGACCCCATCGAGCTGCTCGACATCGATCCGGTCCTCGCCCATTTCAAGCAGTCCATCAAGAATCCGGATTTTATCCCGCAGCTGATTCGAGTGCTGTTGCTGAACAATCCGCATCGGGTGACGCTGACCGCCCGCCCCGACAATACCCAGAGCGAACGCGCCAAAGCCGCGGAAGCCGAGCGCCTGGCAACCATCAAGAGCACACTCACCGCTGCTGACAAAGCGCGCATCGTTGCGCAAGCCGCTGCTCTGCAACAACGGCAAGGCGAAAAACCCAATGCCGAACTGTTGCCCAAGGTTGAACTCAGCGATGTCCCTGCTGACGTGCAATGGCCCACCAGGAAAGCCATCCACCTGCAGTCCAATGGCGCTGATCTGCCGGTGAGTTTCTATGCCCAGGGCACCAATGGCCTCAGCTATCAACAAGTTGTACTGGCACTGCCCACGCTGAGTGAGGAGCAACTGGAATTGCTGCCCTACTGCACTACCTGCATGTCTGAAGTCGGCATAGGCACACGCTCCTATCTTGACATCCAGGAGCATCAGTCATCGATCAGCGGCGGCCTCAGCGCCTATACCTCCATGCGCAGCACGCTGGCCAGCGAACAGAATGTGCAGGCGGTGCTGGTGCTGTCGAGCAAGGCGCTGTACAGCAAGCAGAACGACGTCAGCACCTTGCTGCGTGACACCTTGCTGGATTGTCGTTTCGATGAAACCGATCGTCTTCACGAACTCATGGAACAAATTCTGGGCCGACGTGAGCAGAGCATTACCCAAAGCGGCCATGGCCTGGCGATGACGGCTGCCTGCAGCCGCATGAGTCCACTCGGGCTGATGGATCATCAATCATCTGGGCTGGAAGGCATCCGGCGCATGAAACTGCTGGTAAAAGGTTTGGAACACCCGGATCAACTGCAGGCCTTTGCCACGCAGCTGGCCGCAGTGCATCAGGCCATCATCCACGGTGAGAAACAGTTCCTGCTGGTGGCTGAAGCCAGCGAAGAAAACGCGCTACTGGATTCATTGCAGTCCACCTGGGCCGAGACCCTGCACATGAAAGTGGCAACCTCGCCGTTTGTGCTGCCGCCGATCCGCGACAACGTGCGGGAAGCGTGGGTGACCAGCACCCAGGTCAACTTCTGTGCGATGGCATTTCCGACCGTATGTGGCTCGCATGAAGATGCGGCCGCATTGAGCGTACTGGCCGGCTTCCTGCGCAATGGCTATCTGCACCGCGCCATACGTGAACAAGGCGGCGCCTACGGTGGCGGCGCCAGCCAGGACAGCGGCATGGCGGCGTTCCGTTTCTATTCCTATCGTGACCCGCGACTGAGCGAAACCCTCGATGATTTCCGCCGCTCCATCGACTGGATGTTGGGCCACCAACATGAATATGCCCAACTGGAAGAAGCCATTCTTGGCGTAATTTCCAGCATCGACAAGCCGGCGTCACCGGCCGGCACTGCCAAGCATGCTTTCCATAATGAGCTGTTTGGTCGCGACAAGTCGCATCGTTCGCGCTTTCGCCAGCAGGTGTTGAATGTGAGCCTGGAGCAGTTGAAAGCGGTGACTGAACGTTATCTGACTTTGGACAAGCCGAGCGTTGCGATTGTCAGCAGCAAGGCCAAACAGAGTGAGTTGGAGAAGCTTGGGTTGCAGATACAGGTGTTGTGAGGTTAGGGCTTTAGTTCACAGCACTGCTCTGACCAAAGCTGAGCATTGAGCCCAACAGGTTTTTTATTAAACGCAATAAATAATTGTGAAATCAGCACAAAAAAGAAGTCGCAGACACCGGAACTTTTTGGCCAACAGCAACACTAAGGAAGCAGGCAGGGCCTGTGGCCAGTGAACCCTGTCGCGCTGGTTTTGAAAGCCCGCACCATGGACACATGGAGCGGGCTTTCTTTTAGGAGTCCCGGGCGTTTTTGATCAGCTCGTAGGCCTCCTTGATTTCCATGGTTTTTTTGCCTGCCAGCTCCATCATTTCCTGCGGCAAGCCCTTCGCCACCAATTTGTCGGGGTGGTGCTGGTTGAGCAGGCGCCGGTAGGCTTTCTTGATATCCTCCATACTGTCGTCCTTGCTGACGCCCAATACTCGATAGGCATCGTTGAGCCTGCTGCTGGCGGAAGGCTGACCTGTATGCATGTGACTGCTGGCCTGGTGGCGTTTGAGCAGCAGGTTGAATTCAAACTGGCTGAAGCCCAAGGCACCGGCACATTGTGCGAGCATCGCCCTTTCTGCAGCATGCAAATTGCCATCTGCCATTGCGGTGGCTAGCTGGATTTCCATAAACATCTGCAACAGATGCGTGCTGCGATGACAGGTACTGCGCAATTGTTGCAAGGCTTGCTCCAGCGGAAACCCGTCCTGCTTGCCCTGGGAAAACAATGCCATTGCCAGCTGCTTTTGCGCTGGATTCAGCCGCATTTGCTGCATCACCGACTCGGCAATCGCGATTTCTTCGCGGGTAACCTTGCCATCGGCTTTGGCCATATGCCCCATCACCGCGAACGTGGCAGTGAAAAATGCTGACTGGATGGCTTCAACATCGTTGCCATCAGGACGAGGCGTGCCAGAGGAGCGCTGCCCCTGGATGCCTTGATCGAAATTATGGCCAAGGGCCGCACCCAGTGCAGCCCCGAGCGGCCCGCCCAGCATGAAGCCGAAAGTACCGCCGATCAGTTTGCCCCACCAACTCATTGAAATTGCTCCAGCAAGGCCAGTAACTCCGGCTCATTGATTACTTTGATACCCAGCTCTTCAGCAGTGGCCAGTTTGGAACCGGCGCCGGGGCCGGCCACCACACAAGTGGTTTTGGCTGATACTGAGCCGGCTACTTTGGCACCCAGCGCCTGTAATGCTGCTTTGGCTTGATTACGATCCATGGATTCCAGAGAGCCGGTTACCACCCAGGTCTGACCAGCCAGTGGCAGCTTTTCAGCGGGCACTACTGCCAGTTCCTGCGGGCTGACTCCGAGCAGCAGTAGCTGCTCAATCAAGTCACGGTTAAGCGATTGCGCGAAAAAACCGGCAATGCGTGCAGCCACTACCGGCCCAACATCCTCTACTGTTTTCAAGCTTTCCTCATCGGCCGCCATGATTGCAGCCAGTGAGCCGAAATGCCGCGCCAGATTGAGCGCGGTGGCCTCACCCACCTCGCGGATGCCGAGAGCAAACAGAAAACGTGCCAAGCTGGTTGCTTTGCTTTTGTCGATGCCAGCCTTGAGATTTTGTGCGGACTTGAGTCCCATGCGTTCGAGCCTGGCCAGGATGTCAACATCCAGCCGGTACAAATCGGCCAGCGACTTCACCAGGCCGGCCTCTACCAATTGTTCGATCAGTTTGCCGCCGAGGCCTTCAATATCCATGGCGCCGCGTGAGGCGAAATGCAGCAAGGCCTGGATCAACTGGGCCCGGCAAACCAGCGCTCCTGAACAACGCAGTAACACCTCGCCGGCTTCCTGCACCACCGGGGAACCACACACCGGACAGTGAGTGGGTGCCACGATGTCCCGCAGCGGCACGGATGCGGTTATTGCAGCTGCGTCAGCGGAGGCCGCATCCATGGCATCGGCAAGCTCGGTTTCTTCCACCACGGTGCGGGGGATCACCTGGACAATTTTAGGAATGACATCACCGGCGCGGCGCACGATGACACGATCACCGATGCGAACACCGAGCCTTCTGACTTCATCCATGTTGTGCAAGGTGGCATTGCTGACAGTGACACCACCGACAAACACCGGCTGCAGCCGGGCAACCGGGGTGAGTGCACCGGTGCGGCCGACCTGGAATTCGACTTCTTCCAGCACGGTGGCCACCTCTTCGGCCGGAAACTTGAAAGCCATGGCCCAGCGCGGCGTGCGCGCATTCATGCCCAGTTCCTGTTGCAGGGACACACTGTTGAGCTTGATGACGACACCGTCAATTTCGTAATCAAGTGTAGTGCGCCGGGCCTGCACCTGGTCGCAATAATTGCTGCATCCCTCAATGCCAGTGACGACTTGGCGCAGTCCATTCACCGGCAAGCCCCAGCTGGCGAAACGGTCAAATATGGCACTGAGCGTGTCAGGCAACTCACCGCCTTCTACCAGGCCGGCACTGTAACAGAACATTGTCAGCGGGCGCCGCGCTGTCAACCTGGAATCCAGTTGCCGCAAAGTACCGGCGGCAGCATTGCGCGGATTCACAAAAGTGCGCTCCCCTCTGGTCACTGCCTCGGCATTCATCGCGGCAAAACCGGATTTGGTCATGAAGATTTCACCGCGCACTTCCAGCAATGACGGCAATCCATCACCTGACAAACGCAACGGCACGCTTTTGACAGTGCGAACATTGTGGGTAATGTCTTCGCCGGTGGTGCCGTCACCGCGCGTGGCAGCACGCTCCAGCAATCCATGCCGATACAACAGACTCACAGCGACACCATCAATCTTGGGCTCACAACAGTACTCGGGGATGACACTGGTATTGAGCCGCTTGAGCACCCGCTCTTCAAAACGTTTCAAATCGTCAGCGGTAAACACCTTGTCGAGCGACAACATCGGCAAAACGTGCACGACTTGCGTGAAGCCACCCAGTGGTGCGCTGCCAACGCGCTGACTGGGTGAATCAGCGCTGACAAGTTGTGGATGTGCAGCTTCAATATCCAGCAGACGCTGGAACAGGCGGTCGTAATCCTGGTCAGGAATTGCCGGCGCATCCAGCTGGTAGTAACGGGTATTGTGATAGTTGATGAGGCGGCGCAATTCCCCCAGTTCGGCCTGCAAGTCGGCAGAGTCCTGCATGACACTCCCTCTCGCTTTGCTTACTTCTTGGCCAACAAGGACAACTCAAAATCACGGATGCGCTGGCGGCAGTGTTCGACAGTCTGGCGCGTCAATACACTGCGCCGTTCATCCTTGAGAATGCCATCGAGTGCCTGCTTCACACCATTGGCGGTGGCCAGCATGTGTTCAAAGGCTTTCATGTTGCCGTGACGATTGGGCAGCTGTACAAAAAAACTCACGCCGGGTGTGGCAAAATTTTCAATGCCATTAAGTGCGAAAGTACCGGGCTTGACCATGTTGGCCATGCTGAACATTACCGGACCGGTACCATCAACTTCAGTGTGGCGATGGAAGATGTTCATCTGGCCCAGCCGCAGACCATAATGCTGCAGCACTGGCAGCATTTCATCACCGTAGAAATAATTGCCAGGCTTGGCCATAACGTTGACGACGACGACTTCTTGCGGTCCCGCAGGAACAGCAGGCTCAGTCATCTGGCCGGGACTGATGTCCGGATGAAACAATTCGCCTTGGGCAATTTTCGCTGTAGTCTCTTTTACTGAACGGGCGGTCTTGCCTGCCATGGTCTGCCAGAAACCAGGCTTGTTCTCCCTCGCAGGTGCTGCGGCTGACGCTATGGCTTTGGCTGCGCCCGGCTGCACTGGCACAGCTGGCGGCATCTCATCTTCAACCCTGGGTGCAGAAGCGGCAGGCTGTGCCGGAGCCGTAACACTTGCTGTGCTGGATAGCGGGGGGAATTGGCCGGGAGCTTGCGTTTCCACTGGTTGCGCAGCGGGCAAAGGCTCTACCGGCGGCGAATCCTGCTGGGTGACACTTTGACTGCGCCACGCCCTGATCTCTTCCTGTTCCTGGCCGAGGAAATCGTCCATCGCATCTTCATTCAGCGTTGTGACAAATTCTTCGGTGGTTTCCACTTCAGCGCTCTGGCCTTCGCCAAAGCCGGGTTCTATCCGGGCCTGCTCCGGTTCCTGATGGCGGTGGAAACGGCTGGTAGCCAGCTTGTAGGCATTCTCCAGCAAGGCCGGTTCGTTCTCGTAAAAATTCTCGTCTTCGTAAGGATCGTATTCTTCTTCATCCTCATAGTCGGCATCCGCTTCTGCTGCCAGCTCCTCATCAGCGGCCTCATCCTCAGCGGGCTCTTCTTTTACGGCTGCCTCTGCAGCAAGCGGACTTGCAGTCAGATCTGCTGATTGCGCTTCGCTAACATCTTCTTCGAAATCGCCGTCGAACTGTTCCGGAAACTCATCATCAAATTCATCGCCAGCGGCCAGCGGTTCCACATCGGCTGCGATGAATTCATCTTCATCGTCACCTACGCCCTGCGGCCCTGGCTGATCGTCATCGTGTTCGTCATCCAGGCCGGTTTCGTCGATGGCCCGTGTAGTTGCCGGCGCCATGGTCATTTGCGCATCGGCATCGGAGTGGGAGTCGTGGAATTCGCCATCGAGCCCGGTCATTACTTCCGGAGGTAATTCTTCATCTGCGAACGCGGCGGCAGTTTCCTGCGCTGCGGTTGCCGCCGTGACGAACACGTTGGCATGTTCAATGGCGGCTTCTTCGATTTCCAGCGGGTCCATCAGCACCGGCACATTTTCCTGCTCAACTTCATGTTGGCGGACTTTGTCTCGGCCATCCTTCAGCTGATAGCGGCGGCGGGGTATGACCGGCTCGTTCTCGCGAGGAATACTGCGGGCACCGCCATTGGGGAGTTCGGAATTCGGCAACAGCTCAAGATCGATATCCGCCTGCGGAATGTTGCGTTCGAGTTTGATAACCACACGGTTGCGGGAGTCGCTCCACTTTCGGTAAAAGCCATGCGCTATCACCACCGCAATAATGGCGATAATCACAAGCATCAAAGTGTTAAGCAGATCCATAAGGTCGCAACCCGCCTACATGGCCGCCAACTCGGCAGCTTCTTCAATGTTCACGGTCACCAGCCGCGATACGCCAGGTTCGTGCATGGTAACCCCCAGCAATTGATTGGCAGCTTCCATGGTCAGCCGGTTGTGGGTGATGAAGATGAACTGTACGAATTCCGACATCTCCTTGACCAGCGCGGCATAGCGGCCGACGTTGGCATCGTCCAGCGGGGCGTCCACTTCGTCGAGCATGCAGAATGGCGACGGGTTGAGCTGGAAGATCGAAAATACCAGCGCAATCGCGGTCATGGCTTTTTCGCCACCCGAGAGCAGATGGATGGTGCTGTTCTTCTTGCCGGGTGGGCGCGCCATAATGGCAACACCGGTGTCGAGCAAGTCTTCGCCTACCATGTCGAGATAGGCATGACCGCCGCCGAACACTTTCGGGAACAAGGCCTGCAAGCCATGGTTGATCTTGTCGAAAGTTTCCTTGAAGCGGGTGCGGGTTTCCTTGTCGATCTTGAGGATTGCGTTCTGCAGGGTGTCCAGTGCGCGCTCGAGTTCCGAATTCTGGGCATCCAGATAAATCTTGCGCTGTGACTGCGTAGTATATTCGTCGATAGCCGCCAGGTTGATCGGACCAAGGCGCTGTATGCGGCCGGCAATCTGCTCCAGCTCTTGTTCGAACACTTTGTCGTTGGCGTCCGCCGGCATTGATTGCAGCAAGGTCTGCAGATCGTATTGGCTTTCCTGTAGCTGCTGCAGCAACGCTGCGCGTCTGACATGGGCCCCTTCACTGTTCAGTTTCAGGGTGACCAGTTCGTCACGAACTGTCTGCGTGGCTTCCTGGCTTTGATGACGCTGGGTTTCCAGTGCGCGCATTGCGTGATCCAGCTCTTCCACTTTGCCGCGGGCCAGCGACAACTGCTGTTCCAGCTCATGGCGTGAAGCCAGCTTGGTTTCCAGTTCCGCTTTCAGACCCGGCAGCGGATTGTCAGTGGTTTTGAGATTTTCCTGTAACTGGTCACGGCGCAGCCCGTAGGTTTTAACTTGTGCGCTTACCCGCTCAAGGGTGATGCGCAGTGAGGACAACTGTGCCAGCAGGGTCTGGTGACGCAGCACCATCTGGTGTGCCTGTTCGCGGTCGTTACGGGCGGTCTGACGCGCCTGATCCAGCACTCGTCTGAATTCATCGCGGCTCAGCAACTGCTCTTCGCGGTTGGCATTGTCGAGCTCCATCTGGTCGAGTGCGATCTGCAAGCCGGCACGGCCAGCCTCAATGTTTTTCTGTTCGATCTGCAATTGTTTTTCCAGATCATCAATTTCCACCCGCAAGCGTTTGCGGCGTTCGGTGACCTGCTCGATTTTCATCAAGCGTGCCGAGCGGTCGGAACTGGTGGCAGTCAACTCGCGGTTAACCAAACCGAGGTTGCGGATGATGTCTTCTTTTTCCAGCTCAAGGGTCCGCAAGCTCTGTTGCTGTTGTGCCACCTGTTCCAGCAACTCATCAACCCCGGCTTCAATCGTCGCAATTTGCTCCGCCAGTGCAGTCAGTTCTTCCTGGCGCTGGATCATGCCGGCCTTCTCATCAAAGCCACGTGCCACTTTCAACCAGTCCCGGCCCAGCCACACGCCTTCACGGGTAATCAAGGATTCACCTGCCAGCAACTGGCCACGCAGACCCAGGCCTTCGGCCAGATTGTCGGCGGTGTAAATGCCCGCCAGCACACTGTCGAGTGCAACTGTGGAAGTGAGCTGGCTCTGCAAGGTCCTGCCGGCGAGCGCACTGTTTACCGCTGCACCACTGGCTGCTGCGGCACTGGCGGTTTTGCTGTCATGCAAAATGATCTGGCCTTCGGTGAAGTCCTGCAGTGCTGTACTCAACTGGCTGAGATCATCAACCTGTATCGCCTGCAGATGTTCGCCCAAAACTGTTTCTACGGCTTTTTGCCAGCCATCACTGACTTTCAGGCCATCGACCAGATGCGGCCGGCCGGCCAGTTTGTTTTTCTCCAGCCACTGCTGACGCGTCTTGTGCTTGAGGCCCAGCGCTTGTTGCTGCAATGCTTCCAGTGAAGCCTGGCGACCCAGCAAGGTTTGCAGCTGGCTGCGCGCCTGGCTGAGGCGGCTGTTGCTGTCCTGCAATTGTTCGCGGGTGCTGTTGATACGGGCATTGTGGGCAGCACTCTGTTTTTCCAGATCGCCCTGTTTCAAACTGAGCTCACCCAGATTGGTTTCGATCATTGCCAGCTGTTCCGCTTCCGGATCGGTGGCCAGGCTTTCCAGTTCTTTGCCGAGCAGACCTTTGCGGGCAGTGCCACGGTCGACGATGTTTTCGAGATGATTGATGCGCTGCTGTTCAACTTCGGCCTTGCGCACAATGTTGGACGATTCCTGGTTGAACTTGTCCCAGTCGGTTTGCCAGCTTTGCATCGCCTGTTCGGCGGCTTCCAGCGCGCTACTGGCATCGGTTTCCCGGGCTCTGGCGTCTTCGAGTGCGGGCTCGATCATCGAAACTTCATCGTCGAGCGCAGTGATGGTATCGAGATCTTTCTGCAATTCCGCTTCGGCACGGTTTAGTGCATCCATGGTGTCATTCAGATCTTCTTCCAGCTGGCGCTTGCGTTGGCGCTGATGCTCAAGGGTCTGTTCGATGCGGGAGATTTCGCTGCCAAGGTTGTAGTACTGGGCCTGCACCTGCTGGTAGTTTTCTGTGGCTTCACTGCCGCCGGCACGGTGCTGTTCGATTTCAGCTTCTATGGCGCGGTATCTGGCAATGCCGGCTTCCAGGCGGATTTCCAGCTCGCTGATCAGTTCCTGCGAACCTGACAAATCATTATCAAGTTGCTGCCAGCGCAAGGCCTGCAGTCGCGCGGTCATGTCGCGTTCTTCCTGCTTGAATTCGCGGTATTTCTCGGCTGACTTGGCCTGCCGCTGCAGATGCTGCAGCTGACGCTCCAGCTCTTCACGTATATCGGTGAGGCGCTCCAGGTTTTCCTTGGTGCGACTGATGCGACTTTCGGTTTCCTTGCGGCGTTCCTTGTATTTGGAAATGCCGGCGGCTTCCTCAATGAAAACACGCAAGTCTTCGGGTTTGGATTCAATCAGGCGCGACACCATGCCCTGCTCGATGATCGAGTAGCTGCGCGGACCCAGACCGGTGCCGAGGAAAATATCAGTGATGTCGCGACGGCGGCATTTGGTGCCATTGAGCATGTAGGTGGATTGCGCTTCGGTATTGACGATGCGCTTGACCGAGATTTCGTTGAAGGCCGCGTATTCGCCGGTGATCTTGCGGTCAGTATTGTCGAAGATGAGCTCGACCATGGCCTGACCCACCGGTTTGCGGTTGCTAGAACCATTGAAGATGACGTCGGTCATCTGCTCACCGCGCAGGTTCTTGGCAGAACTTTCGCCCATTACCCAGCGCACGGCGTCAATGATATTGGACTTGCCGCAGCCGTTAGGGCCGACGACGGCGCAAAGATTGCTGGGGAAGTTGACGGTGGTCGGATCGACGAACGACTTAAAGCCTGCAAGTTTGATACTTTTCAGTCGCATCGGCTGCGAAATTCCTGGAGGGCAAGGGGTCAAAAACTGCCTGCAAGACTAGCAGATAAAACCGGCAAACTCAGCAATAAATTTGGGCGCCCCCAGACCCTGCACCAGCGGTGTTAGGGCGCCGGAAACGGCGCCGGATCAGCCGACATCCTGATAGGGCAAACCCACGTAATTGCGGGCAAGGGTTTGCAAGCCCTCTTCGCTGCTGGTGAAGTAATCCAGCTCCGCCAGCTGTACCCGGTGATCAAACGGATTGGCACTGAGCCGGTGCAGCATGGAAGTCATCCACCAGGAAAAACGCTCGGCTTTCCAGATGCGGTCCAGCGCCAGCGCGGAATAGCGCGCCAACAGCTCGGTGCGGCCTTCGTGGTAGACCTTTACCAGGATCCGGTACAGGTAATTGACGTCACTGGCCGCCAGATTCAAGCCCTTGGCACCGGTGGGTGGCACGATATGGGCAGCATCGCCCAACAGGAACAGGCGTCCATACTGCATGGGCTCCACTACAAAGCTGCGCAAGGGCGCAATACTCTTCTCGATGGAGGCGCCGGTGACCAGGGTGCTGGCCACGGATTCCGGCATACGGCTCCTGAGTTCGGTCCAGAAACGGTCATCAGACCAATCCTCCACCTGTTCGGATATGGGCACTTCCAGATAATAACGACTGCGGGCCATTGAGCGCATGCTGCACAGGAAAAAGCCGCGGCTGTGCGCACCATAAATCAGCTCCGGCGATACCGGCGGCGTTTCCGACAACACCCCCAGCCAGCCGAACGGGTAGACCTTCTCATACTCACAACGGATCTCGGCCGGAATGGCATGGCGGCTGATGCCATGAAAACCGTCACAGCCAGCGATGTAATCGCATTCCAGCACCTGCCGCTCGCCGTTGAGCGTGAATTGCAAGGAGGGGTTGGAGCTCTCGATATTGTGGATACTGACATCCGGGATGTTGTACAGCGACAGCGCACCGGCTGCCGCGCGGGCTGCCATCAGGTCCCGGGTCACTTCCGTCTGGCCGTACACCATCACGGTCTTGCCGTCCGCGTGGCGTGACAGATCAATGTGCCGAATCTGCTCCCTGAATGCTATCTGTACCCCATGATGCACCATGCCCTCGGCGTCCATGCGCTGGCTGACCCCGGCTTCGCGCAGCAACTGCACAGTGCCCTCTTCCAGCACGCCGGCCCGGATGCGGCTCAGCACATAGTCACCTGACCTGCGTTCGATGATGACATTGCTGATGCCGGCATTGTGCAGCAACTGACCGAGCAGCAACCCGGCTGGGCCGGCCCCGATGATGGCAACTTGAGTACGCATGAGTAACCTGTAGACGTGGCTAAACCGAACATGGCTGCAGTATAACATCGGGTCTGCAAACCACTTGGGCCCGACCAGCACATAATTGCTATGATCCCGGCCATACTATCCACAACGACGAAATCTTAACTTGAACAAACCGGTTTTTGTACTCGTTCATGGCGCCTGGCACGATGCGCGTTGCTGGGCCTTGCTGGTGCCGCTGCTGCAAGCCGCAGGACACCGGGTCCTCACACCGGATTTGCCGGGCCATGGCCACAGCACCTTGCCTTGGGGGCGTGCCACCCTGAAAGGCTATATTGAGTGTGTCAAGGCGATAGTGGCTGCATGCCCTGAGCCCGTCATTTTGCTTGGCCACAGCATGGCGGGCCTGGTGATCACGGCGGTCGCGGCCAGCATGCCGGCCAAAATCCACCAGCTGGTATATCTATGTGCTTATTTGCCGCACAGTGGTGACAGCGTGTTCGCGTTGATCGCCCGCAATCGTGGCCATGAACCGTTATGCCCGATCGAACTGGCGCTCACTATGAGTGATGACAAACGCAGCTGCAGCATTGAAACAGATTCCATCATTCCGTTGTTTTACAGCGCGACTCCCCCGGCACTGGCCCAACAGGCACAGCAACAATTCGGCAGCCAGGGCAGTTTGCCCTTGGCCGCCGAGCTGGAATTTGATGAGGCGGTGCTCGGCAGTCTGCAATGTTGCTACATTGTGTGCAGCAAAGACAAAGTGATTCCCCAGCATCACCAGCGCCGCATGCTGGCTGCTTTCCCAGGCTTCCACTGCCTCGAGCTTGCCGCCGATCACAGCCCCTTCTTCAGCATGCCCGCTGAGCTGGCCAGTCAATTATTGACGCTGGCGGCCCACTGAAATCTCCGCCACCTCTGCACTGCCAGGTTCCCGCAGCGAGGCAGGGCAAGCCAGCTTCTGACAGGGGTTGCCCATGCTAAACTGGTGCTGGAATTCCGTTTATGAAGCAGGAGACAACATGCAATTTTGTGCACGCAAATCGTTGACAACCCTTGGCGCAATGTCTGCCCTGATGCTGCTGCTTGGCGCCTGCAGCCAGAGCGACAATAACAGTGAAGTGCAACTGTCTGCGCTCGCCACGCGGGTCACCAATCTCGAAACCAGCCTCGCAGCCGGCAAGACCCGCTTGGAGTATCTGGAAGACATGAACGCCATCCAGAAATTGCAAGCCAGCTATCTGCATTCACTGTTCACCCAGCGCTATGAAAACATTCCCGGGTTGTTTGCACTGGACCAGCCGGACGTATCCGTCGAATTTTCCGACAGCGGCGTTTATCGTGGTGGCGACAGCGTGCGCGGGCTCTACAAGGCGTTTGAAGCTACTCGCAATGCCCCAGGATTTTTCCTGATGCATCTGGCGGTGGATCCCTATATTGAAATTGCCAAAGACGGGATGAGTGCGAAAAGCCACTGGCTTTCGCCCGGAGTATCCAACAGTGCCAAAAATGGCAGTTCGTGGATCTGGGGCCCCTATTATGTGGATTACATAAAAGAAGACGGCGCCTGGAAAATCCTTCATTCCAATCTGGCACCGCTATTCCGCAATCCCTATAACTACAGCTGGAACGACGCGCCCAATCACGGCAGTGTCAATGGCCAATTGAGCGTGAAACCTGACCAACCTACTACGTTATATCGCCCGTTCAACGAGGTGAAGAAGGAACCGAACATGTTCCGCAACAATCCCGACCTGCCCCAACCCTACTGAGTTATGCCTTGAGACACTCATTACCCAGATAGCCGCCGCCACCACAGTAAGTTTGATCCTGCAATTGCATCAGGATGCCGTCGGGATCGGTAAAATACAGTTCCGGCGTGCCGCCTTCAGCACCGCCGCGCGCGGGCAAGCGTAAACTGACATAGTGCATCATCGGGCCGGCCTGCGCGCCATCGGGTCGTGCTGTCAGCCCATTGGCAGTCAACTTGGCAAGAACGTCGTCCACCTTGAAGGCTTCCATGTTGAAGCAGCCATGGTTGATGCTGGCTGGCGTCTTTTCACCACCGGCGAACGGCCCTGCATACATCACAAATTGTTTGCCATCACCGATGCCGGTGACCGGCGAGCCTGTGCCCTGATAGGCCTGAACTTTCAAACCGAACAGATCCTGGTAAAAAGTATTGGCGGCCGCGCCGTTGCTGACAAAAGCAGTGAAATGGCTGATCTCGGTCAATTTGAACAAACCGGCTTTGACAGTTTCCACCTTGTCACACACGGCGCCCTGCTTGCCGCTGCCACCGCAATAGCTGCTGTCACTCAATTGGATAATGAGTCCGCGTGCATCGGCAAAATACAATTCTGCCGTAGCACCGCGCATACGCACCCAGGTCTTCATGGCATTGTCGAGGCCGGCCACACTCAGCGCTGGCGCCTGGATCGAACTGAAGCCTGCGGCCTGCAAGCCTTTCTGTACCGCGGCCAGATCAAAATTGTCGACGGAATAACCGATATGGGTAATGGCCGGCGTTTCACCGCTTTGCACAGCCCTGATCGCCATGAAGGCCGGACCTTGTCCGACTCGCATGCTGACACGCTCACCAAAACGTGACTGCACCGGCATGCCAAACAGCTGCTGATAAAACGCCACACTGCGTTTGACATCGCTCACGCGAATTTCAAACGTATTGATCTTGCGTATCTGCAAAGCCGGCCCGCTGGCGGCGAGCAAGTGGCGGGTGAAAGCCAGTGCCGGCAAGGCGGCTAATAACGCACGTCGGGAAATGCCTGTATTCATGGAATGCTCGCTTGGAATGGACATGGTTGTTCCCCTTTTGCTGATTGCCAAGGATGTTAGCCTTGACCTGCCCTCGGCGTCCAGTTGCAAGCTTGGCTTGACTTAGGCAGTCCCGCATGTGAGCTTCAGGGTGGCCCGGCAGGCAAAGTGTTAGCTGTGGCACTTCATCATCATTCAAGAGGGAAAGTCATGAAAAAACCGAATAATCACTACGCATTGTTATTGTTGGCATTGTCAGGTTCAGTATGGGCCCAGGCCCCGGCGCAGCCAGCGGCGGCCGGCGCAGCGGCACAACCGCCCCAGGACACGTCTATGAGTTACTTCGTCACCAGCGTCGGACTTGGCAAAGGCGCCAATCTTGGCGGGCTGGCAGGTGCCGATGCACATTGCAAATCGCTGGCCGAAGCGGCTGGTGTCAAAGGCAAAACCTGGCACGCCTATCTGAGCACCACCGGCCCAGGCGGCGTGAATGCCAAGGATCGCATCGGCAAAGGTCCCTGGTACAACGCCAATGGTGTGTTGGTGGCACGCACTGTCGATCACCTGCACTACAGCAATCTGCTGCTGACGAAAGAAACTTCAATCACCGAGAAAAAAGGCATCGTCAACGGCCTGGGCGACACCCCCAACCAGCACGACATACTGACTGGCAGCAATCCTGATGGCACCGCCACAACCATGACTTGTAACAACTGGACCAGTGACAGTGATGCCCCCATGCCGCAAGCCATGCTGGGACATTTTGATCGTAAAGGCGGTGGCCTGATGGGTGACTCCTGGAACTCGGCCCATGCCAGTCGCGGCTGCGGTCAGGAACAGCTGAAAAGTTCTGGTGGCAACGGTTATTTCTACTGTTTTGCAACTGGTGAATGAAATATCTCCAGTTGAGGACAATGTCGCCAGCTCATTCAGCTCAATGCAGTCGGGCTGTTTCCTGAAAATGTAAGGGAACGCTGTGGCCAGGGATGGTCGCAGCACGCCTGCAGTGTGTTTAAGCAACACTGGCCGACCCAGTGCTGTACTAAACACTATTAATGTCTCGGGGTTTTCGGCAGAATTCTTGGGCAGCCACCTCCATAAGTGCCCACCAGATATCAAGGCATTCACAACAAAAACCGCGGTTTTTTCGTGGTATTCTTGCGTATCTATTGAATTCCCAGTGCAGGATGTGGCCCGGACCTGGCACCTTGTTTTGAAAATCAGCAATTCATATCATCGGTAACTGCCTGCACTTCCATACCACCCCTTAACTGCTCCCCAAAACAATAAGAGTGAACTTCATGCCAGCAACCTATCACGTCAATGATTTTGTGGATGGGCAGAAGCTCGGCCGCTTTAACCTCATGCTGCTGGTGTGGAGCTTCCTGACGATGTTCGCGGACGGCTTCGACCTGAACTCCCTCGGCTTCACTGCCCCGGCCTTGGCGCGCATGTGGGGAGTTGAACCCAATGCCATGGGACCTGTGCTCAGCGCCAACTTATTTGGCATTTTCATGGGCGCACCGCTGCTTGGCTCGCTGGGTGACAAATATGGCCGTCGCTCCATGATTATTTTCGGCACATTGCTCTATGGCACGATGACGCTGCTGATGTCGTTCTCCACCACGATGGACCAGATGATCATCTTGCGTCTGATTGCCGGCATCGGCATCGGCGGCATCATGCCCAACACCATCTCACTCAACTCCGAACTTTCTCCCAAGAAATTTCGCTCCGCACTGATCGTCCTCATGTTCATGGGCATCACTACCGGCAGTACCGCCGTCGGCCTGGTGGCAGCCTATTTCATGCCGGCCTACGGCTGGCAAATCATTTTCCGCACCGGCGCCGTTCTACCGCTTGTAGTCGGCATTTGCCTGATGTTCGCATTGCCGGAGTCTCTGAAGTTGCTGGCAATAAAACCGGGGGCACGCAAAGAACTGGTCGCCACTGCCAGAAAATTGCGGCCTGATCTGGTCATTGAGGATGACGCCATATTTGTAAATCCGCCCATCCTCGACCACAGTGTGGGCAGCATCCGCGAATTATTCAAAGGTGGCCTGGTATGGATTACGCCGTTGCTGTGGGTCTGTTTTTCGATCGCGTTGATGGCCAATTTTTTCCTGAATACCACGCTGCCACTGATCTACAGCAACTACGGCATCCCAGCCAAGGAAGCGGCTTTGACTGCTACCATGTATCACGCGGGTGGCATTTTGGGCGGGCTGCTGGTCAGTCTGTTGCTGGACCGCATGGGGTTTCTGATAGTGGTGCTGATGCTGGCAGTTGGCGCTCCCTGCATCATTCTGCTTGGCTATCAAAGTCTTGGCTTTACAACGCTGGCAATTTTTGGCGGCATTTCCGGTGTCGCGGTGCTGGGGGCGCAGTTTGCCAACAATGCGGCTGCCGGTTTGCTGTATCCCACATCCATTCGCAGCAAAGGCGTTGGCATGGCGCTGTCGATCGGGCGGCTTGGCGCCATTATTGGCCCGACTGCCGGGGCCATGCTGCTTGGCATGAACCTGCAGATGTCCACGGTATTCCTGCTGGCAGCCCTGCCGATCATCGTGGGTTTGATTGCGGCAGTATTGCTGTCATGGCTGTGTTATCGACGCTTCAACTCCTTCCTGCTGGATGACACGCCGGCACCCACCGCCTGATGACAGGATCGTGTTTGTCGACACCCCATGTCCTGCACACCAAAACAGACTAATGCTCGTAGCTATGGAGATGTGAGATTGAACCAGTCAGAAGTCCATGCATTACCAGTAACGCTGACTCTCACAGTACCGGTTTTCAATGAAGCGGAAACGATTGCAGGTTTTCTGCAAAAAATGACGGAAGTGTTTGCACCGCATCCTGCCATCAAAGTCGACTTTGTCTTTGTCAATGACGGCAGCACCGATGAGACACTCAGCACGCTGCTCGCCTGTCAGCAACAAGATGCACGCATCACTGTGGTGGACCTGAGTCGCAATTTCGGCAAGGAAGCTGCCATGACCGCCGGCCTCAACGTGGCACAGGGTCAAGTGGTAGTGCCGATTGATGTTGACTTGCAGGACCCGCCCGAAGTTATTCTGGAAATGCTGCAACTCTGGCAGCACGGCTTTGAAGTGGTGCTGGGGCGTCGCATCAACCGCGATTCCGACAGCTGGGCCAAACGCACCACTGCCAGCTGGTTTTACAAAATCCATAACAAGATCTCCAAGCCCAAACTGCCGGAAAATGTCGGCGATTTCCGCTTGATGGACCGGGTTGTGGTGGACGCCCTGCTGACACTGCCGGAAGCGCATCGCTTCATGAAAGGCTTGTTTGCCTGGGTTGGCTTCAGAACCGCTGTGGTCGACTATGTGCGTTTGCCACGTACGGCCGGCACCACCAAATTCAACGGCTGGAGCTTGTGGAATTTCGCACTGGAAGGTCTCACCAGCTTCAGCACCGAACCCCTGCGCATCTGGACCTATGTCGGCATGCTGGTGTCTGGCCTGTCGATCCTGTTCGCCGGCTTCATCATCATTAAAGTGGCCCTCTACGGGGCCGACGTGCCCGGCTATGCCTCCCTGATCGTGGCAGTGACATTCCTGAGTGGCTTGCAACTGGTAGGCATCGGCATACTCGGCGAATATCTGGGCCGCACCTATATCGAATCCAAACGCCGCCCGGTCTATCTGGTGCGTCGCCTCTACACGGCTGCTGGAAAATAATGGATCTGAAAGAAAGTGAAATCCTCGGTGACCAGGTCAACAGCCACTGGTATTACACCGCCAAAGCCCAGGCCCTGCGCTGCATGCTCACACAACTCATGCCACGCCATTTGCTGGATGTGGGCGCAGGTTCCGGTTTTTTCTCCCGGCATTTACTGGTCAGCACCGCTGCTGAATCTGCGGTGTGCATAGATCCGAACTACGCAGGTGACAGTGACGAATGCGTCGACAACAAACCCCTGCATTTCCGCACCAAACTCGCCACCATTGATGCGGATCTGGTGCTATTGATGGATGTCCTCGAGCATGTCGATGATGATCTGGGCCTGTTGCGCGAATACATCGACAAAGTGCCATCCGGTGCACATTTTTTCATTTCGGTGCCCGCCTTTCAATTTCTGTGGAGCGGGCATGATGATTTTCTCGAACACAAACGGCGTTACACACTGGCACAGGTTGAAGCGCTTGCCCGCTCAGCCGGACTCACGCTGGTGCAAAGCAATTATTATTTTCTGGCGGTGTTCCCCATTGCTGCCTGCATCCGGCTGCTGCAACGCCTGATCGGCACCAGCCAGATCAAAAAATCCCAGCTAAGCCGCCACCATCCGTTGGTCAACGGCATTTTGCGGGCATTGTGCTGGCTGGAGTTGCCGCTACTGCGCAGCAACCGGCTGGCTGGCTTGTCGGTGTTTTGCCTGGCACAAAAACCTTGAACATTAAGTGCGCAGCCTGAGGCGGCGTGTCAGGTCATTATCAGAGGTCTCCGGTGAATAAGGGCATTGTGACCAGGTTTGTACGATTCGCAATTACCGGCCTGGCCTTGACCGGCCTGCACACACTGTTGGCGGCTGCGTTTATTGAACTGGTCAGCCCGCTGCCTCCCATTGCCAATGGTTTGGCTTTCGCCTGCGCCACTGCGCTGTCGTATCTGATCAATACGCACTGGAGTTTTGCTGCCCGGCTCAGCCGTAGCACCTTCAGGAAATTCCTTATCGTTGCCGTGATCGGATTCGGGCTGGCGATGTTGATATCATGGCTCATGCAACTGGCGGGCTATCATTATCTGCTGGGCATTGTAGCTGTGGCCCTTGGTGTCCCTCCGGTCACATTCTTGCTGCATAACTTCTGGACTTATCGAACCCCATGAAAAGCATTATCAACAAAATCTGCACCTCGGAAGTGACACGGCACGTGCTGTACATCTATGCAGGCAGTTTCGTATTGCTGTGTCTGCTGATTGCAAACCCGGGCTATTTTTCGCACGACGAACTCCAGCGTTTTGATTTTTATGTGCAGCATGGTTTGGCAAGCTATTTCAGGGCGATGCTCAACCTCAACCCCGGCACCAGTTTTGCAACTCCGATGCGGCCCTTCGCATTTTTCATCCAGGGTTTGCAGAATCTGTTCATGCATGACTATCCGGTGGTAGTCCATCTGTCATCGGCACTGGTGACGGCCACCATTGCCGTGCTGGTCTATGCAGTGGCTACCGCTTTTGGTTTGGCCAGAAGCACAGGTTTGCTGGCAGCGTTTATCTTCATTTTCAGTCCCTTGTCGGTGCAAGCCACCGGCTGGAGCGCCGCGCTGATGGATCAGTGGTTTGTGCTTTGGGGCCTCCTGTGCCTGTTGGCAGTAAAAGTTTTTCTGGAGCAGCAACGATGGCTCTTCATTACGCCGGTTTTGATCAGTGCGTTCTGCTTGCTGGCCCTGCTCTCGAAAGAAACTGCGATTATTTGGCCGGGAGCGATGTTGATATTCGTCATCAGGGACTTCAAACAACTGGGCAACCGGCGCTTGTGGATGGCCGCAGCGGCCTGGGCACTGCCGGTGCTGGTCTATCTCGGATATCGACTGCTGGCTATCAAGGCGTCGCTGGCAACCGATGCGAGCTCGCCCTATTCCATCGGCTTGCATAACGTGCTGCAAAACATGTTTGTATATTTTGCGTTTCCATTTGTGCCGAAACTGGGCGAACTGCAAACCTGGGTGAATGTGCCCGACACAATCCTGGCCGCGTCCTTGCTGCTGCATGTGTTCGTGATAGCCGCACTGGCAAGATTGACCTCCCTGCGCCTTGCCGGTTTGTATGTCTATGGCTACTTCCTGTTCTTGTTGCCGGTATTGTTGATTCCCAACATGAGTTCGCATTACCTGTTTGGTTCGGCGTTGGTGCTGGCAGTGGCGCTGGCTTACATTGTCTGCAATGGCGGCTCCTGGCTGTACCGGATACCTGGCTGGCTCTGCATCATGCTGCTGGCCATGCACTCGCTGAATTTCCAGCAGGAGCTTTATCAGGATGGCACTTGCATGGCCCGCCTGGCGGCTTCCTCGGAATCCTTGTTGCTGTCCAATGGGCGTCCGCAGCATATCCAGTATCGTTTCGAACTGAACTCACCCGCCCATGTACTGCTGCGGTATACCAATGATCGCAACCAGATCGGCCTCAATTATCCGGTCCGCATGACCGTGTTGCTGGATAGCAACACCCCACCCGATCCCTCAGCCCTGCAGGCCTATATGAACAAGGAATGCATTGCTGTCCAGCAGCAGGCCGCTAGCGTCAGATAAGTCGGGCCTTTGCAATCCTGACCAGGCTGGCTCTTATATCAGAACTGGAAAAAATCCATTTCCACTGCCAGCTGAGTGGTATTGAGATCGATATTGCCAAGGCTGTAGCGCACATGCTGCAGCCGTACGGCGTAGCTTTCCCCAAACAGGTATTTAAGGCCGGCGCCGTAGGAAAGCCCGTTTTCCGTCTCGGATCCGCTGGTACGCAAGCCGCCCGAACTCGCGGCAAAACCGCCGGTAATGGTACGGTCAAGCTTGACTCGCGTATAACCCAGCGAGCCAATCAGACTGAAACGATCCGCCAGTGGAAACTCCAGCACAGCATCCAGTGCCACTTTCTGCAAATCAACTTGTTCCTGGTTGTTGACTGCCACGAAGGTTGGCACACTGGGGTTTAGGCTGTAGTTCTTGCTCATCTGGGCCGCATCAGCATAGCCAACCTCAAATGCCAACCACTTGGTCAGCCGATAGCCTACATAAACCTGGGTAAAACCGGTTTTTTCCTGCAATTTCTGTCCCGCAGCAAGGCTATTATCATATTGGGGCATGCTTTCAAAATCGGCACTGCCATAGCCAAGACCGCTATAAAGCCACGAATCAGCCATGCTAGCCGACGGCAAGGCCGACAATAGCAGCATAGTTGCGCATATTTTCAATTTGGGTTTCATAATAAATCCACTCCAGTGACTCCATCAGACGAGGAAGCAAGCACCGCTCCTCCCCGAGCAGTCCGCAACCATGCCGTTCAAGCGTGTGCGGGGTAGATGGGTTTGTACACAGACCGGATGCAGCTGTCAGGCGATAAATGCTATCAACTGCAATTCCCTGCATTGAAATTGTCACATATCAAACTCTAATGGTTCCCGGCATACACAAATTCAGTGCTAATTTTGGCCTTGCCCTTGCTGCCTCGGGTAGAATGGTCGGCTTCGAAACCAGTCATGAACCCGCATGAACCTCAAGCAGCAGCTCGACCAACGTATCAGTGCAGCATTGGCCGCCCTCACCGGACAGCCCGACGCACTGGCCATGGTGGCCTACTCCAAAAGCCCGCAATTTGGCGACTATCAGGCCAATGGCGTGATGGCGCTCGCCAAAAAGCTGGGCAAAAACCCGCGTGAGCTCGGCCAGCTGCTGGCCCAACAACTACAGCTGGACGACATCGTCAGCAAGGTCGAGGTGGCCGGTCCCGGCTTCATCAACCTGTTTATCAAGCCCGCATTCCTGAGTGAGCGGCTCAACCAGCTGGATCACGCCCGCCTGGTGGCTGCAGCTGCCCAACCCCAAACCGTGGTCATTGATTATTCATCGCCCAATCTGGCCAAGGAAATGCACGTCGGCCATTTGCGCGGCACCATCATTGGGGATGCGATTGCCCGCACGCTGGAATTTCTTGGCCACAAGCTGATACGTCAAAACCACTTCGGTGATTGGGGTACCCAGTTCGGCATGCTGATCACGCACATGCAAGAACTGCCATTTTATACTGAAGGCAAAATCAAGGCCGAACTATCCGATCTGGAGGGTTTCTACCGCGCCGCCAAGGAACGCTTCGATACCGACGCAGACTTCGCACGGCTGGCCCGTGAGAATGTGGTGCACTTGCAGGCTGGCCATCCCGGCTACATGGCACTGTGGAAAAAGTTCATCGATGTTTCCATTGAACACTGCCAGCAGCTTTACCAGCGTTTGGGGATTACGCTGACCGAACAAGACATCAGACCGGAAAGTTTCTACAACAGCCGCTTGCCGCAGGTGCTGGAGTTGCTGGATCAGCAAAAGCTTTTGACAGTGTCTGACGGTGCCAAGTGCGTATTTCTTGATGAATTCAAAACCAAGGAAGGTGAGCCGCTGCCAGTGATCATTGAAAAAACCGGTGGTGGTTTTCTCTATGCCACCACCGACCTGGCCGCCATCCGTTACCGTTGCCAGGAACTCCACGCCGAGCGCGTGTTGTATGTGGTGGATGCCCGGCAAAGCCTGCATTTCCAGCAGGTATTCACGGTGGCGCACCTGGCAGGTTTTGCCTCGGCTTCCTGCAAGCTCGAACATCTCTCCTATGGCACCATGATGGGCAAGGACGGCAAGCCCTTCAAAACCCGCAGCGGCGGTACCGTGAAACTGGTGGATCTTTGCAGTGAGGGCGTGGAGCGTGCGCTGGCGTTGGTGAGAGGCAAAAATCCCGAGACCAACCTGGACGATGCCGATCTGCAACATATTGCCGAGGTGGTTGGCATCGCTGCCATCAAATACGCCGACCTCAGCAAGAACCGCAACAGCGACTACATCTTTGATTGGGACACCATGCTGTCATTTGAAGGCAATACTGCCCCTTACCTGCTCTATGCCTATGCGCGCATTCGCAGCATCTTTCGCCGGGCGCAACTTGATGCGTCCGCGCCTTACATCATCAACGTTGAAGCCGCAGAAGAACAAGCCCTGGCGCTGAAATTATTGCAATTCACCGAAGCAGTTGAGACGCTGGCCTCTGAGTGCCTGCCCAACCAGCTGTGTTTGTATTTGTATGAGCTGGCAGGCTTGTTCATGAAGTTCTATGAATGCTGCCCGGTGTTGAAAGCCGAGGGTTTGGTGCAGCAATCACGACTGGGGCTGTGCCAGCTGACCGCACTCACGCTGCAGCAGGGGCTCGGATTGCTGGGCATAACCACCCTGGAACAAATGTGAAGAATTTTAACGCCCTTAGTCAACTCATCCTGAATCAATCGACCTAGACTTCTAACTATATTGCCCTCACGGAACCGTCATGAACTCCAAACCTACGCTGATTTATACCCAAACTGACGAAGCCCCTGCCCTTGCCACCTTTTCGCTGCTGCCGATCATCCAGGCCTTCACGATTGGTGCCGGCATCAATATGGAAACCCGCGACATTTCACTGGCGGGTCGCATCCTGGCGGTATTCCCGGACCAGCTAACACCCGGGCAGCTCCACTCGGACGATCTCACTGAACTCGGCAAACTGGCGACCACGCCGCAAGCCAACATCATCAAACTGCCCAATATCAGCGCCTCGTTGCCGCAAGTGAATGCTGCAGTAAAAGAACTGCAAAGCCTTGGCTATGCAGTGCCCGACTACCCGGAAAATCCGACCACAGCGGTAGAGAAAGACATCAAAGCCCGCTATGACAAGATCAAAGGCAGCGCAGTGAATCCGGTATTGCGTGAAGGCAATTCCGATCGGCGTGCGCCCGGGGCCGTGAAGGCATATGCGCGCAAGCATCCGCATTCCATGGGGGCATGGAGCCCGACTTCACCGACTCATGTCGCGCACATGCACAACGGTGATTTTTTCGGGAGTGAAATTTCCCGCACGCTGGCCAAAGCCGACTCGTTCCGTATCGAATTTGTCGACAGCTCCGGCGCTGTCACTGAGCTGAAGAAAACTGCACCACTGCTAGCGGGAGAAGTAATTGACGCCTGCGTGATGCAAGCCTCTGCCTTGCGCGCGTTCTACGAAACTGCCATGCAGGATGCCAAGGCCAAAAATCTGTTGCTGTCCGTGCATCTGAAAGCCACGATGATGAAGGTCTCCGATCCGATCCTGTTCGGCCACGCCGTTTCAGTTTATCTTAATGATGTGTTCAGCAAGCATGCCGAAACCTTGCAACAACTGGGTGTCAACCCCAACAACGGACTGGGGGCTTTGTATGCACAGATCAAAACCCTGCCTGCAGCCAAACGCGCAGAAATCGAAAGTGACATCGCCGCCAATATCGCCAAACGTCCGGAGCTGGCGATGGTGAATTCCGAAAAAGGCATCACCAATCTGCATGTACCCAGCGATGTGATCATCGATGCATCCATGCCGGCAGCGATACGCGCATCCGGCAAGATGTATGGCGTCGATGGCAAACTGCACGACACCAAGGCACTGATTCCTGATCGCTGCTATGCCGGCGTCTATCAAGCCACCATCGATTTCTGCCGCCAGCATGGCGCCTTCGATCCCCGCACGATGGGCAGTGTGCCTAACGTGGGCTTGATGGCACAGGCGGCCGAAGAATATGGCTCCCATGACAAGACTTTTGAAGTGAAGGCTGCTGGCACCATGCGCGTGGTGAATGCGGCCGGTGAGGTGTTGTTGCAACATGCAGTCGAAAAAGGCGATATCTGGCGCATGTGCCAGGCCAAGGACGCACCGATCCAGGACTGGGTAAAACTGGCCGTTAACCGTGCCCGCCTTTCCAATACCCCGGCAATATTCTGGCTCAGCCCCGAGCGCGCGCATGACCGCGAGCTGATTGCCAAGGTCAACCAGTATCTGTCCAACTACGACACCAAAGGCCTCGACATTCGCATCATGTCGCCCGAGCAAGCCACCTTGTTCTCGTGTGAGCGTTTGCGGGAAGGCAAGGACACCATCTCGGTGACCGGCAATGTGCTGCGCGATTACCTGACCGACCTGTTTCCAATCCTGGAAGTTGGCACCAGCGCCAAGATGCTTTCGATTGTACCGTTGATGAATGGTGGTGGCATGTTTGAAACCGGTGCTGGCGGCTCTGCCCCCAAACATGTGCAGCAGTTCCTGGAAGAAAACCATCTGCGCTGGGATTCACTCGGTGAATTCATGGCACTGTCGGCTTCGCTCGAACATTTGGGCAATGTCACCGGCAACAGCCAGGCGCTGGTGCTGGCCACAACGCTGGATGAAGCGACCGGCGTGTTTCTGGATGAAGACAAATCACCGCAACGCGATGCCGGCCAGCTCGACAACCGGGGCAGCCATTTCTATCTGACGCTGTTCTGGGCCGAAGCCCTGGCTGCCCAAAATCAGGACGCTGTACTGAAAGCACGCTTCCAGCCCATCGCCAGCACCTTGCGGGCGCAGGAAGCTACCATCGTCAATGAACTCAATTCCATCCAGGGTGTGAAGGTCGACATTGGCGGCTATTACCTGCCCAGTGCCGCTCTGTGTGCAAAGGCCATGCGCCCGAGCCCGACCTTCAACGCGGTTATCGATGGCTTACGGCAACAGTCGCAATAGCATCCTCCACAAAAAAGCCGGCAATCCTCACGGATTGCCGGCTTTTTTGTGTTTGCAATACTTGAGCGCTGATCTTCACCGCCTCTGAGCTATTTGCTCAAATCCAGCAACAGCTTGTTCAAGCGTGAAATATAGGAAGCCGGATCAGCCAACTGCCGGCCTTCGGCCAGTGAGGCCTGGTCGAACAGGATGCTGGCCAGATCGGCAAAGCGATCCTCGTCAGCTTCACGATCAAGCTTCTGCACCAGCGGGTGACTGGTGTTGATTTCAAAGATGGGCTTGCTATCCGGCACTTTCTGGCCGGCCGCTTCCATGATCTTGCGCATCTGCAAGCCCATGTCGTATTCGCCAACTGCCAGACAGGCTGGTGATTCGGTGAGGCGATGGGTGACGCGCACTTCTGATACACGCTCCTCCAGCGCCTTCTTGATGCGTTCCAGCAACGGCTGGGCTTTTTCAGTTTCTGCTTGTTGGTGCTGTTTTTCCTCTGGTGTATCCAGTTCACCCAGGTCGAGTTCGCCCTTGGTGATGTCCTGCAGTGACTTGCCATCGAACTCGGCCAGATTGCTCATCAACCATTCGTCGACGCGATCTGACAACAGCAGTACTTCGATGCCTTTCTTGCGGAACACTTCCAGATGCGGACTGTTCTTCGCGGTCTGCCAGGTTTCACTGGCGACGTAGTAAATTTTGTTCTGGTCAGGTTTCATGCGGCTGACATAGTCTTCCAGCGTCTGATTCTGGCTGGCGTCACTGCCATGCGTGGTGGCAAACATCAGCAGCTTGGCGATCTTGTCCTTGTTGGCTTGATCTTCGGACGGGCCTTCTTTCAGCACATTGCCGAATTCCTTCCAGAATTCTGCGTATTTTTCCGGCTCCTTCTTCTTCAGTTTTTCCAGCATGTCGAGTGCACGCTTGGTCAATGCGCCCTTCATGGATTCCACGACCGGATCCTGCTGCAGGATTTCACGACTGACGTTCAGTGAAATGTCATTGGAATCCACCACGCCCTTGATAAAGCGCAGGTACAGCGGCAGGAACTGTTCGGCATCATCCATGATGAAGATGCGCTGTACATAGAGTTTGAGACCGCGGGCACCGTCCCGGTTCCACATGTCATAGGGCGCGCGTTTCGGCACATACAGCAGGCTGTTGTACTCCAGCTTGCCTTCGACTTTGTTGTGGCTCCAGTCAAGTGGATCACTGTAATCGTGACTGATGTGCTTGTAGAACTCCTGGTATTCATCATCGGTGACTTCGCTACGCGGACGGGTCCACAGCGCCTTGGCAGAATTGACGGTTTCGTATTCTTTGGCTTTGGGTTCTTTTTGTTTTTCTTCGTCGCTGCGAAAATCCTGTTTTTCCATCATCACCGGCAGCGAGATGTGGTCAGCGTATTTTTTGACGATGCTGCGCAGACGGAAACCTTCGGCAAATTCTTTCTCGTCATTTTTCAAATGCAATACGATACGGGTGCCACGCGCGGGGATTTCCAGCGATTCCACCGTGAAGTCGGCTTCGCCCACCGATTCCCAGCGCACGCCACTGGCAGCAGGTTCACCGGCCTTGCGGGTGAATACTTCCACCTTGTCGGCAACAATGAACGCTGAATAAAAGCCGACCCCGAACTGACCGATCAACTGGGAATCCTTCTTCTGGTCGCCGGACAGGCTGGCCAAGAACTGGGCAGTGCCCGATTTGGCGATGGTACCGAGGTTCTCAATGACTTCGTCCCGGGTCATGCCGATGCCGTTGTCGCTGACCGTGACAGTCTGGTTGGCGGCATCCACTTCGACCGTAATCTTGAGGTCGGAGTCGTTTTCGTAAAGGGCATTGTTGGTCAGCGCCAGAAACCGCAACTTGTCCGCGGCATCGGAGGCATTGGATATCAGTTCACGCAGAAAGATTTCCTTGTTGCTGTACAAGGAATGGATCATCAGATGGAGCAATTGCTTGGCTTCGGTCTGGAATCCAAGGGTTTGTTTGGCAGCGGCAGTCATGGAGCCTCCTTCAGGTTGGGCAGGGACCTGTCGAAGGTATGGGCTAGTTGAGGTATTTCAAGGGCTTGTGCAGAATATGAAACACAGAGTACGTGCAGTAGCGGCCACCATTGCGATGGCCGCTACAGTCGAAACCCGCAGCATTACTTCCAGCCGGTGGCCTGCTTGATGCCATTGCCGATATCGGCCAGGCTCTTGACGGTGGTGATGCCAGCGGCTTCCAGCGCCGCAAACTTCTCGGCAGCGGTGCCCTTGCCCCCGGCAATGATGGCGCCAGCATGGCCCATGCGTTTGCCGGCAGGTGCGGTGACACCGGCAATGTAGGACACCACCGGCTTGGTGACATGCAGCTTGATGTAGGCAGCCGCCTCTTCTTCCGCACTGCCACCGATTTCGCCGATCATCACAATGGCTTCGGTTTGCGCGTCGTCCTGCAGCAGCTTGAGGATGTCGATAAAGTTGGAACCCGGAATTGGATCACCGCCGATACCAACACAGGTGGACTGGCCAAAACCATAGTCGGTGGTCTGCTTCACCGCTTCATAAGTCAGCGTGCCGGAGCGCGACACAATGCCGACTTTGCCGGGCAGATGGATATGGCCTGGCATGATGCCGATCTTGGATTCGCCGGGCGTAATCACGCCCGGGCAATTGGGGCCGATCAGGCGCACGCCAAGTTCATCGCATTTGATCTTCACTACCAGCATGTCCAGCGTGGGAATGCCTTCGGTGATGCAGACGATCAACTTGATACCGGCGTTGGCCGCTTCCAGAATCGAATCCTTGCAGAAAGGGGCCGGTACATAAATTACCGAAGCTTCCGCACCGGTTTCCGCCACAGCATCGGCCACAGTATTGAATACCGGCAAGCCCAGATGTTGCTGGCCGCCTTTGCCGGGCGTTACGCCGCCGACCATTCTGGTGCCATAGGCAATGGCCTGTTCGGAATGCAAGGTGCCCTGGGCACCAGTGAAACCCTGACAGATGACGCGGGTGCTTTTGTTGATCAGGATACTCATGGCTTGCCTCCGGCTGCTTTCACGACTTGTTGCGCAGCATCGGTCAGGCTCTTGGCTGCAATGATATTGAGACCACTCTTTGCCAAAACCTCGGCGCCGAGTGCGGCATTGTTGCCTTCCAGACGCACCACCACCGGCACTTTCACGCCGACTTCGTTGACAGCACCAATGATGCCTTCGGCAATCAGGTCGCAGCGCACGATGCCACCGAAGATGTTGACCAGTACGGCTTTGACATTACTGTCGGACAAAATGATCTTGAAGGCTTCCGTCACGCGCTCCTTGGTGGCACCACCGCCGACGTCGAGGAAGTTGGCTGGCTGGCCGCCGTGCAGTTTGACGATGTCCATGGTACCCATCGCCAGACCGGCCCCGTTGACCATACAACCGATGTTGCCTTCCAGCGCTACATAGTTGAGCTCCCATTTGGCAGCGAGCGCTTCACGGGCATCGTCCTGCGACGGATCGTGCATGGCGCGGATTTTCGGCTGACGGTACAGAGCATTGCCATCGATGCTCAGTTTGGCATCCAGGCAATGCAGGTTGCCGGCCTTGGTGATGACGAGCGGATTGATTTCCAGCAGCGCCAGATCACAATCCACAAACAGTTTGGCCAGCCCAAGGAAAATCTGCGTGAACTGTTTGATCTGTTCGGCATTGAGACCGAGTTTGAACGCGAGCTCACGGGCCTGGTAAGGCTGGGCACCGGCAAGCGGATCGATAGTCGCCTTGAGGATCTTTTCCGGCGTGTCGTGCGCAACTTTCTCGATCTCGACACCACCTTCGGTGGAGGCCATGAACACCACGCGACGGGAACTGCGATCTATCACAGCGCCCAGATAAAGTTCCCTGGCAATGTCAGTACAGGTCTCTACCAGGATCTTGGTCACCGGCTGGCCATGCTGGTCGGTCTGATAGGTAACCAGGTTTTTGCCGAGCCACTTGGCGGCAAACTCGCGAATCTCGTCTTTGCTTTTCAACAACTTGACGCCACCGGCCTTGCCGCGACCACCGGCGTGCACCTGGGCTTTTACCACCCATTCACTGCCACCGATCTTGTCGGCAGCGGCGGCAGCTTCATCCGGAGTATCACATGCATAGCCCTTGGATACTGGCAAACCATATTCGGCAAACAACTGCTTGCCCTGGTATTCGTGTAAATTCATGGAGAATTCCTGTGACTGAAAAAAATTATTTCTTTTTGCGATTGGTGATGTGGATGGCATGGCCATTAACAGCCAGTGCTGCTTCATGCACAGCTTCGCTGAGCGCCGGATGCGAAAAGACCATCATGGCAATGTCTTCGGCACTGGTGCTGAATTCCATCGCAATGACCATCGACTGCACCAGATCCGCAGCTGAGGGGCCGATGATGTGACAGCCCAGCACGCGATCGGTCTTGGCATCGGCCAATATCTTCACCATGCCGTCCGCATCATTGGCTGCCAGGGCGCGTCCGCTGGCGGCGAACGGGAAAACACCGGTCTTGTATTCAATGCCGGCAACTTTCAGCTGTTCTTCGGTCTTGCCGACTGCAGCAATCTCCGGATGGGTATAAATGACGGATGGAATCAGATCGTAATTGAGTGCAGCTTTGTGGCCGGCAATCACATCGGCCACCATGACCCCTTCTTCTGATGCTTTATGCGCCAGCATCGGACCGCGCACGAGATCGCCGATCGCGTACACACCGTCGACACCGGTGGCGCAATGGGCATCGACCTTGATGAAGCCGCGCTCGTCTTTTTGTACACCGCAATCATCGCTCAACAGATCAACGGTATACGGTTTGCGACCGACGCATACAATCAGTTTGTCGAACACTTGTTCCTTGTTGCCGTCCTTGTCAGTGAATTGCACAGTGACTTCGGCGGCTTTGCCAGCTTTCACTTTGCTGCCGGTCACTTTGGCGCCGAGACGAATCTCCAATCCCTGTTTGGTGAGTATCTTCATCGCCTCTTTGGCGATCTGCTGGTCCACCAGCGGTAAAAATGCATCGCTGGCTTCCAGTACTACTACCTTGGAACCCAGACGTGACCACACCGAACCCAGTTCGAGTCCGATGACGCCGGCGCCGATCACTCCCAGCCGTTTCGGTACCGCCTGGAATTCCAGCGCCCCGGTAGAGTCAACAATGGTGTCGCCATTAAGTGGAGTGGGCGGTATTTCGATCGGCACCGAGCCGGCAGCCAGAATCACCTGCTTGGCACTCAATACCTGTTTGCTACCGTCGGCTGCAGTGACTTCCACTTGGCGGTCTTTCAGCAAACGGCCCTTGCCACTGATGGCAGTGACGCCATTGGCCTTGAACAAGCCGGCAATGCCGGTGGTCAGCTGTTTCACCACCTTGGTCTTGCGCGCGATCATCGTGGGCACATCTATGGCGAGCTTTTCCAGTCTGATGCCGTGCACATCGAAACCGTGGCCAGCTTCAGCAAATTTGTGTGAAGAATCCAGCAGTGCCTTGGAAGGAATACAGCCAACGTTCAGACAGGTGCCGCCCAAAACCGGCTTGCTGTTTTCGTCGATCCATTTTTCCACACAGGCGGTTTTCAGCCCGAGCTGGGCCGCACGAATCGCCGCCACATAACCACCGGGGCCGGCGCCTATCACTATCAAATCATAATCAGCTGACATAGTTGGTTCCTTGTACAATTCCAGTGGCGTTTTATGCGTTTGGATCAATCAGACTTCGAGGAAAATACGGGCCGGATCTTCCAGCAGCTCCTTGATGGTAACCAGGAACTGCACGGCTTCCTTGCCATCGATCATGCGATGGTCATAGGACAAGGCCAGATACATCATCGGCAAAATTTTCACTTCGCCATTCACTGCCATCGGCCGCTCCTGGATCTTGTGCATGCCGAGAATGGCGGTCTGGGGCGGATTCAAAATCGGCGTCGACAACAGCGAGCCAAACACACCGCCATTGGAAATCGTGAAGGTACCACCGGTGATATCGTCGATGCCCAGTTTGCCGTCTTTGGCTTTCACGCCGTAATCACTGATGGCTTTTTCGATGCCGGCAAAACTCAAGGCATCGGCATTGCGTAGCACTGGCACTACCAGGCCACGCGGAGAAGACACCGCAACCCCAATGTCCTGATAACCGTGGTAAATGATGTCATTGCCGTCGATGGAGGCATTCACGGCCGGGAAACGTTTGAGACCTTCCACCGCCGCGCGCACGAAAAACGACATGAAGCCGAGACGCACTCCATTGTGTTTTTTCTCGAACATATCCTTGTAACGAGTACGCAGATTCATCACCTCCTGCATGTTGACCTCGTTGAAAGTGGTCAGCATCGCGGTGCTCTGCGAGGCTTCCAGCAGGCGCTCGGCGACTTTGGCTCGCAGACGGGTCATCGGTACGCGCTGTTCCGGACGCGCGCCTTGAGGTGCTGCTGGCGCCGAATCCGCCGCAGCCTTGGCGGAGGGGCTCGTGGGCGCAGAACTGGACGGCTTGGCACCGCCGATAAAATTCACCACATCTTCCTTGGTAATGCGCCCATCCTTGCCAGTGCTGGGCACTGAATTGGGATCCAGCTTGTTCTCTTCGATCAGCTTGCGGGCAGCCGGACTCATAAACACTTCAAGATTGCTCTTGTCGACAGTTGGTGCGGCCACCGACGCGGCTGCTTTGACCGGTGTTGACGCAGCAGTTGCACCAGCTTCTATTACTGCCAGCAATTCATTGCTGACGATGACATCACCTTCACCCTTGACGATTTTCTGCAACACGCCATCCGCAGGTGCCACTACTTCCAGCAACACCTTGTCGGTTTCAATGTCGACAATCAGTTCGTCACGCGCCACAGCCTGCCCGGCTTTCTTGTACCAGGTGGCGATCCTGCCATCAGGCACGGATTCGGGGAGTGCCGGAGCTTTGATTTCTATCATCGGGCCGTTCGCCATGTGTCCTTCCTCTTGTAATTAGTCGCCGTGCTTGTTGTTGCGAATAGAATTATTTAAGTTCAAAAGCATCTTTCAGGAACTGTTCCAGCTCCTTGTTATGCAAGGCACCATAGCCGGCTGCCGGAGAAGCGGACGCTTCCCGTCCGGCATAGACCAGTGTCAGCGCCGGATTGTGCCTGGTAATCACATTGCGCATATGGTGCTGGCTTGAATACCAGGCACCCATGTTCTGCGGCTCTTCCTGACACCACACCACGGTTTCCAGATTGCTGTAGGGAGCTATGATTTCTGCCAGTTTGTCTTCCGGGAATGGATACAACTGTTCCAGTCTGACAATGGCAGCATCATCGAACTTGCTGTCGCGACGCCGTGCGCGCAAATCGTAATAGACCTTGCCGCTGCACAGTATCAGTCGTTTGACCTGCTTGGGTTTCAGCGCATCGGTTTCACCAATAACGGTCAGGAATGAACCGTTGGCCAATTCGTCCAGCGTTGAGATGGCTTCCTTGTGACGCAAGAGACTCTTCGGTGTCATGACAATCAGCGGTTTGCGTAGCGGACGGATCATCTGGCGACGCAGCATGTGGAAGACCTGCGCCGGCGTGGTCGGTATGCAGACCTGCATGTTCTTCTGTGCACACAATTGCAGAAAGCGCTCCAGGCGGGCCGAACTGTGCTCAGGACCCTGACCTTCATAACCATGCGGCAGGAACAAGGTGAGGCCACACAGTCGTTCCCATTTGTATTCACCACTGGCGATGAACTGGTCAATCACCACTTGCGCGCCGTTGGCAAAATCACCGAATTGCGCTTCCCAGATCACCAGCGCATCTGGTCGGGTGGTGGCATAGCCGTATTCAAAGGCCAATACTGCTTCTTCCGACAGCAGTGAATCAAAAATCACGAATTTGCGCTGCGACTCATTGATATGTGCGAGCGGCACATAGGCTTCGCCGGTGTTCTGATCGTGCAACACGGCATGCCGATGCGAAAAAGTACCGCGGCCGACATCCTGCCCGGTGATCCGCACTTTGTAATTGGTATCGACCAGACTTGCATAGGCCAGCAGTTCGGCACAGCCCCAATCCAGCGCCTGTTCGCCTCGGGCCATCTTGCCGCGATCTTCCAGCACTTTGGCCACCTGACGATTGACGGTGAAACCGCTCGGCAGCTGGTTGATCTTTTCGGCCAGGGATTTCAGATAGCCTATTTTAATCGTGGTGTCGCAGGGCATGCTCATGTCATGACCAAGATAAGGGCGCCAATCGATATAAAGTGCCGTGTTGGGAGCAGTCACCAGGCTCTTTACCACATGGGTGCCTTCGGCCAGTGCCTTGCGGTAGTTGTTCATCATGTCATCGGCTTCGGATTTGCTCAGCAAGCCCTCAGCCACCAGTTTGTCGGCATAGAGGGTACGTGTGCTGGGCAGGTTGCGGATGATCTTGTACATCAGCGGCTGCGTGGTGGCCGGTTCATCGGTTTCATTGTGGCCACGACGGCGATAGCACACCAGATCGACTACTACATCCTTGTGGAATTCATTGCGGTAATCCAGCGCCAGCTGCGTGACAAACATTACCGCTTCCGGATCATCTCCGTTCACATGGAAAATCGGCGCATGCACCATCTTGGCGACATCAGTACAGTATTCAGTGGAACGTGCGTCATCCTGGCGATTGGTAGTGAAACCAACCTGGTTATTGATGACGATGTGTACGGAGCCACCGGTGTAGTAGGCACGCGTCTGCGACATCTGCAGGGTTTCCATCACCACGCCCTGGCCGGCAAAGGACGCATCACCATGGACGATGATCGGCAATACTGTTTTGCCTTCCGGATCCTTGCGGCGATCCTGCCGGGCCCGTACTGAACCTTCCGCAACCGGCGACACGATCTCGAGATGGGATGGATTGAAGGCCATGCTGCAATGCACTTCGCCGCCGGGGGTCATGATGTTGGAAGAGAAACCCAGGTGATATTTGACGTCCCCTGAATGCTGGAAGCGGGCACGACCTTCAAACTCATCAAACAGCACTGACGGGTTTTTGCCGAGCGTGTTGATAAGCACATTGAGGCGGCCACGATGGGCCATGGCGATGACGATTTCCTTGGCACCGGCAATACCTGCGCGCTGAATGATATCGTCGAGCGCATGGATCACGCTTTCACCACCTTCCAGACCGAAGCGTTTGGTGCCTGGATATTTGGCATCCAGATGTTTTTCGAGACCCTCTGCTGCAGTCAGTCTTTCCAGAATGTGGAGGCGGGTTTCCCTGGCAAAGCCGGAACCGGGACGACCGCCGACTGATTCAATACGACTCTGGATCCACTGTTTCTCTTTCAGATCGTCGATGGCCATGTATTCGTAGCCAACAGCACTGCAATAAGTATCTTCCAGTACCGCAACGATTTCCGATAACTGGGCGGACTCATGTTCCATGAACAGCGGCTGGGTGTTGAAAACCGTATCCAGGTCGGCGCTGGAAAGATGGTGATACTCAAGTTTGAGATCAAGCACACTGGCCCGATGCATCAGGCCAAGCGGATCCAGCTTGGCCTGCTGATGGCCGCGTACGCGATATGAACTGATCATCTGCACCACACCAACCTGTTTGGCTTCATGCTGCAGGCTGCCCGGTTGCTTGCCGTCGTTGTTCTGGATGAAAGTTACCTGGCCGCGTTTGGGCAAATCACGAAAACTTTCGCGCACGCTGGCGTGCGACACATCACTGGTGCCGGCACCATGCGGCAGCGCATTGAAAAATACGCTCCATTCTGCCGGCACGGATGCAGGATCCGCCAGCCAGTTTTCAAACAGGCTTTCCACGTATTCCTGGTTACCACCGGAAAGTTGACCGCTCTTCTGCATCATTTCCCGGAAGTTCTGTTGCATGTTCATAAGTTACCCCTCGTAACCTGCCGCTTTGGCTAATGACAAACTAGATTGCCCGCTCCAACAACATGGAACGGATTTGACCGATAGCCTTGGTGGGATTAAGGCCTTTTGGACATACGGATACACAATTCATGATGCCGCGGCAGCGAAACACACTGAAAGGATCTTCCAGTGCCGCCAATCTTTCTTCCGTGCGGGTATCCCTGCTGTCAGCAAGAAAGCGGTAAGCCTGCAGCAAGCCGGCCGGGCCGATGAACTTGTCAGGATTCCACCAGAACGACGGGCAGCTGGTGGAGCAGCACGCGCACAGGATGCACTCGTAGAGTCCGTCCAGCTTGGCACGCTCTTCCGGTGACTGCAGCCGTTCAATTGCTGGCGGCGGATCGTCGTTCTGCAGAAATGGTTTCACTTTTTCATATTGTTTGTAGAACGCGGTCATGTCGACCACCAGATCACGGATCACCGGCAAACCTGGCAGCGGCCGCAGCACCAGTTTGTTGTTCTTTACCACTGCCGACACATGCGTGACGCAAGCCAAAGCATTGCGTCCGTTGATGTTCATGCCATCGGAACCACACACTCCTTCTCGGCACGAACGACGGTAGGTGAGCGATGAATCCTGGTCTTTCACCAGTTGCAACACATCCAGCACCATCATGTCTTTGCCTGCGGGCAAATCGATCTGGTAGTCCTGCATGTGTGGCTGACTGTCTGTTTCAGGGTTGTATCGATAGACGCTGACTAACACAGTTGTTTACCTTTCAGTTCTGATCAATAAGTACGGATTTTGGGTTCAAACACCGGCACGGTCTTGGGCGCAAAATTGACTGCACGTTTGCCCAGGCTCTTGCTGGCAGGGAAATACAACGAGTGGCATAGCCAGTTCGTGTCATCACGCTCGGTGTAATCGTCACGCGCATGCGCACCGCGGCTTTCGGTGCGACCTTCTGCGGCAATTGCAGTGGCTTCCGCGACTTCCAGCAGATTTTCCAGTTCGAGTGCTTCAATACGCGCGGTGTTGAAAGTGTTGCTCTTGTCATCCAGATGCACGTTGGCAATGCGCTGGCGCAGCACTTTCAGTTTTTCGATGCCGTCCTGCATGAACTTGCCATTGCGGAACACACCGAAATGGTTCTGCATGATGGTTTGCAATTCCTTGCGCAACACGGCGACTTGTTCGCCTGACTTGCTGTTGTTCAAGCGTTGCAAGCGCTGTACTGCGGCTTCGATATCACTCTCCCCCGCATTACGCTGTTCAATGCCGGCAGTGAGCTCCTTCTCGATCTGGATGCCGGCAGCGCGGCCGAATACGATCAAATCGATCAGTGAATTGCCACCCAGACGATTGGCGCCATGCACCGATACGCAAGCGGCTTCACCTACCGCGTACAGACCTTCAATGATTTTTTCCTTGCCATCGGCGCCAATGGTGAGTGCCTGCCCGTGTATATTGGTGGGGATGCCACCCATCATGTAGTGGCAGGTGGGGACTACCGGAATCGGCTCCTTGACCGGATCGACATGTGCAAAGGTACGAGCCAGTTCGAGAATGCCTGGCAATTTGGCATTCAATTCTGCTTCGCCCAGATGATCCAGTTTGAGCAGCACATGATCACCGTCCGGGCCACAACCGCGGCCTTCGAGAATTTCCAGCACCATGGAGCGGGCCACCACATCGCGGCCAGCCAGATCTTTCGCATTCGGCGCATAGCGCTCCATGAAGCGTTCACCATTTTTGTTCAGCAAATAGCCGCCTTCGCCACGACTGCCTTCAGTGATCAATACGCCAGCCCCGTAAATGCCGGTAGGATGGAACTGCCACATTTCCATGTCCTGCATCGGAAAGCCGGCTCGCATCGCCATGCCGATGCCATCACCGGTATTGATCAGCGCATTGGTGGTGGAAGCAAAAATACGACCGGCACCGCCGGTGGCAAACACCGTCGCTTTGGATTTGACGTAAACCACTTCACCGGTTTCTATGCAGATGGCAACTACACCAGTGACATTGCCATCCTGGTTTTTGACGATGTCGATGGCGTACCACTCATTGAAAAACACAGTGTTGTTTTTCAGATTGGCCTGATACAGCGTATGCAACAGGGCATGGCCGGTGCGGTCGGCTGCGGCGCAGGTACGTGCGGCCTGTCCACCTTTGCCATAATCTTTTGACTGGCCGCCAAACGGACGCTGATAGATGCGGCCATCCGCGTTGCGGGAAAACGGCATGCCCATGTGCTCAAGTTCAAATACTGCCTGCGGGCCTTCACTGCACATGTATTCAATGGCGTCCTGGTCGCCAAGGTAATCGGAACCCTTGACGGTGTCATACATATGCCAGCGCCAGTCATCATTGGGATCTTCACTGGCGATCGCACAGGTTATGCCGCCCTGGGCCGATACTGTATGGGACCGGGTCGGGAATACTTTGGAAATCACGGCGGTGTTGTAACCGGATTGTGACAATTGCAGTGATGCGCGCAGACCGGAACCGCCACCACCCACGATCACACCATCAAACGATAAAATTCTGAGCTTAGCCAAGGGTCAGATTCTCCAGAGAATTTGCGTACACCAACTGAGATAGACCACCAGCACCGCCAGCGTACCGAGCTGAAACATCAGTCGCAGCAGTGTAGCCATGCGACCAAACATGGTGGGCGTGAGGTAGTCGGTGGAAATGGTCCAAAATCCGATCCATGCATGGGCACACAAACTCACCATGGTAGCGAGCGTAAAAATGCGCATCAGCGTGAAGTCGAACAGATTTCTCCACTGGTCAAAGGTCAGGGCCGGATGTGTCAGCAGAAAAACTGCCAGGAAAACAAACCAGGCCAACATCACGACGGCGCTGACTCGCTGCACCAGCCAGTCGAATACGCCATTACGACCCAAACTGGAAACGTTGGTTACCATAGCCACACCCCCACCAGCAGTGACAGCACTGCACTGAGCACAATGGTGATCCAGGCGCCAACGGGGCCGGCAGCTCTGGTTTCACCAATGCCAAAATCCATCAACAAATGTTTGCAACCTGCCACCATGTGATAAGCCAGTGCCGACAGAATGACCCACAGCACCAGTTTGACTGCTGTCGAATTGATCAGTGCTCCCACCTGCTGGAACCCTGCCTCGCTTTCCAGGGAGTGGCTGAAAAGATAAAGCAGCACCGACAAGCCCGCGAACACCACTACGCCGGTAAGGCGATGCGTAATCGAGGTCAGGGCTGCCAAGGGCAAATGAATGGTGCCTATATCCAGATTGACTGGGCGCTTGGGTTTCACAGGGCGGTTCTCTCAAAGTTCCGTATATTAATATTTTTAATCAAAAAATAATTTTGTATAAGATATTCTTATCAATGCTTATTTTGCAATTTTTGAGCTTCGGCATTATGCCTGAACCAATATGAATAATTAAGGTCATTCTGATCAGAATTTTGTAAATTCCATGTAAGTTCACAGTCCGGTGTCCGGGCCGGCAGTATCGGCAAAAGCTTTTTTTATCAAGATGTTGGTGTATTTATTGAAGGATATATCATCAAATTACCTTCATCATGATTACTGCTACTGTGGTTTGACAAACCTCGCAAGCGCGGGATAGTGTTAACCCTCTTCATCCAGGGCGCCAACAGCGCCTGCATCCGTTTTATCCACCTGTCACCATGCTGAGGGAGTATCTATGGCTGGTAAAAAGGCGCATTTGTCGATTGATGGCATAGCCGAATCCATTGAGTTACCTGTTTACCCGGGCACAACCGGCCCTGACGTGATCGATGTCAGAAGCCTGACCAGCCACGATGTCTTCACTTTCGACCCTGGCTTCATGTCCACCGCCTCGTGTGAATCCAAAATTACTTATATTGACGGCGACAAAGGCATTTTGCTTTACCGCGGATATCCAATTGAGCAACTGGCAGACGAATCAGACTACCTGGAATGCTGCTATTTGCTGCTGAACGGCGAACTGCCGGATGCGAAGCAGAAAGCTGAATTTGTCAAAGCCATCCGTTACCACACGATGGTGCATGAGCAAATCCACCATTTCTTCAATGGCTTCCCCCGTGCTGCGCATCCAATGGCCATTATGGTTGGCGTTGTAGGCGCCCTTTCCGCGTTCTATCACGACGCTCTGATGATCGATAAGGAAGACCATCGCAAGACCGCCGCTCTGCGCCTGATTGCCAAAATGCCGACCATTGCAGCAATGTGCTACAAGTACTCGATTGGCCAGCCGTTCATGTATCCCCGCAATGATCTCGATTTCAGCGCCAACTTTTTGTACATGATGTTTGGCACTCCCTGCGAAAACTATGTTCCCAGCCCGGTTTTGACAGATGCAATGGACAAAATCTTCCTGCTGCATGCCGATCACGAGCAAAACGCCTCTACCTCCACTGTGCGGCTGGCCGGTTCAACTGGTGCCAACCCCTATGCCTGCATTTCTTCCGGCATCACTGCCCTTTGGGGCCCGGCACATGGTGGCGCCAACGAAGCGGTACTCAAGATGCTGATGGAGATTGGTGATGAGTCAAATATCGACAAGTTCATCAAGCGGGCCAAAGACAAGGATGACCCGTTTCGTCTGATGGGATTCGGGCACCGGGTTTACAAGAACTTTGATCCGCGCGCCAAGGTGATGCGGGTAACCTGCCAGAAAGTGCTGGCCGATCTCGGCAAGGAAAACGATCCGCTGCTGCGCATCGCCATGAAACTCGAAAAAATTGCACTCGAAGACCAGTACTTCATTGACCGCAATCTCTACCCGAATGTGGATTTCTATTCAGGCATCATCCTGAAAGCGATCGGAATTCCGGTAAACATGTTTACGGTAATTTTTGCCACTGGCAGAACACCAGGCTGGGTGGCGCACTGGCATGAGATGATTGGCAATCCATTCAAGATTGCGAGGCCCAGGCAGTTGTATACCGGGCCTGCCATGCGCAACTATCCCGTCCGCAAGTAAAATGAAAAAGCCCCGAAACCGGGGCTTTTTTTTGGGGAAAGCGTGGTGAAAACCCGGTCCAAAAAAAAACCCGCTGACTGTTTGGTCAGCGGGTTTTTTTATTTGGCGTCCCCAAGGGGTTTCGAACCCCTGTTACAACCGTGAAAGGGTCGTGTCCTAGGCCACTAGACGATGGGGACTTGAACTGGTTTGTACTCTACTTCTCAGCGACTGCATTCCTCAGCAACCACTGTCCCGGGCAAAACAACAGATGAGCCATTCAAGTGGTGGAGCCAAGGAGGATCGAACTCCTGACCTCAACGCTGCCAGCGTTGCGCTCTACCAGCTGAGCTATGGCCCCTTGATTCACTTATTCCGATTCACTTTTTTGTTGCGACTGCTATTGCCTGCTTATTTGCCTTTCAGCAAATTTCCCGGGGCTCTCCGGGAAAGGCGTGCATTCTATTGACGCCCCTCTGGAGTGTCAACAAAACAGGTAGAGTTTTTCATTACACCATGGCGACCCGTTCAAGGAGCTGGCGGACTTGCCGTCGCCAACAGCTGGTAGTCTTTCTCCAGCAATTTCTGCTGTTTACCTGAGATTCCGCCCAATACTGCCAGTGCGTGACGTATCCGCGCCCTGCTCATGTCGAGTCCGAGGATGGCCATCGAATCGATCACGGAAACTGACACGGCAGAACCAGCGATCGCAATGAACAAAGGAAACAGCAAATCCCGGATTTTCACATTGAGCTGTTGCGATAATTCAACCAATGACTGTTCCAGCATATCCCGCTCCCAACTCTTGGTCTCTTCCAGTCGCCAGACCGCAAACTGCAGCAAGCGCAGGCATTCTTCAGCACTGAGTTTGTTATGCACGAAACTGGCAGCAGTAATGGGCGGAACTGAGGACAGGAAAAATCCGGCCAGCGGCATTACATCAGCAAAGCGCTCAACCCGCGGCTTTAGCAACGGCACCATCTGGCTTATCCGATCCTGCTGGAAAGCCCACGCGGCGTAGCGCTCAATGAACTGCTGATTGTCCAGGGACTCACGAATATAGCGACCGTTAAGCCAGTCGAGCTTTTCTGTGTCGAATACCGGACCGCCGAGAGAAACCCTGCTGATATCGAAACTGGCAATCATCTCCTGCACCGAAAATTTTTCACTGCCATCCGGCATCGACCAACCCATCATGCCGAGGTAGTTGATGACAGCTTCCGGCAGATACCCCATACGCTGGTAGTAACCGATGCTGGTAGGATTTTTGCGTTTGCTAAGTTTGCTTTTGTCAGCATTTCTCAACAGTGGCATGTGGCACATGACTGGTGGCTCCCAGCCGAAATACTGATAAAGCAGCAAATGTTTGGGCGCGGAATTGATCCATTCTTCGCCGCGGATCACATGTGTGATCTCCATCAGGTGATCGTCCACCACATTGGCGAGATGGTAGGTTGGCAAGCCATCCGACTTCATCAACACCTGCATGTCGACCTGACTCCAGTCGATCTCCACTGGCTCCCGCAGCAGGTCCCTGACCACACATTTGCCTTCGCGCGGTACTTTCATGCGAATGACAAAAGGAAAACCGGCAGCCAGCTTGGTGGCAACCTCCGCCTGCGTCAGATGCATGCAGTGGCCGTCGTAGCCTGGTTGCTGCTTGTCTGTCATCTGCTGCTTGCGCACTTCGTCGAGACGCTCGGCAGTGCAGAAACAGCGAAAAGCCTTGCCTGCTTCCAGTAGCAGTTGCGCGTGCTGCTGATAGATAGCTGATCGCTCGCTTTGCCGATAAGGGGCATGCGGCCCCCCTTTGTCGGGGCCTTCATCCCAATCCAGCTGCAGCCACTTCAGTGCCGCCAGGATGTCCGCTTCCGATTTACGCGTGCTGCGCACCTGGTCAGTATCTTCTATGCGCAAAATGAATTTCCCGCCATGCTGGCGGGCAAAGCACAGATTGAACAAGGCGATATAGGCGGTACCGACGTGGGGATCACCGGTGGGAGACGGGGCAATGCGGGTGCGTACTGTGCTCATGTCGTAGTTTGCTTGGAAAAAACCGGATTATACGGGGTGTGCAGGATTACCTGCTCGGCTTATTCGTCTTTGACCGGGGAACGCAAACGTTTGGTCTTGCCCAGGGTTTTCTTGAAGTCCAGGCGCCTTTCCTTGGAGCCGCGGCTGGGTTTGGTGGCAATGCGGCGCTTGGGCCGCTGGCTGACAGACTGGATCAGCTCGACCAGCCGCGCCAGCGCTTCGGCCCGGTTTTTCTCCTGGGTACGCTGGGTCTGTGCCTTGATGACCACGACCCCCTCGCTGGTTATGCGCGCATCCGCTTTGCTCAGCAACCGCTGCTTGATCTCTTCCGGCAACGATGAGGTCGCTATGTCAAACCGCAGATGGATCGCGCTTGAGACTTTGTTGACATTCTGGCCACCGGCGCCTTGCGAGCGGATCGGATTCAGAATGACTTCGTCATCCCGCAAACTGAGGTGGGGCGTTATGACGAGCATTCAACAGTGAGTTTCAATGAATGACTTCAGTTGCGGCGCCACCAGATCGCCAGGCAAGCCCAGATACATGGCCACCGATAAATGATTCTGGCCAATGGCATAGACAAAGGCTGGCAGCTGCCCTTTGGCAGTCTGGACAGCAGATAGCAGCTCCAGCGTTTGTCGCTCGAACTGCGGCGGATCAAATTCAGTCAGCGATACCAGCATCGGCACCTCACTGTCTGCCAGTGCCGGCAAAGCTGAACGCGCCGGATAGACCGAGCGGTCGGCCCCCAGATAAGCCGGCTCCATCGGGCTTGGAGGCATCACGGCATAATTGTAGATGCCTGACAGCAGAATGATCCCGCTCACCCCATGCGCCCTGGGGGCATAAAGATTTGCATGCGCCACATAGCTGGCAACATGGGCGGCACCGGCTGATTGCCCCATCAGGAACACACGATTTCCACCGATGCCATAGCCGGCGCCCTGCTGCTGGATAAAATCCACGGCTGCCCGCAAATCTTCGATGCCACTGGGCCATTGATGTTTGGGCGCCAGTCGATAGGTAATCACAACTCCATTGCAGCCATTGCGCACTGCCCACTGACCGATATTGCTGTAGAAGGGCGACCCTTCTGCATGCTTGTCACCAGCAATGAAACCGCCGCCATGCACAAACACCAGTACTGGTCTGGATGGATCAAAGCCGGTCGCCGGCGTAAATATATCCAGACGCTGCCTGGCATCAGGCCCGTACGCCACATCACGTTGAACTTTTATGTCAGCACCCGGAGTAGCTTCATGCAGTGGTGTAACCAGACTGCGGGTGGCTGAGAGAGTATCAAGATTGATTTCACGGCCAATCGCGGCCAGTTGCTTGCGAAAATCGGAAAAATTCAAAACATCCTCCTGCTACGCCGAAAAGCTCCGGCCTTTAGACTGTCAGGGTTCATATTCTACCCCGATCAGTAGCAGCCTGTTTGCGGTAAACTTGGCGGCTTAGCGCCTTGATCCGGAGAACTCCATGAATGTTGATGCCTTGAACCAGCAATTTGCCACTGCCGACCCGGTGCTCACCATTCGGCATGCGCTGTCCTTGCCGGGCAAAGCCGTGATCACCACACATTTCGGCCCGTTGGAAGCGGTGATCCTGCATATGGCCGTGCAAACCAGGCCTGATATCCAGGTAGTCTGGGTGGACCATGGCTATAACACCAAAGCTACCTATCGCTGCGCCGAAAAAATTATCGGCATGCTGAAACTCAATGTGGATGTGTTTACCCCCAAGATCTCGGCAGCCCGTCAGGAAGCCGCGCTGGGTGGCATCCCCAACTACACCGAGCCTGCACACAAGGACTTCACGGAAAATTTCAAACTGGAACCATTCCGGCGCGCCATGGCTCAACACAAGCCGGATATTTGGCTGACGGCACTGCGCAAGGAACAGACTGAATTCCGGCAATCCCTCAACATTTTCACCAGTGATGACAAAGGCGTGCTGAAAGTAGCGCCTTTGTTCCAGTGGACCGAAACACAGATGCGGGCATATCTGGAGCAACATCAACTGCCCAATGAAGACAGTTATTACGATCCCACCAAAGCGCTGGAAAACCGCGAGTGTGGCTTGCACACATCCACACTGTAACCCATGGTGAAGTGATCGACTCTAGCCGGTCTGGCCAGCAAGTTTTCTCAAAGCAGCGCCCGTGAGCCGATAGCGAATCCACTCATTGAGAGGTTCTGCGCCCAGCGCGTCATAGAATTCAATCGCGGGCGTGTTCCAGTCGAGCACGCTCCATTCAAAGCGTCCGCACTTGTGTTCCAGCGCCAGTGCCGCCAGATATTGCATCAGCGCTGTGCCTGCTCCCTTGCCACGACTTGCTGGTGTTACATAGACATCTTCCAGGTAGATGCCATTGCAACCCAGCCAGGTTGAGTAGCTGAAAAAATACACTGCAAAACCTGCGGGTTTGCCATCAAGCAGGCACACCAGCGCTTGAGCCCTGGCCTCTGCCCCGAACAGGCTTTCACGAATTTGCTGTTCACTGGCTACTACTTGATCGGCAGCTTTCTCATAAACGGCGAGCTCAATGATGAAATCAAGTATGAGCCTGGCATCGGCTGCACTTGCGGCACGGATGCTGATCATGGCGGCCCTTCTTCACGCCAGCGCAACTGCTCATGCAGTTTCACCACATCGCCAACAATGATGAGGGTAGGCGGCTGCACATTTTTTGTTGCAACCAGGGCCGGCAAAGTAGACAAGCTACCAATATGCACACGCTGATTGGGGGTGGTGCCCTGTTCGACCAGCGCAATGGGCATATCAGTGGAGGCGCCGTGCAACAGCATTTGTTCACAAATCTGCGGCAGGCTGACCAGCCCCATGTAAAACACCACCGTCTGGCCTGGCTGCACCAATTGCGGCCAATCCAGATTGCAACTGTTATCCTTGAGATGACCGGTAACAAAGCGCACAGAATGGGCATGATCGCGATGGGTGAGCGGAATGCCGGCGTAGGCTGCGCAACCCGAAGCCGCCGTGATGCCTGGCACAATCTGGAATGGAATTTTGGCTTCGGCCAGGCGGGAAATTTCTTCACCCCCTCTGCCGAAAATGAAAGGATCCCCGCCTTTCAGGCGTAGCACACGCTTGCCCTGCGCTGCCAGCTTCACCAGCAAACGGCTGATTTCTTCCTGCGGCATGGTGTGCTCCGCGCGCTGCTTGCCAACGTGGATGCGCTCGGCATCCTGGCGCACCAGTGCAAGAATTTCAGGTGAAACTAGGCGATCAAACAACACCACATCGGCTTGTTGCATCAAACGCAAGGCGCGGAACGTGAGCAAATCGGGATCGCCCGGACCTGCCCCCACCAGATAGACCTCGCCCTGCTCCTGTTTGGAGCGATTCTGGCTGAGGGTGGCCTGAAACAGTGATTCTGCTTTCTCCTTTTGGCCGCTTAACACCAGCTCCGCCACCGGGCCATTGATGATGCCTTCCCAGAAACGCATGCGCAGCCTGGTATTGAGTATTTTGTTCTTCACCAGATCACGATGACGTCCGAGCAACTGCACCAGCGTGCCATAGGCAGACGGTATCAAGGTTTCCAGTCGTGACCGCAACAAGCGCGACAACACCGGTGCACTGCCGCCGCTGGAGACTGCCACCAAAAGCGGTGACCGATCGATAATCGAAGGAAAGATGAAACTGCACAGCGCCGGCTGGTCGACTACATTAACCGGCAGCAGGCGTGCATGCGCCAGCGCTGAAATACGACGATTGACAATTTCGTCATCAGTGGCCGCTACGACCAGGGCTACACCATCCAGATCACTGTCCTGGAAACTGCGTACATGACTCTGATGCGGAGACTTCAGCAAGGCCTGTAACTCATCACAGATGTGAAGCGCCACTACCGTCAGTTCAGCATGCGCCCGCAGCAGCAGGCGCGCCTTGCGCAGGGCAATCTGACCACCACCCACCAGCAAAACCCGCTGTTGCTTGAGCCGCAGAAAAACCGGAAGAAAATCCATGCAGTCTCCCTTAGTCCTGCATGATTAATTTGGCGCCATTCATATAGGGCTGCAATACTGCGGGCACGTTTACACTGCCATCAGCATTCTGGTAATTCTCCAGCACTGCCACCAGTGTGCGGCCCACTGCCAGGCCCGAACCGTTGATGGTATGCAGCAGTTCAGGTTTGCCGGTCGCAGGGTTACGCCAACGCGCTTGCATGCGTCGTGCCTGGAAGTCGCCGAAGTTGCTGCACGATGATATTTCGCGGTAGGTATTCTGCCCTGGCAACCACACTTCAAGGTCATAGGTCTTTTCTGAGGTGAAGCCCATGTCGCCGCCGCACAGCACAATCACGCGATAGGGCAATCCGAGTTTCTGCAGGATTTTTTCGGCATGGGCTGTCAGTTCTTCATGGGCCTGTTTCGATTGGTCAGGCGCCAACATCTGCACCAGCTCCACCTTTTCAAACTGGTGCTGGCGGATCATGCCGCGCGTGTCCTTGCCGTAACTACCGGCTTCACTGCGGAAACAAGGCGTATGACATGCATATTTCAGCGGCAATTCAGCAGCGTCGACAATGGTGTCACGTACAAAATTGGTGACCGGGACTTCTGCCGTCGGAATAAGGTAGTACTGTTGTTCACCCTCCAGCTTGAACAAATCCTGTTCGAACTTGGGCAACTGCCCAGTACCAAAGGCTGATTCGGCATTCACCATGTACGGCACGTTGACTTCAACATAACCGTGTTCCAGCGTATGGGTATCCAGCATCAACTGGATCAGCGCACGATGCAGACGCGCGATTTCATTTTTCATCACCACGAAGCGCGAACCGGTCAGTTTCACTGCAGTGGCGAAATCCATCTGGCCTTTGGCTTCGCCCAAAGCCACATGATCCTTGACTTCAAATTCAAAAGTGCGTGGAGTGCCCCAGCGGCGCAATTCCACGTTGTCGTGTTCATCTTTGCCTTCCGGCACTTCTGCTGCAGGAATATTCGGCAAGCGATGCAGAATGGCATCAAGCTCGGCCTGGACAACATCCAGCTGCTTGCTCTTGGAATCAAGCTCGCCTTTGAGGTTCTCCACTTCTGCCAACAGCGGCGCAATGTCCTGGCCGGCAGCCTTGGCCTTGCCGATGTTTTTTGAACGGGTATTGCGATCGTTCTGCAGCTGTTCGGTTTCCAGTTGCAATGCCTTGCGCCGGACTTCAATCTGCTCAATAGCAGCTACATCCAGTACAAAACCACGTTTTGCCAACAATTTGGCGACGATCTGCGGTTCGCCACGAACCAGACGGGGATCCAACATAGTGAGTTCCTTACTTTGTAGCCGCCATCACGGCGCCCAGAAATTTTGGTGTCATATTCAGTAATGCGCAAACAGCATGCGGGTCAGGCCCAGCCCCAACCAGGTCGCCAGCAAACAAGCCAGCATGGTGCCTGCCAGATACAGTGCTGCAGTTACCACTTCTCCCCGCTCGAGCAAGCGCAGTGCATCAAGTGAGTATGTGGAATAAGTAGTAAAGGCTCCCAGAAAACCTACAGTCAATAACTGCTGGCCAAAGGGTTGCAGGCCTCCCTTTTCAGAAATCACCACATACAAAACACCAATCGCCGTTGCGCCTGCCACGTTGATCACCAGGGTGGCCAAGTGCGAAGACCATCCTGAAATTGCGGCGGCATTATACACCGCGTAGCGAGAGCAGGCGCCCAGTGCACCACCGATTGCAACCATCAAATAATTCCACATCATGATTTCCCGGACCGGTAACGTTGATTGGGACTGACCGCATCCAGACTGCGCAAATAAGCCAGTTTCTGGCGGATTTGCTCTTCCAGTCCCCGGTCGGCCGGGTGGTAATAACTGCGGTCTTGCATCGATTCGGGAAAATAATTCTCACCGGCCGCATAAGCGCCGGGCTCGTCATGGGCATAACGATAGCCCTTGCCGTAATCAAGATTTTTCATCAGCCCGGTAGGTGCGTTGCGCAGATGCATGGGCACTTCATTGGTGGGGCTGTTCTGCACATCGGCACGAGCAGTGTTGTAGGCGGTATAAACCGCATTGCTTTTGGGGGCACACGCCAGATAAAGCACAGCCTGCGCCAGCGCCAGCTCTCCTTCCGGACTGCCCAGACGTTGCTGCACATCCCAGGCATTGAGCGTCAGTTGCAACGCACGCGGATCAGCATTGCCAATGTCTTCACTGGCCATGCGCACCATGCGCCGCGCCACATAGAGGGGATCACAGCCGCCATCAAGCATACGACACAGCCAATACAGTGCTGCATCCGGTGCAGAACCGCGCACCGCCTTGTGCAACACTGAAATCTGTTCGTGAAACACATCACCGCCTTTGTCGAAACGACGTACACTGCCTTGCAACAATTGCTGCAAGGTAGTGTCGCTGAGCAGCTCCACCCCATCCGCAGCGGGTTCCAGCATGTCAGCAGCCAGTTCAATCAGATTGAGCAGCCGACGCGCATCACCATCGGCTGCCAGCGCCAATTGCTGTTTCTGTTGAACTGTCAGCACGATATTCCTTGCACCGAAACCGTTGGCTTTGTCCGACAGTGCCAGCTCAAGCACATGCAATAACGCTGCTTGATCGAGACTTTTCAAAACATAAACCCTGGCGCGTGACAGCAAGGCCGAGTTCAGTTCAAACGATGGATTTTCGGTAGTGGCGCCAATGAAAATGACAGTGCCATCTTCAATATGTGGAAGAAACGCATCCTGCTGTGATTTGTTGAAGCGATGCACTTCATCGACAAACAACACGGTATTGCGACCATGCGCCGAGCGCTGGTTCTGGGCCCGCTCGATGGCAGCCCGTATTTCTTTTACCCCCGACAACACGGCGGACAATGATTCGAGATGGGCGTTGGCACTGGCCGCCACAATACGCGCCAGAGTGGTTTTGCCCGTCCCGGGCGGCCCCCACAGAATCATCGAATGCGGCTGACCATGGATAATTGCTTCATACAGCGGCTTGCCCGGTGCCAGTATATGATCCTGTCCTGCATAGGTAGCAATTTCCAGTGGCCGCATGCGCGCAGCCAATGGCTGATATCCCCGGGTCTGTTCAAACAAAGGCAAAGTCATGGGACGGCCGGATCAATTGTGTGTGTTGTTGATCACTTCCACTCCTTGCGGCGGTGTAAAGTGAAACAGGGCTGAATCAAGCGGTTGATTGCGTTGATCCATCTTGAAGGCCAGGCTGGTCTTTTGACCAAGGCTGTCTTCAAAATGCATCTCTTCCAGCACAGCACCATTGAAAGTGAGCGTGAGGGTAACAAACAAGCTGTCTGGCTGTTTGGGCTGCAATACAAACTGCTGGCGTACTCCGTCGGCGAGCTTGGTAGCACTGACTTTGTAACTTTTACCAATTGTTTGCTCAGTGCCATTCAGCAACATTACCGGTGTGCGCTCCAGTTTGCTGTTGAATGTTTCGATGGTGACCTGTTCCAGATCCGGTTCATAGCGCCAGATGGTATGACCATCAGTCACCTGCAACTCTGGGTACGGTTGCAGGATTTCCCAGCGGAAATTGTCTGGTTTCTGCATGGTCAGTCTGGCACGGGTTTCCTGCAATTCGCGCCCTTCCTGGTCCATCAGCAGTTGCTCGACAGTGGCTTGCAAAGTCCTGGTCTGCTGCAGCACGGCGACCAACTGGTGCAACGCATATTCCTCGGCACTGGTTACCACTGGAGCATTCACCGTTGTTGGAGTTTGCGCATCAACCGCAATACTTGCCAGCATACAAGCCAGCGTGAACATTGCCCGTGGCCCAGCGCTGCCCGTCTGCCACAGACTGACCAGCTTGCGTCGTAACATTGCAGTTCTCAAACAGTATTGCCTCAATAACAAATGGGAAGTGCAGTGCAGGATTATGACAGCGGGGGTGCCAATACTTCCCGGTTGCCGTTACTGCTCATGGCTGACACTACGCCCGCCATTTCCATGGCTTCAATCAACCTGGCAGCACGGTTGTAACCGATACGGAATTTGCGTTGCACGGATGAGATGGAAGCTTTGCGCGATTCACACACAAACCGCACGGCCTGATCATACATCTGATCATCCATCTCGGCATTGGTCTCACCCTCTTCACCCTCGAAGCCGAGACCTGGCACACCGGCACCGGCTGAATCAGATGTAATGGCATCAATGTAGTTGGGCGAGCCCCTGGCTTTCCAGTCGGCCACTACCCGATGTACTTCTTCGTCGGCCACAAAGGCACCATGCACACGCTGGGCCACGCCACCGCCCGGCGGCAGAAACAGCATGTCGCCATTTCCCAGCAACTGCTCGGCACCACCCTCGCCCAGAATCGTGCGTGAATCTATTTTCGACTGCACCATGAATGACAAACGCGTCGGGATATTGGCCTTGATCAGACCGGTGAGTACGTCCACCGAGGGACGTTGGGTAGCCAGAATCAGATGGATGCCGGCGGCCCTGGCTTTTTGCGCAATGCGTGCAATCAGTTCCTCCACCTTTTTGCCCACCACCATCATCATGTCGGCCAGCTCATCGACGATCACCACGATCACCGGCAACTCGGCCAAACCCTCGGGCGTCTGTTCCTCTGGCGCCAGCAGCGGATCCGGTTTCCACAGCGGATCGACGATGGGTTCGCCAGCCTTGATGGCATCCGCCACTTTCTTGTTGTAACCCGCCAGGTTGCGCACACCCAGTGCCGACATCAGTTTATAGCGACGCTCCATTTCAGCCACACACCAGCGCAAGCCATTGGCGGCATCTTTCATGTCGGTAATCACTGGCGTCAGCAAATGCGGTATGCCTTCATAGATGGAAAGCTCGAGCATTTTTGGATCAATCATGAGCATGCGCACATGCTGCGGTGTGGATTTGAACAGAATGCTGAGGATCATCGCGTTGACACCCACAGATTTGCCGGACCCGGTGGTACCTGCCACCAGCAAGTGCGGCATGCGCGCCAGATCCACAACTACCGGATTGCCACCAATGTCATGCCCAAGCGCGAGACTGATCGGTGAGCGCGCGTTGTCGAATTCCGGTGAGGACAGCACCTGCCCCAGCGAAATCATCTCTTTTTTCTCATTGGGAATTTCGATGCCTATGCAGGTCTTGCCGGGAATCACTTCCACCACCCGCAAACTGGAAACGGCCAATG